>NZ_JAKUHD010000133.1:0-200 GCF_022664325.1 Bacillus cereus group sp. BfR-BA-01310 | reverse complement strand
ACTTCACCCTGGACATGGGTAGATCACCTGGTTTCGGGTCTACGACCACGTACTAAACGCCCTATTCAGACTCGCTTTCGCTGCGGCTCCGTCTCTTCAACTTAACCTTGCACGGGATCGTAACTCGCCGGTTCATTCTACAAAAGGCACGCCATCACCCATTAACGGGCTCTGACTATTTGTAGGCACACGGTTTCAGG
>NZ_JAKUHD010000132.1:0-203 GCF_022664325.1 Bacillus cereus group sp. BfR-BA-01310 | reverse complement strand
CATTAATGCTATAATATGCACCACATATCGTCACTGTGCTCTTTTTTAATGATATAGAAATATCCCTATTTCCATAAGTAGATATTTCTATATCTCATTGCTTTTGTTACGAAAATGAAGGTATAGAAGGGGACCTTTGAAAAGTTACTGGAATAATATAAATTACTAATTCTATTGTATATACCATATATCACTCTATAATC
>NZ_JAKUHD010000131.1:0-206 GCF_022664325.1 Bacillus cereus group sp. BfR-BA-01310 | reverse complement strand
TTGTCAGATGGAACAACCTATAAAAATCCAAAGTTTTTTCGATCATTAGAAGAGAAGTTGGCAAAAGCACAGCGTGTTCTTTCTAGAAGAATGAAAGGTTCTTCTCGCTGGAATAAACAACGAGTAAAGGTAGCTCGAATTCATGAATACATGACAAATGCTAGAAAAGATTACTTGGATAAAATCTCGACTGAAATCATCAAAAA
>NZ_JAKUHD010000130.1:0-206 GCF_022664325.1 Bacillus cereus group sp. BfR-BA-01310 | reverse complement strand
AGTGTCTTGAATAGCTTCCATCCCTAATTAAATTGACATAAATTGTCCCCTTCCTTTGACCATCCGATATGTGATGGTCTTATTTTTTTGTTCCCTCTATCTTCTTACTTAAAACTCCCTTTCTCTTTCACTCTATGTTCACATTCAGGTCACATCTATCTTTTATAGTATAGGTATCGAAGCTGTTCCTCCCTAATTTATAAGAC
>NZ_JAKUHD010000129.1:0-216 GCF_022664325.1 Bacillus cereus group sp. BfR-BA-01310 | reverse complement strand
AGTTGCCAAAACTAGGTCTTGTTCGATTTGCCAAAAGTCGTGAAGTAAAGGGACGTATTTTAAATGCTACGGTTAGACGGAACCCTTCTGGCAGATACTTTGTGTCATTGTTAGTGGAAACAGAGGTGCAAGAACTTCCGAAAACACATTCTTACATTGGAATGGATGTAGGACTAAAAGATTTTGCCATTTTGTCAGATGGAACAACCTATAAAA
>NZ_JAKUHD010000128.1:0-220 GCF_022664325.1 Bacillus cereus group sp. BfR-BA-01310 | reverse complement strand
GTCACGAATATATAGTTCATTCTTTTGTGCCATACCTGTTCGAGTCGCACCATACGCCTGATCACTTCGTTTTCCTGGTTCAATTTTCACATCAGAAAATTCTCCACTCAACAAGTCATACTCTAGTTGAATTTTCACACCAGCTTTATGACTACATCCTCCGGCACCAGGATAAGTAGATGCAAATCGATCCGGCACTTGAAATGTTGTAGAATCAAGG
>NZ_JAKUHD010000127.1:0-230 GCF_022664325.1 Bacillus cereus group sp. BfR-BA-01310 | reverse complement strand
ACAATAGAATTAGTAATTTATATTATTCCAGTAACTTTTCAAAGGTCCCCTTCTATACCTTCATTTCCGTAACAAAAGCAACGGGATATAGGAATATCTACTTATAGAAATAGGGATATTTCTATATTATTAGAAAAGGACACAGCGACGATATGTGGTGCATATTATAGAATTAATGGATAATATCTAAAGCATTGATGTTTCTATATTGAAAAGGAGATTATAGAGTG
>NZ_JAKUHD010000126.1:0-231 GCF_022664325.1 Bacillus cereus group sp. BfR-BA-01310 | reverse complement strand
ATAGAAATATCTACTTATGGAAATAGGGATATTTCTATATCATTAAAAAAGAGCACAGTGACGATATGTGGTGCATATTATAGCATTAATGGATAATATCTAAAGCATTGATGTTTCTATATTGAAAAGGAGATCATAGTAGTGATATGTGGTATATACAATAGAATCAGGAATTTATATTATTCCAGTAACTTATCCCAAGCTCTCTCCTATACTTTCATTTCCGTAACA
>NZ_JAKUHD010000125.1:0-235 GCF_022664325.1 Bacillus cereus group sp. BfR-BA-01310 | reverse complement strand
AACAACGAGTAAAGGTAGCTCGAATTCATGAATACATGACAAATGCTAGAAAAGATTACTTGGATAAAATCTCGACTGAAATCATCAAAAACCACGATGTTATCGGTATAGAAGATTTGCAAGTATCGAATATGTTAAAGAATCATAAGTTAGCAAAAGCAATTAGTGAGGTATCATGGTCACAGTTTCGAACCATGTTGGAATATAAAGCAACATGGTACGGTAAACAAGTCAT
>NZ_JAKUHD010000124.1:0-237 GCF_022664325.1 Bacillus cereus group sp. BfR-BA-01310 | reverse complement strand
GATTTGCCAAAAGTCGTGAAGTAAATGGACGTATTTTAAATGCTACGGTTAGACGGAACCCTTCTGGTAGATACTTTGTGTCATTGTTAGTAGAAACAGAAGTGCAAGAATTTCCAAAAACAAATTCTTACATTGGAATGGATGTAGGACTAAAAGATTTCGCCATTTTGTCAGATGGAACAACCTATAAAAATCCAAAGTTTTTTCGATCATTAGAAGAGAAGTTGGCAAAAGCAC
>NZ_JAKUHD010000123.1:0-238 GCF_022664325.1 Bacillus cereus group sp. BfR-BA-01310 | reverse complement strand
TGCCAACGTAGTGAATATAAATCATAGATTTTCTCTTTTGATACCCATTCCGTAGGAATGTTTGTCATATATACCGTAATTCCTTGTAAAATTTTCGTACGCTCTGTATATGTAATTCCTTGTAAAATTTTCGTACGCTCTGTATATGTAATTCCTTGTAAAAGTTTCGTACGCTCTGTATATGTAATTCCTTTTTTCTTTTCACGAATAGCTCGATCACGTAGGCGTTTTTGTTTTT
>NZ_JAKUHD010000122.1:0-239 GCF_022664325.1 Bacillus cereus group sp. BfR-BA-01310 | reverse complement strand
AACAACGAGTAAAGGTAGCTCGAATTCATGAATACATGACAAATGCTAGAAAAGATTACTTGGATAAAATCTCGACTGAAATCATCAAAAATCACGATGTTATCGGTATAGAAGATTTGCAAGTATCGAATATGTTAAAGAATCATAGGTTAGCAAAAGCGATTAGTGAGGTATCATGGTCACAGTTTCGAACCATGTTGGAATATAAAGCAACATGGTACGGTAAACAAGTCATTGTC
>NZ_JAKUHD010000121.1:0-241 GCF_022664325.1 Bacillus cereus group sp. BfR-BA-01310 | reverse complement strand
CTCACAGGGACAAGGTCCCAACTACCATCGGCGCTAGAGAGCTTAACTTCCGTGTTCGGTATGGGAACGGGTGTGACCTCTCTGCCATCATTACCAGACTTTTATCATTATACACATTCTTTCCAGAATGTCAAAAGGAATTTTAAATATATATTCCTTCAAAACTAGATAACATTGCTACATATTATATGGTTAAGTCCTCGATCTATTAGTATTCGTCAGCTCCACATGTCACCATGCT
>NZ_JAKUHD010000120.1:0-249 GCF_022664325.1 Bacillus cereus group sp. BfR-BA-01310 | reverse complement strand
TTGATGTAGGACTAAAAGATTTTGCCATTTTGTCAGATGGAACAACCTATAAAAATCCGAAGTTTTTTCGATCATTAGAAGAGAAGTTAGCGAAAGCACAGCGTGTTCTTTCTAGAAGAACGAAAGGATCTTCTCGCTGGAATAAACAACGAATAAAAGTTGCTAGAATTCATGAATACATGACAAACGCTAGAAAAGATTACTTGGACAAAATCTCAACTGAAATCATCAAAAACCACGATGTTATCG
>NZ_JAKUHD010000119.1:0-253 GCF_022664325.1 Bacillus cereus group sp. BfR-BA-01310 | reverse complement strand
TCAAGGCATCCACCGTGCGCCCTTTCTAACTTAACCAAACTAAAATTAAAAAATATGAGCTACACTGTTATCTAGTTTTCAAAGAACATACATTTATATATGAGAGATAGTTCTCTCAAAACTGAACAAAACGAAACACGGAAACTTATATTGATGAACAGTGTTCATCAATTCTCCATAGAAAGGAGGTGATCCAGCCGCACCTTCCGATACGGCTACCTTGTTACGACTTCACCCCAATCATCTGTCCCAC
>NZ_JAKUHD010000118.1:0-257 GCF_022664325.1 Bacillus cereus group sp. BfR-BA-01310 | reverse complement strand
ACAAGCTGTCTACGGTGAAAGTAAGGAGCAAGCTGGTGTCGTCGGTACCAGCCAAAATTTTATAGGAGTATGGGGAGAAAGCCAGAGCCAGGACCAGCCTGGCGTTTTCGGAAGAAGTCAAAATTGGCAGGGGGTTCATGGTAATAGTAAGGAGCAAGCTGGTGTTGTCGGTACCAGCCAAAATTTTATAGGAGTATGGGGAGAAAGCCAGAGCCAGAACCAGCCTGGCGTTTTCGGAAGAAATCAAAATTGGCAAG
>NZ_JAKUHD010000117.1:0-261 GCF_022664325.1 Bacillus cereus group sp. BfR-BA-01310 | reverse complement strand
TTTTTAATGAAGCACTTTCGTATTTTATGAATGTTATTGATAAAGAATTTTTAAGTTTGGACGATTGGAACACAAAAGGAATCGTACCGGCTGTGGAAATGTTGACGCATACGACGAAAACAAACCCACTTCCTAAATATAAAGAGTTCAGCCAACAGTTTTACAAGTTCCCTAGTTATTTCAGGCGCGCGGCTATCGCTTCCGCCTTCGGAAAAGTGAAAAGTTATCGTTCCTTACTCCAAAACTGGGTAGAAGAAAAAG
>NZ_JAKUHD010000116.1:0-262 GCF_022664325.1 Bacillus cereus group sp. BfR-BA-01310 | reverse complement strand
GAATGAACTGGGAGATCAAGAAAAAGTGGATGAAATTGACTCTGTTGATGAGACGAACAATACATTTCAAACAGATGTTATTTTAGAGATTACGGATCTTCCTGAATCTGATTTTATGAATGAACTGGGAGATCAAGAAGAAGTGGATGAAATTGACTCTGTTGATGAAATGAACAATACATTTCAAACAGATGTTATTTTAGAGATTCCGGATCTTCCTGAATCTGATTTTATGAATGAACTGAGAGATCAAGAAGAAATG
>NZ_JAKUHD010000115.1:0-273 GCF_022664325.1 Bacillus cereus group sp. BfR-BA-01310 | reverse complement strand
ACAAGGTCCCAACTACCATCGGCGCTAGAGAGCTTAACTTCCGTGTTCGGTATGGGAACGGGTGTGGCCTCTCTGCCATCATTACCAGACTGTATTCATTTAAGACAAGAATTATTGTAACTCATTTAACTTTTAAAGTCAACAAGTTTTTTATATTCTTTCAAAACTAGATAACATTGCTTCATATTATATGGTTAAGTCCTCGATCTATTAGTATTCGTCAGCTCCACATGTCACCATGCTTCCACCTCGAACCTATCAACCTGATCATCT
>NZ_JAKUHD010000114.1:0-285 GCF_022664325.1 Bacillus cereus group sp. BfR-BA-01310 | reverse complement strand
ATGAATACATGACAAACGCTAGAAAAGATTACTTGGACAAAATCTCAACTGAAATCATCAAAAACCACGATGTTATCGGTATAGAAGATTTACAAGTATCGAATATGTTAAAGAATCATAGGTTAGCAAAAGTAATTAGTGAGGTATCCTGGTCACAGTTTCGAACCATATTGGAATATAAAGCAAAATGGTTCGGCAAACAAGTCATTGTCGTATCGAAAACATTTGCTTCAAGCCAATTATGTTCTTGTTGTGGATATCAAAACAAAGACGTTAAAAATCTAA
>NZ_JAKUHD010000113.1:0-289 GCF_022664325.1 Bacillus cereus group sp. BfR-BA-01310 | reverse complement strand
ATAAAATCAGATTCAGGAAGATCCGGAATCTTTAAAATAGAATCTGTTTGAAATGTATTATTTGTTTCATCAACAGAATCAATTTCATCCATTTTTTCTTGATCTCCCAGTTCATTCATAAAATCAAATTCAGGAAAATCCGGAATCTCAAAAATAAAATCTATTAAAAATGTATTATTTGTTTCATCAACAGAATCGATTTCATCCACTTCTTCTTGATCTCCCAGTTCATTCATAAAATCAAATTCAGGAAGATCCGAAATTTCAAAGATAAAATCTGTTTGAAATG
>NZ_JAKUHD010000112.1:0-349 GCF_022664325.1 Bacillus cereus group sp. BfR-BA-01310 | reverse complement strand
AGTTTGTTTAAATGAAAGTGACAAGAACCTGAATGCATATTATTAATAATAAGAAGTTATCTATGGTGCAATTCCAATTTTTATTTAGACTAATTATAGGTTGTATTTCTTATAGAACTTAAATGAGAAGAGGTATTGACATTCAAGTTGTATAAAGATAATCTTGTACATAAATATCAATTGTTTAAGAATTATATACAAATAAATAAATTTAAAATTCTTACTAAACGGACACACCGAAGGCACATAGCCTGCCATTGGTATGTCTTTTTTGTATTTTTTGGAGGGGAGTAAAAGAAAACTGTGAATACACACATGAAATTTTCCAAACAGAATTTTAATATTCATG
>NZ_JAKUHD010000111.1:0-350 GCF_022664325.1 Bacillus cereus group sp. BfR-BA-01310 | reverse complement strand
CATTAATGCTATAATATGCACCACATATCGTCACTGTGCTCTTTTTTAATGATATAGAAATATCCCTATTTCCATAAGTAGATATTTCTATGTCCCGTTGCTTTTGTTACGGAAATAAAGGTATAGGAGAGAGCTTGGGATAAGTTACTGGAATAATATAAATTCCTGATTCCATTACATATACCACATAACACTACTATAATCTCCTTCGTAATATAGAAATATCCCTATTTCTATAAGTAGATATTTCTATATCTCATTGCTTTTGTTACGGAAATGAAGGTATAGAAGGGGACCTTTGAAAAGTTACTGGAATAATATAAATTACTAATTCTATTGTATATACCATA
>NZ_JAKUHD010000110.1:0-351 GCF_022664325.1 Bacillus cereus group sp. BfR-BA-01310 | reverse complement strand
GAAAAACAAATGAATCAATTAAATCAAAAATTACGAAGTGTATTTGAAGAACAGAATCGGAATCAATCTGCGATTCAAACACAGGAACAAGCAGAAGAAGATTTTCATGTATGGAAAAATCAAAACCATCGTTTGTTCGACCGTATTTTAGGAACTTGGCATAGAGATAGAGAAATGTCATTGTTTTTTATGAATATGAGTCAAGATGCTCAATATATTGAGCGAAAACTTACTTTCGAATTGGAAAATCAAAAAGAAATATTGCTTAAGGAAAAACGAAATCTTAGTGACTTAGAAAATGACCTTTACTATCAAAAACAAAATCTAGCAAAGGAGGTCAATTCATGAGTT
>NZ_JAKUHD010000109.1:0-352 GCF_022664325.1 Bacillus cereus group sp. BfR-BA-01310 | reverse complement strand
CGCCCTCGGCACCATATGCGCCCGTAGCTCAATTGGATAGAGCGTTTGACTACGGATCAAGAGGTTAGGGGTTCGACTCCTCTCGGGCGCGTTTTCTTTCGGGAAGTGGCTCAGCTTGGTAGAGCACCTGGTTTGGGACCAGGGGGTCGCAGGTTCAAATCCTGTCTTCCCGATACTTGTTTGGGGCCTTAGCTCAGCTGGGAGAGCGCCTGCCTTGCACGCAGGAGGTCAGCGGTTCGATCCCGCTAGGCTCCACCAAAAAAGTTCTTTGAAAACTGAACGAAACAAACAACGTGAAACGTCAATTTTTATTTTAGATGCTAGACAAACTAACTTTATTGGAGAGTTTGAT
>NZ_JAKUHD010000108.1:0-364 GCF_022664325.1 Bacillus cereus group sp. BfR-BA-01310 | reverse complement strand
AATCCTCCAAAAGTGGTGACCCGTACGGGATTCGAACCCGTGTTACCGCCGTGAAAGGGCGGTGTCTTAACCACTTGACCAACGGGCCAAAAAAATTTCAAAACTTTTTCCAAGCTTCCAACCGGGCTTGAACCGGTGACCTCTTCCTTACCATGGAAGTACTCTACCAGCTGAGCTATGGAAGCATAATGGCTCCGCAGGTAGGAATCGAACCTACGACCGATCGGTTAACAGCCGATAGCTCTACCGCTGAGCTACTGCGGAATAATACAAGCCTGGCAACGTCCTACTCTCACAGGGACAAGGTCCCAACTACCATCGGCGCTAGAGAGCTTAACTTCCGTGTTCGGTATGGGAACGGGTG
>NZ_JAKUHD010000107.1:0-372 GCF_022664325.1 Bacillus cereus group sp. BfR-BA-01310 | reverse complement strand
CGCGCCCGAGAGGAGTCGAACCCCTAACCTCTTGATCCGTAGTCAAACGCTCTATCCAATTGAGCTACGGGCGCATATGGTGCCGAGGGCGGGGGTCGAACCCGCACGGTGGTCACCCACCGCAGGATTTTAAGTCCTGTGCGTCTGCCTGTTCCGCCACCCCGGCATGTCATATTGAAAATTGGAGCGGAAGACGGGATTCGAACCCGCGACCCCAACCTTGGCAAGGTTGTATTCTACCACTGAACTACTTCCGCAAGACATGTATGAGATATTTTATTAAAAGTGCGGGTGAAGGGAGTCGAACCCCCACGCCAAAGGCGCCAGATCCTAAGTCTGGTGCGTCTGCCAATTCCGCCACACCCGCATATT
>NZ_JAKUHD010000106.1:0-373 GCF_022664325.1 Bacillus cereus group sp. BfR-BA-01310 | reverse complement strand
AATCCTCCAAAAGTGGTGACCCGTACGGGATTCGAACCCGTGTTACCGCCGTGAAAGGGCGGTGTCTTAACCACTTGACCAACGGGCCAAATATTATAAATTCCTTATGGCGGAGAGCAAGGGATTCGAACCCTTGATACGCTTGTGACGTATACACGATTTCCAATCGTGCTCCTTCGGCCAACTCGGACAGCTCTCCACATGGCTCCGCAGGTAGGAATCGAACCTACGACCGATCGGTTAACAGCCGATAGCTCTACCGCTGAGCTACTGCGGAATAATATTGCCTGGCAACGTCCTACTCTCACAGGGACAAGGTCCCAACTACCATCGGCGCTAGAGAGCTTAACTTCCGTGTTCGGTATGGGAACGG
>NZ_JAKUHD010000105.1:0-381 GCF_022664325.1 Bacillus cereus group sp. BfR-BA-01310 | reverse complement strand
GACAATGACTTGTTTACCGTACCATGTTGCTTTATATTCCAACATGGTTCGAAACTGTGACCATGATACCTCACTAATCGCTTTTGCTAACTTATGATTCTTTAACATATTCGATACTTGCAAATCTTCTATACCGATAACATCGTGGTTTTTGATGATTTCAGTTGAGATTTTGTCCAAGTAATCTTTTCTAGCGTTTGTCATATATTCATGAATTCTAGCAACCTTTATTCGTTGTTTATTCCAGCGAGAAGATCCTTTCGTTCTTCTAGAAAGAACACGCTGTGCTTTGGCTAACTTCTCTTCTAATGATCGAAAAAACTTCGGATTTTTATAGGTTGTTCCATCTGACAAAATGGCAAAATCTTTTAGTCCTACATC
>NZ_JAKUHD010000104.1:0-389 GCF_022664325.1 Bacillus cereus group sp. BfR-BA-01310 | reverse complement strand
TAGCCAAGAAGACTCCTTCCTCAAGGAACGTGAAGGGTCGCAGCCCAGTGAGTAGGTGGGAGATGAATTGGCTTCGGACAAGGGATGGCATAAAGCCATCTTAATTGTTCGATATATGTAAAGTGTTACTGGACAATTTGTCATTATCACTTCACTACCTACCGAATGTATGTTTGTTGTATAATAGACATATGCCGAACTGGAGGTGAAACCAATGATTATCAATAAAGCATATAAATTTCGTATATATCCAAATAAAGCACAAGCAACGCTAATCAATAAAACGATTGGTTGTTCCCGCTTTGTATTCAATCATTTCCTATCTCTATGGGATAACGCATACAAAGAAACAGGAAAAGGTTTGACATATGGTACATGCTCTGCCAAAC
>NZ_JAKUHD010000103.1:0-398 GCF_022664325.1 Bacillus cereus group sp. BfR-BA-01310 | reverse complement strand
AAATAAGATGAAAAAGCAACTATTAAATCGAAAAACAACAGACCATAGCTAATGCTCCATCCTAAATACTTATGCGTCATCCTTGCTAAGATGGTAGTACCCGCTGTTGTTCCGCCAACACGAATGATTAGACCAATCCCGCATCCTATAAATACTCCTCCAAAAATGGCATTTACCAGCATTTCATTCGAAGCAATATTCCAGCCTTCTGTCAGATGAAGAAAAAGCGAGTTGGTAACTACAGCAATAATCGTATAAATTGTTGTTACCTTATTCAAAAATTTGTAGCCAACTATTAACAAAATCGCATTTAAAATTAAGTTGACTAAGCCTGGTGACCATTCAAATAAATAGTAGGTAATAATCGTGATACCCGTTACCCCTCCTTCACCGAACTC
>NZ_JAKUHD010000102.1:0-398 GCF_022664325.1 Bacillus cereus group sp. BfR-BA-01310 | reverse complement strand
CAATAATTTCTTTACCTTGAATAGTATTAGTTGTTGTTATGATCATTCTTAACACGCTCCTATAATCCCTAAAAATTCATTGTTGTTTTTTTATTATCTTATTATTACATGCAAGGGATCTTAACTGTCCCATTTGATCGTTAAATGTCCATACTCATCAAAGATATGGTCTCTATATCCATGTATTGTTTCAAGTCTAACAGTTTCATTTACATAAATCTCGCCATTTTCTTTAGCATAGAAGTTGTATTGTCCAAACTTGCTACTGGTACGTGACCAAGCGGTGAATTTTCCTACCGTAGCTTCCCCAGAATCCTCGAAGCTATGCCATTTACCATTGATTTGTTGCCAGCCTGTTAGCATTTTGCCTTTATCGTCATAATAGTATGTCTTACCAT
>NZ_JAKUHD010000101.1:0-403 GCF_022664325.1 Bacillus cereus group sp. BfR-BA-01310 | reverse complement strand
ACAACTTCACCTGAGCCATCGTAGGCTAGTTTGCTAGTATTTGCAGCATTTACCCGACGAATACGAATTCCTCGGTAGTGCGCCATTTGTTGTACTTTATTTTGAATGCCATTTTTGCACCAATGGTGCAATTTTTGTTTGAGTCGTTTGGCTCCGTTAGTGTTAGGTGAAAATTTCATTTTCCCTAAAAATTCGAATACAATCACATCAGCATGGTGCTGTTCCGCAAAGTTTACGATGCGACGAGCTGTATCTATCATGATATGTTTTTGTAGACCGTTTATCTTTCTCCAAAGGTTAGGAGCGGAAATGTACCCATATTTCTTTTGTGCGATTTTTACATTCTTACTCATTCGATCCATCCGGTCTTTTTCTACTGGCTGGTTAATAAATGTACGTCCAA
>NZ_JAKUHD010000100.1:0-413 GCF_022664325.1 Bacillus cereus group sp. BfR-BA-01310 | reverse complement strand
CAGCAAAATAAATTGTGCTATGATGTGAGCAAATATAAAGCTATCTAACGGAGGGATTCACATGCCGCATGTTGTGTTTCGTGGAATTACTACTGAACAATTAAAACGCATAAGCAAGCCATTAGTAGAAGAGCTCGCAGAGATTTGTGAGTGTGGTACGGATAATTTTACGTTGGAACTACCAAGTTCTACGTTTGTATTCAATGGAGAAGAAATAGAAGCGTTTCCTCTTATTGAAGTGAAATGGTTCGAGCGTGGACAGGAAATTCGTGATCGATTTGCCAAGGCCATTACTACATATGTAATGGATTTTGGACTTCCAGAAGTAGAGGTTGTATTTACGGTTTTCACAGAATCAGCGTATTATATTAACGGGAAGCATTGTGCAAGTTAGAGCTATTTGAAAGATTTTT
>NZ_JAKUHD010000099.1:0-418 GCF_022664325.1 Bacillus cereus group sp. BfR-BA-01310 | reverse complement strand
CCAGAATCCTCGAAGCTATGCCATTTACCATTGATTTGTTGCCAGCCTGTTAGCATTTTGCCTTTATCGTCATAATAGTATGTCTTACCATCTTTTTTAACAAACCCTGTCAGAGTAGTTTCCCCATATTCATTAAAGTAATATGTTTTGCCGTCAATAGTTGCTGTGCCATTCACAGCAGAAGATTGGCCATCTTTAAAATGATATTTTGCTCCACCAAATTCCTTCCAACCGGAATAGTTAATTCCATCTTCTAAACTAAAATATGTCACTGTATTACCTAATCTGCTGATCCCTAGTGGCTTAATTACACCCTCTTTCCCAAATGGTAATGTTTTATTGTCAAAAGTAACATTTTTTGTTTTGTTTAGAGCTTTTCCATCCAGCCCAGTAGCCAACCAAAGCCTACCTTCTTCGG
>NZ_JAKUHD010000098.1:0-423 GCF_022664325.1 Bacillus cereus group sp. BfR-BA-01310 | reverse complement strand
CTAAAAATCTTCATGACATATTAAAAAGTGAGCTAACAAAAATTCGTCTTGGTGCAAATAGTGCGGATCGAAATACACAAGTTTTAATTGAGTTATTAAATGGTTATTTCTTTTTAGAAGGCGTAGACAGCATTATTACGACTGATAAACAGGAGATGGAAAGTGTGAAGATGGCAAAGAAAACTGTGGAAGAACGAATTAGCCATTTAAGACAAAAACGTTTAGATCATGAGGCATCAAAGAACAATGTAACGTAAGCTACATTGTTTCTTTTTATAAAAAAATAGGAGGTTATTTAGATGTTACTATTTCATGAAGATATCGCATTAGGAGTCATAAAAGAAATTGGAGAAGATGAAATTGTGTTACTCGTAAAGGATAAAGAATTAGTAATTAAAATTACAAGAGAACAAGTGAGAGAAC
>NZ_JAKUHD010000097.1:0-425 GCF_022664325.1 Bacillus cereus group sp. BfR-BA-01310 | reverse complement strand
CTAGCTGAGTTTAAAATCACATTTTCAGAGCTTGCTAAGGAATCTCCTAAGCATCGTGATACGCGTGAGCACTTAATAGAAATTGTAAAGATTATTATAAAAGACGAGAAAATGATGGAAGAGCTGTTCCGAAAGAAAAAGTTACCGCTTAAACATATTGAACCACGTGTTAGGGTAAGTCGTAAAACGTTAGAGCGGCATAGAAAATACATTATTGCAATGTGTATTATCTTTGCAAACAACTATACATACATTCTTGATTATATAAGAGGGGTAGCATGATGAATAAAGGAATTGTGATGGATATAAAAAAACATAGCGTAGTTGTTTTAACTCCAAATGGAGAATTTATTTCGTTTAAAAGAAAAGCGCACTCTTACATGATTGGAGAGGAAATCTCGTTTAACGAACAAGAACAAAGAGCA
>NZ_JAKUHD010000096.1:0-429 GCF_022664325.1 Bacillus cereus group sp. BfR-BA-01310 | reverse complement strand
GGTGAAGGGAGTCGAACCCCCACGCCAAAGGCGCCAGATCCTAAGTCTGGTGCGTCTGCCAATTCCGCCACACCCGCATATTTTATTAAAATGGTGAGCCATGAAGGATTCGAACCTTCGACCCTCTGATTAAAAGTCAGATGCTCTACCAACTGAGCTAATGGCTCGTACAATAAAAACTGGTGCCGGCTAGAGGACTTGAACCCCCAACCTACTGATTACAAGTCAGTTGCTCTACCAATTGAGCTAAGCCGGCTAAATGGTGGAGGATGACGGGATCGAACCGCCGACCCCCTGCTTGTAAGGCAGGTGCTCTCCCAGCTGAGCTAATCCTCCGAATTGCCTGGCAACGTCCTACTCTCACAGGGACAAGGTCCCAACTACCATCGGCGCTAGAGAGCTTAACTTCCGTGTTCGGTATGGGAACGG
>NZ_JAKUHD010000095.1:0-429 GCF_022664325.1 Bacillus cereus group sp. BfR-BA-01310 | reverse complement strand
CTCTGTCATGTTTTGGTGATATCGTCGTTGATCTATGTTGCGGGTCAGGTGCTGTGGGTGTAGCACTGGCAGCAGCTTTAGGACAAGTTGAATTGTACTCTGCTGACATTGACCCTGTCGCAGTACGATGTGCAAGCCGCAACGTAACAGATTTCGGTGGCCATGTTTTTGAAGGTGACTTGTATACAGCTCTGCCTCACTCAATTAAAGGCCATGTGAACACCCTAGTTGCGAACGTACCTTATGTTCCTACCAAGGCAATAAAGCTGCTCCCACAAGAGGCTCGCCTACATGAACCGAAGTGGGCGCTTGACGGAGGAGAGGATGGACTTGACATTCAGCGAAGAGTAGCAAAAGAAGCAATTCTCTGGCTAGCACCGGGAGGACATCTTTTAATAGAGACGAGCGAAATGCAGGCAACTCAGACCT
>NZ_JAKUHD010000094.1:0-438 GCF_022664325.1 Bacillus cereus group sp. BfR-BA-01310 | reverse complement strand
GGTCACTCATGACTTTGCTCTTTGTTTGCTTTTGCAAATGAAGAGCTTTTATTTTGCATACTTATACTTGCTTTCCAGCATCGCATAACGTAATAACTTTAACTTTGTTTCTTTTTTCAATGCTTTCCATTCCGATACAGCAATCTTCATTCCTCCATTAATTAAATTTGTTATTTATATAGACTTATAAGTTCCAGTTATAAATTTTTCTAATTTGCTTATCGCTAAATCCTTTATGAATAGCGAAGATTTCTAGAAAATCAGAGATACACATATCAATAATTGTATTGTCGGTTGTTCTTATATAGTAATATTGAACAGCTCCCTCATAATCCGAATATAAATAGTACTTATGAATCTTATAATCTAATCCATTTTTCTCTAATACCTCATAAAGCTTATTTTTAGTTTCATCCATTACGTCAAAAATGGTTAACT
>NZ_JAKUHD010000093.1:0-445 GCF_022664325.1 Bacillus cereus group sp. BfR-BA-01310 | reverse complement strand
GGTAATGTTTTATTGTCAAAAGTAACATTTTTTGTTTTGTTTAGAGCTTTTCCATCCAGCCCAGTAGCCAACCAAAGCCTACCTTCTTCGGTAAAATGAAGAATGACACCTTGATCTACTAAAGGTAGTTTACCTTTAGTAGCATGGTAATCTTTAAAATAATAAATTTGACCATCAATTTCTTTCAAGCCTTCTTGAATAAGTGCTCCAGATTCATCGGAATAGTTTAGACCTTCCCATGCTGATTTTTGTAGAATACCGTCATCGTTGAAGTTATAGTACTTACCCTCAATCTCAACACCTTTCCTTGTATCCCTTCCATAATCTGCAAAATAATATGTATTCCCATCAATTTCTTTCCAACCCTTCAAAATAACCCCTGAAGAATCCGCGTAAAAATGCTGACCATCTCTGTTTATCCAACTATTCGTTATCAATTTTCCAG
>NZ_JAKUHD010000092.1:0-446 GCF_022664325.1 Bacillus cereus group sp. BfR-BA-01310 | reverse complement strand
TAGCCGTATCGGAAGGTGCGGCTGGATCACCTCCTTTCTATGGAGAATTGATGAACACTGTTCATCAATATAAGTTTCCGTGTTTCGTTTTCGTTTAGTTTTGAGAGTTCAATAAAAGTATTGACTCTTAAATGTGAATATGATATAAATAATTTCTGCAATTTGTATGGGCCTATAGCTCAGCTGGTTAGAGCGCACGCCTGATAAGCGTGAGGTCGATGGTTCGAGTCCATTTAGGCCCACCATACATTTTACGGGGCCTTAGCTCAGCTGGGAGAGCGCCTGCCTTGCACGCAGGAGGTCAGCGGTTCGATCCCGCTAGGCTCCACCAAAAAGCTATTTTATATAGCAAATGGTATGTTCTTTGAAAACTAGATAACAGTGTAGCTCATATTTTTTAATTTTAGTTTGGTTAAGTTAGAAAGGGCGCACGGTGGATGCCTTGA
>NZ_JAKUHD010000091.1:0-457 GCF_022664325.1 Bacillus cereus group sp. BfR-BA-01310 | reverse complement strand
GGTAATGTTTTATTGTCAAAAGTAACATTTTTTGTTTTGTTTAGAGCTTTTCCATCCAGCCCAGTAGCCAACCAAAGCCTACCTTCTTCGGCAAAATGAAGAATGACACCTTGATCTTCTAAAGGTAGTTTACCTGTAGCAGCCTTGAAATCTTTAAAATAATGAATTTGACCATTAATTTCTTTCAAGCCTTCTTGAATAAGTGCTCCAGATTCATCGGAATAGTTTAGACCATTCGCTGTCTCTTCCCATGCTGATTTTTGTAGAATACCGTCATCGTTGAAGGTATAGTACTTACCCTCAATCTCAACACATTTCCTTGTCTCTCTTCCGAAATCTGTGAAATAATATGTATTCCCATCAAGCTCTTTCCAACCCTTCAAAATAACCCCTGAAGAATCCGCGTAAAAATGCTGACCATCTCTGTTTATCCAACTATTCGTTATCAATTTTCCAG
>NZ_JAKUHD010000090.1:0-460 GCF_022664325.1 Bacillus cereus group sp. BfR-BA-01310 | reverse complement strand
GGAGGTAGAGGGATTCGAACCCCCGCGCGACTCTCGCCGCCTGTCGGTTTTCAAGACCGATCCCTTCAGCCGAACTTGGGTATACCTCCGATATATAAACTTTGAGTGGTGGACCTTGTAGGACTCGAACCTACGACCGGACGGTTATGAGCCGTCTGCTCTAACCAGCTGAGCTAAAGGTCCTTTATGGTAGCGGCGGAGGGGATCGAACCCCCGACCTCACGGGTATGAACCGTACGCTCTAGCCAGCTGAGCTACACCGCCATAAAGATATTCAAGTAAGTGGAGCCTAGCGGGATCGAACCGCTGACCTCCTGCGTGCAAGGCAGGCGCTCTCCCAGCTGAGCTAAGGCCCCATGTTTTTGAAATATCGGGAAGACAGGATTTGAACCTGCGACCCCCTGGTCCCAAACCAGGTGCTCTACCAAGCTGAGCCACTTCCCGTTAATAAAAGCGCGCC
>NZ_JAKUHD010000089.1:0-462 GCF_022664325.1 Bacillus cereus group sp. BfR-BA-01310 | reverse complement strand
TGTGAAAATTGAACCAGGAAAACGAAGTGATCAGGCGTATGGTGCGACTCGAACAGGTATGGCACAAAAGAATGAACTATATATTCGTGACTTAGGATATTTTCGTTTACAAGACTTTAAGTCTATTCAAGATAAGCAAGGATATTATTTATCACGTCTTAAGTTACCAACTAAGATATATAGAAAAGAATTCGAAACAGTCGTATTTAAAACAAAACCCGCTCAACTGAGGCCGGTATATATACAAATTCATTTGGAAGAAATCATGAACCAATTACAGCCTGGCCAAGTGTATGAATTACATGATGTATATGTAGGGAGCAAAGACAAATTACCTACTCGCATTGTGGTTTATAAATGTACGGAGGAGCAAAAACAAAAACGCCTACGTGATCGAGCTATTCGTGAAAAGAAAAAAGGAATTACATATACAGAGCGTACGAAACTTTTACAAGGAATTAC
>NZ_JAKUHD010000088.1:0-472 GCF_022664325.1 Bacillus cereus group sp. BfR-BA-01310 | reverse complement strand
AAAAGTGCGGGTGAAGGGAGTCGAACCCCCACGCCAAAGGCGCCAGATCCTAAGTCTGGTGCGTCTGCCAATTCCGCCACACCCGCATATTAATTTATTTAAGAAAAATGGGGCGACTGATGGGAATCGAACCCACGAATGCCGGAGCCACAATCCGGTGCGTTAACCACTTCGCCACAACCGCCATAGTTGCTGGTGCCGGCTAGAGGACTTGAACCCCCAACCTACTGATTACAAGTCAGTTGCTCTACCAATTGAGCTAAGCCGGCTAGAATGGTGGAGGATGACGGGATCGAACCGCCGACCCCCTGCTTGTAAGGCAGGTGCTCTCCCAGCTGAGCTAATCCTCCATTTGCCTGGCAACGTCCTACTCTCACAGGTACAAGGTCCCAACTACCATCGGCGCTAGAGAGCTTAACTTCCGTGTTCGGTATGGGAACGGGTGTGGCCTCTCTGCCATCATTACCAGACT
>NZ_JAKUHD010000087.1:0-480 GCF_022664325.1 Bacillus cereus group sp. BfR-BA-01310 | reverse complement strand
CGGCTATCGCTTCCGCCTTCGGAAAAGTGAAAAGTTATCGTTCCTTACTCCAAAACTGGGTAGAAGAAAAAGAACAAGCGAAACAAGAGGGGAAACGTTTTTTTCAACTTGAACACAATGAATTTCCTGTGTTCTACCGCGGTAACATGTTTGAAAAAGGAAGTAACCATGAAGCGAAATTAAAGTTATTTATAAAAAAAGATTGGGTTTGGATAGATATTACATATAAACCAATGGATTTAGAAAAGAGAGGCGTTTCAGGTTGGAAAGAATGCAATCCAAAGTTGATAAAAAGTGGTAAGAAATACTACCTAGCTATCTCCTATGAGAAGAAAGTTCCGTTAAATAAAACAAACATAAAAGACCAAACGATTATTTCCGTGGACCTCGGAATGACCAATTCTGCGGTATGTTCTGCCATTCGTTCCGATGGAACTGTCATTGGACGTACATTTATTAACCAGCCAGTAGAAAAAGACC
>NZ_JAKUHD010000086.1:0-485 GCF_022664325.1 Bacillus cereus group sp. BfR-BA-01310 | reverse complement strand
GCCCAGTGAGTAGGTGGGAGATGAATTGGCTTCGGACAAGGGATGGCATGAAGCCATCTTAATTGTTCGACATATGTAAAGTGTTACTGGACAATTTGTCATTATCACTTCACTACCTATCGAATGTATGTTTGTTGTATAATAGACATATGTAGAAATGGAGGTGAAACGAATGATTATCAATAAAGCATATAAATTTCGTATATATCCAAATAAAGCACAAGCAACTCTAATCAATAAAACGATTGGCTGTTCTCGTTTTGTATTCAATCATTTCCTATCTCTATGGGATAACGCATACAAAGAAAGAGGAAAAGGTTTGACATATGGTACATGCTCTGCCAAACTTCCTGCCATGAAGAAGGAATTTGTTTGGCTAAAAGAAGTGGATAGTATTGCTATTCAGTCGTCTGTTCGCAACCTTGCGGATGCTTATACACGTTTTTTCAAAAAACAAAACAGTGCCCCGCGTTTCAAATCTAAGA
>NZ_JAKUHD010000085.1:0-485 GCF_022664325.1 Bacillus cereus group sp. BfR-BA-01310 | reverse complement strand
ACGATTCCTTTTGTGTTCCAATCGTCCAAACTTAAAAATTCTTTATCAATAACATTCATAAAATACGAAAGTGCTTCATTAAAAATTTGAACCGTTGGTTCAAATATGTTTGTTTGATTTGTTATTTTATGTTTTAACGTTTTAGATTTTTTCGCGGACATCCAACAAACCCTCCTTCCGTTTCGTATTTGAGTATGTTAGGATTGTAACCTATCATAAATTAGTTGTAAAATAATAAGGGGTGGTTTCATGCATGAATTTAACAAGAATAGACACGCGATATATAAACTAACATATCATTTAGTTGTCGTTACAAAATACAGACATCCTTGTATCAATGAAAACATAAAAAATAGGCTCGAGGAAATTGCCCACAACCTATTTACAAAGTGGCATTGTACAATTATTGAAATGAACGGTGAAGAGGATCACATACATATCCTGTTTGATGCTCCGCCACAAATTCACTTAGCTAATGTTGTGAA
>NZ_JAKUHD010000084.1:0-529 GCF_022664325.1 Bacillus cereus group sp. BfR-BA-01310 | reverse complement strand
CCCGTTCCCATACCGAACACGGAAGTTAAGCTCTCTAGCGCCGATGGTAGTTGGGACCTTGTCCCTGTGAGAGTAGGACGTTGCCAGGCAAAATGGAGGATTAGCTCAGCTGGGAGAGCACCTGCCTTACAAGCAGGGGGTCGGCGGTTCGATCCCGTCATCCTCCACCATTTATGTCGGAGGGGTAGCGAAGTGGCTAAACGCGGCGGACTGTAAATCCGCTCCTTCGGGTTCGGCAGTTCGAATCTGCCCCCCTCCACCATTCTTAATTAATGGGCTATAGCCAAGCGGTAAGGCAACGGACTTTGACTCCGTCATGCGCTGGTTCGAATCCAGCTAGCCCAGCCATTAAGAGCCATTAGCTCAGTTGGTAGAGCATCTGACTTTTAATCAGAGGGTCGAAGGTTCGAATCCTTCATGGCTCACCATTTTTAATAAAATATGCGGGTGTGGCGGAATTGGCAGACGCACCAGACTTAGGATCTGGCGCCTTTGGCGTGGGGGTTCGACTCCCTTCACCCGCACTTTT
>NZ_JAKUHD010000083.1:0-537 GCF_022664325.1 Bacillus cereus group sp. BfR-BA-01310 | reverse complement strand
CACTTAATGATTTATAGTGTAGACGATAGTATAAGAAAACAAGTCGTATCAAGTATCATTTCTCAAACGAATAAAGACTATTTTGAAAGTGTAACGTTAGTAGATACAAGCGAATACGGATTTGTTCAACATAAAGAGAATGTGACCCATTGCATCGTAGCAGAAAATGATGTAAATACACATCTCAAGCATTGGATGGAAACTATTCGCGAACGATCCAATGAATTAGCACAAGCAAGACAAGAAGGTAGAGAAATACCAACATTCGCAAAACAACTCATTGTTATCGCAAACGTTGAAGAATTGAATCGACTTGTTTACATCGACGACGTAGCGGCAGCAACTTTAATAGATTCATCTCGTGCAGTAGGCATCTACTTTATCTTGGCTGGGCATCATGAATATATGGACCGAAACAGAGATGCATTGCCAATGAAAATGCGAAATAAACTAACAACAGCAATTATCGCAATGCCTCTAAACGACCAAAGCATTTTCAGCATCAAGTATGTAAGTAACGAACCAGCTTTAGGAAAA
>NZ_JAKUHD010000082.1:0-557 GCF_022664325.1 Bacillus cereus group sp. BfR-BA-01310 | reverse complement strand
CACATCCATCAACTTAAGGATTCAGACTATTCTTGAAGTTGAAAGTACGTTACTATTCTCTTATGTTAATGAGAAAGGGTGACGTGCTTTTTATGAATATGCATCAAAAACAAGAGTTGTCTTTATTTGCCGAAGAGTTATATCGCTATATGTCTCCCGCTACACTTAATCAATTAGCTATAGAAGCAGGCGGAATGAAACGAAAACGTAAGTGCCATGGGCACCATTTTTTATCTTTGTGTGTATGGTTAAATCAACAAATTGCTACTACCTCTCTTACTCAACTTTGTAGTCAATTAGAAACCTCAACAGGAATTTTATTAAGTCCTGAGGGACTTAATCGGCGATTTAACTCGGCTTCTGTAGCCTTCTTTCGAACTGTATTCACTACACTTCTACAAGCTAAAATTGGGGGACTATCTAAGATTTCTCATACTCTTTCTACTTACTTTGAGCGTATTCTTATCCTTGATTCTACAACATTTCAAGTGCCGGATCGATTTGCATCTACTTATCCTGGTGCCGGAGGATGTAGTCATAAAGCTGGTGTGAAAATT
>NZ_JAKUHD010000081.1:0-573 GCF_022664325.1 Bacillus cereus group sp. BfR-BA-01310 | reverse complement strand
ATTTCATCCACTTCTTCTTGATCTCCCAGTTCATTCATAAAATCAAATTCAGGAAGATCCGAAATTTCAAAGATAAAATCTGTTTGAAATGTATTATTCATTTCATCAACAGAATCAATTTCATTCACTTCTTCTTGATCGCCCAGTTCATCCATAAAATCAGATTCAGGAAGATCCGGAATCTCTAAAATAACATCTATTTGAAATGTATTATTTGTTTCATCAACAAAATCGATTTCATCCACTTCTTCTTGATCTCCCAGTTCATTCATAAAATCAGATTCAGGAAGATCCGGAATCTCTAAAATAACATCTGTTTGAAATGTATTATTCATTTCATCAACAGAGTCGATTTCATCCAACTTTTCTTGATCTCGAAATTCATTCTTTAAAGTTGAAGATTTAAAAACAATCATTTGTTTAGAGGATATTTCCGACATTTTACTATGGTTAATCCATAAATCAACAGAATCAATTTCATCCATTTCTTCTTGATCTCTCAGTTCATTCATAAAATCAGATTCAGGAAGATCCGGAATCTCTAAAATAACATCTGTTTGAAATGTATTGTTC
>NZ_JAKUHD010000080.1:0-609 GCF_022664325.1 Bacillus cereus group sp. BfR-BA-01310 | reverse complement strand
CACACCCATCAACTTAAGGGATATATTTATACAAAATGCGGTCTTTTCACGTAGTATTTTATTATCGTTTATAGATGTTATAAAAGTAGGCATATCAAATAAACCCTGACGGGTTTGAATTTTTTTACTATGCTACCTGATGAGTAGAAGTGGTATACTCATAGACAACACCCAAAATATCAAAGACTGTCTTTTTCTCGTATCGATGAGATTTTCGTCCGTTGTGCTGTAGGAGGTTAAACAGACGAAGGAGAACCTTTGATAGCTCTTGGGTGTTTTTGTGTAATGCTTGGTGAAAAAGTGAAAAATAATCTTTAATTATGTACATCGCTTTATATTCACTTAGCTCTTTCTGTTTCTTACGTAACAGGAGTTCTCTCATCTTAAACATTGTAGAAGAACATAATAGGATACTAATGAGTTGTCCATAAAGATGACATTCTAATCGCTCTTGTTTAATAGATTTACAACGATGAATTTGAAACCAGGATTTCCATATTTTAAATAACAGTTCAATTTGCCAACGTAGTGAATATAAATCATAGATTTTCTCTTTTGATACCCATTCCGTAGGAATGTTTGTCATATATACCGTAATTCCTTGTAAAA
>NZ_JAKUHD010000079.1:0-700 GCF_022664325.1 Bacillus cereus group sp. BfR-BA-01310 | reverse complement strand
GCACGGGATCGTAACTCGCCGGTTCATTCTACAAAAGGCACGCCATCACCCATTAACGGGCTCTGACTATTTGTAGGCACACGGTTTCAGGATCTCTTTCACTCCCCTTCCGGGGTGCTTTTCACCTTTCCCTCACGGTACTGGTTCACTATCGATCACTAGGGAGTATTTAGCCTTGGGAGATGGTCCTCCCAGATTCCGACGGAATTTCACGTGTTCCGCCGTACTCAGGATACATTCAAGAGAGAACGAAGTTTCGACTACAGGGTTGTTACCTTCTGTGACGGACCTTTCCAGGTCGCTTCGTCTACCTCGTTCCTTTGTAACTCCGTATAGAATGTCCTACAACCCCAAGAGGCAAGCCTCTTGGTTTGGGCTAGATTCCGTTTCGCTCGCCGCTACTCAGGAAATCGCATTTGCTTTCTCTTCCTCCAGGTACTTAGATGTTTCAGTTCCCTGGGTCTGTCTTCCATACCCTATGTATTCAGGTAAGGATACCATACCATTACGTATAGTGGGTTTCCCCATTCGGAAATCTTCGGATCAAAGCTTACTTACAGCTCCCCGAAGCATATCGGCGTTAGTCCCGTCCTTCATCGACTCCTAGTGTCAAGGCATCCACCGTGCGCCCTTTCTAACTTAACCAAACTAAAATTAAAAAATATGAGCTACACTGTTATCTAGTTTTCAAAGAACATAC
>NZ_JAKUHD010000078.1:0-736 GCF_022664325.1 Bacillus cereus group sp. BfR-BA-01310 | reverse complement strand
TAGGTGTTGAACGTGCCCAAGAAGGTCACCCAACCCATAAAACACTATTTGCACACGATATTATTGTAATCGAAGGATTAACATTTAAAGAAGTAGAAGCAGGAACATACTTTATGGTTGCGGCCCCATTAAAACTAATGGGTACAGATGCATCACCAGCGCGTGTGTTATTATTCCAATAAAGTGAAGCTTCCATCAGTGGGAGTCTTACCGCCTACGAATTGCGGGATAAAAAATGGACCAAGAATTTAATCTTGGTCCATTTTTTATTTTATATCCATTTTGTATGGAATGTACCTTCTTTATCCACTCGTTTATACGTATGTGCTCCAAAATAATCGCGCTGCGCTTGTAATAAGTTTGCAGGTAGTGTTGAAGTACGATAGCTGTCATAATAAGAAATTGCTGCTGAAAATGCAGGTACCGGAATGCCCTGTTGTACAGCCACTGAGATAATTTGACGTAATCCGCCTTGATATGACTCTACAATTTCTTTAAAGTATGGATCAAGTAAAAGGTTCGGTAGGTCAGTGTTTGTCTCATAAGCCTCTTTAATGTTCTGTAAAAAGGCTGCACGAATAATACATCCGCCTCTCCAAAGCATAGAAATGCTGCCAAAATCAAGGTTCCAATCATATTCCTCAGAAGCTGCCTTCAATTGCGTGAATCCTTGTGCATAAGAACAAATTTTACTCATATATAAAGCTTGGCGCACTGCTTCAATTAATTCGGCTTT
>NZ_JAKUHD010000077.1:0-998 GCF_022664325.1 Bacillus cereus group sp. BfR-BA-01310 | reverse complement strand
ATGATCCTAGTAGAGAGTTTTTGCAAATAGTCCGTTCTTGCCTGTTTAATTCGTTCATGAATACGAGCGACTTTCATTCGCTGTTTCTGCCAGTTCGTTCCACCTTTTGTACGTCTAGATAGCATACGCTGGGCATGAGCGAGTTTCTTTTCTAATACCCGAAACCATTTTGGATTACCGAATACCTCACCTGTTGAAAGAATAGCAAAGTTTTTCACACCAACATCTATACCAACAGCGGAATCGGTCTTCGGTAATTCTTGTACTTCTGCTTCAGCAAGAATCGAGACAAAATATTTTCCACTTGGATTCCTTCTGACAGTAGCACTCAAAATTCGTCCTTCTACCTCACGACTTTTGACAAATTTGACAAGACCAAGTTTCGGTAACTTCAATTTATTATCTATAATCGCAATGTTTCCATTTGTGTGTTTCGTTGTATAGGATTGGACTTTATTGTTTCTCGATTTAAACCGAGGAGCTTTGTTTTGTTTTTTGAAGAATCTTACATAAGAGTCAGCGAGGTTGTGAAGAGAAGATTGTAGAGCGATACTGTCCACTTCTTTTAGCCATACAAATTCTTTTTTGAGAGTAGGTAATTGCGAAGGACAAGTGCCATAGGATAACCCTTTTCCTGTTTCTTTATATCTATCATTCCACTTTTCCAAAAAGTAGTTAAATACAAAACGTGAACAACCAATTGTTTTCGTAATAGCTATTTTTTGTTCTAAACTAGGATAGATCCGAAACTGATACGCTTTATGGGTAAGCACCGCTTTTCACCTCACTTCCTTTTTTTATTTGTTTACAATCTTTTTCATGATATGTATGAGAACGATATCATGATATAGCAAAAAAATACTGATCACGTATCATTTCTTCTTTTTTGTCGAAAGTCCTCTGTCCCTTTCAAAAAAATATACAAATGAAAGAACTTTTACAATGAAACAATTTCGTAGATGTAAAAATGCCTCGGAGCTGCAACATTTTCTTTCTAT
>NZ_JAKUHD010000076.1:0-1026 GCF_022664325.1 Bacillus cereus group sp. BfR-BA-01310 | reverse complement strand
CGGCACCAACTAATAATGTAATTTTCATTTTCATAGTAGCCATAATATGGCTTACTTCCTGGATATTTTTGCGAGTTTCTAAATCTAGGTGATTTCAATAATTCAACGGCTACCTTCGGCTTCTCTGCAATAAACAATGTTTTTCCCATACGTAGTACCTCCTATTATTCTGCAATTTTAGTTTTACGCTTCCATTTCTTATCCCTGCGCTTTTTCATCATTCTGTGACCAAATAATAACAATGTGTTCAAAAAGACAGCTAAAAGGAACATACAGCCCGCAAACAGCCATACATTCATGACATTCACTCCTTTCGTCCTATAAACAAGAAAGAGGGCTTTTACTTTTTCCCTCTTTCATTTTTAGATATAAAAAAATCACTCTCCGTTATCTCAATTGAGTAACAAAAAATGATTTAATCTGGTTTTCCTGTTATAAAATTTTTCATCGTTCCATTTCCATTGTTTCTCTTTTTCTACTTGATTTTTTTGTAGCCTTCGACTGCTCTACATTACCAGGCTCTGGCTCCTTGTCTTTTTCTTTATTATTCGTTTGTTTTCCGTTTGATGGCTGAAACTTTTTATCTACATCCATTTCCTTTGAAGTTGTAGACTGATTCACCGTTATTCCTTCTTTCCCAAGCTTCTCATCCACCTGGCTTTCTAATTTCACAACGTGTTCCTGGCTTACCAGCTCATTATCAATCGAAACATACTTTGTTGTATAATACCGCTCTTCGGCCTTTACACGAGTGACAATACTATCAATATCATCTGGTGTTTCTTCATATTGTGAACGTCTGTATGCTTCGTATTTCCGGCTTAAATCCTTATCTAAAGTATCTAACTCCTTTTCTTTTGAAGGTTGAATTTGTTGTTCTAAAGAGGCAATAGGTGCATATCCTTCCTTCTTCATCTCTCTATACAATTCCACTTCTTTTTCATGAAATGAGGAATCTTTTTGTGCCTCCGCTTTATCAACTAAAATTCCATATCGTTCATCTTTTACGATTTCATCTAGACTCAT
>NZ_JAKUHD010000075.1:0-1434 GCF_022664325.1 Bacillus cereus group sp. BfR-BA-01310 | reverse complement strand
TAAAAAATCTAAAAAAGGTATGCGAAAAGCCCTCCCTGTAGGACTTGCAATGGGAGTCTTATTCAGCGGAATCCCACTAGCCACTCCATTAACAGAGCATAAAGTGCAAGCAGATGTTGATACGGCTGCAACGATTATTACAACAATTGGAAGTATCTATGAAGCGTTTGCTGCAGAGGCGTTTGGGAAATGGTTAGAAGATGTCAATGCAAAAACTAGTTATGATAATTTTTATGAAAACATCACTTACATGGCTCCTACTTTCCAAAAAGGAGAGTTTGGTATTAGTGCATTTGATTATTATAAAAATCGCGATTTTAGCAAGACGGTTAAACTTTCTTATCCAAATGGAAAAGTTGAATATAAAACAATCAAGCATGGACAACAAATTCGTATTAAGCAGGCGGGTACAATTGTAGACTTAACTCCTGATGAATCAGATCCATTAAAACATGATATTTTGTATATTACACAAAAACAACTAGATGAAGGAAATACGGCTGTTTCACTTACGAACTTCAAAACTTATTATCTACAAAGTGACAATAGCAGTCGTAGAAATGATCTTGGATATAAATATTTAAAACAACACTTCCCAAATGCTTATCATAATGGCATCCGTAATATTGGTGTTGATGAGGATGAACTTTTTAAGAAACTACCTGCAGAAAAACAAACGCTAGGAACAAGTACTTCAAAGACAGTAAGTAAAGATATTCTTTCTAATTATGCTACGAATGACCCTGAAGCTCGTGAGGATCTGAAGAAACGTACACTTGATATCTACACAAACCATAAAGCAGGGGGATATTCTTCTATTTCTACAAAAATTATAAATGACGGGATAAACTTAGAAGCAGGAGATTATGTCCATGAAGAAGGTAACGCGGATCCAAATCGAGGGACCGATTTTACAATTACACCAATTCAAAAGGGATCTAATAAGGTTATTATATCGTCTGTCTTTAATGGGAAGGTAAAATATCTTACATCTAAGGCAGGAGATCGTAGTCAATGGATTTATACTCATGATGGAGATATTAGTTCTGATGAAATATGGGATCTTGTTGTTCGAAAGGATGGTCAGTTTTCTTTAAAAAATAATAAAGGGCAATATTTATACGTTCCTAGGACTGGAAAAAGTGCACCAGCGTGGACTACTGATGATATTAATACAGCTAGTAAACTCACAGCTCGCCTTGCAGCAAATGAGTGGAATAATTGGTTGATTGATTGGCATCCTCGTAAGGAAAATGAGACAAAGAAACATGAAGGAAAGACATATGACGGGTTAGAGTTCAAATCTGATGCAAAAGATCCCTCTATATGGACTGCTTACAATTCTGGAAAATTGATAACGAATAGTTGGATAAACAGAGATGGTCAGCATTTTTACGCGGATTCTTCAGGGGTTATTTTGAAGGGTTGGAAAGA
>NZ_JAKUHD010000074.1:0-1450 GCF_022664325.1 Bacillus cereus group sp. BfR-BA-01310 | reverse complement strand
TGAAGTGACCCCATAAAGTTAGACAGATTATTTCATTAGGCAACCTTTTGGGCATGGGTCCGGTATTGTACCGGGCTCATGCCTTTTAGTTTTGCCTTAATTCTTTTATGATTATAGTACTTTATATATTTTGCTAGTTCTTTCTTAAAATGTTCTATACTCTTAAATTCTTTTCGATACAGAAATTCTGACTTCATGATGCCAAAGAAGTTTTCAATCACTGCGTTATCGTAACAGTTTCCTTTACGAGACATGCTTTGTGTAATGCCACGTTTAGTAAGGGAATGACGGTATTGTTTCATTTGATAGTGCCAACCTTGATCAGAATGGATTAAGAGTGTATCTTTGACGGTTAAGTGTTCAAACGCTTGGTCTAACATCGTTGAAACAAGTGAATAAGTTGGCCTTGAACCAATTGTGTATGTGATAATTTCACCATTAAATAAGTCCAACATTGGCGATAGATATAGCTTTTCTCCAAATAATTTAAACTCCGTAATATCCGTAACCCACTTTTCATTTGGTTTTTCAGCTTGGAAGTTGCGATTTAAAATGTTAGGTGCAATTTTTCCAACTGTTCCTTTATAAGAGCGATATTTTTTCATACGAACGAGACATTTTAATCCCAATTCTTTCATGATACGATACACTTTTTTATGATTTACTTTATGTCCGCGATTCGTAAGTTCATCACGAATACGACGGTAACCATAAAGCCCCTCATGTTCGTCATAAATGGTTCGAATCAATCCTTTTAGTTCTACATCTGAATCAGGACGATCGAATCTTTTAACCCAATAATAATACGTACTACGCGGAATACCTGCGGTCTGAAGTAGCACCTTCACTGAAAATTCATGCCTTAATTCATAGATTACTTGGGCTTTGTCTTGTTTCGTGATTTCTCCTTGTTTTGAACTAAGGCATTCAACTTTTTTAAATACGCATTTTCCATACGTAAACGCTCATTTTCCGCTTGTAGTGCCTCTATCGAGTCTTCAACTATTCCTTGATCTTTAGTTGTATTTGTTTTTTTCTTTTCCATGGATGGACGCCCCTTTTTCTTTGATTGTAGGGCATCCAATCCTCCTGTTTCATAAGCTACTTTCCATTTTCGAAGTGTTTCGTAAGAAGGAATATTGAAAAGCGCCGCTGTTTCCCTGATAGATGTCCCTTGTTCGTTCATATAATTAAGTACATCTAGTTTATACTGGGTAGAGTAGGCTGTATAGCGTTTTTTAAAAGCATTTTCACCTAAGGATTCATATTGTTTAATCCACTGATAGAGCATACTGGGGTGAACATCAATAGATTTAGCAATTGTTTTTCCACCTTCAGTCCCCTCTAAATATCGTCTTATCGCTCGTATTTTTTCTTTTGAAGAAAATTTAGCCATAAAAAAGTGCACCTCCAATTGTTAGACTGTGTCTAACAATCGGGGTGCACTTCA
>NZ_JAKUHD010000073.1:0-1571 GCF_022664325.1 Bacillus cereus group sp. BfR-BA-01310 | reverse complement strand
GCGCCGATGGTAGTTGGGACCTTGTCCCTGTGAGAGTAGGACGTCGCCAAGCAACTTTAAGACGAGTCAGAATGACTCGTCTTTTTTGTATGCTTTCATACCTTTGTTAATTGCCTTTTAAACTTTTCTAATTGTTTTTCTGTTTTTTTTATATCTATGTTTTTAAAAACTACACTTGAGACATTATGTATGGTGTTTTTGATAAGTAGCGTATCTTGTATTTCTTCTACGCCTTTTCGAAAATAAGGGGTTTTCCATTTTTCTATATCGATATCACTCGTGTAATCCAAATAATGATTGGCCAATATATTCCCTTGTTCATCTATTTGCTTTGATTGTGTGTAGCTTAAGGCAACGTCATTATTTATATGGAACCCTTGTATTACTTCTGTTAAAAATGTCTTATCGCATAAGTCATCGGCCTCTGCGATCCAAATATAATCACCGGTTGCTGCAGAGATTCTTTTTATCCATTGTTTAAATACAGAACCAGAGTTTTTATCATTAACAATATGTTGAACTTTCAGATGGGTCTTATTTTTTTGTGAGAGCAGCTTTTCAAATGTGGGTACACTTTTGTCAGTAGAGGCATCGTCTAGGAAGATTAGTTCGTAAGGGGGTAGGTTTGGTTTAATATTGATTTGACTTGGACAGGTAAAAAAGTTTCGTAATTATAGTTTGGTATAATTACACTAATCTTTTTGTAATTATGTTCGAAAAGAGCTAATAATTGATAAATGTAATTAAGGAAATTGAATTTTTTTAATAATTTTTTGGCCAAAGCTCCCCCTTTGTAATCGTAACCCTTCATCTCCAATAAATTCGTATCTTCTTTCTAGCATTTTTGGTAAATCTAAAAAGTCTACTAGGGCACCAGTTTTTTCCGTAACAACATCCTCAAAACCTCCAGCATTTTTAAACCCTATAACAGGAACCTTTGTATCTAATGCTTCTAAAACAACATTCGGAAAAGAGTCTTCCCTTGAAGTTAATAAATATACATCAGCCCCGGCGTTATATAAGCCGATATCTGGAGTAGGATCGACTAATGTGAAATGGGCATCATGGGATACATAAATTATCTTCCTATTAACATGCATTTCATAACGCCTCCCAAGTTTATTAGATTACTTGAGTTTCCGCATCGATTTAGTGAATGTAAAGAAGATATAGTGAGGTGTTTTTTTATAGCCCCCTAGAGGTAAGAGGAAAGGAAGAAATGGTGATTTTAGCTGGGATGTATAAGAATAAAAATGCTATCCTTAATATATGTACTTGCTGACATTTATTCTTTAGAAAATTATTAGTATTAAGCTGGATAGTGCAAACTGACGATTAATAACTTAACTACAATCTTCCTATGCAAGTTTAAGAATCATTAGGAATGGATTAGAAATTAAGAGAGTTCAATACCTTTTATAATTTATAAAATAAAAAACATAAAAAGTATTGACGATTGATTTGTTAAGGTGTAATATAGAACAAGTCGCCGATAGCAAAAACGCAGAAAGCGACAAACGAAATAAAAAAACTTAGTTGACATTGAAACATGAAAATGTTAACATAAGGAA
>NZ_JAKUHD010000071.1:0-2044 GCF_022664325.1 Bacillus cereus group sp. BfR-BA-01310 | reverse complement strand
ATCTGCCAGAAGGGTTCCGTCTAACCGTAGCATTTAAAATACGTCCATTTACTTCACGACTTTTGGCAAATCGAACAAGACCTAGTTTTGGTAATTTAATTTTATTTCCTACAACGGCAATGTTTTCATTTGTTTGTTTTGTGGTGTAAGATTGTACGGTATTCTTCTTAGATTTGAAACAACAAATCATTATAGATTATACAGGTGAATTTTAAGATTAAACAAGAAAGAGCATCCATAACGGGTACTTTTTTCTTTGTTATATAGAAATTACACATTAAATTAGTGAACCTTCTAATAAGACAAGCATATGATGAATTCGTGGGACGAGTTATCATATGATGTGAAACTTGGAGCACCATACTTATTTGTTGAAGAGTACCTAATGGCGGGTACTCTTTTTATTTCACCTTTTGATAAGGACAAGCATATATTAGAGTATGAGGTAGCCCCACTTCATATATTTGAGCACCTATCGATTATGGCTGCTCTTTTATTTTGTATAAAATTAACACTTGGATTAAAGGATATCTATATAAATTAGTAGAATCTAGTTGTTTGGTTCACATTTTAATCCAAGGGGTACAAATTCGATGCGAAGTGAAAAGGATTTGTTGAAACAATGGAAGGCGGATTTGCAAGCTATTCAAGAAGAGAAAAGGCTGAAGAAGAAGGCTAAGAAAAAGAATAAAAGATATAGTATGCCTGGTAATACAGCTGACTTCATGAATGGAAAGAATACTTATCGTAAAAAGCATGGGGTATGGAAGCAAAGAAATAAATAATGTAAGGATAAATGAGTTTGATTAAGTTTATAGCAATTATCGTAGGCGCTGCCGTGATCGGTTTAGCGTCTTATTTGTTGTTAAGGAAAGATAAGCGCAAACGTGTTGCATTTAGGGATAAGGGGGAATGAAGATGATATTTGGTAACGGGTTTACTCGTGCGTTATTAGGAATTTGGTTATGGCAACTAATTAAATGGCTAGGACCAGCATTCTTAATCGGATTAGGAGTGGGGTGGCTTATATGGGGATGACTAGAGAAGAAATGATTCGATTCGTCATAGATGGCGGAAGAGAGTTTGGAGAAGATTACACTCTTAAAGGATTAGAGAAGATGTCTGATGAGGAATTGAAGAAAGAAGTTGAATGGGTGGATTATCTGTTGGGTAAGTAATCAGTGCAAAACAAACGAACACAACGAACGAAAATAGAGAGGGTTAACAAAGAAAGCTTTTTATAATTTGTATCTACACACACCTATATGTATATTTTATATGTGTAAATTATAAATAGATGTAAGTAGTTATATTTCTGTAATAAGTTTATATTCTCCTCTATTTGATTTAAAGTTAATTAATTAAAATGGCGAGTCCACTGCTTTTTTTATTTTGCATAGAAAAAAGGAACCTGTAATGGCTCCTTTTCACAATGCTACCTTATACTTATTGATTTTCCGCTTAACATCCATAAAAGCTAGTAATGCTGCAATAGCGCAAAGACCTTTAAACCAAAGGAACTCGGAAGAAAATAGTCCACCAAAGAAAGCGACCGAGTGTATAAAACAAGTAATACCAAATAACCAAAGCATGAACTTTAATTCCTTTGAGGAATACTTATAGTTTTTAAATCTTTCCCACATATGTATCAACTCCTATTGTCCTGATGTTCTGTAGTTTTTCTTGATGATATCTCGCATATTTAAGACAAAGAATAGAAGGAAAACCAAGGCTATGATACCGTTAACCCAGTAGTATGTATGTCCTGTTGTGAATCCAGTATAGAAAGAAAAGGAATTCCAAACTAAAAGGATTGTTGAACAGATAGTAGAGATCAATAATGAACTAAAACTTCTCATGATTTTCACCTCGATTCAAATTTTTAGAACTTTTTATATAATTATACATTTAAATACAAGGATTTACAAAATGAATTACCATAAAGGGGTACCGCCACATCGCTATCAAGCTAAAATTTTATAGTACCCCCAGAACGAAATTTTGTGTTAACTTATAACAAAAAAATATATATTTAGAACGTACT
>NZ_JAKUHD010000070.1:0-2267 GCF_022664325.1 Bacillus cereus group sp. BfR-BA-01310 | reverse complement strand
CGGAGCCGCAGCGAAAGCGAGTCTGAATAGGGCGTTTAGTACGTGGTCGTAGACCCGAAACCAGGTGATCTACCCATGTCCAGGGTGAAGTTCAGGTAACACTGAATGGAGGCCCGAACCCACGCACGTTGAAAAGTGCGGGGATGAGGTGTGGGTAGCGGAGAAATTCCAATCGAACCTGGAGATAGCTGGTTCTCCCCGAAATAGCTTTAGGGCTAGCCTTAAGTGTAAGAGTCTTGGAGGTAGAGCACTGATTGAACTAGGGGTCCTCATCGGATTACCGAATTCAGTCAAACTCCGAATGCCAATGACTTATCCTTAGGAGTCAGACTGCGAGTGATAAGATCCGTAGTCAAGAGGGAAACAGCCCAGATCGCCAGCTAAGGTCCCAAAGTGTGTATTAAGTGGAAAAGGATGTGGAGTTGCTTAGACAACTAGGATGTTGGCTTAGAAGCAGCCACCATTTAAAGAGTGCGTAATAGCTCACTAGTCGAGTGACTCTGCGCCGAAAATGTACCGGGGCTAAATACACCACCGAAGCTGCGAATTGATACCAATGGTATCAGTGGTAGGGGAGCGTTCTAAGTGCAGTGAAGTCAGACCGGAAGGACTGGTGGAGCGCTTAGAAGTGAGAATGCCGGTATGAGTAGCGAAAGACGGGTGAGAATCCCGTCCACCGAATGCCTAAGGTTTCCTGAGGAAGGCTCGTCCGCTCAGGGTTAGTCAGGACCTAAGCCGAGGCCGACAGGCGTAGGCGATGGACAACAGGTTGATATTCCTGTACCACCTCTTTATCGTTTGAGCAATGGAGGGACGCAGAAGGATAGAAGAAGCGTGCGATTGGTTGTGCACGTCCAAGCAGTTAGGCTGATAAGTAGGCAAATCCGCTTATCGTGAAGGCTGAGCTGTGATGGGGAAGCTCCTTATGGAGCGAAGTCTTTGATTCCCCGCTGCCAAGAAAAGCTTCTAGCGAGATAAAAGGTGCCTGTACCGCAAACCGACACAGGTAGGCGAGGAGAGAATCCTAAGGTGTGCGAGAGAACTCTGGTTAAGGAACTCGGCAAAATGACCCCGTAACTTCGGGAGAAGGGGTGCTTTCTTAACGGAAAGCCGCAGTGAATAGGCCCAAGCGACTGTTTAGCAAAAACACAGGTCTCTGCGAAGCCGTAAGGCGAAGTATAGGGGCTGACACCTGCCCGGTGCTGGAAGGTTAAGGAGAGGGGTTAGCGTAAGCGAAGCTCTGAACTGAAGCCCCAGTAAACGGCGGCCGTAACTATAACGGTCCTAAGGTAGCGAAATTCCTTGTCGGGTAAGTTCCGACCCGCACGAAAGGTGTAACGATTTGGGCACTGTCTCAACCAGAGACTCGGTGAAATTATAGTACCTGTGAAGATGCAGGTTACCCGCGACAGGACGGAAAGACCCCGTGGAGCTTTACTGTAGCCTGATATTGAATTTTGGTACAGTTTGTACAGGATAGGCGGGAGCCATTGAAACCGGAGCGCTAGCTTCGGTGGAGGCGCTGGTGGGATACCGCCCTGACTGTATTGAAATTCTAACCTACGGGTCTTATCGACCCGGGAGACAGTGTCAGGTGGGCAGTTTGACTGGGGCGGTCGCCTCCTAAAGTGTAACGGAGGCGCCCAAAGGTTCCCTCAGAATGGTTGGAAATCATTCGTAGAGTGCAAAGGCATAAGGGAGCTTGACTGCGAGACCTACAAGTCGAGCAGGGACGAAAGTCGGGCTTAGTGATCCGGTGGTTCCGCATGGAAGGGCCATCGCTCAACGGATAAAAGCTACCCCGGGGATAACAGGCTTATCTCCCCCAAGAGTCCACATCGACGGGGAGGTTTGGCACCTCGATGTCGGCTCATCGCATCCTGGGGCTGTAGTCGGTCCCAAGGGTTGGGCTGTTCGCCCATTAAAGCGGTACGCGAGCTGGGTTCAGAACGTCGTGAGACAGTTCGGTCCCTATCCGTCGTGGGCGTAGGAAATTTGAGAGGAGCTGTCCTTAGTACGAGAGGACCGGGATGGACGCACCGCTGGTGTACCAGTTGTTCTGCCAAGGGCATAGCTGGGTAGCTATGTGCGGAAGGGATAAGTGCTGAAAGCATCTAAGCATGAAGCCCCCCTCAAGATGAGATTTCCCATAGCGTAAGCTAGTAAGATCCCTGAAAGATGATCAGGTTGATAGGTTCGAGGTGGAAGCATGGTGACATGTGGAGCTGACGAATACTAATAGATCGAGGACTTAACCATATAATATG
>NZ_JAKUHD010000069.1:0-2574 GCF_022664325.1 Bacillus cereus group sp. BfR-BA-01310 | reverse complement strand
CCACATCGCTATCAAGCTAAAATTTTATAGTACCCCCAGAACGAAATTTTGTGTTAACTTATAACAAAAAAATATATATTTAGAACGTACTACAACTTCTGTTTGGCTACTAAAGTATCTAAAAAGACAAGTTCAACGCCAACTCAGAAACTAGGTTTAACCGATAAACAATTTACTTTAAACGATATTCTATACTTTAAATAAGCTGGACAATCATCCTATTTTAAAAAGGATGATTTTTTTTAGAGGTTCCTGTGGAATTTTATGTTAAACTTAATATAAATATTATGAAAATTCAATCTTCAACAAACGGGCAGGATTATTGAACAAGTTTTATGAACTTTAGTGGTAGCATCATTAGTGAAATGCTTTATAACAACTAATTAAGGAGGGATAGAATATGAGAAATAACTTTCAAGTCGTTGCGTTACAAGAGAAGGAGTTTAATAACCTATTTCTAATGAATGAAGAAGTATTAAAAAGTATCGGGGCAGTCAAAATAATAGCAAATCAAAATCCTGGATATCCTTGCAGGATAAGTTTGAAGGATGCAGAGGTAGGAGAAGAGGTAATCTTACTGAATTACCAATATCATAGTGTTAATTCGCCTTATAAAGCAAGTGGTCCTATATTTATACGAAAGGGAGCAACTACCGCTAAGCTAGATGTAAATGAAATTCCGCATATGTTACATCATAGGTATCTATCTGTACGCGGCTACAATGCTGACTCAATGATTGTAGAAGCAAGGGTTACAGAAGGTGTAAATTTAAGAGAAAATATAGATGAAATTTTTGATAATAAAGAAGTAGAATATATTCACATTCTTAACGCTAAACCAGGATGCTATAACTGCCTTGTTAATAGAGTGTGAAAAAATTGGAAATGCAAACTTCTATTATCCTATAAGGGGTAACACCAAATCGCTATCAAACTAATACAACAAAATCTCCCCTAAAATGAAAAAATACGCTATTCTTTCTGTAGAATCATAGGAAAGGATGGCGTTTTTGTATGTCTATTTCTGTATCCGATGAATTACAACTATTTGCTCAAGAGATTCAAAGCTGTTTATCTCCAAATATCTTACGAGATCTTGCTAGAGATGTTGGTTTTGTACAACGAACTAGTAAGTATCAAGCGAAGGATTTAGTCGCTTTATGTGTATGGATGAGTCAAAATGTCGCTGCGACTTCTTTAACTCAGTTATCTAGCTGTTTAGAAGTATCAACAGAAGTACTCATCAGTCCTGAGGGACTGAATCAACGATTTAATAAAGCGGCTGTCCAATTCTTACAACACATACTAGCTGAACTACTAAACCAAAAATTGGCCTCATCTATGCTCATTTCTTCTCCATATACTTCTGTTTTCAAGCGTATCCGTATTTTAGATTCAACTGCATTTCAAATCCCAGATCCCTTTTCATTCGTTTATCCGGGTGCAGGAGGATGCAGCCATACAGCGGGAGTGAAGATTCAGCTTGAGTATGATTTATTAAGTGGACAATTCCTTCATATTCATACAGGTCCAGGTAAACAACATGATCGAACCTACGGTTCCCTGTGTGTCCCAACTGTAACAGCGAATGATTTATGTATCCGAGATTTAGGCTATTTTCATTTAAAAGATCTTCAACATATACAAGATAAAAAGGCTTACTATATCTCACGTATCAAATCGAATACACGTATTTATCAAAAAAATCCTAACCCTGATTATTTTCAAGATGGCAGAATCAAGAAAGGTACAGAGTATATCCAGATAGATATGGAGGTTTTAATGAACTCTCTTCAACCAGGACAAACATGTGAAATATCCAACGCTTATGTAGGAATGAATGATAAAATCCCAACTCGTGTGATTGTTCATCGGCTAACAAAAGAACAACAACAAAAACGATTACAAGATCAAACTGTAAGAGAAAAAAAGAAAGGAATGAAGTATTCCGCTCGTAGTAAACGACTTAGCGGTATCAATGTATATATGACAAATACTCCTACAGATATTGTCCCATTGGGACAAGTACATGATTGGTATTCTCTACGTTGGCAAATCGAGATTTTATTTAAAACGTGGAAATCATTCTTTCATATTCATCATTGTAAAAAGATAAAACGAGAACGATTGGAATGCCATTTGTATGGGCAATTGATTGCCATTCTACTCTGTTCTTCTACCATGTTTCAAATGCGTCAATTACTTCTTATGAAAAAGAAACGAGAACTGAGTGAATATAAGGCCATATATATGATTAAAGATTACTTTCTTCTTCTTTTCCAAGCTATACAGAAAGACACCCAAGAGCTATCAAAGATTCTAATTCGCCTGTTCAACCTCCTACAGCAAAACGGGAGAAAATCTCATCGATATGAGAAGAAAACAGTCTTTGATATATTAGGTGTCGTTTACAATTGTACCATGTCTGATAATCAAGCGGCTTAATTCAAAAAAATGAAACCCATTAGGGCTTATTTCGCATGCAAATCTTTAAATTCCCTACACGTGGTCTTTAGAAAAAAGAAGCAACCCCTACTATGATTGACGTTGTATGAGCTTAGCTTGATAGCGATG
>NZ_JAKUHD010000068.1:0-2582 GCF_022664325.1 Bacillus cereus group sp. BfR-BA-01310 | reverse complement strand
GATGGTAGTTGGGACCTTGTCCCTGTGAGAGTAGGACGTCGCCAAGCAAAAACCTAAGTCGATTCGACTTAGGTTTTTTTGTGTTTATTTTCATTCACCAAATGTTAAAATCCATAAATGTAATAACCCAAAAGAGGAAAAAAGAAGGAGATAGAGGCTGTATATAATAAGATTTGGATGATAAAGTGATAAGAAGGTTATAAAATAATACGTTTAAATATTAGTCGAAGGTAAGAGTTACCTTTTTTATAGTGATTTAGTTGTTGTATGAACAAAAATGTTTTTGATCTTATATGAAAAGGTTATGTGTTTTAAGGGATTTTGCATAAGAAAAAATCTATAATTAAGGTAGCTAACATATATTTTTTGATGGGTGTGGGGAATTATGAAAGAAATATGCATGTTATTAGTGGCTGTTATATTATGGGGGACAGCCATTGCGCCAACGAAATGGGCATTAGAATCTATTCAACCGTTTACTTTGTTATTTATTCGCCTTTTCTTTGCAGGTGGAATTTGTATGCTTTTCTCATTTAACCAACTACAAAAAGCTGTTGTACATAAACATATTCCATGGAAAAGAATGAGTTTACTATCTTTTACCGGTGTAGCTGGGTACTTTATGTTCACATCCTATGGTATTTCTTTAACAAGTGGATTACATGTTAGTATCATTGATGCTGCATTGCCGTTAGTTACAATTCTTTTTTCAACGTTCTTTTTGAAAGAGAAAATTCAGCTGAATTATTGGATTGGAATTATACTGGGTGCTATAGGAGTGCTCTTTATTACGGTTCCATCTAATAACGCCGATCAAGAGGTGTCTTTAATAGGAGATATACTTATTTTATTGAGTACTTTTTTATTTGCTTTCTACACGATATTGTTAAAACGCCCGAAACAAGAACGACATTTGTCAAACAATGTTTTTACAACGTTAACTTTAATTATTGGAATGGCTATCTTATTACCTTTTGCAATGATAGAAACCTTTTATTACGGTTTCCCGAAGATTAACACATGGAAAGTAGGATTTAGTGTAATGTACCTCGTTATAGGAGCAACAATTTTAGCGTATTGGTTTTGGAATAAAGCACTAGAGAGAATTTCGGCATCGGTAAGTGGATTATATTTAAATGCATTACCTTTAATAAGTATTGTTACTTCAATTGTTCTATTAGACGAATCTGTAACATGGAAGATAATAATCGGAGGAAGTCTAGTTTTAATAGGAGTAGGATGGGCGGATAAGCAGAAATTACGTAATCTATTAAAGGGTAATACCTTGGATAGTAGTGACTGTTAAACTGTATGCTTAATATAGTTTAAATGTTAAAAAGATACCTTATATATAAGAGGTATCTTTTTTTATAGTTAGCAAAGATAATAGATTAAAATCAGTATGGATATTCTTTGTTATATCTATATGTATCGAAATCTTTTTGAAATATTGTTTTGACGAGCTGTATACATTCATTATCATAAAAGCTTTCAAAAGTCGGATGGCGAGGGAATAAAGGATCAGTAATATCGGCATCGCTGAAATTCCCTTTATAAATCATGGCAGGGGGTTGATGATGCCATGATGTTGAAAACTCATTTATTGGTGCAGGTTTTAATTCGAAACACGTTTCTAATTCTTTTATTTCCTGATTGAAATTTTCTAAGTATATATAATTGGCTACATACTCTTCTTCACCTGCTATATATTGTTGTGTAAAGTGAGCGTTAATATCATTTGCATGAGTAACTTTAGTGAATAGGTAGTATAAAAATGATTCCTTTAGGAGAATTTTCATTTTGATATAAAAACTTTCGAATGGGTTCCTATGCTGTACTTTCTACATAAGGGGGTGCGATTAAGGACACGAAAGAACTGACCGCTCCTCTAAATGGATTACGAACAAGTTTAAAAGTTTCCTTTTGTTTATCTCGTAATGCTACACTCAGCCGTATATTATAGGCTGGTGTACCTTTGTATATTATGAATAAAGGGGTGATAGTTTAAAGCTGTTTGTAATAAATCAATCTGGTAAAAAAACCACTTAGCAAGGGAAGTGCAACCACTTTTTTGACTCCAAAATAGAATGAGAGGAAAGTTTCTATGATAGTGTGGGTTTCTTGAATTAGTACTAATGATGTGTAATAAGGAAGGATCAAACAATTTCTACACTCCTTTCAATTATCCCACATTAACCGGCGGTAAGCCCCCTGTCTCTAACTTCGGCTGAAGCAAAGAAGTTAGCTGGAAGATTAACTGCCCGATTGGTGATGACTAAACCTCTCCGCTGATTAAAGTTTCACTTTATCTTGATTATATGCATGTAAAATAAAGACGAGGTATGAGCGTATGTTTATTTTTTTGTAAAAAGTGAAAAAGAAATATTGACTATTATTATATAGAGGTGTATTATAAAACAAGTCGCCGATAGCAAAAACGCAGAAAGCGACAAACGAAATAAAAAAACTTAGTTGACATTGAAACATGAAAATGTTAACATAAGGAAGTCGCAAATGAGCGGCAAAGTAGTTCTTTGAAAACTGAACGAAACAAACAACGTGAAACGTCAATTTTTATTTTA
>NZ_JAKUHD010000067.1:0-2667 GCF_022664325.1 Bacillus cereus group sp. BfR-BA-01310 | reverse complement strand
GTTTGTCTAGCATCTAAAAATAAAAATTGACGTTTCACGTTGTTTGTTTCGTTCAGTTTTCAAAGAACTACTTCGTCGCTCATTTGCGACTCCCTTATGTTAACACTTTCGTTAATTGATGTCAACTAAGTTTTTTATTTCGTTTGTCGCTTTCTGCGTTATTGCTATCGGCGACTTGTTCTATATTACACTTATTCATGTTAATAGTCAATGGTTTTAAATAAGTTTTTTATAAAAATATGAATTAACTACACCAACAAGCCGTTAGCACAAAAATAGTGCACTTGAATGTAACCTTCTCAAAGTAAACTAAATACAAATAACCTATAGAAGTTACTACAGGTTATTTGTATTTAGAAATTATTAATATACATATGACATTTTAAATTTATCGCTCTGTACATTATGTACACCATAATAGAAAGAACTAAATATTATTCCTTTGGAGGTATCGAGCAGCTTCCATCTGTACAATAAGCATCGGTTGTACTATTTATTGAAAGATTTTGAGGTTCAGGCTTAGGATTCTCTTCTTCCCACACCTGTTGAAGTGCACCAACAAAGGTTTCAAGTGGTTGCGCGCCTGAAATAGCATACTTTTGATTAACAATAAAATAAGGTACTCCCGTAATTTTATATTGCTGAGCAATTGCTTCGTCAATTCTAACTTCATTCGCATACGCATTTTTATTATTAATAACATTTAAAGCTTCTTTCTTATCTAAACCTGAAGTTTCAGCGATAGTAGAGAGCGTTTCAGCATCACTTAAGTTTCTCGATTCAGTGAAATATGCAACAAGTAGATTTTCTGTAATCTCTTTTTCTTTTCCCTGATCCTTTGCAAATTTCGCCAAACGATGCGCATCAAAAGTATTTGTTGGTTTCATCTCTTCAAAATTAAAACTTAGACCTATACTTGCTGCATGATTACCTATTTGTATATTATTACGATTAGCTTCTTCAACACTAATCCCATACTTTGCTGCAATTACTTCACTAATACTTGTTCCAGAATAGATTGGAGTATTTGGATCTAATTCAAAACTTTTAAACTCAACTTGAACATCATCCCTATGCGGAAATTGTTCTAAAGCCATCTCTAATCTACGCTTCCCAATATAACAAAACGGACATACAAAATCAGACCATACTTCAATTTTCATATTCGCACCTCTTTACAATTTTATTTCCAACCATTTTAGCACCGTGATTAAAGAATTCAAAAATTTTTGCTCCAAACCTTCTATATAGTACAACCAAAAGTATATTTATAACAGAATACCTAAATAACAAAAAAACGATAATCAAAAGGATAAAATACTCCCTTCCGATTATCGTATATAAACATGAAACAACTTTAATTATGCCGGAATATACTTCTCCACGAACTTCCATATAGTATTCCAATATTTATTTGAATCTACTTTCTCAGCTTCTCCATGTCCCGCACCTGGAACAATTAATTTCTCTTTTTCTACTTTTGCAGCATTATACACCTCATCCAACATTTCAAAAGGAACAAATGTATCAGCATCCCCATGAATGAATAACATAGGTGTTTTACTTTTCGCAACTTGTTTTACAGCTGAAGCCTCTTTCAAATCATATCCAGCCCTCAATTTAGTAACTGTATTGGCCGCATTCATAACAGGAAATTTGGGCAAGTGGAATAAATCTTTTAGTTGATACGTGAATTCATCAATAACAGTTGAATATCCACAATCTTCAATAATAACTTTAACATTAGAAGGTAAATCTTCCCCAGAAGTCATCATAACAGTTGCTCCACCCATAGAAATACCAAATAGAGCTATTTCAGCATTAGGATCTTTCTTTAAAATTTGTTGAATCCAAATCAGAACATCTTTACGATCATGCCACCCCATACCGATATAATCCCCTTCACTATTTCCATGCCCACGAAGATCCGGCGCTATGACGTTATAACCTTGTTCATGAAAATTCCGGATATATTTCGTCATTGCTGATGCCCTGCCATCATATCCATGAACTACAATTGCCCATTTATGGCTAGATTGCTCATTCATATATTCATACCCTGTTAAATTTAGCTTATCAAAAGAACGTATAGTTAATGTGTTAGGTTTATATTTTGATACAAAGTTTGCATTCTTTTCTTCATTCGTAGCCAATACATCTCCCGATGCATTCACTGTTTCCGTTAAGTGAGGATTATCCTCCAAAAATTCTTTTTCTTGTTTTGCATTCAATGCATAATTATAGAAATAATTCCCGACTAACATATACGCAATTGCTAGAAGGATTAAAACTACTATAGTAATTACACCTATCTTTTTCATATTATCTCCTTTTTCAAAATTAAATCTTCTTATATTAAAGTACTTCAAAAAAATAACTGTACTATTTTAACACACCAATGAATCGTATCTATAAGAAATAAAATAGAAAATCTTAAATTACATATCAAAAATTATGAGGGAAATTGAATAAAAAATTATATGGATATGTAATCACAAATCTTAAAAGAATGGGGAATACTTAAAATCTAAAGTGGTATTTGGGGTTAGTAAGAAGTTATTTCTAACGAAATATACACAAAAAAGACGAGTCATTCTGACTCGTCTTAAAGTTGCTTGGCGACGTCCTACTCTCACAGGGACAAGGTCCCAACTACCATCGGCGCTA
>NZ_JAKUHD010000066.1:0-3367 GCF_022664325.1 Bacillus cereus group sp. BfR-BA-01310 | reverse complement strand
CAAATCTTTAAATTCCCTACACGTGGTCTTTAGAAAAAAGAAGCAACCCCTACTATGATTGACGTTGTATGAGCTTAGCTTGATAGCGATGTGGCGGTACCCCTTAAATAATTCCAAATAAAAAACTCTGTAAAATTATTACAGAGTTTTATCTCGACTTTTCATTTACTATTTACTTGGTGATAACGTCAAATCTCCAAATTTCTTTTTAATAGCTGGAGTCGTTGCCTTAAATTTATATTCATCACCATCTTTTTTAATTTCAAATACAATTGGCTCTTTCCCATCTTCTTCTAAACTAATTTCATCTTTGTTAATTTTATATGTAAACCCTCTTGTGAAAGCTCCTATCTTGAAAGAAACCGTATTTTTAGCGAATTCTCCTGTATATGATTCGCCATTGGTAGCAACGACATTCCACTTTTTAGATTGCAAATCATCTGATGGATCTTTACCACAAGCACTTAACCCCATAATTGCTATAACTATTAATAAAACATAAATACTTTTTCTTTTTAAATCCTTCATACTTTTTTCTTTCTCCCCCTTTAAATAACAAAAAGGATATGCTTTAGCCCTTTAAAAGCTGAAAGGCATACTCTTTCTATATTTCCCCTAAAATACCTTTCTATGTATATTATTTTACAATAAATTACAAAAACAGTCAAAGATATTCATATATTGTTGTAGTAAGTTTTACAAGAAAAATGGTCAAACTTTTTTATAATATTTGTACACTAATTCACAACAATGAATCTATTTTTGACTAATCTTTTTTCAAAATATGAAGAGTTCTTCTTTAATAAAAACAACATTTTTAGCATACTTTGAATCAAACTTTATTCAAAACCAACAACAAATAAAAAAAGATAAGACCGGCGAATACGATCTTATCTTAAGCATAAGGGAAAAACAAGTGACAGAAACCATCTTAATTTTTATATTATTATATTTTCTGTTAATTCTCTATATAAAAACCATATATAACATCTGTATCTATATTGAGAAAATTATTACAAATTTAGTTATAAATGTTTAAAATATCGAATGTAAACTTTTAACCCTTAGTTTACACTCATTCCCCCTAAAACATTGACTTCATCCCAATCCCCCTGATATCCTCAATTTACGAAACAAAAGTATATATTCAAAATACTGTAAATAAAGAGAACAAGGAACTTTTAAATAAAAAACATCTCATTAATATAAAAAAGAATACCACCTTTAAAGGCGATATTCTTTTTTATATTTTCATCTAAGCAACTAAATAATTAAATGCCATATATATGGTTAAAAATACACCTAATACTAACTCAAAGCCAATAATTATATATGAAGCATTTAAATTAAAATCTCTTATGCTTCTATATATAAACATAATCCCTAATAAGAAGAATGTAACATATAAATATTGATCGATGCTAAAAGTTAGAGTAGCCGATAGTAAAATTAAAGTTAGAAACAACTTGTCTATTGTTTTATAATTAATTATTTTTTGTCCAACAAATGATTGCATAAATTCCCTCCTAATATTCTTTTTCTAAATTATGGATATTAGCAAGTCTATTATATCATGAATTTTCAGTTTTTAAGTTATAAATAAGGTTGCTTATCTAAGTTAACATAACTCCACTTATCAATAGTCAATATATCTTGAAACCTACCAAAGTCACTTGAGAAGTTTTTTCCAGTTTGAATAATAATAAATGAACTGAATTATTAAAGTCATTATTGCAATGCCAGTTAAGATTACAAAATTAATTAATCCAAAATCTAATAAATATATAGCTATTAGTGAAATGACTACAAGAGGAGTTGAAGCTAATACATTGTAAAAACGTTTTTTATAAAAAAGTTCGTCTTTTGCGATTATATAATTATTGGACATGAATATTCCTTCTTTCCTATATAAATTTATTGTATACCTAAATTTTACAACATATTAGTGATTTTTTGCTAAATATTCAAAAAACAGTAATAAATCGATTGACTTTTAATTTCTTCGGTCTTATTTTATGTTTCAAAAGGTACACCTTTTGGTTCATTTTTCATTACTACGTATTCAAAGACGGGTTCTGGTGCAAAAAAACGTAGGCTTACGCCTACGGACATTCATCTCCCGCCTAAAATTGGTGTTTCACATCATCACATTTTTGGGGAAGGAGTCTTCTGTCAGAAAACGATAAAAAATTAATAAAATATTACAAGAAAACCATCAATTTGATTAATCTTTTTTCAAATTAATGGTTTTTATTTTTGAAATAAATAGCTATTTTATAAAAATATTTTTTTGGCCCCCATAAAATAATTTGTTCCGTCGAATATGTATAGTGAAGAAAGCAAATGGAAGAAAAATGATTATGAAAAAACACTATTAAAGGGTAATTTTGCACAAGATACATTAGAAAAAAGCGATAGAAGACTAAAGGAAGTAAGATAAGCTTTTTGTTAAAGAAGAAAAAGAAGCAATGAAAGTAAAAGTACACATCGGAAACAACATTGAAGCATTAGTAAAATTACTAGATTCAGTGGGGAAACCGAAAGCAAAAGCTGAAATTATCAAAAATATAGAGAAGAGTTATTCAAAGATTGTAGCTAAAATAGAAAAAGAGCAAGCGAAATAAGCGGAAGAAAATAAGAGAGTAGATGAAAATGCAGACTTAACTCTAGCGCAAATAGAAAATAATAATCATCAAGAAAATGATGAAAAAAGTCGATTTCGAAAAATATGAACAACAGCAAGAAGACAAGTCTAAAGGAAAGTACTGAATAAATGTGGTTAAATGGTCACTTGTTTAGTGACCATTTTGCTATTTAAAGCAGAAGGAGGGAGGGAGATTACAAGTGTTGAGTTTAGTAATGAAGATCTTAAGAAAAACGAAAATAGAAGATATGGTATATAACATACAAAACAACGGAGGAGATAAGGAAGCTTTAATCGTACAGTATCAACCTTTTATTAGAAAATCAATCTCGTCTGTCTGCCGCCGATATATTACAGAACAGGATGATGAATATAGTATTGGATTGTTTGCGTTTAACCAAGCAATTGAACAGTATTCATATACAAAAGGAAAATCTTTTCTAGCTTTTGCGGATCTTCTTATAAAAAGAGACGTAATTGACTATATACGCAAGGAGTCTAAGCATAATCTTGTCTTTTTAAAAGAAGATAAGCAAGAGGAAATGTTAGAAATGCAAGTATCTCTTACGGAGTATATGAAAGAGATGGAAAATAGTAACCGTAAGGAGGAAATTCTTCATTTTCAAAGTGTGCTAGCTGAGTTTAAAATCACATTTTCAGAGCTTGCTAAGGAATCTCCTAAGCATCGTGATACGCGTGAGCACTTAATAGAAATTGTAAAGA
>NZ_JAKUHD010000065.1:0-3859 GCF_022664325.1 Bacillus cereus group sp. BfR-BA-01310 | reverse complement strand
TCTTTAAATGTTAATCCTTCGATTACAATAATATCGTGTGCAAATAGTGTTTTATGGGTTGGGTGACCTTCTTGGGCACGTTCAACACCTAATGCATCAATGCCCACACCGCGAATACCTTTTTCAGCAAGCCGTTTCGCACCGCTTTCAGCTAAATAAATAAAATCGAAGTTAAATCCTTCATCAAAGGAGTTCTTTGTTTTAAATAAAACAAAATCCCCTTTTTGAATATCGAAATCTTTCAGGTCTTCAGCAGTAATGCCACCATCAACATGTGTCAGGTCAAAAACCTTTGCTTCGCCTACTAATTTCTCAATATCAAGTGTTTCAAACGTGTCTCCGTCATTTATCATATGCAAAGGCGCATCAATATGCGTTCCTGTATGAGCATCCATTTTTAATGTGGATTCTGTTACATGACCGTTTGTAACTTTGGAAAGTTGAGGCTGTTTTTCCGATTTGTTTTTATATACAGGCATTCCTTCGTAAATAGGTACTGTAATATCATATACTTTTTTCAGAAGAATTCCCCCTTGATTAGATTGAGTAGTCATTATCATCTGAAATAGGCCACCAATGGAAGTTGTTTTCCACAAGTAAATCATCAGAAGCTTGCGGTCCCATTGATCCTGATTCGTAAGTAAGTAAATCTGTTGATACATCCTTTTGCCATGCTTTAGAAATAACATCAACAAATTTCCATGATAATGCTACTTCATCCCAGTGAGTGAAGTTTGTTGCATCGCCTTGAGTTGCATCATATAGAAGTTTCTCGTAAGCTTCTGGTGTATTTACTCCGTCCACGCAGTCAATGCAGTAATCAAGCTTAAATGGTGTTGTTTTTTCAGAAGTACCAATTTTTTTACCGTTTAAAACAAGAGAAACCCCCTCATCCGGCTGAATATGAATAATAAGCAGGTTTGGATGAATGTTGTTTTCTGATTTAGAATATAAGTTCATTGGCAATTCTTTAAACTGAATGACGATTTTTGTTGATTTTTCTTGCATGCGTTTACCTGTACGAATGTAGAACGGCACACCTGCCCAGCGGAAATTGTCTATTAATAATTTACCTGCCACAAATGTTTCTGTTCTTGAGTTTGGATCCACTTTACTTTCGCTTCTGTATCCAGGAACTTCTTTTCCATGGATTGTTCCTGATCCATACTGACTTCGTACAAAATATTGATCAACTTCTTCTACTGTTATTGGTCGAAGTGCGCGCAATACTTTAATTTTTTCGCTTCGGATTTCTTCTGTTGTTAAACGAATTGGCGGTTCCATCGCCAGTAAAGCAACCATTTGTACCATATGATTTTGTACCATATCTCTTAAAGCACCGGAATGGTCATAGTAACCACCGCGGTCCTCTACACCTAAAGATTCACTGGATGTAATTTGAATATTAGAGATGTACTTATTGTTCCATAGTGATTCAAATATTGCATTTGCAAAACGAATGACACCAATATTTTGAACCATTTCTTTTCCTAGATAATGGTCAATGCGATAAATCTCATCTTCCGAAAATGCTTGACGAAGTTTTTCGTTTAATTTTTGTGCGGATGGCAAGTCATGTCCAAAAGGTTTTTCAATAATCAATCGATTCCAACCGTTTGAGTTTGTCACACCTTCTGATTTCAAGTAAGAAGCGATTGTTCCGAAAAATTCAGGAGCCATTGCCATATAATACATTCTGTTTCCTGGAATATTGAATTGTTCTTCTAGGTTAGTAAGTAACGTATTCAAATCTTGGTATGAAGCGGTATTCGTAACATCAAACGCTAAGTATCGGAAATGAGTTAAAAATTCATCTAAATCATTCCCTGGTTTAATTTTTGATTCTTGAATAGAGGAAAATACATTTTCACGAAATACCTCATCACTCCATTCACGTCTTGCCACACCAACAACAGCAAAATTTTTAGAGAGCTGTCCTTTTTTATATAGGCTATATATAGAAGGGAATAATTTTCTCTTTGCTAAATCGCCTGTTGCTCCAAATATAACCATAGTGCAATGTGTATTGTCGTTTTTGTTCACTGGGTACCCTCACCTTTATTAATGTATAAATAGTATCTTAGAAGAGTTTAACATAATTCGAAAGAAGTCTCCTACTTTTAAGTATGCGTAAGAAAGCAAGAATAAATCTTTTAAATTATTTTAGGGTGAAGATTATAGAAAATCAAAAGAAGAGCATGAAATCATTCATACAATGTAATGTAGTATTACCTATAGAAAGTTATCTTCATTTTTGAGCATATGGATTGCTGCCCTTCTTTGTCTTAAAACTTTGCACGTGGCAGGAAAGGGCCCTGACCGCTTCTATGCATGGCAGTCCCTCCCAGGCCATGTGGCGGTCCCCCAATTAGTGATTAAAACCATAAAAAATAGGCGTATCAAGCAAAGTGCTAATACACCTTAAAACTACATTATTAAATAACATGTGTTGTCGTGTAGTATATCTTATATATCTTATATATCTTTAATTACTTTAGATTCAGTATCACATATTAGACTTCAGTTCTTTTTGTGGGACCTTATAATACATTTTTTATTTAACTCGACCATATCCTGCAATATATTTACTCCAATACGTACTATTTAAGCTAGCCTCACCAACTCCGGAATTACTAGCATTATAAAACTTGTTATCACTAATATACATACCAACGTGAGTAATACCTGATTTGCCTGGAACCGTTCCTTTAAAGAAAACTAAATCTCCTGGTTGAAGAGCCTTTCTTTCGATACGTGTAGTACTAGTGTATTGATCTTGCGATGTGCGTGGTAATTTAATCCCCTGTGTTCCATATCCCCATTGCATTAATCCCGAACAATCAAATCCAGTTTGAGGACTATTCCCACCATATTTATAAGGTGTGCCATCATATTTTTTCATAGCTGAATAGACTTTGCTAAATTGGTTCGCAGTTATTGAATTTTTTGTGGAAGCTGATATAGATTGTATTGTATTTCCCTTTTGAGAAACACTATCAAGTTCATCTGCAGAGGCAAAACTACCACCCGATCCTAGTATGACACCTAACGTTAATGCCCCAATAATAATTTTCTTCATAAATTTCTCCTCCTATAATCTTTTGTAAGAATTTATTCTTCTCATCTAATAGATTAATCGGTATATACAGAGAAATAAATGTATGGAATTAGACAGTATTCTACATATTTTTTATGTTTTGTATTTTTATTCATATTTTATTTTACTATCTTTATTTAACGTAATAAATTGAGGGGGTAGATTCATGATTTATGCAATAAAAGTATAAAAATTAATAATCGTAATATTAAGATGTAAGTTGAGAAATGTAGATAACTATTTATGGAACGATATTCATGAAATAGTCGTATATTATTCTTCACTCAGTATTAATCCCCCTCAAAATAAACTGTAGATTTAGAATAAAGTTTAATCAGAAATGTTTTACAACTCATTATTTGATAAAAGACAAAAGGAATCCATTTTGAAAAAAGATTGATCAAAACAGATTCCTACTTTATAAAGCATTATACAATTTTTATAAAAAAGTTTGAAAATTGTTGTTATCCTTGCTCAATTAAAGCGCCCTTTAATTGAATAAGGATCTTTTGTTTATTTGTATATTGCTAGGAAATTATCATTTCATTTGTGAATAAGACTACGTACTGATTTATGCTAAAAAACAGGATTCGATCCTATAACGACAGTGGCGTCTAGTTCCTCGTCTCTAGCCACTTTCGTGGTAAGCCCAGCACCAGCAAAGATTTCAGAGGTCTGAGTTGCCTGCATTTCGCTCGTCTCTATTAAAAGATGTCCTCCCGGTGCTAGCCAGAGAATTGCTTCTTTTGCTACTCTTCGCTG
>NZ_JAKUHD010000064.1:0-3886 GCF_022664325.1 Bacillus cereus group sp. BfR-BA-01310 | reverse complement strand
CTTTTTCATGAAATGAGGAATCTTTTTGTGCCTCCGCTTTATCAACTAAAATTCCATATCGTTCATCTTTTACGATTTCATCTAGACTCATATTCGCATCCTTTTCATAAATGACAAATGACAAATTTCCTCTTCCATCAAAAATGGAACTTTGAACCTTTTCATATAAATCTGGTTTCAAAATGTTATCTAAATAGATATTTTCTCGTTTCCCGTTCTTTTCCATTAGGGAAACATATAAATCTTCCCGATCAGTTTTATCTTGATTCCATACAGACAAATAATTAATATCTTTCGTAACACCATCCATCATGTGTATTCTTGCAACTTCCTCATCTTGCATATCCTTTGCTAACACTTGAATTGTAACTAAGTGATTGGGTGTCTCTTTCGATTTTTCTAATGTACTTTCATTTCCTTTTGCCATACTTTCCACCTCTTTCTCATTTAATTGTTGTTTTTCTTTTTCCAAAGTCCCTTCAATTGTTTCGATAAACTCAATCGAGGTTTCATGTACTTCTTTCAATAACCTCGTTTTATCTTTCATTTCTTTTCCTTGTGTCCAGCTCGCTAAATAACCTAATGAGTATTCGCTCGTATCAATTCTGAAATAAGAAGAAACAGCATAAGCGGTCATCTCTGCTTGAAACTCTTTTTCTGGTGCTGTGTAATTCATATGTGTTTCTGCTGTATGAAGTTTGGCATGTGCTAATTCGTGAAGAAGGGTTTTTACATTTTGCAATTCACTGTTTCGTGGATTCAAGGCAACTTCTTTTGTTAGGGTATAACTCACACCTTTTGCGACACCCAGCTCTGCTTTTGGTTCAATAATTTTCACGCCGTTCTTTTCCGCAACGGCTTCCATTCCTTTGTACAAATTCTTGTAATCTTTTACGCTCCCTTCTAGCCAACGATTCGGAAAAATACGAGGTAGATCTTCCGCTTTTGCGTTCGTGTAGGATAAGCGCCCAGCGCCTTATTCTATTACTAGAACAGGTTTCCAAACGCTCTCCCCCGAACCGGACGTACACGTCTCCATGTATCCGGCTCTCCTCTTATCAATCTAGCTTTCCTGCGTGTAATTTATCATGGCAGGAGATACACAATGGAATGGTTTTTCTCTTACGGGCAATCATATGTTGTTCCCAACGTTTTTTCCCTTTAAGGTCTTTTAACTTCCGAACATGATGCATTTCAATAGGAACATTTTCAATCCCGCAATATTCACATTTGAAAGATGTTAATTTTTTTATTAAGCTATTTCTTGCATCAAAGTAGAATTTAGGTGGTTGATTGTCATTGAAAAAATCAAATTTTTCTTTTGTTTTTAATTTATGGAAACCATCATCATAAAAGAGTCTCGTTTTCTGAGCCTTTTTAGTCCTATATTTAACTCCAAATTTTCCATTTATATTGTATTTAGCGATAATTTGTTTAACTGATTTCCTATATTTCCGTGCATATATTTTTAACATACTGTACTTCATGAAATATAGAAAATGATGTAAAGTGCTAACATTGTTGGCGAGTTTATAATATTCATATAGCCCTTTAATTTCCGCATTATAGATGCTCAGAATTTCGAGATCATCATGACTAATTAAGTATGTTCTATGAATTGGTTTCCATTTATTATCCCTTGAAAATTTAATAGCCCTAAAGTCTTTTAATTTTTCCACCCAAGCCTCACGAGGTACATAAAGATGACATTTATAGCTGTTTCCTCGCGTCTTCGCTCCATCTTTTCGCTTCTTCAGCTGTTGAGTTCGTGAAACTACAATGTCGTAACCTAGAAACCTAGCTTTCTTATTACTGTGTGTAATTAATGTCTTTTCTTGTGATAGCTCTAGGTTTAGCTTTTGTGAGATAAAAACCGTAAGGTCTTTTTTAACTCTTATTGCATCTTCTTTACTTCCTATGACCCCGATGATGAAATCATCAGCGTAACGGACATATTGTAGTCGTTTGAAATTCTCATCCATAGGATCGAAGTAAGGGTGTTTATACATATCTTTTTCTAATTTTTTATGTTGCTTAATAAGAGGTCTCTTTTCTTCTTCAGATAATTGATGCCAAACAGGTTTGTACTTATCCTTGAATCTTCTTGCACGTTTTTGATATTTAATATATGCCTTTGTCGTTCTACGCTTAGTACCTTTTTCAAATTGATTCTTGTACTTTTCAATAAACTGATCCAATTCATTAAGATAAATATTTGCTAGGATTGGGCTAATAATTCCACCTTGGGGTGTACCACTATAAGTTCGGTGATATACCCAATTCTCTACGTAGCCCGCCTTTAGAAATTTCCATATTAGACGTATAAATTTTTCATCCTTTATTGTCTTACGGAGAATTCCTATTAAAATATGGTGGTCTATATTATCAAAAAAACCTTTTATATCTCCTTCTATGAACCATCGAACCCCATTAAACCGTTCCTTGCACTGAACTAGTGCTGTATGGCAACTAAATTGAGGTCTAAATCCATGTGAGTTTTTTGAAAATCGGTGTTCAAATATCGATTCAAGGATTTTCCTTACTACCTCTTGGACTAGCTTATCATCGAATGAAGAAATACCTAACGGTCTTCTTCCACCTCTCTTTTTAGGGATAAAAGTTCTCCTTACAGGATTAGGTTGGTAGCTTTCGTCTTTTAATTTTTCAATGACTTTTTTTATTCTTGTTAAACTCATTCCATCAATGGTGAATCCATCTACACCTTTTGTCAGGTTTCCTGGATTGGCATAAACTTTTTTGTACGCTGCCATGTAAAACATTGGGTTATAAAGATTTCTGTATAACCTTTCAAAAGTGTAGTTTTGCACTTTAGCTTTCCTGGCTAGATTGTCTAAAATCACATTCGGATTTCTCAACGTGTCTCACACACTTTCCTATATTTTTTAGACTAGATAAGCTGTTCTCCTTCGCCATGTACTAAGCTTTCCTTAGCTCGGACTACTATGAGAACTCCGTTACCTTATTAAATATTCAGATACCATCTTGTATCATAGCTAACATTATCAGCGTTTTAACTTAGGTAATCCCCATTTAGCATCTCTAACGACAAGCTTATGATAATATCGGATGTGACGTTCGCCCTTTTCCTCTTATTGAGGTTGATTGACCGTGGACCATCTGAAAATTACGCACACAAACAACGTATTTTCCATATGTGATAAAGTTCCCAAACACCTTTACCACCATCAGTCACATAACGTTTGTAACTACCTTCCGTTATGGGTGACGTTTAAACCCCCTCGGACTGTCATTCAAGCAGTGTAGCCTTCATCCTTATTTATCATCTTTCACCGGCCACCCAGTTGCGATTTGGTAACTAACCGACTAGTGACGTCCCAACATGCTATGGTCGCCGTAGAATTTCTTCTGAACGGGTAAGTTGGGTAGTGATAGAGCTTTGATGGTCTACTCTACGCTATTGCTACATAGCGAATCGTTAGAGCGCCTTATGGGCGCACTTGCGACACATCAAACACATGGCCGACAGCAAAATATAAGCGACCTGGTTTCACTTCTACGCTTTTAGACTCAATTTGTTTTTTCTCTTCCTCATTTGCTTTAGTTACTGTTTTCCAAGTGCCTTCTTTGTCTTTAAATTTTGCTATAGTTCGGTTTGGAACAAGGACCTGGATTCCTTTCTCACCCTTCTTAACCGCAAATCCTTTTTCTTTCCAAAAAGAAAAGGAACCAACTGCTCTGGCTCCTTCAAATTGACTCTGTATTAATGAAATATTAGATGGTGAATAGTGATAAAACTTTGCCATAAACGATAAATAATCTTTCAAATCTCCTGGTGTACGAAAATAGCCTTCTATGCTTTTTTCCATCTTTTTTGTTAAAGCTTGCACCGCTTCTTTCTTTTCTT
>NZ_JAKUHD010000063.1:0-5137 GCF_022664325.1 Bacillus cereus group sp. BfR-BA-01310 | reverse complement strand
ATCAGAGAGTGCCGAATAGGCGCTCTTTTTCTTTTGTAGTGCATTTGTATTAAGTCCGGAATAAAACACCAGGAGAAGCGCTTGTGTGCGGTCTAGGTTGCTATGTTGGGCTTATGCTACATATGGCATATGTCTAGCGGTAACGGAGCGCGTAGCGTGAGTATAAGGAGCAGACAGGAAGCCACAAGCCCATTACCCTTTTATCTCTCCAAAACCCATGTTTTGGGGATGCCTACCCGGCGAGGGATTCCCTAGCGGAGCGCAAATGTTTTATATCGTCTTCGCATGATTTACTTTTGGGAAGTGATAGAATGCGTCTATCATCGTTAAATCGTTCATAGTGTCATTTTAGGGCGCTATGAACGTATTTCGGGTAGCAATTAAGGTGTTTGGCTGATTTCGACTTTTAAATTTGTTCTAGGCAAAGTTAGCGAATCCATGCTATTGTTACGATAACAAATGTGAAAGGTGGTAAAAAGTATGATGGTAGCAGAAAAAAGAATGGATAAAAGGGATATAGCGAAGATGCAAAAGGAATTAACGAAAATAAAAGTTTCCATGAATGCGAAAATGTTGTTTATGACTATTGCGCTACACGACTTATCAGGAAAAGAAGTGCAAATAAAGGATATGTTGGAACTGACAGGATTCGCAACGCACCAAACGTTGTGGCGCAATGGTAATGAGTTGCAAGAATTGGGATTGATTGAACGCAAACAAACGAGTAGAGGTTTGGTTTTTAGGATTTTGTAATTTGGAATTTCATCCCCTAAAAATTCAACCTGCTTATCTAACAGCAGGTTAACCCACCAAAAAACGGTCATTTTGCAAAACTAAGAATTTGATTTTTGGTTTTAGAAAGTAGGTGAACTTATGAAAAAAGTTGATATTTCTATAGATAATTTAACAATTATTGCTTTTGATACTGGGACATTTTCGGATTATGTAGCTGTATCGCCTTATATATCTTCTATGTCTTCATCAAAAAGTTTTGCTTTTCGAAATTCGCACTATTGCATTGACGGTACTTTCATCGAAACGGGCAACGACCAAAACAAAGTACGTATCGAATTTAACCCAAACAAAGCAAGCATGAAAGATATATGCGAACTTCTAACGCATTTGAAATATCCGTATTTAACACGAATGGATTTGGCAGTTGATTATTTCAATTACGATTCATTCCATATGATTGATTGGCGAGCCGACGGGCGACGCAAACGGAATTATTGGGAAGATATGAATGGGACACTTGAAACTCTCTACATAGGCAGTCAAGCGAGCCACAAACAACATAGGATTTACAACAAATTAAAGGAGCGGCAGGACAACGGCGGCGCGATTGATAAGTGTGTCGATACATCATATTGGCGTGTAGAGGTTCAAAAACGGTTTAAAGAGAGTGACAATATATTCGATGTAGAAGAATATTTCATGACCGATTTATTTGATATAACACCATGTAGAAAAGATTTGGATTTGTCATTTATAAGCGACGTAAAGGAGCGTATTATGGTACGCGGTTTACTGGCAAATCCAATTGAATTAGATGAATTGAATGTAAAGACTAGATCGAAGTATAGAAAGTTGATTAAACAAGCGAGAGAGGGTAATTCAGAGGTTTTAGACTATTCGCCTAATCAAGTATACAAAAAGAAAAAAGGCACTTTAATTCGCCAATTAAAGAACCTTTTAGATAACTGTCAAAACCCTATAGAGTAGCCGGACTCATTCCGCCTAAAGAATTAAACGGCTACTTTTCACCGACGGGAAAAAGGGAATTTGTCTGTATTTAGAATAGCATATTTTGCATTTCAATATACAAGTACATATTTCCTTTCGTTCCCGAAATAAAAATAAAAGGAGCGAAAAAAATGTATCAAAGTACGTATGAACATATCGAAAAGCATATTCATCTTTTGAAAATTGATTATAAAAACGGGTTAATCCTAAATAGAAAAGTTTATAAAGATGGCAAGGGTTATTTTATATTTCGCCTTGCTGATAAAACTGTAAAAATTCACAACGTTATTGCATTTATAAAGTTTGGTCGTGACGCTATCGGAAGTCAAAACGATGTAACTGTCAACCATAAAGACGCGAATAAATGCAACAATACTCCGGACAATTTGGAATTATTGACTAACGAAGAGAATATACGACATGCATCTGAAAATGGCTTGTTAGCAAGGCTAAAAGGAGAATTGAATCCAGTATCTAAATTGTCGGAAGACGACGTTATAAATATATTGTTCATAAGTTTGTTAGGGATTAAGCATAGACACATAGCGAAAAAGCATAATGTTTCCCGTGGGCATGTTAGCGGGATTATAAGGGGTTCTTTTTGGCCACACATGCAGACACACACGGAAGTTTTAGCGCATCGCATATTATTTACACTATAAATATTTTAAAGTCCGTTATACGCCAATATGGAGCGTCTAGCGGCTTTTTTTATTCTAGACAATACATTCTCTTTTTAGGGTGTCAAAAACGTTTTACATAAATTAGTCACCAGGCTTTTCATATCAACGGTTTGACCCGTTTTATGAATTTATGGCATTGTCCAGTATATTGACTCTTTTTTAATGGGTCTTTAAACTCTTTTTTCTCCGTTTTGCTACAATCCATTTATCAAATTATTGGAGGCGATCGCATGAGAAAATACACATCCGAATATGAAGGTGAGTCGAATATTAACATGAATCAATACAATAGCGGCTTCGAGAATTTGCTACTAACTATCAAACAACGCGTTTCACGTGTCAAAATGACGTCTAGACACGCTTTGAAATTTATCCGAATGGAATTAGATAACATGGTTAAAGACGGCCTATACACGGAATCATACGCGGCCCAACGATACGAAGAAATAGAAACCGATTTTAAACAGCGATTCAACATGTTTTATTAATCAATGCTATATTTAATGCACGGGTTAATGCCCCTTGTTCATTGACAACTTAATACAGACCGGCCTAGCGAATGCCGTTTGTAAGTGTCGTGTAATTTGTTTGAATGTCCAATAAGTCCCGCCTCCCCGGGTGGGCAATGCCTTTAGTCCTATTCTTTGGCGAGATAGGGCTATTTTTTTATGCCTTTTTATATTTGAATGTAAACTTTTAGATATTAGTTTACATTCAAAACGTTGAAAACACTGGTTTAAAGCGATTTGAATGATTTTTGTATAAATCGCAAACAAAAGTATACATTCGGAACGCTGATTTTACTGTATTTGCTACATACCGCATTCGGTAGTAGCAACGTATGCATAAAACGCTCGTTTTTAGAACCGGTTTGTAACACATTTCGTAAAACGTTACATGTTGTCAAACGTTCAATCTTTTATATAAAAGCATTCATACAAAAGTAGGTTGTAACACTTTTCGTAAAAATGGCACGAAACGTAACGCAAACACAAACGACACTTTTCTATATTCCCTATAATTCAATTATCAACGAAAGTGAGGTGGTGAAAATGCCTAGAATTAACGTGAGCCTTTCCAGGTTCGATTATAACCGCGTTTCAAATGCTTCCGAGTGTAAAAGTATCAGCATGTCTGAATACGTCCGTACAGCGACGAGAGATTCCTTAAATGGAACAGGGGAAGAAAATGCGATTAATCAGTTTGTAGAAGAATTAAACGATATTTTCAAGTCACTTGGTTTAAACATCCCTATGACGTTGTTGGAATCATTAAGACTTGTTCATATACAAAAACTAAATGAAAGAAGGAATGGAAAATGAGTTTTAAAATTAATGGATTAAGCCCGGAAGAAGCAAAGCAATTAAATACGCTACAAACAAAGGCAAACCGTTTGCCAGGAGCAACGAACGAGCCGCAAATTGGCGTAGGTAAAAAGGCTATCAGCGACTTTAAAGAGTTGCTAAAAACGAAATCGTTTGTAGCTGAAGACGGGAAGTACATTGAACATAAGGCAATTGGTTATAACAGTGGATCGGCTACAGGTGGAAATGCATTTGCACCGGAAGGATTGGCGAATGAGATTCTACAAAAACAGTTAGCGAATGCAGACGTTAAAGGCGCATTAGGTTTTGTTACAACGCCGTCCGATCCATTTTCATTCCCAGTAGACGAAACGAATTGGAATGTTCAAGTCATGGCCCCAGGTGAGCAAGGTAAATGGGATACGGCAAACGATACTGTTAACACTTCTCACAAATTGACTATTCGTCATTCTAAATTAATGGCATCTACTCTTATTTCTACCGAGTATGAAGAAGACGCAATTCCGATTGCATTACAACAAATTCAGGCCGGAGCAGGAAAGGCGCTTGCGTTAAAAGAAGAGAGCGGCGTGTTATTCAATGTAACGAACGGATTAAAGGCAACGGCGGTAGTTGATGCGGCGCCGGCACTTGCATTAACATCAATTTCTACGGAAGACACGGCACATTTTGCAGAAAAGGCGTTTCTATCTATTATTGATTCTTTCGAAACAGGTTATAGCAAATCAATGCAAGACCTTGTATACATTATCTCGCCTAAATTAAGCACAACTTTCATGCGCCTACCTAATTTCGTAAGCCGTGATAAGATCGCAAACCCAACAAACGCAACGGGCCGAATTGGTTCATTCTTTGGAGCGGCGGTTTGTGCATCTGATTCAGTAGATGTGAGCAATGCGGCGGGCGAATTCAGTGTACTTGTCGTTCATAAAGATTCTGTTGAAATCGGTCAACGCCGTGGATTAACAGTTCGTTTATTCCCGGTAGTAGGCGATCAAGATCGCATGGAAATCACAATGCGTACAGGTATTGAATATCCGATCCTAAACACTGGAAAGAATCCAGGCGCGCGCATTAAAAAATTCAAACTGTCATAAGGAGGCGTATGAAGTTATGACGCGTTATAAAATTGAGTTAAAGGGCAAAGGCGCTCACGACTATTTAAAGAAGCATACAGAGCAATTAGGACAGTTAGAAAGCATTGAAGTAGTTGTGCACGGAATTGTAGAAGTAGACGAAACGCAATTACAAAAAATGTCCAACATTGCTGAAGGTTTAGAAGTGAATATTGAACTATCAGAGAGTGCCGAATAGGCGCTCTTTTTCTTTTGTAGTGCATTTGTATTAAGTCCGGAATAAAACACCAGGAGAAGCGCTTGTGTGCGG
>NZ_JAKUHD010000062.1:0-5565 GCF_022664325.1 Bacillus cereus group sp. BfR-BA-01310 | reverse complement strand
GTCGGTACCAGCCAAAATTTTATAGGAGTATGGGGAGAAAGCCAGAGCCAGAACCAGCCTGGCGTTTTCGGAAGAAATCAAAATTGGCAAGGGGTTCATGGTGATAGTACAAATCAAGCTGGTGTCGTCGGTACCAGCCAAAATTTTATAGGAGTATGGGGAGAAAGCCAAAGCCAGGACCAACCTGGTGTTTTTGGGAAGGGAGTGATAGCTGGGGCGTTTGAAGGGGATGTTAGGATAACCGGAAAGTTAACTGTAAATAATGTTGATGTTCTCAATTTCCTCAACCAAATCCAACCAGTACTTGAACCCCCTATGATTACAGCAACCTATACACCTAGTAAGGTTCTTAATCTTGAAGGATCGGGGTTTTTGCCAAATAGTACGATAGAAAAAATGACGTTTACTGACAAAGATAATAATTCATTTCCCTATCCATCAAGTTCTTTGTTTCGAGTGGATGGAAATGGACATTGGTTACAACCTGGTATAGAGATTCCGACGGCATGCCCAGTTACATTAACCGTATACGCATATAATCCTTACAACATAAGATTGCCTTTAAAGCTTATTATCCCTTGTTCCGAATAAAGGTTAGGGTATTATACCAGGTAGTAAATCAGAAGGAATAAATCTTACTACCTAGTATAATAATTCAGAGTTCTACTCAGATCCTGTGTATCAAGTTGTATAACATACTTAAATGAAATAATTAGGAATGAGAATTAACAACGCCCTTAACCCATATAACATAGTTTATAATCTAAAGTATTTCACCTCCGATAACGATAATTATATAAATAAAACCTAAACGCAAAATCCAATCCAGATGCTTCAGAATCCCGTTTAAAGTATATAAAACTAAAACAACACCTATTTATCTTAAAAACAAAGATATAGGCTTAAAAAGCAAAATAAACAGGTTTAAAAGAGGTTTTTTTTGCTTTTGGGGTTGAGGCTGGTTCGTCGTGTGGGGACGAACCCCCACGTATTACGTATCTATCAATATGGTAAGTGGAATTATTAGGCGAAGGCACTAGCGGTTCGGCTCGTATAATAGCAAATTCAAGCCGATAATCTAGATAGTTACTTTTGGATGTGTCGGCTTGGTACCACCAAAACCCGAGCCGAAAAAAGTTTTGCAAGGATGTAGCAAAGCGAAAAGGGTGGAGATTTTCTGTAGCAAAGCGAAAGAAAATACGACCCGTTCCTTGCGGAACTTTTAGCTCTATATATAAGAGTGAGAAGAGCAAAGTGAAGAAAGTCAGTAATATCAAGGGTTTATAAGACATGAGGTGTTACGAAAAGGTAACACCTGTGTTACCTTTTCGTAACACCTAAAAAAAGGAAAATCATAATAAAAAAAAGATGTCAATGAGAATTTGACATCTAAAATAAGTAGATTGGTAATTTATATTTTTTCTTAGACTCATCAATTTTAAAGTTCCTTAATGAATTTCTAAAAATATGTTGAGTTGCTTTATCTATTCCATCTTTTGGACTACAACACATAATATTGGGATTTACAAACCATGTACGACTTGTGCATGCACGACCATCTTCTGTGGTTATTCCTGCTTCTGCAACTCCTAAAACCCCTTTTTTAAATAAACCATTCATCGTTACAGAAACATTTTTTCTTGCCATTTTAAAACGTTCAGCCAAATATGTAGGTGATGCTGGAGTAGTTGTATCTACATTATCCTTATCAATTTTTTGAATAATAACGTTAGTTTTAAATTCCACATATGGAGCAAGTTTAAATAAAAATGCTTCTTCCTTGCTACTCAAATACTCAAGTTCAGTAAGATAATTAATGTTATCCATAATTAGCTGCACGAATCTCACCCGATCTGTAGGTTTTTTCTTTTTCCCTATGAAATACTCATCTCCACCAGTTGTTTTACTTAATAACTGCAAGAGCATTATCTTCTCTTCTTCTGAGTAACCACCCACTTGCAACTGGTCATAAATACTATTAATCTTACTATCTCTTATTTTCGCTTTTTTTTCAGCTTGCTCAAAATCTACAACTTTTGTCATAAAATAATTCTCTCCCTTAGTGGAAGGAATCAACTTTTATATGTTAGAATGTATATAGAATATATATTGGTTGATTCCAACCTTATTATGAAAAACCGCCTTGCCGTCCAAAGCTTGGGCGGTTTTTCTCGTTTGTATGTCTTTCCTCTATAATAACATGAAACACCTTGTTAAATCTTTCCATCTCTTGCAAAACACAACATCCAATCCTCTTTTTCCTCTTCAAACCCATGTAATTCAATGATGTCCTCTGAATTACCTATCATTCGACCATATTCAAGACCACTATCAACTGCAATTGATCGACATAAATAATACTTAAAAATCACATCTCCACATTTTCGGCATTGAATTGTATTTCTTTTTAATTTTTTCGCCATTATCACTCCGAAAGCTTCTTTCGTCATTTAGAGAAGCTTTTCTTTTTTGTAAAACAAAATCAACCACCTAACCCTTTTCATAAAAAATTTCATGGACAACTGATCTAGACGGTTCACTTTTTACTGATAAGACCCCATAAAAAAAAGGACTCTGTTTTAAAAAAAACAGAGTCCTTTTTTTCGACTAGCAACCGGAAGTAGAAGTAGGAGGACAAGGAGAAGGAGTCGTAGGAAGAACTACTGGATTTCCAGTAACTTTAATTTGTTGAATTTGTAACACTTTTAGAGTAAGATCCAATACAATTTTTTCAGTTAATGAAGTAAACGTACCCTCAGGAGTTGCTGGAGTTGGTGAAAAATCAAGTTCAAAGAAGTCTGCAGCTACTAATTCACCAAATGGTTGTTCATTGTATTTAACATGATTTTGAAAGAAAGCTTTATCTAAACGTGCATTTAAACCTGTATCATCAACAAAATTAGCTTCTAATTTTGTTGTATTAGCAAAAAGTGGAGGGCTTAAAAAGTCCGTACACTTAAGTTCTGCAAAACCAAAAAACTGAACATCAGCAATCATATCCTGAAGTGCTCCACTACATGTATTTGTAGCAAATTCAATATTTTTACGAATATGCCCTGCTACAAATAATTTAGCTTTTTCAACAGTTAAAAAGTCAGACCCCGGAATAGCCTTAAATGCCACAGGTACAAGTTTAACTTGATCTAAAAATACATGCTTTTTCACTCTCTTAATTTCAGTTGCTGGAGTTGATGTAGGGAACGTAATATTTGACTCTACAACAATTTGAAGTGTTGTCTCTGCTAATACAACTGGAGTCTTAATAATTGGCGAACTTGAAGGAGTAGTCACTGGCGTAATTTTAGTAGCTTGTAATGGTATTTGTTCTATTGATGGCACTGGACAAGGTCCTGGTGTTTGTTGTAGCTGTTGTGAACATGGTTGTTGGCTCAAAAAAACAACCTCATTTCAATATATATTTAGAGGTTTTTACACACTCTATGTTACTAGAATATGTAGTATTAATTTTAATGTACGGGCAAATATAATAATCATTTACTCATTTTTAGAAAGTAAAGAGATTTTTTTGAGCTGTAAATAAGTTTGGTTAACTTTTGAAGGTTTTTCCATTATAACTAACTCAAACTTGTAGTAAACAAAACTTTATGTAAACTATATATAAATAAATTCTTATAGACGTTTTTTTTGTTTTTATATACTATCCATTAAAGACCCTATAAAGAAAAGAACTCTGTTTTTAAAAAACAAAGTTCTTTTTCTGGACTATCAAGGAGAAGGAAAAGAACAAGGAGAAGGAATCGTAGGAAGGACTACTGGCGTTCCAGAAACACTGACTTGTTGAATTTGTAACACTTTCAGAGTAAGATCCAATACAATTTTTTCAGTTAATGACTCAAACGTACCCTCAGGAGTTGCTGCAGTTGGTGAAAAATCAAGTTCAAAGAAGTCTGCAGCTACTAATTCACCAAATGGTTGTTCATTGTATTTAACATGATTTTGAAAGAAAGCTTTATCCAAACGTGCATTTAAACCGTTTGTATCACTAATAAAATTAGCTTCGGAACTTTTAGAATTAGCAAAAATTGGAGGGCTTAAAAAGTCCGTACACTTAAGTTCTGCAAAACCAGAAAACTGAACATCAGCAATTCTATCCTGAAGTTCTCCATTACATGCATCTGGAACATTTGTAGCATATTCAATATTTTTACGAATATGTCCTGCTACAAATAATTTAGCTTTTTCAACAGTAAAAAAGTCAGTCCCTTCAATAGGCTTAAATGCCACAGGTACAAGTTTAACTTGATCTAAAAATACATGCTTTTTCACTCTCTTAATTTCAGTTGCTGCCGGATTAAGTATAATATTTGACTCTACAACAATTTGAAGTGTTGACTCCGCTAATACAACCGGAACCTTAAGTATTGTTGTTCTAGAAAAAGTTGCAGAAATTGGCGTAATTGGAGAAGCATTTAATGGTAATTGTTCTGTTGATGTGACTGGACAAGGTCCTGGTGTTTGTTGTTCGCTCAAAGAAAACAACCTCATTTCATTACATATTTAGAGGTTTTTACACACTCTATTTAACTAGAATATGTAGTATTAATTTTAATGCATAGGCTTATTTTATATTTATTTATTAATATATTTAAAATTGATGGTTTTTTTGAATATATAGGTTCAGTTAACTTTTAAAAATTTTACCATCATGACTGACTCGAACTTGTTGAACTTGTAGTAAATTAATGATTAAATCTAATACAATTTTTTGACATATTTGATTTAAATGAGTTACTGACTTTTTTTGTATGGAATCTCCATTTCCATTATTAAATGCAGTATACTCAATATTCTGATGTATATACCCTTCTATAAATAAATTTCCTTTTAATACTGTACATATCCCATTACCTAACGATTGTGAAAATTGACTAGGGATAAATTTACAATTAGTTAATACTACCTCTTTGGAGATTTCTTTAACCCTTATAACCTTTTCTTCAAACACGATATTTTCTTCTAAACATATTTCAATTTTGTATTCCCCTATTACAACTGGAACTCTAATATGTATACAATCATAAGAAGTATAAGAATTATTATTTATTTCTCCTGTTTTCATAAATGATGAGTCATGTAAAGGAACTACAACTGATTTATAATACTCATCCTTATTATTCACACCATAGTTATGAGTATCAGTAAGAAATATAATTTCATGAATTTCAGAACTAACCAAACGACAATCAAGCTGTTCTGGATAATAAGTTATAGTATTAAATAGTTTTGTATCAAATTGAGGGGATTGTTTATTATTGAGATCAATAAATTCAAATGTATTTTGAACTGAATTACTACAGATAGGAGAATGAAAAAAATCATCAATTTTTACATGAGTGGAGAATGAGCTTTTTTTAGTCATAAAACATACTTTTCCTTGTTCATAATTATCACACTCACTAGTACAGTCAACAGAATCAATTTCATTCACTTCTTCTTGATCGCCTAGTTCATCCATAAAATCAGATTCAGGAAGATCCGGAATCTTTAAAATAGAATCTGTTTGAAATGTATTATTTGTTTCATCAACAGAATCAATTTCATCCA
>NZ_JAKUHD010000061.1:0-5633 GCF_022664325.1 Bacillus cereus group sp. BfR-BA-01310 | reverse complement strand
GAAGTAGAGGTTGTATTTACGGTTTTCACAGAATCAGCGTATTATATTAACGGGAAGCATTGTGCAAGTTAGAGCTATTTGAAAGATTTTTGTAACATTTATAAGGGGTAGAACCACATTGCCATCAAGCTAAGATTTTCAGAAACCTCCCATAACAAAAATTTTACCTTTTCACAGTTATTCATAAGAGTTCGGCTCATTTTTTCTTTTTTTTTGCCTTTATTTTTCTTAAGTTGGTGGGTATGTATGGTGACTTCCCTCATGCCTCCTTACAGGGGGAATGATAAGGCATTTTTTATTTACCCAATTACCGGGTTCTCAAATGTTTTAAATAGTTACCTATCCCCTAATCACCGAGTACGTTTATTTCTCTAAATCACTGTCCATAATAATAAATAAAGACAAACCCTTTATCCTTAAGATACAAGCTCTTTCTCAAGAGTATCAAACTCGGTGATTAGGGTAGAGTGGTATATAGTTTCTATATAACAGAGAAAAAGGCACCCTATTTGGATGCTTACATGAGTGTTTAGGTTTTGTATCGTAGATTAAAAGAACTTGGATAAAGTTCTTTTTTAATTTGTAATTAAATCCCAGATTGGCCCATCATACCCAGAATCGTTTCCGTACCCCTAATACCCTCTTTGTTCGTGAATGAAAGAGATCAAAGTTCGTTTACGATATTAAGAGAATCACCAAAAATCTTATTTTTTTGTAATCTTATGAAAGAATTTTGTAATTCCATGAAAGACTTTTGTAACATTTATGAAAGACTTTTGAAAGGCGTTTAGATTATGATGAACTTCTGAACATTACATTCAGTGTAATCAGTAAAAAAAGCACAAATACAAAGTGAGGAATGACGTTATGAATGCAAAATACAAAAAAAGGGTGCCCAAAGTCCTCCCTGTAGGAATTGCAATGGGGATTTTATTCGGTGCTAGCCCAATAGCAAGTCCATTAACGGAAAATACGGTAAAAGCAGATGTTGATACAGCTGCAACAATTATTACAACATTTGGAAAAATATATGACGCGTTTCTTGCAGAGCCATTTGGTAAATGGTTAGAAAAAGTAGATGCAGAATCTACTTATAAAGCTGAGAATGAAAACACTGCTTACAAAGCTCCTACATTTCAAAAGGGAGAGTTTGGTATTAGTGCATTTGATTATTATAAAGATAAAAATTTTAGCAAGAATGTTAAACTTTTATATCCAGATGGAAAATTTGAATATAAAACGATAAAGCATGGGGAACAAATTCGTATTAAGCAAGCTGGTACAATAGTAGACTTAAACCCTGATGAACCAGCTCTATCTAAACATGATCTTTTGTATATTACACAGAAACAATTAGATGAAGGAAAAACGGGGGTTTCACTTACAAATTTCAAAACCTACTATCTACAAAGTAATAATAGCGGTCGAAGAAATTATTTAGCAGAGAAATATTTAAAAGAAAAATTCCCAAATGCTTATCTGGACAGCGGTCTGCTTGATGTTCGTTTTAATGAGGATGATCTTTTTAAGAAACTACCAGAAGAAAAACGTATACTAGGAACAATTACTTCAGAGCCAGTTGGCAAAGACGTTCTTTCGAATTATGTTACGAATGACTCTAAAGCCCTTGAAGATTTTAAGGCCCGAGAAGAAAGTGTATTAGCAGATACGAAATTGAGTCTAGATACACCTATTGCATTGCCATTTATTACATTACATGGTGGTGAAAATTATAAAATTATTCCTTATAAAAAAGGGTCGAAGAAAGTGGTTGTAAAAAAAGGTTCACAATACCTTTCAGGAAAAGAAGGAAATAATCTTCAATACTCTGATTCAATTGGTGATGATGAATTGTTTGAACTTGTTCAGATTGAGAATTCTTATTACGATGAACCTCAATTCCGTTTGAATAACAAAAATGGAGTAAGTTTGGCTGGTAATCAGTATATTGCTCAATTCGGTACGGATTTTAGTTTCAAATCTGAAATTCGTTTCACTGCAAAAAACAACAATGAAATTCATAATTGGCTAAAAGAGTGGTATCCAGGTAAAGAAAATGAGAAACAGAAATATGACGGAATACAGATAGTAACTGATGAAAAGGATCCTAAGAAATGGACTGCAAAAGATTCTTCTGGGAACGTGATAAAGAATAGTTGGGTAAACCAAGGCTCTAATTATTATTATGCAGGTTCTGATGGAGTTTTCTTAACGGGTTGGCATGAAATTGAAGGTAAGAAATATTATTTTCATCCGGATCATTCTGGGGCAATAGTATCGCCAAGTGGCTCAAATGGAGATAATGAAATTGATGGGAAGTACTACCACTTTGATGATAAAGGTGCTTTGCAACGCTCAGCATGGAAAGGTCAAAACTATTCTGATGAGTCTGGAGCGTTTTTTAAAGACGGTCTACGAGAAATCGATGGTAAAATTTATTATTTCCAAGATTACGTGGCCAATACAAAGGAAATCCGTCTAGAAGATCAAAATATTCTTCTTCACTTTTCTGCTAAAGGCGCACTTGAGAAGGCTTCTAAGCTGAATGGAGAAGCGTTAGGTAGCATAACTCATGTTACTTTTAATGAGAAACAGTTCGTGTTTGAAAGAGATGGTTCTATTAGAAAAAGTGGGGTCTCTAAAATCTTTTTACCTGCACTATTTGATGAAAAGGATCAACCTTTACTGGTTTATTACAGTTTTGAAGAAGGACCTGACTATTCTGGCTGGAAAGAAATTGATGGAAAGAAATATTATTTCGAGTCTGGCAAGAACTATAATTTTGATCGTAATGTAGTTATTGACGGGAAAAAATATTACTTTAATCAAGAGGGAGAAGTGCTACCGACAGGGTTTATAGTAAAGGATGCTAAAACATATTATTACAATGATAAAGGCGTTATGCAAACAGGTGGACAAAAAATAAATGGTGATACGTATTACTTCTCGACAGATACTGAAACCCTCGGACAAATGCAGAGTTATATCTTTTTTACGTATGATGGAAAAAAGTATTACGCTGGTAGTAATGGAGCAGCTATGCGAAACGCAGATACGGTTGTAAGGGACACAAAAAGAGATACTCTATACTATATTTACACTAACAGTGAGGGGCATCTTATTGATTCTTGGATAAAAAAATAATTTGCAAGTAAAAGGAGCCAAAAGGTTCCGTTGCAAAGTTTAAAAAAGTAGAAACAGATATTGATGAATGAGGAAAAACATTTAGGCAGTGACTAATAATTTATGTAATTCCTTGTATGTTGAAAAAACGCAGTTTCGTTTATATAGGGGTACAGACCCATCGCCATCAACTTAAGAAATTTATTGTTCCCCAAAACAAAAAAATGAATAGAGTCATAGAAAAAGAAAAAGGCGGATTACTTGTAAGATTAGGGATCCGCCTTTTTCTTGCTACCAATAATGAGACGTTATGTTAACCTAACATGTATATGATATACAACGTACTTTTCTTTTCTGTCACACGATAGAGTGAAATAGGTTCTGTTATCTTTCGTTGTTGATTTACTTTATCAAACTATTTGGAAGTTTTGTTGAATAAGTTGTAAATTTAACATTTTAAAGTAAGAGCATTTCTTTGAAATGAGAAATCCTTTTTATTTTTGTCAAAATTAAAAGGATATTTCAATAACAATAATAATACAATAAAAAACAATACAATTTTATTGTTAAACGATAAATTATATGATAAAATCATGTTGTCATTAAATAAGCGAGGTGCTTTTTATGAAACAAGTTACGACACTCTTTTTAAAGCTAGCTATTATTTTTATAGGAATCCTAGTTCTTGCATTGTGCATATTTTTGGTGCCTAAGATCGGGAATTTTGCTGGAGAATTGTATCCAGATATTGCTTATATGAAATCTCTCGTTTTAATCGATATGTACGCGGCAGCGATACCTTTTTACTTTGCTCTGTATCAAACTTTTAAACTTTTACTCTATATTGATAAGAACCAAGCGTTCTCGGAATTATCGGTAAAGGCTTTAAAGAATATAAAATACTGTGCCATCACGATCAGTACCTTGTACTTGCTAGGTATGCCACTCTACTATCTCATGGCGAAAAGAGTTGACCCTCCAAGTATTATACCAATTGGATTGGTCATTATTTTCGCCTCTATGGTGATCGCCGTTTTTGCTGCTGCTCTCCAAAGACTTTTACAAGAAGCTATTAATATAAAATCAGAAAATGATTTAACGGTCTGAGGTGGAGAATATGGCAATTATTATTAATATTGATGTGATGTTAGCAAAACGAAAAATGAGCGTAACGGAGCTTTCGGAGAGGGTTGGGATTACGATGGCGAATCTTTCCATTCTGAAAAATGGGAAAGCAAAAGCGGTTCGTTTTTCAACATTAGAAGCGATATGTAAGACTTTGGATTGTCAACCAGGTGATATTTTGGAGTACAAAAGCGATGAAGACACTCAATAAAAACAGACAACAACTTTCTTCAACCAATGGGGTTAGCTAGTGAAATTAAGATGAAGGGATAGCGATTAAGCTATCCCTTCTCTGCGTTTATTATTGTTATTTAATTAGAGAATTTGACGTTTACTAATGACCGTTTAATTTTACAAAACAAAAAACCTCTCACAACCTATTTCATAAGTTGTGAGAGGTTTTCTATACTCTATTTTAAAACTTCAATCGAGAAAGAACCCGGCAATAATTGTTCAACCGTTACTTCTTTTTCATCGCCTTTTATGTTCGTTAGTAATACAGGCATTTTCGGATCGCAAAATTCAGCAATAACTTGTCTACAAGCACCACATGGTGAAATTGGACCATCGGTTTCACCTGTAATTACTAAATAACTAAAATCACGTTCACCTTCTGATACTGCTTTAAAGATTACTGTTCTTTCGGCACAATTAGTTAAACCATAAGAAGCATTTTCTATATTGCAACCCGTATAGATTTCGCCTTCTTTCGTCACTAATGCTGCGCCAACAGGGAATTTCGAATACGGAATATAAGCTTTTGATAACATCTTCGTTGCTTCTTCAATATATCTTTTTTTATCCATTTTAGTTCCTCCTCAAAGTAAATGTAATTCTACTCACTATTAATCAGTAATAATTGTATGAATTAATTTAGAAGCTTCCATTTTTCCTAATTTCTTATTATCTCTTAACAATTATATTTCAAATTAACACGTGTTTAAGCACATAGATTTCAAAAGAGAGAAAGAATCCCTTGTTGCATATTTTTGTTTTACTTATTAATAATTACGGTATGTGAAATTATTATTATGATGATGAAAAGCCCCCATAGATCTTATAACTATGAGAGCTGCCTAAGGGTATTTCATATTCGACTTAGCTCTATTGTAACAGGCTTTCGCCATACATGAGAAACATAATGATCCAAAAACTGACGATCATAACAAGAAATTCTTTACACCTTTGCTGAAAGGAAATACGACCTTCTTTCATTCTACATACCCCCTTTTCTCTACAACTTTTTATATGTTAAAATAAGTGGGAAAGAAATGTGCCAATTTCTTTCCTAGATGGTCACTCATGACTTTGCTCTTTGTTTGCTTTTGCAAATGAAGAGCTTTTATTTTGCATACTTATACTTGCTTTCCAGCATCGCATAACGT
>NZ_JAKUHD010000060.1:0-5765 GCF_022664325.1 Bacillus cereus group sp. BfR-BA-01310 | reverse complement strand
AAGCTTATTTTTAGTTTCATCCATTACGTCAAAAATGGTTAACTGCTCCATTATTAACAGCTCCTCATTACGTAAATTTACTAAACTAACTCTAAGAACAAGGTTGTTTCATTCTGTTCATTGGTATGCACATTAAACTTTTTTCCAGTAGCTTCTAATGCACTAAAAAGCATTCTTTTATAGCCTAAATCCATAAAATCTACACTTATTTGACCATGATTCATAATAAATTGAAGATCAGCCATTATCTTTTTAACTTTCCGTTCCATGTAATAACCTCCCCAATATAGTTATATAACTTATATAACTATTCTATTACTCATTCTTCCAGTTGTCAATATAAGTTATATAACTTATAATACTTTTTATAAGGAGGCGATAATATGGCTGTTAATAAAGATAAATACACTCAAATTTTAGTTACTTTTACAAAAGAACAAGTTAAGCAAATAGAGGATTTTTGGCATGATAATAAGATTAGTAATCGAAATGAAGCAATTCGTCAGATCGTAGACAAAGGGTTAAGTCGTAAATAATGACTACCCTTTTTATTTTTCCTAAAAAACATAGAAACGCATGTAAAGCCTGTTTCTCCCTTTACATGCGTTTTTATAACAAATACGACGTATTATATTAACAACTTCATTAAAATCCAAAACAACCAAATCTGAAGGGTTGTTTTTTAATTAAACCTCAATTTTTTCATGTATTCTTTAAATAAAGGCTCAATTAACGTTTAATGTTGATTATCATGTTAAGATTTAAGTATGTAACAACATGTCGCTACAAAAAGAACGGAGGAAATACGGTGAAAATGCATCTTCAAGAAAGTTTATATGTTGAGTTAAAAAATGCAATTCGTTGTCATTATAACGAACTTATAACTAGGTGCGGTGTTGATACAATATATGGGTACTCCATATTTACAGACGATTGTGTCAGTAGCATTGGACCAGTGGCTAATAAAGAAAGACTGATCAAAGTTAATAAATCGGACCCTTTATACAATTATTATAAATATGGAGCTGTTGAGTGGAGCGAATGGGACGATTTCGGAATGTTTGATGAAGTGAACAAAATTATTAAGAAATATCATGAAACCGTCGAAGATGACTTTAACATGGGAGTAAATACACTGTTGAAAGAATCGTTAAATGTGTTAATGGAACTTGAATCAGAAGGATTGTTTGGAGACAGAAGTGATAATCGATTTATTGTCATTTGTGTAACTGATTCATCGAACGAAATCATGATTGAATCAGCTCGATTGCTTAATACATTAAAGATATACGAAGAATATGCTTCAGAATTTGCATAAGAATGAATATAAGTAAAACTGCTCTCTATAAGAGGCGGTTTTCTTTTGTTCGAAAGTCAACAATTAATATTAACAGAGCCTAAATAAAAAGAAAAAGAGCTGGATTTTCATCACGGCTCATTTACTGATTGGTTCTGTATGTGTACATGTCGGATATTGAGAACAGCCAAAAAACTTATTTCCTGTTTTATTTGAATTTCGAACGACTAAATGATTCTTACATGCTGGACATTTCCGTTCTGCCGGTGTCACCCCTTGATACACATCTTCAGCCGAATATTCGGGATTAATTTTATTAATCAATTTCTGAAGTTCTACACGATCTATTAGTTTTACATGACATGCCTCTGCTAATTCCTTCGCTTGCCTTGTATACACACTGTTCGTTACAACCCAGCCCTCATGTGCTTTGTAATAAGCTTGTGCTGCATATATCTCTTGTACAGCACTTATACCAACTCTATTTTTCATTCCGTATCGTTTCGCTTGGATCACAATACGCTTCTTACCTTTTAATACAAGATCGGCTCCAAAATCATGAGACTGTTTCGTAACCATCGGTGAGTACCCAAGCTCTCGAAAGAGAGCTTTCAGATACACTTCGAATTGATGTCCGTCCATTTTGTCTATATAGCGAATACCGGACTTAGCCATTCGCTTTAATATTCTTCGCTCCTGGATCCTCCGGTACATAAATTTACAAATACGAAAAAGAACATAAAGGATAAAACCATACATCAAAATTTGTAATATGTTTGGTATTTCTGGTAGATTAGACACTTCTCTCCACCTCTTTAATTGGTTTCATTTTCTTTGGTTGAGCTGTTTCTTTTGGCTGTTGCTTATTCACTTGTTTTTTTCGGACATCGTTCCAATCTTTTTCATTCGTTGGGATATCCTCTTTTAGATCTACAAAGCATTTCATCGTTTGAATGAAGTCTTTCCCAGCCTTATCATTATCAACTGCCATAATGACCTCTTTAATATCGTGTCCTTCTTTTTTCGCATCCATTAACGATTGAATCACTGTTTTTGACTTCAATCCATGCATAGAAACCAGGCGAGCGTTTTGTATCTTATTTTGCTTGATACTCCAATGAGATAACATGTCGATTGGATCTTCATAAAAATAAATCTTATCCGGCTTACCTACATCAACCGTAAAACCTGCATGGATTTTTTCATAATTCGGGACAATTTGCTTAAAGCTTCCTCTTTTATTCTCCATTTTGACCGTACCTTGACGGTTCATTCCAATTACTTGCCCCTTGCCCCCTTCTTCCCTCCATTTGAACACCACATTATTTTTCTTATCCTGGGCGATGAGATCCTTTTTAATCAGCCAGTTCACTAAACGAGGATCTATTTTCCGCTCATCAATTAAGTATTTCTTGATCTCTGTTTGTTTCTGCACCTCTAAGTGTTTTGGATAACTAAAAGGCTGCTGCTCTTTTTTGCGTTCTTCTTCAGCTTTTGAACGATCAAACTCTTTGTAATTTCCTTTATTGATGTCTAATACAGCTTGCGGAAATGTCATTTCATAGTACATCATCGCAAAGCTAATCGCTCCATAGCCCTTTTCGCCACGACTATTCCAGGCGTATTGATTTCCTTTAATAAGAAGACTGTCATGTTCCGTATGACGATAATAGTTTCCTTCTTTCTTAAACGTTTCTCCCTTTGCTTCCAGATATGAAATCAAGTCAATATTTCTTGCTTTCATCGCATCCTCCGTACTGACATGTGCCATTACGGAATCCCCCCTTTACTCTATAAAATGAAATAAAAAAGAGGACTATTCCATTTCCTAGTCCTCTTTTGCTACGTATAGTTGATACATTTCATTTTTATTTGCCGAATAAGAATTTTAATCGCTTCTCCTGTACGCTGTATGATAAACGAGCGTCAAATTTCTTCCCGTTTTTGTTTGAGATAAAACCCTTGATTTGATCCGTCACATTCTTTTCTAATAGCTTTTTCACATGGTTACTACTTAGATTTTTACCAGAGAATGTACCAAAAATAATGAATTCACAGCCTTTTTTGTATTTCTCACATAAGTAGTTACTTTTCCCTACAAGAACTCTACTCTTACATAATGGACATTTTCCAATGGTACGATCTTCAGTCGTTGGAAAACGGAATTTCAGACTTCCGTCCGCTTCCATATAGATAGCTGCTGTAAATTCTCCCTTTTCTCCTTGAAAGCCGTTTATAAAATCCGTTGTTTTATATTGAATTAACTTTTTCATCTGATTACCAGGGATTGCTTTTCCTTTCATTTTGGCTGGTAACATAAAATCACATCCGTTTTTATGCTCCGTGCATCCATAAAATGTTTTACGATGAAGCATATCCCCCTTTTTACATTTTGGACATTTACCAAATGACAGCTCCTCTTGTGTTGGGAACTGAAATTTAACTTTCCCTTCATGTAACACTAGATAAGCGGAAAACTCCTTCTCATTGGACTTAAATCCTTTTAAAAGATCTGTTTTCTTATCCTCAAACAGCTTTTTCGCCTGCGCTTCCGGAATCGCTTTTTCTTTAATTTTTTTCGGTAAGGAGATTTCACATTCCGGATAATTACTGCAACCATAGAAATTACCTTTATGAAGGATTTTTCCTTTTCTACAAGGGCATTTGCACACCTCAATCTGCTGATTCCAGGTATTAATAATACTATCCGACACCTTATCATCCATTGCGCCTAATTGTTCCACCGTATCTTTTACAAACGTATTTGTTTTCTCTACAAATTCCTCATATTTCATTTCTTTCTTTTCGATCATGTAGATCATCCCTTCCATTTCAGCCGTATAAGCTGGATTTTTGATTTCATCTACTGGAAAAGCATCTATAAACGCACGACCAATATTAGTGGTCCGAATCTGACTGTTGGTAACATCAATATAGCTTCGCTCTAACAGTTTCGGAATAAACGTTTCTTCCGTTGCGACTGTCCCAATCCGTTTTCCTTTCATAAGTTCTTTCAAATGTTCATCATCCAATTTACGTCCTGCCGTCTCCATAAAGGTTAAAATGGAACTTTCCGTATGAAAGGCTGGTTTCTTTGTTCGAGACTCAATCAAGTCATACTGAACGATTCTAAAAGAATCTCCTTCTCGTAAAATAGGTATCTGAAATGCTTCAACTGATCCCTCTTCTATATCCTCTTGAAACACACTTAGAAACCCTTTCTCTTGTAGGATCTTTTCTTTTGTACTGTATGTGTTGCCCTCTTGATCTATAAAGTGTACTTCTCTTACCAGGTAGATTGCTGGTTTCATAAAGTTCCCGATAAATCGTTTTACAATTAAGTCATATAACTGCTTTTCTAATGGATTTCGGTTGGTCCCGACATATAATTTTGTTGTTGGGATGATTGCAAAGTGACTACTTACTAACTCATCATTAAAAGTAGTATGTTTTTTCGTAATAGAGGATGGAACCACTTGTTGTACTAGATCTACATAGGCACTTTTTTCTAATGCTCCCATTACTTCTTTTACTCGTTCCGCTTGTTCGGTAGGTAAGTGCCTGGATGAGGAACGGGGGTACGTGATAAAGCCTTCGTCATATAAACTCTGAATATGTTTTTTTGCTGTTTCTGCATTTACCTTCAGCTTGGCGTGAGCATCTTTGTAGATATCTGTTAAGTTATATAACAATTTTGGTTTCTTTTTTCTCGTACTTTCTTTAAATTCCGTAACGATTACATTTGTTTCTTTCAAACTATCTCCAAGTTTTTGGAGTGGAGATGGATCTATCAGTTGATCTTCTGTTTTCATCACTGGTGATAAACCATTTTCCGTTACTAGCTTTAAATTATAGTAGGTTTGTTCTTTATAATTTTGAATAGCAATTTCCCTTTGACGGATTTCATTTAAGATACACATTTGGACCCGACCGGAGGCCAATAAGAATTGGTTTCTTGCTAGTTTTGATGTGCAACCCCTTGTAACATTAATCCCTAGAATATAGTCCAGGTATTGCCTTGCTTTAGCGGATTGAGCGAGTGCGTCATAGTCTGTTCCTGGTTCTAATCGGTTCAATGCTCCCTCTAACTCTGCGGCCTCATAGGAAGAGATAAAAAGGCGGGATTCTCGCTTGTTCACACCTGCATGTTCAACTATTTCTCTATAGATAAGCTCACCCTCTTTGTCTGCATCACATGAATTTACCACATGATCTACATCAGAACGGTTCAATAGCTTAACCAATATTTGAACTTGTTCGAGACTATCCGATTTCACTTTATATTCTGGCTCCAAAATAATTGGTAAATGTTCAAATTTAAATTCTTTGTATCTCCCGTCCATCTCCTCTGGATGTTTTAGTTCTAATAAATGCCCTCGGCACCAACTAATAATGTAATTTTCATTTTCATAGTAGCCATAATATGGCTTACTTCCTGGATATTTTTGCGAGTTTCTAAATCTAGGTG
>NZ_JAKUHD010000059.1:0-5782 GCF_022664325.1 Bacillus cereus group sp. BfR-BA-01310 | reverse complement strand
GCGGAGATAGCCTAATAAATTAGAGTTCGATAGAACTCTTTACTTAGGAATCCCCCACTTCTAAACGAAGTGAAAGTGGGGGTAGTTCAATAAATAAGATGTGAAAGAAGTGACGATTCATGAAGAAAAAAGTATCGGTTGTTGGAGCGGTCATTTTTAATGAGAAGAATGAAATACTATGTGCATTACGTTCTCCTGCAATGTCCTTACCGAACTATTGGGAATTTCCAGGTGGAAAAATTAATGAAGGGGAAATGCCGCAAGATGCACTGATACGTGAGATCAAAGAAGAACTAGGATGTTTAATTACTGTTGGTGAAAAAATAGAAGAAGTGAATCATGAGTATGAGAATATTATAGTTCATCTTGTTACTTATAAGGCATACATAGAGTCCGGTATACCTAAAGCGCTTGAGCATGCCGAGTTGATATGGGTTCATGTTAATAATTTATTGGAGTTAAAGTGGGCCCCGGCGGATCTTCCAACCGTAGGGGTTTTATGTTTGAAGTTTAAAAATTAAGGTCTGAAATAAGAAATAATGAGACAGATTTTTATAAGTTATAAACTGTTTTGAAAGTAATTACTCCGGTGGCTCGGGCTCATGATCTCTACCCTGTTAAGGTGGCGCTCTCCCTGCTGAGCTATGGGGTCCCAACAAACGGACGGTACAATCGCTGCTTAATAAACGGTTAATTGTAAAGTACAGGTTGTGAGGGTTGTCCAAACGGTGCGGTAAAGCTAACAGAGAATGGACTTAATGTGTTACGGGCGTTAGGGTAATGCGAGGATATTGATTATATATGGAGGTAAATAAGTTGAAAAACATTGAAGTTCTAAATAAATACATTGAAGGGTTTTCTGATGCTCTCCCTACGTGGTTAAAGCATCTAATCGAGGCAGAGGAGATACATCAAAACTATGAGAATGTACAGGTACTTGGTGCATTAAAAACGGATGCGGTGTTGTACTATGTACACCGTACGCTGCAAGTGTTAGATGGGTTGTCTTTAGATGAAGAAGCGTATCGCATTATTGAAAAGGTACTAACGTATAGTGAGCTTGCAAAGGTAGGCTCTTTAAAACAGCGGGAGCAATGGAAGGAAAATGGGATAAACCTATTGGTACATAACGAGGGTTCTGCTGATATCTTTAGTGATATTCAGTTTATCGAACGTATAGAGACAAACTTAAACTCTACTGAGTATTTGTTTGTTCGAGATTTAATTAGAACACATGGATTAATCGGACAGTATATCCGCGGGGAGGCTCGTTTGGGCTCACATTTTGATTTGATCAACACGTATAAAGAAGAGTACGGAGACGATAGGTTAAAGGAGATTCTATACTATCTTAACCAATGTATTATTGAGGGCGTATCAAAATCCTTGTGGAGTGAAGTAAAGGACGATGTGAAGATTACAATTGATGGTCTGTTTGATGGCTATGTGGAGCTATTTACTTCTCGCATACATAGACTCACGCCAAAACATAAGGAGTCAGCATTTGAAAAAGATATAATTATGGGGAGCGAGAAGAATGGCGTTCAAACCTTCTTATCTGATAAGGATTTGTGGTATGTAGAACCGTCTATGCATGCTCTTAGCTTCGAGGATATCTGGACAGTTTTTGTTATGTTAAAGAACGAGATAGGCACTGGAAAGGTTCAGCATATCCATTTCGAGAAATTGATGCAGCAGTTGCACTATGATTTCAAAGGCGAGAAGAAGGACAACGTGTATCGTAAGCGGGTTATTGAGAAGTATCTACGGGAGTACCGTGAGAACGAGAAGCTGGATACAACGCATGTTTCCTTTGAGGTTAAAGTCGATGAAGATATGAAGACTGCGTATGTGGCGTTTCAGTTTTCTGCTGTAGGTGAGGCGTTAATTACCTTCTGTGTAGAGGCAGAAAAGGTAGATATGATGCATGCTCGGGCAAACGTGCTGCTATTTGATTTCTTCGGGTTACGTAAGGATGCGTATGATAGATTCCATAACGAAGAAGTGTATCTGGAGCATATGAATAGTTCGGCTGATGATAAACGAATTATTCTTGATTATATAAAGGGAGATACGGTTGTAGATGTCGGAGCCGGTGGTGGTGTCATGCTAGACATGATTGAAGAAGAGACCGAGGATAAACGAATCTATGGTATCGATATTTCCGAAAACGTGATTGATACGTTGAAAAAGAAGAAGCAGAACGAGGGTCGTTCTTGGGACGTCATTAAAGGGGATGCAATCAACTTAAGCAGCTCGTTTGATAAAGAATCGGTTGATACGATTGTATATTCTTCTATCCTTCATGAGCTGTTCTCTTATATTGAGTATGAAGGTAGGAAATTCAATCATGAAGTAATTAAAAAGGGTCTGCAGAGTGCCTACGAGGTGTTAAAGCCGGGAGGTCGTATTATCATTCGTGATGGCATCATGACCGAAGGTAAAAGGTTAATGCGTGTGATTCGTTTTAAAGATGCGGGCGGAATGAAGTTCTTAGAGCAGTATGTCCATGAATTTAAGGGTCGTATAATCCAGTATGAGGTACTTGCAGACAATACAGTCAAAATGCCTGTTAACGATGCGATGGAGTTCTTATATACGTATACCTGGGGCGAGGATTCCTTCGCTCATGAGGTACAGGAGCAGTTTGGAATCTTTACGCCAAACAACTATAAGGATTTCGTAAAGGGTATCTTTGGAGATAAAGTAAACATTGTTCAAGCTATGAACTATTTGCAGGATGGATATACAACCCATCTTAGCGAGAAAATCGAGTTTAAAGATGAGTCTGGGAATGCGGTTGCGCTACCGGATAGTACGTTCTTTATGGTTTTAGAAAAGGTGAAGTAATGGGTCATTGGTACAAATAAAGTATAAAGGGCAATGAAAATCTTAGAAATGCAATACACAAAGGAGGATAAAACATCTTTACAATCTAGGGTTGTCGAGTGCTGATGATACGTTTTGTTTATTCATTTTAAAAAATCCTAATATTCGTTAATTCGATTATATAAGACAGAAAAATCGCTGGGAAGCGGTAAATAAGGATGAATTGTATATTGATAAATCAACAACGAACCCCAAAGGGGAAGCAATACACGAACAAGCGAAGCGCAGTGAAGTGGACGATACAGCTTGTCTGTATCGTCTGGTTTTTCGTAGCAAATGTAACCTCTCGCTTTTTCTTCATTTCTTTTTCAGCTTGCAGTTGCGCTTCTTTTTCCGCTTTCAAAGTAACTCTAAAATCAACTTTTATTGTATATTTTGGAGTTACTTTACGTTTACTTTTAAATCTTTATTTATGTATAGAAATTAGACTAAAATTTATATCATATTTTCTTTGATTCTTTTTAATACATTCATAAAATTGTTAAATCATAAAAAAACCTTGAAAGGCTTTTAGCCAATCAAGGAAAGGAGTAAATTAATCCTTTATATTATATTTCTCCTTTGTTTTTATTATGAGATTTCCTATGTCTTCAGCTTGTTCGGGATGATGTCCAATATAAAATTCGCATGTTTAGAGATTTTACTTGCCTTATTTGGATATCTTATCATCCTATTTACTAGGAAGCTGCGACAGACGCTCCTTATAATTTTTAGACACTAAAATATTTAGAAGGCCTATCATATTATTCGTCTCTTGTCGCGCCTCCTCATATGCTTGGGAAAAAGCTATTTTATTCTCTTTAGGGTTTTCTATGTTTGCTAACTTACTCCAACTTTTTTTCAGTTTATCATTCTTTTGAAATAGCCCTTGATCTACTCCGCCTTGGGCGACAGGAGCCATATAATCAAATTCTCCACCTTTTCGGAGGTATGTAAGTGCCACTTTAATCTCAGCAGTATTTGAGAAATCTTCCTTTCTTGCAGGAGCTTCTAGCACACGAAATGCAGAAACTGATGCATATGCTACTTTTACAAGTGCCCTTTCTAAATTTGTTATTTCATCCCATGATTTATATTGAAAAGAAGGATCTTGTTGTACTGTTATAAATGCATATCCTTCTTTCACCCAATCTGGCGATAAATTTTCAAGTGGTTCTTCTGTGCGAATATTAACAACCGAATCACCATAATTAGATATATCGGTAGTTCGATTATTTTCACTTGTAACACGGCGAATCGGATGATCCGTGTAAAGTATATAACCGCGTTTATCAATATGTTGCTGAAGTTCTTCTACTGTTGTTTGTATACCAATTTGTCCTTCTTCCTTCTTTTGTTCATCTTGCTTTTCTTTTTCTGTAGTGACTTCCTCTGTTTTATCTGATGTTATATGTTCCTTTTGAGGCTCTTCTTTCTTCTCTACTGGCTTTACTACTTCTTTTTCCTTACAAGCAGATAATGTAAATAATGAAGCTACTAGCAATATGCTTACTATTGTTTTTTTATAATTCATATATATACCCCCTTCCATCATTATACATAACTAACAAAAAAGAGGGTAATATTCTTTTGGAAATTGGATTTATCATTATAGGAGATTAGGAGATAATTTTGAACTAAAAAAATATTACTCCCCTTTAAATTCATCCCAAAGCATTGTCTCCTATCCACCCTGTTGATCTGAATAATCTTCCTGGTCCTAACCGAAATCATATAGTGAACCTATAGGAATAACTTGTGAACATCTTCGTCAGGAATGGGAAAATGAAAAGAAAATAGAAGCGGAACTAAAACAGAAGGAAGAGGAGCGAAAAGCACAGGAGGCCGAATATAATAAAAGTCATCCATTATCCCAGGAAGTAGCTAATAAATTATTGATTGGAACGAACTTCATGAAATATGACAGTATTTTACCATTACCAGTAGACGCCCAGTTATCAGCAGATAAAAAAACGTCGATTTACGTATACAAACAAGGGAATAAACAAATTCGTATGACCGTTAATGCCACAACGGATCGTATTATAGAAGTTAACCACACGGAATAAAAAAACAAAGGGAGAATGTAGATTAATATATAATTTGTTTTATATTTGGATTATAACGTATATATATCAATTTTTTGGTATCCTTATAGAAGAATATAAATTTAATTTCGTACGCTAAACGGAATTTGAAATGGTAAAATATAGTTTAAGTAAAAGGTTAGGGGGATAAATTGATTTTATGGATATGCAGAAACGGAGAATATTAGTAGCAGGAATTATTTTAGCAGTAGTGTTAGTTCTAGGGTATTACTCTACTAACGTACTACAGACCTTCTCAATCGTATGTTGTGCAGTAGCGATTGTGTTTGGGGTTATAAGTAGTATACAAATGAAACGACAAAACAAGAAGTAAAGATTTAAAAATTTTATGATACCCCAAAATTTCTCGTTTTGGGGTATTTGTTTTTCTTAGCTTGATGGCGATGGGGTAGCGCCATCATTTCGCGGATTTCGTACGCTAAGTGGAGTACAAAATGGTAAAATATAGTTAGAGGAGGGGTGAGAATGAAGGATATTCACAAAGCATTAAACTATTTTGGTTTCATGTGTGTGTTTATGTTTAGTTTAGGGTTTATTTTCCGTTGGGTTTTGCGTGATGTGATTGCACTAGATCAATTACTTGGTTTGAGTATAGGTATTATTATTTTAATAACAGTATTTTTAGTGAAACGATATAGTAAAGAATCACATAATAGTGGGAATTTGAAATGAATAATAAATTTTTAAGGTGTTTTTTAGTTTGTCTAGGGATAGCACAAAACAAAACAAAACAAAACAAAACAAAACAAAACAAAACAAAACAAAACAAAACAAAACAAAACAAAACAAAACAAAACAAAACAAAA
>NZ_JAKUHD010000058.1:0-6307 GCF_022664325.1 Bacillus cereus group sp. BfR-BA-01310 | reverse complement strand
CTAAAATAAAAATTGACGTTTCACGTTGTTTGTTTCGTTCAGTTTTCAAAGAACTACTTTGCCGCTCATTTGCGACTTCCTTATGTTAACACTTTCGTTAATTGATGTCAACTAAGTTTTTTATTTCGTTTGTCGCTTTCTGTGTTATTGCTATCGGCGACTTGTTCTATATTACACCTCTACACTCTAATCGTCAACACATTTTTACAAATAAATTTAATTTGAATATTTTCATACTCTTTAAGCTAGATAAGCCCCTACAATGGTTTCATTAACGAGAAACCATCTTCCCCTTCTCTTTACTAATTCTATTCTCCCAAAACATATTCAATTTAATTAAAGGCTTCAGCCGTCACACCTTACTTAATTTGTATGAATGATTTCCCTAACGAAACTAGCAACCTTTTTTTAACAAATACTAGTATATAATTAGAGAGTTATTGTATTCCCTAATGTACCTCTTTGTTTATCATGTTGTACTATCGATAAAACTCTATTAGAAACAGGTGACGATATGAAAGATATACGTATTCTTATAGCAGACGACGACAAAGAAATCCGAGATTTATTAAAAAGATATTTAGAACGAGAATTATATATGGTAGATACTGCAATTCATGGCGAAGAAGCCTTACATTTGTTTAATCAAAATAACTATAACCTCGTTATATTAGATCTTATGATGCCGAAAGTAGATGGGATCGAAGTATGTAGAAAACTTAGAGATAAAACTAACGTACCGATATTAATGCTAACCGCTAAAGATCACGAAGTTGATAAAATTTTAGGTTTAAGCATTGGCGCCGATGATTACATTACGAAACCTTTCAGTATTCACGAAGTGGTTGCACGAGTAAAAGCTCTCATGCGACGGTTTTTAATTCTCGGAAGTAACACTAATGTACAAGAGAAAACAACTTTAGCTTTTAAAGGGCTAACTATTGATTTAAATACATACACAGTTCATACAAATGAAAAAGAAATCAATTTAACCGGAAAAGAACTTGAACTATTAAAATTCTTCACTTCAAACCCAGGACAAGTATTTACAAAAACACAACTCTTTCGAAATGTATGGGACGATAATTATATAGAAGATGACAATACCGTTATGGTACATATTAGAAAGCTTAGAAAGAAAATAGAAATCGACCCTTCCAATCCAAAATTTATTCAAACTATATGGGGAATTGGTTATAAGTTTGTAGGTGAAAAGCTTGAAGACTGATAAGATTCTCTTTCTTATTTCATTGCAACTTATCATTTGCGGGCTTTTAAATATACACATGGGTCCCAAAGTAAAAATACCTTTATTTATTACCCTTATCTTAATTACAATATATCTTTTCTTTTCAAGAATACAATTCATTCAAAATCGCAAAGCGATGGTCACTAAATTAAGTCGTGCACTAAAAGGAAATTTGCAAACAAGATTATTTACAAATAACGACCGTTCATTACATACTATCGTTTTTTCGATAAACGAACTAATAGCTGAATTAGAAAAGGTTCAGATTGAGGCGAAAAGATCCGAAGAATCGAGAAAACAACTTTTGTCTAGTATCTCGCATGATATCCGAACACCACTCACTTCTATTATTGGATATATTGACGCTTTAAAAGATGGTGCTGCTGCTTCTCAAACGGAAAAGCTAGAATATCTTGAAATACTTTATAAGAAATCAAACAACTTAAAAAGTCTAGTTGATGAAATATTCAATATGGCAAAGCTAGATGCTAATGAATTTCCATTAAAAGAAGAAGAACTCGATTTTTCTGAAGTTACTAGAGAAGTGTTAATCGAGTTTTTACCTGATCTATCAAAACATAATATCGAACTACAAGTTTTTATACCAGAATCTACTTGTCCTATCATCGCAGACCATCTTAGCCTTATGCGGGTTATAGGTAATTTAATGAAAAATGCCATTTATTACGGAAAGGATGGGAAAATAGTAGGCGTCGAACTACTAGAAACCGATTCAGAATATGAACTTCTTATTTGGGACAAAGGCCCTGGTATTCCAAAACATGAATTACAAAACGTATTTGAGCGAATGTACCGAAGCGAACAATCAAGAAACTCCTCTTTTGGTGGTAGCGGTCTCGGGCTTTCTATTTCTAAAGCGCTCGTTGCGAAAAACGGTGGACATATATGGGTTGACAGTATTCCTTGGGAAAGAACTACTTTTGGCTTTTCTATCCCAAAACACACTACTTTTAAGAAATAGTTAAGAAATGATTAATATGCAGTTAAACCCTTCTTTTTATCATGTAATTAAGAACTCATAGAAAGTAGGTGTCTTCTATAAATACAATTATAAAAACGACAAATCTCACTAAAATATATGGCACTCAAAAATCAGTAGATAATCTTAACATCAATGTACAACAAGGAGAGATTTATGGATTCATAGGACGAAATGGGGCTGGTAAAACAACGACCATTCGTATGCTGCTCAGCCTTATAAAACCTACAAGTGGGAATATTGAAATATTTGGGGAGGATTTATTCCAAAATCAAAAAGACATTTTAAGAAGAATTGGTTCTATCGTTGAAGTTCCAGGGTTTTATGAAAACTTAACAGCACGAGAAAACTTATTAATTAATGCAAAGATAATTGGAGTTCACAAAAAGAATGCAATTGAAGAAGCATTAGAAATTGTAGGCTTGCAGCATGAAACAAAAAAATTAGTAGGAAAGTATTCTTTAGGAATGAAGCAGCGTTTAGGAATTGCACGTGCTCTTCTCCATTATCCCGAACTACTCATACTAGATGAACCAACTAACGGGCTCGATCCAATCGGTATTAAAGAAATGCGAAAGCTTATTAAATCTTTAGCTCAAGAAAGAAACATAACGATACTCATTTCTAGTCACATACTAGCCGAAGTGGAACAACTAGTCGATCGTATGGGAATTATTCATGAAGGAAAGTTACTAGAGGAAGTTTCTCTTGATACGCTACGTAAAGCAAACCGTAGGTATATAGAATTCCAAGTGACTAATGACAATAAAGCTGCGATGCTCTTAGAAAATCATTTTCAAATTTTTGATTATGAGGTACATGACGCAGGAAATATTCGCGTTTACTCTCATTTCGGACAGCAAGGACGCATTAACAGAGCGTTTGTTCTTAATGATATTGAAGTATTAAAAATGATGATGAGTGAAGACAGATTAGAAGATTATTTCACCAAGCTAGTTGGAGGTGGAACAATTGGTTAATCTACTCTATACAGAACTATTAAAACTCAAACGCTCTAATATGTTTTTGATTAGTATTATCGGGGCTGGTGTCGCACCTTTCTTAGTGGTAGTAGCGTCTTATATACACATAAAAACAAAACAGCCAACTCCAACTATTTTGTTCCATCAATTATTCACTGAAGTTAACTTATATACTACTTTAGTTATGGGATTCCCCTTATATGGCGTAGTGGTTGCTTATCTGTTTACCCGTGAATATACAGAAGATACACTAAAACATTTACTAACTATCCCAGTGTCACGCATTAACTTTATTATAAGTAAGTTCATTATTCTCTTTCTTTGGATTATAATACTTACTTTAGTCGCTTGGGCACTTACTTTATTATTAGGGCTACTGGGGAACTTCTCTGGTTTTAGCATTGCTTTACTTTTAGGTTCCCTCCTAAAATTTTTAATATGTGGTGGACTTCTCTTTCTTTTATCTTCACCTATTGTACTATTAGCTCTTGTAATGAAGACGTATGTACCGCCTATTATATTAACAATTATTATAACGATGACTAACCTTATGCTCGTAAATTCAAAACATAAAGACCTGTTTCCATGGACTGCTACCTTAGATATAGCAAATAATGAATTACAACCAACTTATCCACCAGAATATTCTTATCTCATCATCGCTGCAACAACAATTCTCAGTTTTATCGCAACACTGTTCTATTTTAAAAAGGTTGATATCCATTAATTTATAGGAGTGAAATTATGAGCGATATTATTATTGCTTTCATACTTGGTATTGTAGAAGGGTTAGCTGAATTTTTACCTATCTCCTCTACTGGCCATCTTATATTAGTCGGGCATTTACTAGACTTCGAGGGAGAGAGAGCAAAAACGTTTGAAATTGTTATTCAGCTAGGGGCAATTTTAGCTATTGCAATTTTATATCATAAACGCCTTGTTTCTTTATGTAATATTAAACCTCTTCTACGGAAAGAGAAAAAATTCAACGCATTCCATGTATTTCTTGGCGTATTTCCAGCAGTAATTGCTGGTTTACTACTACATGATGTTATTAAAACATATTTATTTCAGCCATATACTGTCGTAATTGGACTTGTAGCAGGAGCAATTCTTATGATCTTTGCAGAAGTCAAAAAGGCAGAGGCAACTACCTTTTCTCTGGATGATTTAACATACCGTCAAGCATTAACAATCGGATTATTTCAATGCTTAGCAGTATATCCTGGCTTCTCTAGAGCTGGTTCTACTATTTCTGGAGGTCTATTAGCGAAAGTAAATTATAAAACTGCATCTGAGTTCTCTTTTCTTATTGCTCTTCCTGTAATGGTTGGAGCTACAGGCTTAGACTTATTAAAAAGCTGGAAGTATTTAAGTGTAAATGATATCCCTATGTTTGCGGTAGGCTTCATTACTTCTTTTATTGTAGCAATGTTAGCAGTAGTAACATTCCTAAAGCTTTTAGAAAAGATAGGTTTAAAACCTTTTGCATATTATCGTATTTTGTTAGCTATCTTATTTACGTTTTTCGTATTGCTATAGCTTTATATCAGTTATATATTATTAAACCGATATTCAAGTTGGAATATCGGTTTTTTATCTATTTCACCTCTAGTATTACTCCTTTTAATATGGCATAGTGATAATAAATTCATATTAATAATCCGAATATTCTTTGAACAATCCATTAAGATATGTAAGGTTACAAGCTATACTTGAAACCCGAACCTAGTAATAGCATTTCTTCTTTAAACGCATATACTAAGTTTAAAATAAGTACCTCAATTGATTGAATGTACCCATTATACCGAACGAGAACAAACGTTCCAGGTCCTTGTTATACATCACCACTTCCTTGTATTTATGTAAACGTACTATAGTGTTTTCACTTGTACTTATCTTCGCTACGAAAGACTTCCAATTATAAGATTTAAGGAAGTTTTTCCTATGTCTATATACAAACAACTGCAAGTTTTAACACTAGAAGAGCAAATTGAATTACTAACAAAGCATTTAGTTTCCTTTAATAGTATTAGCGGTACCGGCGGCGAAGCTAGTATTATAGATGAACTATTCTTGTCTATTCACGAAACTGACGAAGAGTTAAAACTATTATTGGAAAACTTTCCTAAATGGGAACAACTATATCCATTACCGTACGAAACAATTCGGAAATTAAACATCCCTTCTATTAATATGAGGGTCTACGGGAAAGATGGCCATAAATGGACAGAACGGGTTTACAAACCATATTCATTCAGCGTATTACCTGTATTAATTCGCAACACAACGATACAAATTTTAAATGAGTACAAAGCCATTACAAATAAGCAGATTGCTCAGGGATTATAAAGAGAATTAATATTAACTAAAGTGAGGTAACGATACAAATGAATCCATTAGCACAAGCATATTGGGATACTTATTGGGGGGACAATGCAAAGCCGAAATCTGTTACAGCTTGGCAATTCGGTGATTCCCCTGATTATCTCGCACAGTTAGTAATTGATGGTGTAAAAACAGCAACATGCTCCGGTCATATTTTTTATGAATTAGAAAACGAACCGCTACCAACAAACGATGATTATAGTATTGTACTCAATAGCCAAGATGAACCTGTAGCTATTATTAAGACAATAGAAGTAACTGTAACACCAATGAATGAAGTAAGCGAAGAATTCGCTATCGCTGAAGGTGAAGGCGATCGTACCTATAGTTACTGGAGAGACACCCATGTTCGGTTCTTTAGAAAGGAACTAACTGAGCTTGGTCTGAGTTTTTCTGAAGATATGCTACTCGTTTGCGAACATTTTGAGCTTATTGATGTGAAACTATACTAAATAGAAGTTTTTCTGAGAATTTATACTATATAAATACACTTATCTTTAAACAAATAAGCTTGTTATCAATGGATTTCTTGAGCCATAGATAACAAGCTTATTTCATTAAATACAAAAAAGACGAGTCATTCTGACTCGTCTTAAAGTTGCTTGGCGACGTCCTACTCTCACAGGGACAAGGTCCCAACTACCATCGGCGCTAGAGAGCTTAACTTCCGTGTTCGGTATGGGAACG
>NZ_JAKUHD010000057.1:0-7474 GCF_022664325.1 Bacillus cereus group sp. BfR-BA-01310 | reverse complement strand
TCCAAATGGAGAATTTATTTCGTTTAAAAGAAAAGCGCACTCTTACATGATTGGAGAGGAAATCTCGTTTAACGAACAAGAACAAAGAGCATCGCGTTTTTCGATCCCTTCTTTCTTAAAGGCTGCATCATTACTTGTTGCTTGTTTTCTATGTGTGTTGCTGCCTTTCTACAACCAACCGGAAGAAAAAGTATTTGCTTATGTCTCAGTTGATATAAATCCAAGTTTAGAGGCGAGCGTAACAAAGGATCTTCGTGTTATAGATTTGCGAGCTTGTAATGATGATGGAAAGCGTATTTTAAAAGAAATGAAACGATGGGAAAATAAACATTTGCAAGACGTAATACGTACTATTATAAAGAAAAGTCAAGAGGGTAAGTACTTAACGAATGATAAGCAAGTTATGCTAACAGCTGTTACAAAGGAAAAGTCGCTAGAACCACAGTTGGAAAAGGCTATGCAAGAATTAAAGAAAGAGTATGAGACAAAACATGTTACAGTCGTATATCAAAGCAGTACGATGCAAGTGCGAAAGAATGCCAAGAAAGCAGGAATTGGCACAGGTGTTTATATAAAGCAAGAGAATGAGAAGAAAAAACTGCTTTCTCCTCCTGTACCACCGTCTAATGAGGAGGAACATGATGAGGAAATACATTCGCAACCAAAGCCATCTCTTGATGCATCATCGGATTTGTCTCCTGTAAAAGAAAAAAAATACGAGAAGCAAGAGCATAAAGAACAAAAGCAAACCCAAGAACAGCTGGCCAAGCAAATAAAAGAAAATAATGGACATCAGCAAGAGAACAACGGTAGAGAATCTCAGCAAGGAAATAATGGACATCAGCAAGAGAACAACGGTAGGGGACCTCAGAAAGAAAATAATAGAAATCAGCAAGAAAACAACGGTAGAGGGTCTCAGAAAGAAAATAATGGACATCAGCAAGAGAACAACGGTAGGGGATCTCAGCAAGGAAATAATGGACATCAGCAAGAGAACAACGGCAGGGGATCTCAGAAAGAAAATAATGGACATCAGCAAGAAAGCAATGGTAGAGGGTCTCAGAAAGAAAATAACGGGCCTAAAAATGAGGACAAAAGCATTCCTGCCATACAATATTAAGGGAATGTGAAGAAGAATCCATAGAACATTGAAGATGGGGATTAGTTTCATGTTAGGATTGAAATCATTTCGTACAGCAACTTTACCAAATGATGGGATTCATCTGTAAGTTTTTTGGAGTAGTCGTTTAATTTCAAAGCTAAAAGGAAATTATTATTCTATATTCTAAGCTATTTTCGTATCAAAAACCTAGAAGGTATATCTATTAATATAGTTTGCGTTTGTACTTAGAATAAGACGAAAAGGAGTATGTAAAAGATATAATGGAGAAAAAAATTCAACAAGAGAAAGATAAATCAAAACCTGTTTTTTATGATCCTAAAGGAAGAAGGAAAATAGCTTTTAGTTGGTTGCTATGTATCTTAATAGTTAGCGTAAGTATTGTATTTTATTTTTTCTTTCGAAGTATTTTTTCAACACCAGAAATTCCAAATATGAATCCTGCTGTAAAACAAAATACTAAACTTGTACCTATTAATCAAAAACTTAGCGACCAGCAGTTAAAGAAAGAAGAATTTAAATCAAATACCGAAATAAAATATAATAAAAATTCTGTCAATTCAACGGGCGATAGTAAACAACCTAAAGAAGTTTATGGTTTTTATGTGAACTGGGATAAAAATAGTACCGCTTCTTTAAAAGAAAATATCGATTCATTAACCATGTTAGTACCAGAATGGTATCACTTAAAAGCAGACTTAACAATTAGTAGTGAGATAAAACCTGAGATTGTAAAGTTAGCAGAAAAAAATCATGTGAAAATTATGCCTTTACTTACTAACTATACGCAAAAAGCTTCTGGTCCTGATAGTGAACTTATTCATAAGTTACTGAATTCTCCAGATCATGTAAAGACAAAGTTTATTAATAATTTAGTAAAGCAAGTTGAAAAGAATCGATTTTCGGGTATTAATATTGACTTTGAGGCAATACCTGAAAGCGATAGAGAAAAATTAACAAATTTCATGAAAGAACTTACTACGGTCTTTCATAAACATCATTTGCTCGTTACGCAAGATGTCCCTGCTAATGATAAAGCTATTGATTATGGTGAGTTAGCCAAAGTAATAGATCGTATGATTGTAATGATGTATGATGAGCACTATGGAGCAGGGGTACCAGGACCAATTGCTTCAAATAAATGGTTTGAACATACGCTTAATGGACTAGACATTCCGTCTGAGAAACTTATAGTTGCTTTCGGTAACTATGGATATGATTGGGAAGTAAATAGCAATGAACCTGCGAAGTCTTTAACTTTCTCAGAAGTTATGACAATGGCTCATGATTCAAATATAAATATTCAATGGGATAAGATTAGTGGAAACCCTTATTTTAGATATAAAACAGGAGCGAAAGAACATACTGCTTGGTTTTTAGATGGTGTTACTCTTTATAATCAAGTGAAAATCGCAATGAACAACAATGCAAAGGGATTTGCGTTATGGAGACTAGGAGCAGAAGATCCTACTATATGGAAAGTATTAAAGAATCCTATTGAGGTACAAAAAAATCCTGATGCATTACATAAAATCGCTAGTTTAGATGAAGTAAATTATTCTGGACAAGGCGAAATTTTGCAGGTTGAGAATGAGAGACACAATGGATTGAGAGATTTTAAAGTAGACCAAAATGGTTATTTTACAGATGAAGTGTATCAATCACTGCCATCTTCATATGAAGTGCAACGATATGGAAAGCCAAAAGGCAAACAAGTAGCATTAACATTTGATGATGGACCAAATCCGAAATATACACCGGAAATTCTAGATATATTAAAAGAGTATAAAATAAAAGCTGCCTTTTTTGTACTTGGTGAAAATGCGCAATTAAATCCTAGTATTGTTAAAAGAATATACGATGAGGGGCATGAGATTGGCAATCATACCTTCAAGCATCCTAACGTCGCTGATACGTCTTTGCTACGTACAAAAGTAGAACTTAATACAACTCAGCGCCTAATCCAAGAAATAACTGGGCATTCTACGGTTTTATTTAGGCCACCGTATGAAGCAGATGCTAACCCGGATTCATCAAATGAAATACTGCCTATTTTGCGTGCACAAAATATGAACTATACAATGGTGGCAGAAAAAGTTGATCCTGAAGATTGGGCGACTCCATCAACAAATGAATTAGTAAAGCGTACTCTTAATCCCATTTATAAGGGGGAGGGAAATGTTATTCTTCTCCATGATGCAGGAGGGGATCGTACCCATACGGTAGAGGCGCTGCCGATGATTATTAAAGATCTTAAAAAGAATGGATATAGTTTTGTAACAATTTCAGATTTAATGAATAAAGAACGAGATGAAGTTATGCCTCCCGTTTCTTCAGAGGATAAGCAATATTTACTTTATAATAAAGCTGTTTTTTCAGGAGCAGGATATTCTAAGCATATATTAACAACTATTTTTTATATTGCTATTGGATTAGGTATTTTCCGATTCCTATTTTTAATTTATTTTTCATTCAAGCAAAAAAAGAAAACAAACTCTCGTTTATTTGCTAATTCGTCTTATCAACCTTTTGTTAGTGTTGTGATAGCAGCATATAATGAAGAGAAGGTTATAGCTAAGACGATTCGCTCAATTTTGGATAGTAATTATAGAGAGTTTGAAGTTATTGTCGTTGATGACGGATCGAAAGATGATACGTCAAAAGTAATTCAAGAAACATTCTATAAACATCCTAGAGTTCGTTTAATTCAGAAAGAAAATGGTGGGAAATCATCCGCAATGAACTTAGGATTTCAAAAATCAACAGGAGAAATCATTGTCACTTTAGATGCGGATACAATTATTGCGCAAGACGCTATTTCTCTAATGATCAGACACTTTGAAGATCATAATGTAGCAGCAGTTTCAGGTAATGTCAAAGTGGGAAACAGACGGAACTTGTTAACTACTTGGCAACATGTTGAATATATTACAGGATTTAATTTAGAACGCAGAGCTTTTGATGAGTTAAATTGTATTACGGTAGTTCCTGGAGCTATTGGAGCATGGCGTAAAAAGAATGTAGTCGAATCTGGATATTTAAGCGAAGATACATTGGCAGAAGATACGGATCTTACTATTACATTTTTACGTGAAGGGCATAGAATCGTATATGAAGAAAAAGCGTATGCTTATACGGAGTCACCTGAAGATGTGAAAAGTCTTATTAAACAGCGATATCGTTGGTCATATGGTACACTCCAATGTCTTTGGAAACATCGAAAAGCATTGTTTAATGCAAAACATAAAACATTAGGGTTTATTGCATTGCCTAACATGTGGTTATTCCAATATGTTCTGCAATTTATTGCTCCTTTAGCAGATATATTAATGATTATGGGGCTATTTGGTAGCAATCCGCTAAAAGTTTTAGGATTTTATTTTGTATTCTTTTTAATGGATCTTCTCGCTTCTCTGTTTGCATTTAAATTAGAGAAAGAGAACCCTAAACCACTAGTATGGTTAATTTTACAACGCTTTATTTATCGTCAATTTATGACTTATGTTGTAATTAAATCTATATTTTCATCCATTCGAGGGGTAGCGGTAGGATGGAATAAACTAAAGAGAATGGGAAGTGTTGAGCATTCCCCAGAACATAAGGAGGCATCATAAGAGAGCAGACGATCTGCTCTCTTTTTGTTAAAAGGACTCACCATATCAAAAAAAGAAAATTGTTTGAACTTGTAGCATAAAATACAATTCTGTTAGGAATATATGCGTTTTACTGATTTTCATTTTATCTTTGCACCAGAACCTCTAATAATCTATACTGGTTGTTTAGAAAAAGAAGAAGGTTTCTTCTGAAACTGACCTTTCCTAACCTTAAGTTGATGGATGTGGAGTAGCACCACATGCCCATCAAGCTAAGATTTTTAATTACCCTATGTCCATCAGGTTATTAGTATCAATTTGATCAAACTTTATTATAAAGCAACACTATATGATTTTCTTCATACCGCATTGACGACATTCTCTTAAAAAGATGAAATCTTTAACGGAACTTTTGAATAAGGTATTGCCGCAATTATCACAGCGGCCGCTAATTTTATTATCAAGACTTAAATTGAAAAAAGATAGATAAATAAAGGGACATAACATATTAGTCATATAAAATATGTTATGTGTTCACAAATAATAAAGTTGTTAAAAAATAATAAAGTCATTTCAAAAATAAAATAGATGTTTTCAAAAATGGTATTATTATCTATGTTAGGAAACAAATAAAGGGGTAGTTCAAATGTTTAGAAAGAAGCAGGAGAAAAGCATTCACGTTAAACTGGTTGATAAACAAGGGGAAGTTATTAGAGAGTTTGATTGTACAAAAAAAGACTTAAAAGAAGTAAGAAAAACTGGTATTGAAATTCGTATGGTTGAAGAAAACCAATATGAAATGGTAGCAACCGATGAACAACTAGAAAGACTAGCAAAAGCAGAAGCAGAGTATGAGGAAGAGTTAGCAATCTACGAAGAAGCAATGCAAGAGTTAGAGCAAGAACTAGCAGAAGAAGAAGCGAAACAGAAAGAACTGAAAGAAAAGAATAAATGGAGTACAAAGAAGAAGGTAATTGTCTTTGGACTGGTATTTATCGTGCTTTTTGTATTTCCTATGATAGACGGGTATTTTGAGAGTAAACTAGTAAACGAAGGTACATCATTAAACGCTGAAATCACAGGTAGACATGTAGAAAAAGGGTTTCTATCTGACCAAGGAATACTAATCGTAAAGATAGACGGTAAAGAGTACGATGTAAGAGTAGGAAGAATAACCTTTAACGATGCACAGTGGTTTGGTGGACTAAGAGTTATCAAAACAAAAGAGGGTAAAGTTAAGGTAGACCCTAGATATGAAGCCGAAGATTTAGTTACAAGCTATAAAGAAATAACAAAGTAAAACTTTAATATTCGCTTCCAAAATTAAACAACATTATTATTTGCAAAAATCGAAACCATTAAAACAAAATACAAATTTCAAATAACTTTATAAACATATTTAACTATATTTTCAATATCATGTTAATAATTCTAATATATACGAGAAAGAGGATAGCATGCTCTTATATTGAACATACTATCCTCTTATTAGTTTAGTCTATTTAAATTGTATCAGGGAACTCTTTATATGTCTATATTTTACTTAGATCGTATTCTTATTTAGGTTCTTTATTTTCCATTTGTTTCACCTGCATATCAATATGAATTAATATAGCTTAACCATAATAATATGAAGTATTCACATAGTGGATGCTTTTTTATTTTGAATAATGATAAGGAGTGAGTATAGATGCAATTAACTAAGCTCGAAAAGGCCGCTGTTATTGGGGTAATTCTAAAGTGTTTTTTAGATATTAGATCTTGCTAATTAATATAGGACCCTATTTATATATCAAGCTCATTAATTATTTATCGAAAATCCACTAATTTTGAATAAAAGTTATTTTTAAGCCCCTGTGAACCAATAAAGGGCAAAATAACTTTCTTCCGTTTCCATAACAAAGAACACATCATTCCAGTCTGGTTCATAAGCATATGCACATCTGATTCCACTACGAGGAAAATCGATAGGTTTGATATAAGGAGAATATCTGTTTCTTACTTCTGTAAATTCTTTTTTGGATATCATTTTCAATTCTTTTAGTTCTGCTCTAATTCTCTCTTCGAGTTCCTGCATAGTCATTTCTATCACATTTTTTCCTTTATACCAATACCAATGTGTATTTCTCCGTTCAATGAATAGGCATTGTACTGCAAACTCCTCCAAATCATTAATGCTGTCGTAGTTATTTTTTCTTTTGGTTTGTTCAAAAACGTATATTGTCTCTTCACATCCCCCTATTAATTCATCATCTTCAAATACAAAATATTTCACACTTACCACTCCTTAATTAATAATTTTTTGCTCTTTATCATTTTAGCCAAGAAGACTCCTTCCTCAAGGAACGTGAAGGGTCGCAGCCCAGTGAGTAGGTGGGAGATGAATTGGCTTCGGACAAGGGATGGCATGAAGCCATCTTAATTGTTCGACATATGTAAAGTGTTACTGGATAATTTGTCATTATCACTTCACTACCTATCGAATGTATGTTTGTTGTATAATAGACATATGTCGAACTGGAGGTGAAACGAATGATTATCAATAAAGCATATAAATTTCGTATATATCCAAATAAAGCACAAGCAACGCTAATCAATAAAACGATTGGTTGCTCTCGCTTTGTATTCAATCATTTCCTATCTCTATGGGATAACGCATACAAAGAAACAGGAAAAGGTTTGACATATGGTACATGCTCTGCCAAACTTCCTGCCATGAAGAAAGAGTTTGTTTGGCTAAAAGAAGTGGATAGTATTGCGA
>NZ_JAKUHD010000056.1:0-7572 GCF_022664325.1 Bacillus cereus group sp. BfR-BA-01310 | reverse complement strand
TATCCCAAGCTCTCTCCTATACTTTCATTTCCGTAACAAAAGCAACGGGATATAGAAATACCTACTTATAGAAATAGGGATATTTCTATATCATTAAAAAAGAGCACAGCGATGATATGTGGTATATACAATAGAATCAGGAATTTATATTATTCCAGTAACTTATCCCAAGCTCTCTCCTATACCTTCATTTCCGTAACAAAAGCAATGAGATATAGAAATATCTACTTATGGAAATAGGGATATTTCTATATTGCGAAGGAGATTATAGTAGTGTTATGTGGTATATGCAATGGATTCAGTAATTTATGTTATTCCAGTAACTTTTCAAAAACGCTCTCCTATGCCTTCATTTCTGTAACAAAGGTAATGAGATATAGAAATATCTACTTATAGAAATAGGGATATTCCTGTATTTAAAAAAGAGATTATAGAGTGATATATGGTATATACAATAGAATTAGTAATTTATATTATTCCAGTAACTTTTCAAAGGTCCCCTTCTATACCTTCATTTCTGTAACAAAAGCAATGAGATATAGAAATATCTACTTATGGAAATAGGGATATTTCTATATCATTAAAAAAGAGCACAGCGATGATATGTGGTATATACAATAGAATCAGGAATTTATATTATTCCAGTAACTTTTCAAAGGTCCCCTTCTATACCTTCATTTCTGTAACAAAAGCAATGAGATATAGAAATATCTACTTATGGAAATAGGGATATTTCTATATCATTAAAAAAGAGCACAGCGATGATATGTGGTATATACAATAGAATCAGGAATTTATATTATTCCAGTAACTTATCCAAAGCTCTTTCCTATACCTTCATTTCTGTAACAAAAGCAATGAGATATAGAAATATCCACCTATAGAAATAGGGATATTTCTATATCATTAAAAAAGAGCACAGCGATGATATGTGGTGCATATTATAGAATTAATGGATAATATCTAAAGCATTGATGTCAAAAGAGATTAACTACTTTGAACTACTCACCACTAAACTTCCTTACGGACTGTTTGAAGTGGGAGATTCTTAATCTCGCATTGCCCCCGCCTCTCGGGAAGTCATTGCACCTTGTCCTTCTCTTACATCTTTTTGAATTTCTTGTTTTACTTTTAGTGCATCAGTTTCAGTAAAATCTGGTTTCATAATAGAACCCAATTTCTCTATAGCTTTTTTATGATGTTGCATACAAGCCCTCCTCAAATTATTGTTTAACAATCTTATTATTTACAAAAATACACTCGGTTTATCCCGAGTAATTGAGCGAATTTCACGTAAAGTAAAAAGTGATTAAATTGAATAAGTGGTTTCTGATTTTAGGAATATCCAATAGAAATCATTCAATAATCGGGCGCTTTAATGGAATAAGGATCACTGAAGTGATTAGACTTTTTTATAAAAGAATGATTCAATTAAATAAATTAAGAGTGTGTTTTGATCAATCTTTTTTCAAAACACGCTCTTTCTTTTTGCTCATTTATCAAGGTTATTAGTATCAATTTGACCAAACATTATTTCAAAGCTACATTTGAAGAAATAAAAAGAATGGCGCTACTAGCTCAAAAGTAATGGCGTCTTAATACTGATCAGTGGTTTAGTGATATTGGAGCCAAGTACAAAGAAGATATTAAATAGTTAGCTTAAGAGACAAAGCGATTGATGAGGGAATATCATAAGGGAATTGCGGTGATGAGAGGGACGAGAAAGTCGTGGAAGAAGTTCTGGTGATGATATTTTCAACTACAAAAACATAGAAATATCCCTATTTCTATGTAGGGATATTTCTATGTTTCTAAATCTCTGTTAATAATTTAAATTTCCTTTTCTGTTCGGGAGTTAATTGATTTTCTACATAATGATGTATAAGTAAATCTATTATTTCATGAGCATATTTCTTATTAGTAAGTTTCATTAGTGCTCCAAGCTCTTCCTTAGATTGACTAGAAATTTTAATACTACCTTGTTGGTTTTTAAATGTCTTTTTCTCTGGTGTTTGCTCCTTCTTTTTCTCTTGCTGAGTCACTTGTTTTTCTTCATTTATAGGTGGAAAAGTAGGAGTATTCTCTTCACTTTTTGTTACAACTGGATCCTCGTTTGGAATATAAGGATCTATTGGGTTAAAATTGCTCTTTTTTCTGCCTAATAATCCAGGAGTTCTTGCCATGTTATACACCAACCTTCATACTTTCAAAAACATTGATACGAGATAATAATTCATCACTAATTTTTTCATATAGTTCTATTACATTTAAATCATGTCTATCATTTTCAGTAATACCGTTAACATCAAACCTTTTAATACGTTCCATCTGTGGAACGATATGTTTAAATAGATTTTCTTCACCAAAAATTTCACGAGCGTTTTCCATAATGTATTCATCCACTTTACCATTATTTTTTAATAGCACTGGAAGAATACCTACAACTTCAATATCAAGATTATATTGCTCTTTTAATTTTACTAGTTGGTTAATGTAGTTTTCCGCACCTGTAAGAGAACGTTCTTGTGTTTGTAGAGTTATAAGAACATAATCAGAAGCTACAACTGCATTTTTTGTGACTTCAATTGACATAGGCGGAACATCGATAAATATGTAATCGTATTTATGTTTTATTTTCTCAAGTAATCCCTTAAAGTAGAAATCTTCTTCTTCTTCCGAAGAACATGATTTATATAGAAATTTTGCGAAATCTTGAAAATCAACATAAGAGGGAATTAAATATAAATTTTCCATTATTTCAACTTCTAATCCATCTAAATTCCCCTCTTGAATTCCTTTCATTAATGTTTTATTTAAAGTTACCTGTTCGTCAGGATTAAGGATAGATTTTGTTAACATTAGAGATTTTGTTGCATTACTCTGTGGATCAAGGTCAACGAGTAAAGTTCGTTTCCCCTTTTTTGCGAATTCATAAGAGTTTAATACAGCATTAGTGGTTTTACCAACGCCACCTTTGTAGTTCCCAACAGTAATTGTAATAGCCATTTATACCACTCCATTTATTATTTGAAAAAGTCCTCTATATCCCTACTTCTATATTTTAGTAAAAGAATTATAGAAATAGGGAAGTATCTACTTTTAGAAATAGGGATATTTCCCTATGTTATATAATAGATTATAGCAGTGATATGTGGTACATGCAATAGAATCTATCATTTATACCACTCCATTCATTTTTTGAAAAAGTCCTTATATCCCCATATCCCATGCCCATCAAGCTAAGAAAAGCAAATATCCCAAAACGAGAGAATGGATATTGTTAGGTGAGCTGTACAATTTTTTTGTTTTGGGGCTTTTTAAAAAAGAAACAACCTTTCCTATAATTGACGTTGCATAGGCGTAACTTGATGACCATGACCTATTTCAATTTTTTTGATAGCGGATGTACGGAAATATCTAATTATAGAAATAGGGATATATCTATATTGTAAAGAAGATTATAGTAGTGATATGCTATACATAAAATAGAATCAGTAATTTTTCAAAAGCGCTCCCTATACCTCGATTTCTGGTAACAAGAGTAGAGATATAGAGAAATATCTAATTATGGAAATAGGGATATATCTATATTGCAAAGAAGATTATAGTAGTGATATGTTATACATAAAATAGAATCAGTAATTCTTCAAAAGCGCTCCCTATACCTCCATTTCTGATAACAAGAGTAGAGATATATCTATATTACAAAGAAGATTGTAGTAGTTACATAGGTACACACAATAGAATCAGTAATTTTTCAAAAGCGTTCCCTATACCTCCATTTCTAATAACAAAAGTGGAGAAACAGGGAAATATCTAATTATAGAAATAGGGATATATCTATATTACAAAGAAGATTATAGTAGTTACATAGGTACACATAATAGGATCAGTAATTTTTCAAAAGCGTTCCCTATACCTCCATTTCTAATAACAAAAGTGGAGACATATGTTCACGAATAATAAAGTTGTTATAAAATAATAAAGTCATTTTAAAAATAAAATAGATGTTTAAAAAATGGTATTAATTAAGAATTTATACTTTTTATCCTGTATGATAGAAATAATAATATTCTAGAATTTGTATAGTCAAGAAAACGGTTATCCTAAGAGGGTAGATCAGATGACGGAGAAAGAAGAAAATGTTCACATTCGAATCGTTGATGAAGACGGAAATGTACATTATAAATTCGATATAGAGGAAGAAGACTTAGAAGACTATCTAGTAAATTATCCTAACATGCGTTTTTTATCAGAAAACCTATATGAAATGGTAGAAGACGAGGAAGGGTTAGAGAACTTAAAAGAAGAAATTGAAGAAATAAAAGAACTCTTAGGTATGGTTCGAACAACTGAGATTATCGAAACTAAGCCGAAGACAAAGGAAAAGAAGAAGAGGAAAAGAAAACGTATCCTTCTAACTTACATAGGTATCATCATCTTCTGTTTAGGTTGGAAAGCAGTCGAGGGGTATTCGGAGTATTACCGAGTTCAAAACGGAAAACAAGTAGAAGGTAAGGTAGAAATTAAGCTACAAACAAATCAATCTTCCTTATACCCAACAAACGAGTTATACATTTCAGCAGACCATAAGTATAATGCAGTTCTAGTTGAACAAGAAGTGTTCGATAGGGTAAAGAGGGGTGACACGTTTAAAGTCATCATATACAAGGATAAAATATACTTAGACCCTAGAGAAGAGAAAACAAAAGTAGATTAACAAGTAAGTATGACTTTAAAACAAAGTTTGATAATTTATAAATTAAATAGACTAACTAATAAGAGGATATTATATTCAACATATGAGCATATATCCTCTTTTCTTATACATATTAGATTAGTTATACAGATATTGAAAATATAGTTCAATATGTATTATTATTATAACAACATAGGATAGTTGAACAAGAACAATAGATCTTTATGGTAAAATTTATTTGTGTAAGAAGAAATGAGAATTTGATTTTGAATAAGATTAAAATTTACTAAACAATCACTGTAGTGAAGGTATTATGTTTGAGACGTAAGAGGAGGATAAATATTCAATCTCAAAAGTGGAATCCATTTTGATCAATCTTTTTTTAAACTGGATTCTTTTTTACTGTAAAATAGGGGTTTGTGGGGTGTTTTTAATCAAACTTTATTTCAAAGCTACAGTAATGTATGTTTGAAATACTCGTTTCTCAAATTAAACAACATTTTTTTTTGCAAAAATTGAAACCATTAAAACACATTTTAAATAACTTTAATAACCTCCTATCATATTGTTTGATGGGAGGTTATTGCCTTTCTGAAGATAAAGTTAAAGAGCGTTATTATCTCTATACAACATAGGGAAATATCTAATTATAGAAATAGGGATATATCCATATTGCAAAGAAGATTATAGTAGTTATATAGGTACAAACAATAGAATCAGTAATTTTTCAAAAACGCATCCTATATCCCCATTTCTAATAATAAAAGTGGAGATATAGGGAAATATCTAATTATAGAAATAGGGATATATCCATATTGCAAAGAAGATTATAGTAGTTATATAGGTACAAACAATAGAATCAGTAATTTTTCAAAAACGCATCCTATACCTCCATTTCTAATAACAAAAGTGGAGATATAGGGAAATATCTAATTATAGAAATAGGGATATATCCATATTACAAAGAAAGTTATAGTAGTGATATGCTGTATATACAATAGAATCAGTAATTTTTCAAACGCATCCTATACCTCCATTTCTAATAACAAAAGTGGAAGTATAGGGAAATATCTAATTATAGAAATAGGGATATATCCATATTACAAAGAAAGTTATAGTAGTGATATGCTGTACAAACAATAGAATCAGTAATTTTTCAAACGCATCCTATACCTCCATTTCTAATAACAAAAGTGGAGGTATAGGGAAATATCTAATTATAGAAATAGGGATATATCCATATCTATCTGGATATACTCTGTACCTTTCTTGATTCTTCCATCTTGAAAATAATTAGGGAGTTAAAATGCAGTAGAATCTAAAATACGAATACGCTTGAAAACAGAAGGGTATGGAGAAAAAAACGGCATAGATGTGGCCAATTTTTTGCTTAGTAGTTCGGCTAAGTAGGTGTTGTAAAAGTAGGACGGCGCTTTATTAAACCGTTGATTCAGTCCCTCAGGACTGATGAGTACTTCTGTTGATGCTTCTAAACAGCTAGATAACTGAGTTAAAGAAGTCATAGCTACATTTTGGCTCACCCATACACATAAAGCTACTAAATCTTTTGCTTGGTACTTACTGGTTCGTTTTACAAAACCAACATCTCTAGCAAGACCCCGTAAGGTATTTGGAGATAAAACTCTTGAGCAAATAGTTGGAACCCGTTAGATACAGAAATAGATATCAAAAACGCCATCCTTTCCTACAACTCTATAGGAAGAATAGCGCATTTTTTCATTTAAAATATTATATTATGATGACATTTTATTCAATCTTTCCTGAGATTGAATATTGGTTCTAACAAACAGTCCAGTGTATAAGAAGAATGTCCCCATTATTGCAATGATACCAATGTAAACGGACATCATCGTAGGAACCAAAAATGCACCAATTATAATAGTCATTCTTGCAGTTAGATCCGCGCCAATATATGCTAGACCTGCAAGAGCTGAATACGACCCTCTTTTATCAGCCGGAATCATATTAGCTTGTTCTGCATTTCTGATTGGGGAGTAGACAAGTTCACCAACAGTGGCAATGAAACTAAAAATAATCAGTACGTACCAAGTGTTTGCAGATGTTACTGTCATATAGCCTACACCATAGAGCACAAGACCTAAAAGTAACGCTTTTTTTCCATTTAGACAATCTGTAAATTTATTTACAATAAACGTTAAACATACTACTAAAAGCATATTTTCTATGTTAAGAATACTTAGCATCCTCACTCCTACTATTTCAAAGTTCCCAATGCTTATTGGATTGAATGTTTCTGAAAGTCGTATACCAACATAACTGTTTAAAGAAAACTCTGCCGCAAATATGCAGGTAGACCCTATTACAACTCTTAAAAATGCTCTATCTTGAATAGCAACTTTATAGTTTTGAATTAGATCAAGTACTATATTTCCATGTCTTTTTTCTAAGCACTCTTTAACTTCTGCAACTAGCCAAATTTTATAAGCAATCGGCAATGTAGCAGAAACAAAAGTCAGTAATATAAACAACTCTTTTTGGTGATTAATGTATAAAAAACCACCTAATGCTGCACCAATTGCCATAGAAAGATTCATAAGCCAATAGTCAATTGTATAAACAGCCTTTCGATTTTCTGGTGTAGTTGAGTCTATAATGATAGCTTGCATGGATGGGCGCCCAAGACTGCTAGATATTATAAAACCTACATAAGCAGTTGCAAATAACCAAATCATCTTATCTGTAGGAAATAAGCTTAAAGTCATGATTGAACTACCCCCACTTTCACTTCGTTTAGAAGTGAAAGTGGGGGATTCCTAAGTAAAGAGTTCTATCGAACTCTAATTTATTAGGCTATCTCCGCAGTCCTTGCGGTTAGAAGCCTTATCGCTTCA
>NZ_JAKUHD010000055.1:0-8317 GCF_022664325.1 Bacillus cereus group sp. BfR-BA-01310 | reverse complement strand
AAAAAGTTGAAACTCGAGGCAAAAGTACCTCAAGTTTCAGCCAGAACACAGCAATCCTTATCTACATTCATTAGTTTTCTTCAGGCGGTCGCACCAACGGTGTGAAAATGCTCGAGTTGACCGTATTTATGATGAAGGATGCTCCATCAAAATCTATGATTTAGGTGGAGAGGTTCACTACTAGAGGCGGTAAGGGAATGTTAGGACAAAAAAACGCTTAGAGAATTATTTCTCTAAGCGTTTTTTATTCAGTTATTCCGCCTTTAAATCAACAATTACGTAAGCGAGTATAACAACGAAGAAAATACTAACGGATGGCGCGGTTAATACGTGCCCGGACATAAAGCCGATTCCAAGTGATAGTATAATGGTGCTAGCTGATAGCATATATTTCACAGTTAATATTTTCTTAAAGTTTGCGATGATCCGCAGTAACAATTTAATACCGAAGTAAAGGAATGGTAGGAAGTAAATAAGAGAACCGATGATTCCGAATGCAAAGAATAGATCATGGAAGTCCATTTCGATTAATTTAATTTTATCCGTATAGTTACCAGCATAGCCCATTCCGAATAATTTTTGTGATAGTGGTGCGTCTTTATAGTATTGTTTGTATACGTTTAAAAACTTATCGCGATCACTGTAAATTAAACTTTTCACTTCAGAGTCTGTTAGCTCACCTTGTGCATGTTTTTTTGCTTCGTCTGGATCTTCTTTAATTACTTTTCCTTCTTGTTTTTCTTTTTCTTCTTGAACTGATTTTTTGTATTCATACATTTGTAAATGGATGCCCATATTTTTTGCGATAGGAGTATGCGGTGTAAGTGCAATTAAGCCTCCTAGTACAATAGCAGCAACAACTGTGTTTACAAGATATGTGAATCCTTTTCCTTCTTTTGTGCGATGAATCATATATTCAATGAATGAGAATAAAAGTGCAATACCAAGTGTAAGAACAATTGCACCGTATCCTACTTTCGTTCCGACCATAATACTTGCATACATCGCGAGTAAAGTTGGAATCCAGTAATAGACTTTCGAGAAAGAAGTTGTTTTGTGAATCGAATATAAGACAACGATTGGGAACATAATTGCAAAAATAGCACTTAAATCATTTCCAGCAAAGAACCATCCTCTTGAACCGATCTTTGAGTGAGGATAGCTTGGGAAATCTGTACCAGTTTGCATGGCAACAATCAGTGTGATACTTAAAATTAAAGTTGCATATAAGAAATATGTAATGATTTTATGAAACGCGTATTCATTATTTTTTAACTCTTTAAAGACGATGATATATCCGAACAGTAACACAATTGGATATATGCTCTTTAAAATAAATTTCACTTCTTCGCCAAATGAAACTGGAGATTTGACCATCATATTATTTACAAGGCCAATTGCTAGTACGACCCCAAGTAGACATAAATAGAGAATGTACTTTTTCGCTCCATGTTGTTTTCTATGAAGAAGTAGATACCCTAATGCGAGAAGCATAAAGGCGAAACGGACTACGATTCCAATTGTTGCACTCATGTGTAATACATAGATTGAAAAAGATGTTAATAAATCTAAAATTGGTTGAAACACAATGAATAGCAATAGGAAATGCGGGAAGTAGTTATCCGTTTGTTTCAACTTAGTAACCATATGTTCCTCCATTTCTTCATTCCTTTATTTCAATACCCAAGAGATGGGGATAAAAGCCTTATTTACATAGTAAGGCGAATGAATTTCAATATTTGTTTTTGTAACAAACTTAAGAATACACCATTTCATTACGATGGTAAATAGATGAAAAGCATCGATAAACCGACTTTAATTTCTATATTTTTTAACGAAATTGTATGTTTTATACGGAGTTATATACAAATTACGAGAATATTAGACAGAAAATTAAGAAAAAAGAAGGGTTTTTGACATGCTTTCTATAATTATAGAAGTATAATCTTTATGTGGAAAAGAGGGGTATATATAATGGAAGTAACAAGTAAAACAGAATCTGTTGTTGTGAAATATGAAGGGCGCGTAGCAACGGTTATGGTCAATCGTCCAGAGGTTTTAAATGCATTAGATGAACCAACGTTAAAAGAGTTGTTACAAAAGTTGAAAGAAGTAGCGGTAAGTTCTGCTCATGTTGTTGTGTTATGCGGAAATGGCCGTGGTTTTTCTGCGGGTGGAGATATTAAATCCATGCTTTCAAGTAATGATGAAAGCAAGTTTGAAGGCATTATGAATACAATTTCTGAAATTGTTGTGACGTTATATACGATGCCAAAGCTTGTTATTAGTGCGATTCATGGGCCGACTGCAGGACTGGGGCTAAGCATTGCGTTAACAGCTGATTATGTAATGGCAGATGTATCGTCAGTTATTGCGATGAACTTTATTGGAATCGCTTTAGTTCCAGATGGTGGTGGCCATTTCTTCCTTCAAAAGCGCGTCGGTGAAAATATGACGAAGCAAATTATTTGGGAAGGGAAGAAGTTATCGGCAACAGAAGCATTAGATATCGGTTTAATTGATGAAGTAATCGGTGAGGATTTCCAAACGGCTGTGAAGCAAAAAATTAGTGAATGGTTACAAAAACCTATCAAGGCGATGATTCAAACGAAGCAAATTTTATGTGAAGTAAATCGCTCTAATTTAGAACAAACGTTGCAACTTGAAAAGCGTGGCCAATATGCGATGAGACAAACAGCGGACCATAAGGAAGGTATTGCTGCTTTTCTAGAAAAACGTTTGCCGGTGTTTAAAGGGGAATAAAGTGAAGAAAGTGCTAACACATTTTAGTATAATTGTGTTAGCACTTTTTTTAGGAGTAATAAATGAAGAAAATTATCGGTGTTATCGCTATTATTTTACTTACATATTATGCTTTGCATAGTACACCATCTCTTGCAGTACGGACTGCATTATTCTTTGAGGGACATCCAATTGTTGCTTTCTCTAGTGAAGTGACGAAAGAACAGGATGTGAAAAAAGAGGCGATTCCTGCTGAGTATGCGACTTTATATAGTGATAAGGAAGAGGAGCCAGAGCATTACTTCTTTCCGACAGTAAGAGCACATGGATCAGGAATTGATATGTTAAGTGCTTGTGTGAAAAAGAAATGGTTTTTCTATAAAGCAGAGCTCGGGTGTTATTAAAAATAGGAGGGTAAGTGATGTCAACTTATAACAAGTTAGTAAGGGATCGTGTCCCAGAGAAAATTTTAATGTCTGGAAAAACATATACAGCGCAAAAATTAACAGGACAAGCTTACATACAAGCGTTAGCGAAAATTGGTACGGAAGAAATTCGCGAATTTGCTTCAATGAAAGAGCGTGAGCATGCGTTAGATTCTCTTGCGGATGCACTTGAAGTTATTATTTCATTAGCGCGTGCAGAAGGTGCAACAATTGAAGATATAGAACGTCTTCGTAAGCAGAAAGAAGAAGAACGAGGCGGCTTTACAAGAGGGATTTACTTGATGGACGTTTCGGAAGAGTAGTTTCATAGAAAAAGCACAGCTTACTTAGTGGCGCTGTGCTTTTTTGCTGCAATTAGACTAATGATTAAGAAGATAACTGTTAATGTCCAGCCGATTGTAATAGAAGTAGTAGTGTGGACGACATAAGAAACTTGTAAACAAATTAATGAGGATAAAAACCAAATGAGTGCAATATGTACATGTTTTTTCGTTACGGTCATTTTTGCTAGCTCCTTTTTACGTACTAAACTAAATTTTACTATAATTTAGAAAATTAAACTATATTAGTAGAGGTTTCATAGCAAATTTTGTATACTGAATAGTAGAGAAAATGAGGAGGAAAACGACAATGGCACATCATGCAAAAGAAACGATGGAATTAATTAAAGAGCTTGTCTCTATTCCGAGTCCATCTGGAAACACGACGAAAATTATTAATTTCATTGAAAACTATGTGAGTGAGTGGAATGTAGAGACGAAGCGTAATAATAAAGGCGCTCTTATTTTAACGGTAAAAGGGAAGAATGATGAGCAGCATCGTTTATTAACTGCTCATGTTGATACGTTAGGTGCGATGGTGAAAGAAATTAAGCCTGACGGTCGTCTTCGTTTATCTATGATTGGTGGATTTCGCTGGAACTCTGTAGAAGGGGAATATTGCGAAATTGAAACATCAAGCGGTAAGACGTATACAGGAACGATCTTAATGCATCAAACTTCTGTCCATGTATATAAAGATGCAGGCGAAGCGAAGCGCGATGAGAAAAATATTGAAGTTCGTATTGATGAGCGTGTATTTTCAGCAGATGAAGTACGTGAGTTAGGAATTGAAGTAGGAGACTTCGTTTCATTTGATCCGCGCGTTCAAATTACAGAGAGTGGATACATAAAATCACGTCATTTAGACGATAAAGTAAGTGTAGCAATTTTATTAAAATTAATTAAAAGATTGCAGGATGAGAATGTAACATTGCCATATACAACACATTTCTTAATTTCTAATAATGAAGAAATCGGATACGGTGGAAACTCTAACATTCCAGAGGAAACTGTAGAATATTTAGCAGTTGATATGGGGGCGTTAGGTGATGGACAAGCATCTGATGAATATACAGTATCTATTTGTGCGAAAGATTCTAGTGGTCCATATCATTACGCTTTACGTAAACATTTAGTGGAACTGGCGAAAGCGAATGCTATTGAGTATAAAGTGGATATTTATCCATACTACGGATCAGATGCATCAGCTGCGATTCGCGCTGGGTTTGATGTGAAGCATGCGTTAATTGGAGCTGGTATTGACTCTTCTCATGCATTTGAGCGTACGCATGAAAGCTCGATTGCACATACAGAAGCGCTTGTTTATGCATATGTATTATCAGAGATGATAGTAGAATAGTGAGAGGGTGGTTGGTTCTATGAATCAACCACTTTTTTGTGCATAAAAAATAATTTAATTGCATTTTATTGTACAATATTAAGAAAGTAGGTTTACTACAGAATTCTAGTATTATAAAATGATAGAGGTGCGCTAATTTTTTTTGTTTGTTTTATCCATAATTTGTATATTAAGATTATGCGTTTTGAATGTTGATTTTCGAGAGGAGTATTATTATTTATGAAGTATCGTGCAGTCGCGGCTGGTATTTTAGCCGCAAGTTTATTATCGTCTCCATTAAGTAGTTTCGCAGCAGAGAAAAAATTTACAGATGTTCCAGATTGGGCGCAAAGTTCAGTAGACTATTTAGTTAGTAAAAATGCGCTTGATGGAAAACCAGATGGAACATTTGCTCCATTTGAAGCGGTAGATAAAGGATCAGCTGCAAAGTTATTGGCGATCGTTCTTGGTTTACCAATTGATCCAAAAGCGAAACCATCTTTTAAAGATTCACAAAATCATTGGGCAGCACCATATATTGCTGCAGTAGAAAAAGCAGGTGTAGTTAGTGGAGATGGTACTGGGAAATTCAATCCATCAAGCCCAATTAACCGTGCATCTATGGCAGCTATGCTTGTACAAGCATATTCATTAGATAAGAAAATTATTGGAGAACTTCCAACACAATTTAAAGATTTGGAAAATCATTGGGGTAAGGAAAAAGCTAATATTTTAGTAGCTTTAGAGATTTCAAAGGGTACAGGAAATGGCTGGAATCCTGACGGTACTGTAAGTCGTGCCGAAGCAGCTCAGTTTATCGCAATGGCAGATAAAAATAAAACAAATACATCGAAAAGAATGTATATGAATAGAAACTTTATTACATATCATCAAGCATCATTATCATCTGGTATTACTGACGTTCAACATCAACCGCAAATGATTGAAGTGAAAGAACAAAGAGCGGATGGATGGATGAAGATTGCAACAAGTAAAGGTGACAAGTGGACACCTTTAACAGAGAAAACAGATGTTATTAATGAAGGGTTTACTGCGTATGCAGAAGCTTCACATCAGTCTAAAGTGCTAGGTACATATGGTGCACAAAAAGTAACTGTTATTGAAGAGAATGGTAGCTGGATTCGTATCCGTGTGGGTGCTGGTTTCCAATGGGTTGATAAAAATCAATTAAACCCAGTGAAACAAGATAATTTCTTAGAGGGTAAAGCGATTATTATTGATCCAGGTCATGGTGGAGTGGATCCTGGACATGCTGGTGTAAACATGGATGAAAGTGCTATTGTACTAGATACATCTTTACGCGTGCAAAAATTATTTGAACAAAAGACTCCATTCACTGTTTTATTAACACGTAATAATGATACAAGACCAGGAGATACTGCTAGTGATTCTTTAAAGAAACGTATAGAATTTGCGCAAGAAAATAACGGTGATATTTTCGTAAGTATCCATGCAAATGGCTACAATAACCAAGTAGAAGGAACGGAAACATACTACTATAGATCAGCACCAAATCCAAACTCAGAAGAAAGCCGTGTACTAGCAGAAAAAGTACAAAAACGTCTAGTGAACGCACTTCAATCAAATGATAGAGGTGTAAAAACAGATGACTTCTATGTAGTTAAATATAATACAATGCCTGCTATTTTAACTGAATTAGGTTTCATCGATGCGAAAGACGAAGGTGAAAAACTATCTTCAGAAAAATGGAGACAACGCGCAGCAGAAGCAATTTATGCTGGTATTCTAGATTACTATGAATGGCAAGGTAAAGACGTATCTTCTTACCGTTAATAATAGAGATAACTTTAGAATGTAAATATGGAAGAGATTGCCGAGAGGCAGTCTCTTTTAATTTATCCCGCTATTTGCGGGCAGTAAGACTCCCACCTCAAGGAATGGATAGGACATGGTCCGATGAGTAGGTGAGAGATGACTGGCGGTTAGGCAGAATCCTAAAGGCTCTTCTTGTTAAAGATTTGCTACGGGGTAACAGAATAAGTTTGTCTAGAAGGCAAATGGGGTAGTTCAATAAATGAATTATAAAAGTTTCTCTTTATTTCGGGCATGTGATATCATTTAATTTTATCCCGCTATTTGCGAGCTGTAAGATTCCCACCCAGAAAGTAGACGAACACGAGGAAGTTAGGGGGGAGTCGGGCTGCCCGTAAAAGCCCGATTGGTGAGGGCAACTATCAGTGGGGGATAAGGCTTCCCACTGATAAAAGTTTCACTTTACGTGAAAAAGCATTTGAGTAATTGTGATAATAATAATTTAAAACGATAAAGGATGATAATAGATTGAGTAATCATAGTAAAACACCTGCATGTATATATACGTATGCATTCCGTGAGGATGAGCGTTCTTTATGCTACTTGGAAATGCGCTCATTGTTTGGAATGGAGTCTCACGTTAACATTTTGAAAAGTGATGTCAAAATTGATCCGAGTAGAAGCCCGTTTATTAAAGAACGAATTGAAGTTATGTATGAAGGAGACGACTTGGAGAGCATTTTGAAACAAGTGGAACAAATCGACTTGGCAGGAGCAACGTTCAAAGTTATCTTTGTTAAAATTAATGATCTTGTTGGAGAGAATAAAATTGAATATGGAGAAAGACGTCTCATTGAGCGAGACCTTGGTATGCATATTGAGGGAGAAGCAGACGTTCGTAATCCAGAGCGTGTATTCGGGATTGTTCCTCTTGGAGGACGCTGGTACTTCGGACACTATGTAGAAAGTGATCCGGTTTGGTACCATCACATAAAAAAACCGCATAGTTATTCGACATCACTGAGCACACGTGTTGCTAGAGCTGTCGCAAATATCGCTGTACCAAATCCAGAGGGAGTACGAGCGATTGACCCGTGCTGCGGCATTGGAACGGTAGTAGTAGAAGCACTTTCTATGGGGATTAACATCGTCGGTAGAGATATAAATCCACTTGTGGTTCTTGGAACGAGAAAAAACATCGCACATTTCGGATTTGAAGGAACAGTAACAAAAGGCCCAATTGAAGAAATTACTGAGAGCTACGACGTCGCAATTATCGACATGCCGTACGACCTATTTACGCACGCAACACCAGAAGATCAACTCTCAATTCTCTCAAGTGCGCGCCGTATCGCAAAAAAAGTAGTCGTTGTAACGATGGAAACAATGGACGACATGATTCATGAAGCCGGATTCGAAATCACAGATCGTGGCGTCGCAAAAAAAGGAACATTCTCTAGACAAATTCTTATTTGTGAATAGGAAAGGTCACCCGATCGTTATATTTAGGTCATGGATGTTAAACTCAATAAAATCAAAGGTAGGAACATATTTGATATGTACAAAATGTTCCTGCCTTTTTATTATGGGGTACCGCCACACACCCATCAACTTAAGGGATATATTTATACAAAATGCGGTCTTTTCACGTAGTATTTTATTATCGTTTATAGATG
>NZ_JAKUHD010000054.1:0-8661 GCF_022664325.1 Bacillus cereus group sp. BfR-BA-01310 | reverse complement strand
CGGAGATAGCCTAATAAATTAGAGTTCGATAGAACTCTTTACTTAGGAATCCCCCACTTCTAAACGAAGTGAAAGTGGGGGTAGTTCAATTTACTAGTCTTAACAATAGGAACTTTCTTTGTTATTTTGATAAGATTCTCTAAAATAAATAATTGGAAAGCAATGGTCCTACTAGCATTTTTTATTATCTTTGTTTTTAGCACTTATTTTGTATGTGGGATATAGATTAAGTTAAAACGAAAATCTTTAAGCTCCCTTCTGAATAAAACTCAATATTCCGTCAATACTGTATATGACATTAGATTTTCTCCTTGTTCCCCCTTGGAGAACCGGGCAGGTAGCTTTTGCTAGCTGCTCTTTTATTGTGATTCAAACATTCTTTATTTTTATTAGGAATACCAATAACAGTTATTCCTTTAGCTCCGCACTTCTTGCATATCCAATTCTGTTTAGGTGGATATGACATCATCATTGAATCCTCATGCACTTTTTCATGGTTACATTGATCTTTCAAAGAACTCACCCCTTTCCTACAAAATGAAATTTTTATATTAATCTTCCTCAAGTTCCGTAACAGTTATATAATTTCTAGCGTTTTTCCGCTTTGCTACTCGCTCTTTGTATACTGGCCTTGTATAAAAACGAACCGTTGCAGGAAGTACGCCCATATAATCAGCGCATTCCTGTATAGTTCCGATACATAGTAATGATTCACCTTTATAAACGACGTACTCCTTTAACTCCACTATTCATTCTCCTTTTCTACTAAAATAGCGTTTTTGTTTAAAATAATAGCTCTAAACAAATTGGACACTTTTACCAGTTTGTTTACCGAAACATTCATGTTAAAATCCCTTGTGAGTATGACATAACTCAACCTTATGAAGCCCTGTAACATTTCCTGCGGGGCTTCTTTTTTTTCAACAAGCCGTTAGTTACTTGCACTGACTACCTTGATGTACAAAATAGCGATTTTGTTTGACTTTATTTCTTACATAAGACCGACTAGACACCAACATTTTTATGTAGTACAATTCCTATCAGAAAAATGTTAGGAGATTTATTTATGACTTTTGAAGATAATCGTAAATTAGGTATTCAACAAGGATGTTTAGTAATAACAGATCAATCACAATATCTTGTTGTTAAAAAAAATGAAAATTATTCTTTATTAAACATTGCAACTGCGGAATGCATAAACTTTGAAGTTCCACTTGAACATCTTGAAGAAATGGTCCAAGTAGATTTAAAAGAAAAAATTCAAGATATCATTCCACCAGAGAATATTAAAATCGTTGCTCAAAACAGAATATAAAACGTATTTTCTAAGAGCACTTTCAATAGTGCTCTTTTTTAGTGACCAGTATCAAATAAGGATTTTGTTAAAAACTTACATGTAAATGTTTTTCGTTATATAATTAAGTTATCAATATATTAGGAGTGTTAATTATGTCAGGAACAATAATGATTTTGTTATACATTTGTTTCGGATTGAGTGCAGTTTTAAGCTTAATAAAGGAATTCAAAAAGCCACAGAAAAACCAGTTCTTAATTTTATTTGATTTTCTAATTTTGATAGGTGCTATATTTTTAATAGCTAGTATCTTTATCTAAATTACATAACGAGAACTCCCGTATGGAGCAAAGCAGCCTAGCGAAAGCTAACTGCTTTTTTTATTAAATAACTATTTTGTCCAGTTTTCTAAAAGCTCTAAATCCTCATAGATATTACCTTTTACATGATTCAGATTTACTTCGCTCCACAGTAATTCAGCATGATCCACTCCATTACAAATCCACCAAGCACCTTCCCTTTGCTTAACTACTCCTGTAAATCCATGTTTTTCTGATATACGGTCATAAAATTCTTGATAAACAACGTCCCCTTCAAAAATCTCCTTATCCCACGCTCGAAACTTGATATTATCCATCTCTCATTCTCCTTTTTAATAAAATTCAAATTTGATACTACTTTATTCCCGTTGATCCAAAACCACCTATGCCGCGCTCACTATCCGATAGCTCGTCCACTTCCACAAAGTTTGCTGTTTCCACTGGCGCTATGACGCCTTGTGCAATGCGTGTTCCTCGCTCAATAACATCTGCTGCTTCTGATCTAAGCACAAAAGGTTTTGCAGTATTATCCACGATGACTCCAACCTCTCCCCTAAAACCACTGTCAACCGTTCCAAGGATTACACGTAACTTTTTATCACACGTCATACCGCTACGCGGTCTCACTTGTAGTTCGTATCCTGGTGGAATCTCAAAAGCTAATCCAGTTGGCACGACCTTAGTTTCGCTCGGCCATATAAGTGTCTTCTCCACTGCTACAAGATCAAAACCACTATCACCTGGCTTTGCATATCGTGGTAATTCCACTGATTCATTCAATCGCTTAATCTTCACTCGTAAATTCATTCATACCCGCTCCCTATAAATAACTCTTCAATTCTTCTTTCCGATTCTTCAGCTCTCCCAAAGTTTTCTTCGTCTTCTGCCTTTCGCCATCCATCATGACTAGGTGGTATTCCAGATTACGAATATCACTTTCTATAGCTTTGAGTTCACTTTGCACCTGCACCGCAGTTTCTTTTTTCATTACTCTTCATCTCCTTTCAATAATTGCCTTAGCTCCCCGCATGACCCTTCGTATAGCTCCCTGTCACCTGGCAATTTAAAGAAATGCCTATCAATCAATTGTTCTATTAACCTATCTTTCTCGCTCATGTTACCTCCTAGCTGATTTGTTTCTTCTTATACTTACGTGGTGGCTTCGAAGACGAGAAGGAAGATGCATTACTAGAGTTACTATTTAATGATGTCCAAAGGGCTTATGAGGAGCTTGATGGACGTCAACAAGGGCGTTTTGCGAAGCAAGTTTCATTGTACGTGAAAATGTTGCAAAACAACAAAGACATACTGTGATTTGATTTCATCATAAAAGAAGCCATTTTCACTTGCTAGAGGTCAAGTTTTAAAAAAATTAACCAGTGAGGACTTCGGCTCTCTTTTTTTATTTGTATTCGACAAAATATGACAAGACAGTTGTAACTGGATTTGTTATGATTTCTATAAATCTTACAACTTGAATGTACGGAGGAAAGAAAAAATGAAACGAAAATTACTTACAGCATTAACTTGTAGCGCATTACTTATGGGGATGGCTGCTTGTAGTTCAAATGAAAAAACTGCGACTGAATCAAAACCAAAGCAAGAAGCGAAAAAGCCTGAGCCAATTACTACAACTTCACTTATTAACGAGTTTAAAAAAGCTGGATTAGAAGCTGAAAATGCTACGAATCTACCACAAAAAGAATTTGGAAACATGCGTAAAGATGGGAAACGTATCCTAGTTCCTGCACTTGGTCAGGATAACGGTGGCCGTTTATTTGAATTTAGTAAGAAAGAAGATTTAGAAAAAGCTAAGAAGTACTATGATGATTTGAGTAACTCAAGTCCAATGCTTTTCTCACATACATACGCTAAAGGGAATTTCCTTTTACAAATGAATGGTGATATGAAAGATGAAGAGTTTAATAAATATAAAGAGGTTATGGATAAGGTAGTGAAGTAAATAAAGTAAAAAAAGTGGGTATTATAAAACTATGGATAAATAACTGGGAAATTTAAGTAAAAGCATAAATTTTAGTTTAGATTTAATGCAGAAATTAGAAGCGCGGGATGATCTTACAATTGAACAGAAAATAATTTTAAGTATTTACAGGAAACTAATCGAACAGCTAGATGGTAATTTCATTTTAGCTGACCATCAATTAAGAAGTCCATCAATAGTGATGATACGTTCCGCTCTTGAAACTTATCTATCTCTAAAATACATAACACAACATAAAAGGTTTATTAAAGATAGATCAATCAGTTATTATTTAGGGTATTTAAAAAACCAAAAAATAGTATATGGCAATATGATTGAAAATCCTCTTAAATATGTTCCAATTTCAAAAGAAGACTTTGAAGATAAGATCATTAAGATAGATCAACTCTTGGAATCACCTATTTTTAAGAAAATCCTTAAACAATGGGAACTAACAAAAAAATTTTTAAACGAAAAATTTAATAACACCCATGAACCAAAATGGTATTCCTTATTTAAGGGCCCTACATCTATTAAAATGCTAGTGAACAGATTAAACGACAATAAAATTTATAGGTATTATGAAGTTTTATCTTTAGAAGTACATGGATACGAAGCTTTAAATGGATTAAATAATACGGATATAATTAATGAACCATTTTCTTTTAAACCAATAAGAAACACTGAAAATACAAGCAATTATGCAGGTATGGCAAGAACTTTATGTACCTCTGCGACACATGAAATCATTAAGTTCATGTCCCCTGAATTGAATGGCAAATTTATTAAATTCATGAATGAACTTGGTTTAATTGAGAAATATCAAGACGAGTTGAAAATAAGGCTAAACCAAAATTAAGACGATTCAAGTCGGAGGAAGGCACCTTAGGGTGTCTTTTCTTTTTAAAATATATAAGCGCACCACCCCTTTCCTAATAGGGGTCCCCGGCTCATTTTTTTCTTTTTTTAGCCTTTTGTACAGAGATAATAAAGTCGTTTAAAACATAATAAAGTTGTTTTAAACGACTTTATTATGTTATTCAACAATTGGGTCAGATTGTGAAATAAGAAAGGACTGTTGAGGATCATTCTTGAATTTGTAAGTTATTCCTTTATAGGGAAAATCGGAGTTAAGATTACAAGGTAGAATCATGAAAGGGGTATTCCTGTATGTTACCAATGGATAAACCTGGACAAATTGTTATTATGAACGGCACTCCTAGATCTGGGAAATCCAGCATCGCCACTGTAATCCAGAGTACGTTTAAAGGTGTGTGGATGAACTTAGGAGTAGATCGGTTCATGCAAATGACCCCAGAACGCTATCAGCCAGGTATTGGGTTACGTCCTGGTGGCGAGCGACCCGATATTGAGCCCTTGGTTATACTTATATATAAAGCCATGTATGAGTCTATTGCTGCACACAGTCGTTTAGGGATAAACGTCGTAGTTGATGTCGGTCATCATGACAATTATTCCGTCCCACGGGGAATTCTGCCCGAATGTGCACGGATACTAAAGGGACTGCCAGTTATGTTTGTGGGGGTACATTGTCCAATTGAAATTATTATGAAACGACGGATAGAAACATGGAAAGTTGGTTACTCAGAAGATGGTTTGATCCCATTACCAGTAAAACTATGGCAAGAGTCCGTCCATGAGCCCGGTATTTATGACTTAGAAATCGATACTTCAGTACTAAACCCTGAAGAGTGTGCTAATTTAATTCGCTTGAGGCTCGAAAATGGTCCAACCCCGACAGCATTTCAATTAATTGAACACATGGGAACTGGCTAATGCTTTGTTATGGCACGGATTACAGTATAAACCGCGGTTTTTCTATGAATCAGGTGATTATTTCACTCTGATATTGTAGATCAATCTTCCATTAAAGGGAGCTATTGTTGAATAAACCTTAGATTTTTAAACGACTTTATTGTTATATTTTTGAGTACAGTGAAGTATCTTATATCAAAATTAAACAACTATATTTTAACCCCGTCTTAAATTTAGAACGGGGTTATGCTTGTTTTTGGTGTAAAAATATAATAGCTTTATTGTCTATTTTTCTTAAGTTGATGGGTATGCATGGTGCCCCCCTCATGCCTCCTTACAGGGAGAATGATACGGCATTTTTTATTTACCTAATTACCGAGTATGTTTATTTCTCTAAATCACTGTCCATAATAATAAATAAAGACAAAACCCTTTACCCTTAAGATACAAGCTCTTTCTCAAGAGTATCAAACTCGGTGATTAGGGTAGAGTGGTATAGAGTTTTTCCGTTCATATTACAAGTAAGGTTTGATTTTAAATCAAGCTTTATTTAAAACTAAACACAAAAAAATATGTACTACTGTCTATCGTTAGACAGTATCTTTGATAAACAATAATCTTTTTATGCAATATTGCATAAAAAAACACCTGTTACTCTTGCTATAATTTCAAGAGTAAACTGTTGCATCCAACATTTTATAATCTTCTATATTCATTAATATAGAAACCCTAATTACAGACAAAAAGGGAAGAATAATGGTGGTTCTTCCCTTTTTGCTTATTTTTTTAACAGTCTAATGTTTTATTTTATAGTCTAAAACATTTTTATTAATGAAACCTAGTAAAATTCAAAAATACATAACTTTAGTTGGCAAACGAGAATTAAATACCTCATTATTGTCTCTGTTATATTTAAAAGTTTCTGCTCTAATACAATAAGAAAAGCAAAAAGAACTTGTAGGAATCACTACAAGTTCTTTTTCAAATAATGTATAAAAGGTGAATTAAACTATCTCATTACTCGTAACGGGGAAACCATTTTACATATGGCTTGATTTCATTATATAACAAATATTAATATGCAGAGGCTTAATATTTGAAAATTATGTTAATTCATAAATGAAAGTCCGTCTTTCTTCCCTAAAAATCCCACTATTTATTTCGTATAAACTACTTTAAATTAACATCTATATCATAATAAATTAGCAGGAATATAGATATATGTAAATACAGAAGAATGTAAGTGGTTAGTTTTAAAGGACTTAGAAGTTCTCAAATACACTTATCAGAATTGAATTATAGTACTTTAAACAAACGAAAAAGAATTCCACTAGGAATAGCAATTAAAAAAGCACTCATTCGAGTGCTTTTTTATTGAACAGTAATACTTTAATACTCTATAATTAACTTTGGGGAAGGTAATGTGAGAGTATTAGACGTAGTCTTAGCATTATCTTTTATTTGATAAACCATGAAATTGAATAATTTTGTGGTTTATTTTTTATAAATCCACAAGTTTTAAACTATTTTTCATAAAAGTAATCATGAAATTAACATCGGATTACAGTTCCAGAATAGAGAGTCAGGAAATGGTCACCAATATCAATTATAGTTGTTGCTTGTATATAACCTTTAAAACCATTTGATGAATAATAAATTTCTTTTGGAATACTATCTTTAACCTGATAACTTGTTTTTGAGTACTTCACATAATGGCTTGTGATTACTTTTGATTCAGGGACAATATTAGCTCTTTGTTCAAAAGTATTTGCGATAGTAGAAGATGAATTAAATTCAACATTTTTCTGAGAAATACGATCCAAACTTTCAGCTTTTACACCTTCCGTTTGAGAAAAGGCACCTAAACTACCTAATCCTATTAATGTAGCAAGTGTAAACTTTGAAACCCCTGTGAATTTCCCCATTTTATAAGCCTCCTTTAAATTTTTTATAAGATAGATCCTTACCTTCACAGTCTATATCTAACAAATAGACTGTGTACATACATATCATTAGACAAAATTCTACACTATGCTCTATTTTTTTTAGATTATGTATAATAATCCGTTGTTCAAAAAGTTGTCACAAATAAAAAGTGATAATGATAACAAAGAAATGAATAGTATATGCGTTGCTTGTATTATTATTAATTATCTTAATATTCTTTAATAATTAGATAAAATCTATATGAGGTACCGCCACACCACCATCAACTTAATATATTTTGAAGTATCCCCAAAACGATAAAAATGAACTTCTTTCGATAAATGACACAAATTTTTCGTTTTGGGGGCATTATAAAATTTAAACTTGATAGCAATGTGGCGGTACCCCTGATTACTTCATGAAGTTATAAAATTAGGACCGTACATATTAGACATATCTAAAATGTACGGTCCTTTTGCAATTTGAATTTCTTTTTAAACTTCTTATATTTTCTATATGAGCGTCTAACAATGTTTAACATGAAATACGGTATTTTAACAGGGAAAGGCAATTTATAAATGAAAGGCAAGTAAAATGTAAAATATGCCTTTTCTAGGTCTCTCCACTTACTATCTTCTTTTGTTTTTAAGAAATCAGATACATCGACTACATATCCCCTTCCGTTTTCCATCATCACATTTTTCCCGTGAACATCACAAGGAGTTAATCCTTGTTCCCTTGCATACTCTAAAGCTTCAGTGATATCAAGGATTACCTGCTTAGGAATTTTAATCCCCTTATGAATAGCATCGTATAAGGTAATTTCTTTTAAACGTTTCAATACTATGAAATTTTCTCCTTTATATATAAGCTTCGAATAAGAAGGATGATTTCCGATTCTTCGGTATACTTCCGACTCTTTTTCAATTCCTTCTCCTTCTCGCGCGTAAACTTTCACTACCCAATCTTTGTATTCTTTGTGCATAAATACTGCGGCATAATTACCTGTCCCTAAACACTTCCAAAGTCTAGGAATATCTTTAACTACTACAGGCTCGAATTCATCCTCACTTCTTATGCTTACCTCTTTTAATAACTCGTCCTTTATCAATCCCACAAAACTATTTATACTCATCATTTCCACTCCGGTTTTGCTAAAAGGGGTCCCACCCACAATTTAACGAATGTTGGTGCTACCTCAATTACTATCTTAACAAATTAAAATTTTGTCTCTCTATTCTTTTATTCTTTCCTCATACTGTTTAGCAAGCTTTTGAACTACCCCCACTTTCACTTCGTTTAGAAGAGGGGGATTCCTAAGTAAAGAGTTCTATCGAACTCTAATTTATTAGGCTATCTCCACA
>NZ_JAKUHD010000053.1:0-9252 GCF_022664325.1 Bacillus cereus group sp. BfR-BA-01310 | reverse complement strand
TATTTTGAAGTTCGTTATCCATTCTCTCAAACTCGTTAGCTACCGAATGAATATTATCAACCGCTTGTTGAAAAGCAGCAGAAAATTGTTTTGTTAAATCTAAAACTTGTTGATTCGCTTCTTGTGCTTTCGAGTTAACAGATAGCGTTGTACGCGTCGCCTTTGTTATAGAACGACTTGTTGCACTTTGAATCCTGTCAGAGGCTGATCTCATTTTCGTAGCAATTTGTGTTGCTGTTTGTAAATTACTTTGAAATTGTCCCATTCTTTAAAATCCTTTCTGGAATTTTCTGAATATACAGAGAGAATTCCGATAAATATATGAAATTTCCTATCAATATCAATTTTTCTAAGTTATAAACTAACCTTTTCATACCCCTTTTTTCCTAATATATAATTATAACATGTAAAAAATTAGAAATTAATCCATTTAAAATAAAAATTTAATAAACAGATTATAAATATAAAACAAATATGATTAATCAAAAAAAGGAATCCCTATGGGATTCCTTTTCTTCTAACTTCTAAAACTGCTCACACAAATGATCTGTACATCAATTCATGTTTGAAATACAGATCATTTGTATGATATTTTTATAAATAATTCCTAAATAACAAACTTACATTACTGCTTTGAAAAGTTCTTGTACTAACGCAATTGCTCCACCTATAAATTTCAAAACTGCTATTGCAATTTCCGTGTTTTTTCTCACTTATTATTATATTAAGATTTATTGAATTTATGTACCTTCATTATAGTAAGCATTTACAAAAATAGCAATGCTTTTTTAAATATAATATTTTATACAGTTAAATCCAACATTCTATAGAAATAAAAGTATACTTAAAAAACAACATATTAATAGCAAGGGAATGCTTGTAGACTGATCTGTACTGCATTCCCTTATTGTATGTATGCTATATTCTTATTCGCCTTTTTCTAACAGTAGAACCACGAATCTTGGCGAAGACATTAGTTTTTGCCCTGTCCTGGGAGTCCGTCCTCGCTTTTTATTCCACGGTTCCCTTGACCACGAGCCTCCGAACCCTCAAACTCCCAAAGCTAACCCCAGCGGGCAAAAACCGCCCTTCTGGGGCCACCCCTGGCGAGTTTGCATGAGGGTTCCCCTCATCGTCAAGGAACTTTCGCGGCATAAACGCCAGGACTCAGCGATTCCACATACGCGACAACCACGATTCCTTCTAAATACATTTTTTATGAAAATTAGCTTTTTAACTTTAATATTCACATAAAATTATACCTATAATTTCACTTACCGTATTTTAAAACTTCTTAATAAAAAAACAGAACATTAAAGTGTATTATATTTTTTCACTTGTAACGGGATAGTTACAACATATAAATCTACAGCATAATAAATAATCCAAATCCCTTTACCTTCAACATCAAGTTTTGATTGAAAAAACTGTTCTGAAATTTTTCTTTTCCCCCATTTTTTAGGGAACCATTGAAATACTTTAGGGACATTATATTTTTTATTAGACCATACCTTTAATCTCCACAGAGCTAAAATAACTGTAATAAGAATAATAAAACTAATAAAATCGGAATACGAAGCTTTTAAAAACATATATCCTCTACCTTTTCACTAGATTTGAATTCCCCTATCACATAGGTAATATCACTTCTTATTAAATTTACTGTGTACCAGTTCAAAAAATTTATTTGCACCAAATGAAATTGCGCCAATAATAAGAACACCAATAATAAGATAAATCTTTTTAAATAAGTTGTAAGGAGATAAAATAGCAACCACAAGAAGTATTATAATTGCAACAAATGTGACTAATTTTCCAACTTTAAATGCTTGCATATCAGCTTTCCTCTTTCTTTGGTTTTTCAAATTCAATAAATCCTCCAAGGCCAAAACTTAATTACTCCAGTCTTATATTAATCCCGTTTTTTTGTAAATTTATCATAAAATTTCTCTTGCGCCCACCGTCCGAATTTTAAAAAACATATTAAACCTACTCCCAAAAGAATGAGAACAATAGTTCCCAACATTTTTTCCCACCAATTGTTGGATGGAGTAATCATTAACCCTATAATAGATACAGATATTACGACATAAACTAAAATATATAATGGTTTATACGATGGAGTTTTCATATCATTTTTTCTCCTCAGGTTTTATTCTATGGAAATAAAAATATACTAAAAAAACAACATATTAATAGCAAGGGAATGCTTATATGCTAATCTGTACTGCATTCCCTTATTCTATGTATGCTATATTCTTATTCGCCTTTTTCTAACAATAGAACCACGAATCTTGACGAAGACATTAGTTTTTGCCCTGTCCTGGGAGTCCGTCCTCGCTTTTTATTCCACGGTTCCCTTGACCACAAGCCTCCGAACCCTCATCGTCAAGGAACTTTCGCGGCATAAACGCCAGGACTCAGATTATAAATCTCAAAAAAATCATTTTCCAAATAACTTCGCAAAAAAACCTTTTGATTCCGTAGACGCTGTTAATGATTTTGTTTCTTGTACTTCACGAATTGTTTCAAGTAACTTCTGATCCCGTTGCTCTAACTTGTTATCAATATAATCTTGTTGCTTTTGTAATTGTTCAATTAACAATTTATTAAATCCCTCTTGTTTCTCACTATATTCTCTAAGTTTACTAACTTCATTTTTTAATGATTTTAATTCTTCAGCTAAAATTTCTCCAACTTCTTTACTAGGTACAGGCTTTATACTTTCCCCACCTGTAGCAAAATAATGTTCAATTTGTTTCATTGAGTAATTCTGTTCCCTATGTAATTGTTTAACCATCTTCATTTGCTCAAGAGCTTTCTCATTAAAAACATTATAGCCTGATTCATTTTTCTCTAAAGGAATATACGTCCTTAATTCTTTCATCCAATTTCTTATAACATTTGGCGATTCATCTAAACACAATGCAACTTCTTTAACAGTCATGGCTATATAACCTGGTTTTTCTTCACCTAGGTTTTCACTTTTATCCATCTTTTTACCCACCTTTAAAACCTAGATAAAAACCTAAGTTTTTTAAATATCAAGGGTTATTTTCAAAAAAATCAACCTTGATACCTAGGTATCAAACCTAGGTTTTTACTAATTCATTTTACTAAGGTTTATATCCTTCTGTCATATAAAAATAACAGAACTCTTCACATCTCTAAGTCATACTTCATTTTCTTCTTAATAAATGATTATTTAATCCATATAACGAAGATCATAGCCTCGCCACAAAAATTTTTCTAATAACCTTGCAACAAACCACAATTAAATTTACATTCTTGTTTTTTTAACATAATAAAATTCAGTTAAAAAATAAGTCATTTTATAAAATTGGAAATTCAGAATCAAAAAAGAGAGAAGAGCATAAGGGGTTTTTGGGCCCAACTAGGGGTTGGGACTAGGCGGAGCCTACCTTAAACGTGGGTACACGAAAATTCCCAGGATGTCCACTCACTGACGACACCAAACCCTCCAAATGTCCCCCTTGTGTCCCTAGATGTAGACTCAGTGAGTACACAAAGTCCCTTTGATGTCTCCATATGAGTACTCACTAAAGACATGATATTTTTAATAAATTGCAATCAAACATTACTTTAAAATACTAAAAGAAAACAATAGACATTAAATAAATATAAATCTTTAATCTAGAAATAAATAACAACAAAATACAAGATGCTATTTAAGAGCTTCAGAATCCTTTTTAAAGAATATAAATCTAAAACAATACTATTTGTCGTGAAAACGAAAATGAACGCTTAAAAAGCAAAATAAACAGGTTTAAAAGAAGGTTTTTCTTTGCTTTTGGGGTTGAGGCTGGTTCGTCGTGTGGGGACGAGCCCCCACGTATTACGTATCTATCAATGTGGTAAGTGAAATTATTAAGCGAAGGCACTAGCGATTCGGCTCGTATAATAGCAATTCAAGCCGATGATCCCAAATAGTTGCTTTTGGATGTATCGGCTTGGTGATATCCAAACTCGAGCCGAAAAAAGTTTGGCAAGGATGTAGCAAAGCGAAAAGGGTGGAGATTTTCTGTAGCAAAGCGAAAGAAAATACGACCCGTTCCTTGCGGAACTTTTAGCCCTTTATATAGAGAGTGAGAAGGGACAAGCATACCAAAGTACAAAATAACCAGTAATATCAAGGGTTTATCGAACTTTTTATACTTATCAAATTTGATAAGTTTACTTATCAAATTTGATAAGTATAAAAATGTAAAAAAAAGACATCTAATTGATGTCTTTTAAAAAAATTTAATAGGTAAATCTTTTAATGGTTTAGCTCTCATAATTTTTATAAATTGTATCTTTAATCCTTCTTCAATATTATCCCGATCTCCAGCATATAAAATATGAGGATTGATAAATAATGCATAAGACTTTACATTGCTATTTTCTACAACACTTTCAGAACGAGCAATAATCCCTTTTGTATATAATGCCTTTACAACCCTACTCACTTTAGTCTCGCTTGTCTCTAAAGACTTCGCTAATTCTCTTTGTGTAAGCGGTAATGGTTGTTTCTTTTTTGGATTATCTACAATTGCATTAGATCCAAAACCTATAAAAGGAATCAAACTCATTAAAAATACAATTTCTTCATTTTTTAAATAAGATATACTTTGTAAATAACTCCAATTGTCTTGAATAATTTGAACAAATTTGGCTTTATTTTTTACTTTTCGCTCTGGAACTAATTTCATTCCTCTTAAATTAGCTTTTGATTGAAGTTCATTTGCTAAATACATCTCTTCTTCTGACAAGATCTTCGAATCCTCGATATCTCTCAATCTTGCATTTTTTTCAGCTTGTTTTAAATTGATAGTATTTGTCATAATTTTTCTCCTTGTTCCTAGTATTTACAACTAGTACGGAGACTTTTTTTATGCTATTATGTAATTAGAATTTTATAAGAATAAAAAAGCCTCTTATGTATAGTTGTAGCGTCGCAACTCAATTATATCATGATTGGCTTTTTTTGTTATAACTAATAGAAAAAGAGTCCTAAAACAATAGGGACTCTTTTTTTATTATTCCTGAATGTAAACTTTTGAATATTAGTTTACATTCAAATCCCTATAAATATTGACTTCACTCCAAATCCTCTGATATTCTCAATTTATATAACAAAAGTATACATTCAAAACACTATAAATAAAGAGGTCAAAAAACCCATGAACAAAAAACAACATCTCATTGATGTCCAACCCATCCGTAGCAGAGAACAGATCGAAGATATGAAATAGGCCCTCAAACGACACTGTTCAGAACGAGACTATATTCTATTTTTAACTGGAATCAATACAGGATTACGTATCAGCGATCTACTTCAAATCGAAACACAAACCATATTAATACTAAAACGAAAAAAGAGAAAAGAATTCAAAATCAAAGAGGAAAAAACGAAGAAAGAGCGCATGATTAATCTCACTCCTATTTTTGATGAAGTGTACAATTATGCCCAGACTTTAAAAAGTTCCTGGTTATTTCCATCACGAAAAAAAGATAAGCCCATCAGTAAAATCCAGGCTTATCGACAATTGCAAAAAGCCGGAGATTTTGCTGGTGTAGAATCCATTGGTACTCACACCATGCGCAAAACCTTCGGCTATTGGTTCTATAAACAAACAAAAGATATAGCCATGTTACAGGAGATATTAAACCACAGCACACCACAAATTACACTCAAATATATTGGAATCAATAAAGAAGAAAAAGATAATATTCTTGATAGATTTCAAATTTAATTTACTTAGAATTATTATTTCAACTGTCATAAAAAATAAACATAAAGAGACTTCTTATTTTAAATTAAAAGATCTCTTTATGTTTATTTTTTAATTATATTTTCGAAAAAATGTTAGATTATACATTTTTTCTTTGTTATATTTGAAGAATAATTGGAGTATTAAGATCAACTGATAGAGGTGTTTGCGTGGAATTGTTTGAGTATTATAAAAAAAAGGGGAAGTTTAAGTTTTTAATTGGAACCGGGCTTTTTCTTTATGGATTAATTGGTATGTATAATACTTGGGGTAATATTAATTGGGGACCAGTAATCTTAATTATTATAGCTTCTCTTGTATTTTTCAGTATTGGATTTTGGCAATTAAGAAAAGGAAATTTACTAGAAAAGAATATAGTTAAAAATGATTTAACGTTTTGGGATATTGATACTTATGTTTTATTAGAATTGCCCGAAAATAATAAACATTTAGGCTTATATACTCCTGATGGGGGATATGTAGCAGGAACAAAGATGATTTCTTCAACATTACCTATTTTAAAAAATAAACAAGTTTTTGGATTGGAAGCAAGTGATGGGGAAATTCTTGCATACTTTCATAGTGAAGTTGAAAATTATGATTGGGCTATTTATGATTCAAATTATAATTGTGTAGGTATGTTTAAAGAAAATATTATACAGGGATTTGGAATGGTACGTGGTTCTTTAATAAATGAAAAAGAGATAAAACTTTCTGAGGTAGAAGTTGAATTTGATTTTTTCGAAACGTCTTTTCGTACAATAGATGATCGTATATTAATAAACTGTAAAAAGGGATATATGCCTTTGGAATGGAGTGAAAGATTTGGATTAAATGTACCTATTATTAAATTAGGTAATAATATTTCTAATGCTGAAAAGATATTTGGTTTAGGTATTCTTCTTTATATTTTAGAAACTATTAAAGTAAGAAAAAGTAGGATTTTTAATGATTAGAATTTAATATTTACATTATAAAAGTTATTAAATGTTCTATTAGGAATCACATCACCAAAAGCGAAAGTAACTCCAAAATCAATTTTTATTGTATATTTTGGAGTTACTTTACGTTTACTTCCTAAATTGATGAGCATGTGTTGTACCAGAACCAACTGGAAATAAAAGTGGCAAGCGGGTACATTCCAATTGTCGTTTTTTTATAGCTTTGTATGTATTTGAATTCCTTTTGCTTTCTCCTCTTCACCCTTCACACGTACAATTAAATCATATGATCCTGATTTTGATGTTTCAAAAGAAAGTAAACCTTCTTTTTGAGAAGTGACTTCTTCCTCATAAATGACCTTATCATCTTTTGTAACTTGCAAAAAAATCGTACCTTCTTCAACAGCTGCTTCATAAGGAATTTCCACATTTCCTTTTTCAGCTTTAAGGGTTTGCACATCATAATACCCCTGCAAAGAACCAATTGTTAAAGTCGTTTCGCCATTTTTTTGAACCTTTGTGACTTTTGTTACTGTATTACATGCGCTTAACAATACAACAAGAGTGAAAATGAGAAATGAACGAAGCAATTTCATAGAAACTTCCCTTCCTTTAAACATATATGTATTAAAATTCATTCATTAACTATTTCAAAAACACCAACAGCTTAAAAAAATCACCGTTTTTCTTCAACTTCTTTTTTAAATAATTTTTGAAACTCTAATTCTGTTTCATTAATAAAACCAAGATGTAAAACACTAGAAATATCTTCATGATTCAAAAAGAAATTATACTCCGAAGAAATATTACCATGAGGAAAATAACAACATACATAATCCCATGTTTTTTTTGTTTCAGAATCCATCTGTTTTCGTCCATAAACCATTAGTGGATGTTCCCAATCTTTAAACATTACAACAGAACCTATTGGAAGTAATTCTAACTCTAATTTTTGCCCCATCTTAGTTTCCCCTTCTTAAAATAGCCTTTTTTATAATAAAATAAGTGATAGAAAATAACAAACAAGTACCAATTATACCAAAAACTGCAACTGAAATGTTACCTGCTAATGTTTCATTTGGATCCAATGCATTAGGTAAAATTGTACCGAAAATTGCAATACAAGCTAATATAATCATAAGATATTTAAATTTTTTCACTTTTTTATTCATACTAATTATCTCCTTATTCCTTAACACTAACTTCTAAACCAAATCCCCATAAACCTACACCAGGACCAAATGGTGCATGAAATTTGAATCCGCTTTTTCCAGCTTCAAAAGATCCCCCGAGTGTCGCAAGCGATGCTGATCCCCCGATTTGTAACTTTTTATTCATAAATGGAATAGGGATTTTTATACCACCCTCATATTTTACTAAAGAAGCTTCAGCTCCTACATGTAAATTTCCATTTTCCACATGAGCACCTAACTCTGCATTAGCAAGTGCTACTTTAGCCTCAGCTCCTATTCCAAATCCTTTAATATTCTCTTCTTCTATTCCAGCTTGGGCTACTGTAAAACCAACCATAGGTCCATAGGTTTGTTCTCTCTTTTCTTTATCTTTTACATCAAATCTATCATAAGTACGAGAGCTTACAAATGGCTCAGCTTCAAGTGTAAGACCCTTAATAAATAATATACCTTCCTTTTCCTCTGTAAATGATTTTTCATACTTTTCACCATTAATTACATTACCAATTCCTTTTACAACTACTCCAGTAACTTTTTCTACTCCATTAGCTGTTTCCTCAGCTGTTTCCTTTACCACTTTTGAATCCATCAAAAACCAATCATTTTTAACAGCTTCTTTTTCAATTTGAACAGCATGAACTTTATCTTCTGATTTTTTTTGAATAGCTACTGCCCATTCCATATTTAATTCTTTCACACTAAATATCCCCGTTGAAGCACTAAAACCTTTTCCACTTTGGACTTCCGCAAGACCTGTGGCAATACTAGTTGCTAATTGAAGTGCTGTACTATAATTATTACTAGAGGTCTGATTGAATTGATACAAATGATCCAGCTTTTCTTGCAGTTTTTGCCTCATAACAATAAAAAGATTTACCATGGCATCCATACCCGGAATTGGCATAGCTTGATTAACAGCTTCCATACTTGTTTTCATTCGGTCAATTTCTCGAATTTGTTCTAATAATTCTTGTTCAATAACATCAGTTGAAGCTACCTGTGATTGAAATTGACTTGGAAAGGCATTATTCTGACGGATTAGTTCTTCACATAAGTAAATGATTCCTTGCGCTAGAGGACGAAAAGTTTGTACAAAAAATGATTTTGCACTGCTATATGTTTGTCCTTGTAGAACCGTATCAATTGCAAAAGCGTCAATCGACTGAATGGCTTGTTCCATACCTTGAATGGTAGCCGTACATACAGCGTTCATACTTTGAGTTTGGCTTTGCACTTCTCCCAAATACATATTTAAACTCATGAATTGACCTCCTTTGCTAGATTTTGTTTTTGATAGTAAAGGTCATTTTCTAAGTCACTAAGATTTCGTTTTTCCTTAAGCAA
>NZ_JAKUHD010000052.1:0-10629 GCF_022664325.1 Bacillus cereus group sp. BfR-BA-01310 | reverse complement strand
AGTCTAAATAAAAATTGGAATTGCACCATAGATAACTTCTTATTATTAATAATATGCATTCAGGTTCTTGTCACTTTCATTTAAACAAACTCTCCCCTGCCAATCAAACATTTTCTAGCATAATACTATTTCTAGGAGATTGCTTACAAGAAATTTGGAGTTTTTGTACAAAAACTCCAGAATCTTTATATGCAGCCGTTTTTTTAAAACTGCTTAATATATAATTAACCCCTATATTAATGTTATGTAAACAATAGAAACTCATTTTACAAACACATTAACATTAACATATCAACTAACATTAACATATAATCAGACACACAAAGCAAAATGTTAATTTTATATCAACATTTTTAACACAATAAGTATACATATTCATTTGATATCATTAGCAACCTTATAAGGTGCACTTCTTAATAGAAAGAATTATAAATAGCTAAAGAGCCTACCACCTAGACTTGCAACAAAATATAAAACTTCTAATCAAATACAAACTTCAATCTATTGATAACCTATATGACAGCTCGCGATTGTTTGTTTGACATACTCCCATAAACATTGCAGTTTCATAAAGTTTAGAATGGATACTACACTGTTAATATTTTATCTTTTTAGTTGATATGAAATTAACAATAGATATGGTGAAGTGTTTAAATATCAATCTCATGTTAATGATAATGTTATATGTATTCTTACCAGGATCGTTTGACAACTGATGCGTATGTTAGTTTTATTCTCTTTATTTATTATGTTATTTGTGCCACAATTAATTAACTAACATTAAAGAGGTATCAAAAGACTTGTTTAATTGATTGGAATAGAATTTTAGTACATTTGAACTTCATATTAATTAAAGTAATTACTAAACACACTATATAAAAGGGCGCGCTTTAAGAAAGATACCACAAATACAGCAGTATCTGATAGTCTTTCGGTTGATAAGACATTAACAATTAATAGAGATCATCACTTCACAATCCTTTCTATGTCAATTTCATATCTCATGTTAATCTCAGTACTAAGCCAAAATCCAGTCCTAAATCAGATGATTTCCGCCTTTAATATAAAAAATGCTGTTTTATATTAGATAAACGACGTCATTAGGCTGTTTAGAAATCACTAGTATTAACGTAACTACATAAATCTACCTCAAGTATTCCATACCGTATTAAAATACTCATACATATCATATTAATCGCAGCATAGAGCGGGAATTAACTCTTAAAGTTTATTTATGTAGATTCTGGTCCTAGATCACGAAATACTACTAAATTAGTAGTATTATTACCTTTTTTTCTAGCTTTTATACATTATAATTTAAGTTTCCTAGTTTAATCTGGTTGTTTTTCCGTAACATCATTGATTATATCCTTATAACTTGTTTACAAAACACCTATATTTCCTTATCATTAATATTAAGTAACATGATTTGTTAATCTCATGGCAACTATCAGTAATGTAACAAACATAAAAGATAGGCATTTCCATTGATAGAACATTACTATTTATATACTTAGAGTTAACAATAACATCAACAAATCGAGTGTATTCTGTATCAACAGTTAATGTTTTGTTAACAAACATTCAATTACATGTCAACTTTACATTTCATGTGAGTTACTGAATAAGTAGGGATTCACATGAATATTATCGAAATACTGTCTAACATGTTAATTTCAGTTCACATGTTAATTACAAATTGGGTGTTCATGAGTTGATTTTTAAGGAGGTAGTTACAATGATTGAGCAAAAAAACGAAACACAAGACCATCAAATTAACGATGATGACATATTAAATGATAATGTTTTCGAAAAAGCATGGCGGATAACGGAATTCTCTAAACTAGTCGGACGTCATCATAATACAGTTTATAATTGGTTCAATATTCTAGAGGAAAAAGGGCTTCACGAAACGTTAAGAACCCAAAATACAAACGAAAAACTCTATAATACTTTAGATCTTGAAATTGCTCTATTTATAAAGCAAAAAAGGGATGAGAAATGGTCTTTAGATGCAATTATTGACCTTTTACCACACCAATTTGATTTAAGACCAGTATCACCAGAGCATCAAACAAGTGAAGTATCTACTGAATTAAACCTTCAAGCCACTGCAGAAATTATTGAAAAAATGGTAACTAAACAGTTAGAAGAAAAAATAAAACATATCCAATCTCATTATGAAGAGAGGGTAGAAAATATACTAAAACAGTTACCGCAACCAGAAGATGCAGAAACCCTAAAATTACGTCAACGCCAAGATAGACTTGATAATTTCATTATTGAGCATAGAGCACGTCAGGAATTAAGAAAACAAGCAGAGAGCCTATGGAATAATAAACCTGAAGAAGAACGTACTAGAAAGGCAGGATGGTTTAAAAAAGAGGAAGATTTGGGTAAAAAGCAACTCTTCATTGAGCAGTACATACAGGATAATATTATTGATTATATAAAATCTCTTATGAATACTGTGGAATAATAAAAAAGTCTGGATAAAGATCCAGACTTTTTTTATTATTTTGTAGTGCCAAACATCTTATCTGGATCTAGAAAATCCGCTAATTCAGCATCTTCATTTGCTCCAGCATCATTATTTTCTTCATCACTACCCATATCGATAAAATCTCCAAATGCAAAACCTAAATCCTCATCCTCATCTATACTCTCGATAGTACTAATTTGAGACTTTGTAAACTGAATTTGGCTTTGTCTTTCTTTAAACTCATTAAATTCTTCAACTAACCCTTTAGATAATCTCGATGGTAATGCATCAGTTTTATAGAACGTATATACACTTCCTAAGAAATCATTCTTACTTACCAAATATCCGTTAAAAACTGTACCATTTATAGGTAGATTATTTGAAACTTCTACCTTAGCATCATCCATAAAGGAATCATTAATGTTTTTTTGCTCATCTAAGATAGCGAGCATACCAAAATGATGTACTTTTGACGCTTCAACAGAACCGTCGTTATTCTTCTTCATCAAATCAATTGGGGGATGGAAAGAGCTGCCTCTTAATGATTCTTGGAACATCTCTATAATTGCATGGCTATTTTCTATCTGGTTCATATTACGTGAAACCTTATTAATTACTAAACAGCCCGTTTTCTCAAGTAAAATACGTTTAAAGTCTTGAGAATCGAGTATTACAGATGTACCAGATCCATTGGCAGCTGTATTTAACTCATGAATAATTTCACTAATGCGTTGATTTGCATAATCTCGTGAATTGGCGATACCTTTTTTCTCATTTTCATTTAATTCCTTAAATTCATCGTAAAAGTGCTGGTTATCAGCAAATACTACAAATGCTACACCTTTTGATTTATCATTTGCTAATTTCCAAATCTCCTGTGAAAATTTATTTACTTGTCGTAATACATCCGGCCCATCTGCTCGGACAGGAAGTGTTACAACAATCCCCATTTTAATAAAGTCTTTGCGCTCAATAGCATTTTCAAAGGCAATTCTCGCAAACTTTGCTTGATTTGCTTTGATTTCAGCCATTGGATATTCCTGCGCAACTTTTTGTAATTCTTGTCTGATTACTGGCTTGTTATGAAAAGCCGAAAATTCTTCAATAGCTTTAATGATTGTAGAAGTTCCTGTTCCTCCACCTAAACCTGCAAAGAATAAAACAAGTTCATCAGAAGGTCTTACACGCTCAGTAATAAATTCTTTTAGTTTTTCTTTTGCTTCCTCATTTGAATCAAGAACTTTTACCGCACGCTCAGGGTTCTTACCTAAACCACCTAATTTAAGTGAAACTTGATTGCTTTTTGGTACATTTTTTAATTCAGCTAGATCTCCATCATTACTATTTAGTGCTAAGCAATTATATACTGCTGTGCCATCTGTATGTGTATATTCCGCAAATTTATCTACCATTCTAGTACCAGCTTGACCAAATCCAACCATCGTCATTTTAACTGCTACTTCATTCTTCAAGAAGTTTTTTGCCATTATTTTATCTCTCCTTATTTACCTTTTTTCTTTTCCCTAACTCAATAAGTACTTGTTGTCCTCTATAAGTTGAGATTAAAAATTTATATGGATGCATAGTCTTTTCATAGATTAAAGACATTGATGATAGCGTACTCACACTTATTTCTGCTGAACGTCTAGATATATTTGTACGTTCAACTTCTAATGAATAGGATTTTCCTTTTTTCTTCTTTACTCTCCTATCAATAACTACATTTTCCACTATTTCATTAATAGATATGCCCCTCATGTACTTTGTCTCTTGAAATTGTTTATTTACTACGTTTCCTATGTATAGAAATACACTGTAGAGTATCTCATCTTGTTCAAGTATATCAGCAAACATGTTTACTACTTCATCTACAAACTTGATTGTTTGATATTTTTCACTTAAAACCTCGTTCAAGTTGTCCCCCCCTTAAAGCATTGGTTAATTATTCCTAGAAACATAGTACATCATTACACGTTGTATATCAAGTCATTATAAATAAAACTTATATATAAGACTTATAACAAATAAATCAGAAATACTCTATATTTTATAGGGGTTTATATATACGACGTATATATAATGCGTATACATGTTATATCAATCTTAAATTTCATGTGATTTACATTTTAATAAAGAATACTAAAATATCCGGAATAAAATTGATAAAAACACATAAAAAATAACCTCTTCTTATTAACATGAAACTTACAAATATTATTATACGACTTATATGCAAACCTTATATATAAGTCGTATATACAAATGCCGTTATATCAACGGTAAATTAAATTTTATATATCCATTACATGTTAATATTTTTTTATAAGCTGCTTATACAAACTTTATATACAAACGTGATTTATACACCTTATATAAATCACGTTTAAAATCTTTAATACTCAAACAACTACTATCAGACGTATATATGTATTTATATTACTAAGGAGATTTCATGAAGATCTTATAACAATTCATACTAAGCTTTTCTTTATTACCTAGTTGTTTTAACAGGATTTATCTCTTATAAGAACGATAATTGTTAATGTTATGTTAATGCACTGTTCTTCACTTAGTACTTGTTAGCTCACATTAATGTATTTGTTGTCAGAAAAAATATGCTCTGTGCCTCATTTGAATTCAATTCCTTGTCAATTTCAGTCATTCCTGGAAAGTCATTAAGAGAGGTTGTTAATTTCATATGAACAACAGAAAGCATCTCAAATTATATTCAACATGTTAAAAAGAGAGTCCAAGGTTAAGCTGACTGATGCAAAAGTTCTTAAAATTCCTGTAAATAATCTCTTAAACCTGGACATTCTAATAGTATTACGCTAAAAAATTACATCACTGCTATGAAAAAGGAACATTTGTTCAAATTGGATTATTAACAGTCAGGTCTTATCTTATTAACATCAAAGTGATACTTACATTACAATAAAAGCCTTCGTAATTTAGTAGGAATGATGATAGCAATTACAACATCACATAAAATTAACAACTGATTAATTTCATGTGAATGTAACCTATATGTTAAGAACCTGTAGACACATTTTTAACGTACTAATGATTTAGTAGAAACAACCATTAATTTTTGTCTAAGTGAATTCATGATCCTATACAAGAGAAAACGCCTAAAAGAAAAAGTTGAATTTTTACACTGAACCAGTAGCAGAAGTAGGAGAGGGCACTTCACCACAAACAAGAAGTTAACTTTCGAATAAAAGATAGAGAAAATTACTCTTTGTTATCAAAAAGCCTTTTTATAATCCTTGAATAATATGCATTTACATGCTCCGATTGATTTGGTTCCTTCACTTGAACTTCATCAAGCTGTAGAACCAAATTCGGTCTCGTTTACTATACAAAAAGGTTGCCTCATAAAAGGAAATCCTCAATATAACGAGGTTGGGATTGATGTTTGGGAAAGCATTCTTCAGGTATCATTAATTGATCATGGAGAGTTTTGGAATGCTCTAAAAAACTTTTTACACATTAATGTACTGTCTGTATTCGAGTTAGAACAATTAATAAAGGTTAAGTTAAATAGGTGATAATAATGGAATTCGAAGAACTTATGAAATATATAGAAGAAAATAAAGAAGAACATTTTCAAGATATAATCAGTGAAAACGAACTTGTGATTAGAAAGAGAGGCATAAATGTAAACGTCAAGTAACTCCAAAATATACGACAAAAGTTATTTTTGGAGTTATTTTTTGTTTGCTTTGTACTGTGATAATAAAGTTATTTAAAAACCTTTCTTTCAAGCAGTTCAAAAGGTTTTTTTAACTTAATACAGAACTATATTATAGTAGGTGGACATAAATTGGTTCGGATAAAAGTAGCATGAATAAGGAGAAAAATTCCGATGGATTGCTTAGTTGCAAAAGGTAGTATTTATTATGAAACCGTAGGTAATGGTTTTCCAATATTAATAATGCATTCAATGGGTACAGACCATAAATCTATGAAAGCTTGGATAGAGCCAATTTTTGATGAGATTCAGGGTTTTCAGAGAATATATATAGATTTACCTGCTCACGGTCGAAGTTTAATTGACGAGAATTTCAACTCTTCAGATGATATGCTTTTAAATATTTTGGATTTTATCAATATGACAATTCCTAACCAAGCATTTTCTCTTATTGGTTTTTCATTTGGAGGATATTTGGCACAAGGTGTTTTGCACCATAGACATAAAAATGTAAAGAGTATTTGTTTGCTGGCTACTTCACTTCATTTGAAAGATAGAGATCTTCCTAAAAAAATAGTCGTTACAAAGGATGAAGATTTATTAAAAGAATTGGATTCTGATATAAGAATGGCTTTTGAAACATTGATGAATTATCAAAATAAAGAGAACCTTAAATACTTTTTAAACGAAATCCAACCTGGACGATTGTTAGCTAATAAAAATTTTTTAATGTCAAATTGGAGAGAGAAAGGGTATTTTCTTTCTGAAGAACCACTTAATAATGTAGGTACACTTACACAACCCGCACTCATCATTCTAGGGAAACAAGATTCTATCTGTGGGTATAAAAATCACTTCTTTCTTCTAGAAAAATTTCCGAATACTACGTTTTCCATTTTAGATGGTGCTGGTCATATGCTTCAGATAGAAAAACGAAAAATAGTACAAGGACTAATCAAAGACTGGCTAATTAGGAGCAATTCGGTTTGCAAATCAAGCGAGTAAATGCAATCACTAACTTCTTTAACCTAATTTCCATATCTATTGCTTGTCAGTTCATTTTGTTGTGCTTTAACTAACAGGTGCTTTAGTTCAATAGGAATTAAATAACTTTATTATTAATTTTTGAGTGCAAATATAATTAAATGGATAGAAATTAAACAACTTTAAAGAGCCTTGCTACAATAAAATGTGCAAGGCTTATATATATTTCATAACAAAATTCAATAACTTTATTATTGCTTTATATGCTTAACTTTTTTCTTAAAAAGGACTTTTAGGATAGCTTCTATTGTTCTGTACTAAGGATAGCGACTTTCAAGATATCTCCAGTTTATTGGAATTTTTATTCTACTACTAAAGTTGTAAAAAATCTAGTCAATATGTAGCAAGTATCATTAATTGAAAAAATGTAAAATAAATTTAAGAATCAAAATGTTGAAGGGAGAGGGAAAACAATTGGATAGGGAAAATAATAAAAAACTTGTGATAATCACTGGGGTAACACAAGGATTAGGTCGGTCATTAATTGACCGTTTTTCTGAATTAGGTTGGTTGATTGTTGGATGTGGTCGTTCCAAAAGTAAGATAGAACAAATCAAGAGACATTTTGACAACAAACATGATTTTCAATCCATTGATGTTTCGGACGATAAGGCTGTTAAAGCTTGGGAAGAATATATTCTTCAGCGATACGGTGCGCCGGATTTACTTATTAATAATGCCTCTATTGTAAATAAAAATGCAACGCTTTGGACTATTTCTTCAGAAGAATTTGCAAATGTTATGAATATCAATGTGAATGGTGTAGTCAATGTGATAAGGGCGTTTGTACCGGCTATGATTCATAATAAACAAGGGATCATAATCAATATTAGTTCAGGTTGGGGACGGTCCGGTGAGGCAGAACTTGCACCGTATTGCGCGTCCAAGTTTGCTATAGAGGGTTTGACCCAATCAATGGCACTAGAATTGCCGAAAGAACTGGCAGTAGTTGCACTAGATCCAGGCGGAGGCATTCATACTTCGATGTTACAGTCATGTGCACCAGAGTATGTATCGAGTTCTCCAACAGCCGAAGCTTGGTCACATGTTGCTGTACCGTATATGTTAAGTATTACATCTAAAGACAATGGAAAATCACTTACTTGTCCCATGGTTTCCTAAAGTATTATACCTTTATTAATACGAATATACACTTTGGTTTGGTGGTGAATTCTTTCGGTAAATTTGATAAATCATTGTCGCACAAGGGAGATGTTCACCTAAAGGTTGTCTGAAGGGTTTGAAATGAAGTTAAGAGAATTAATAGGAGAGATTAAAAAATTAAATTCGGCAGACTTTATGTAGTAAACTAAAAATCCCAATATGAGAGGGAAATAAAAATGAATATTTCTGTTAACTATCAAGAAAAAGTTAAACCTGATTTAGAACCTAATGAACAAATTATCGATGTCTTTACTGGAAGAACTGCCCCTACTAATTGGGTGATGAAACTTCTTCCTGAAATTTCTTGGCTCACTCAAGAGAATATGCCAATTGTTTTAGTGATAATAAAGTTGTTTAAAAAAATGTGAGTCATTCTATTCAACAATCGGGCGCTATTGTTGAAGAAAACTTAGATTTTTAAACGACTTTATTATCGGTACACATCAAAAAGTATAACAATTTATCCCACTACTTTAGGGCAGTAAGAGCCCGATTGGTTCAACTAATCCATCAGTAGGGATGAAGAAAATCCCTACTGATGGAAGTTTCACTTTATCCTGTAATCTCAGCCGAAGAGAGCCCCTCATGAATATTTCCGCTTACAATGATAGAATGTCCCCAAAATATATCTCCATCCAAAAAGAATATTTCAAAATCACCTTCTGAATAAACGCTTATGCTGCTTAATGTGATGGAATCGATGAACATGTCTTTTGTAATTTCGTCGATTTCTGCTTCATCATCATCTTGTAGCCATTCATTTGCTAACTCTACCAGTTCTTTTGCAGCGTACATTTTCATTTTCATTTTCCATTCATCTTGCTCTTTGAAAAGTGCATGTGCTGTTTCCAGTGCAGACTTCATCATATGCTTGTCTTCATTCCAATCAAAATATAAATGACATTCTTCACCAGCCCAAGACATTCTCTTTTCAAAAGTTTTCACTCTTTTATCAAGTTCAAACTCGCCCAACATCTCATCATGATAAAAAACCGGTTTCATCGCATCTTGTAAGATGATTTCCAACTCATCATCTTTATATGGTGTTTCCAAAACCTTAACAAGCATCAATGAATTTTCTGACTTGCGCACCTGTAATGTTACAACTGTATTTGCTGTCAAAATGTCTTTTGATTTTCTCCATTCTGCATCATCAACCAACCATGCGAGTCGTATGTCTTCTTTTGTAATCGTTTCATTGTTATGTAAGTCTTTCCACGCAATCAAATCAATTGACGCAGTCCACAAAATGTTGTCACCGCCTCTTGATGCACCAATTCCTAATGCCCCTGTGACAGCTGCTATTTCAATCACATTTTCTAAGAATCTATTTTCAAATCTACTTATTTCACTTGATTTACTCAATTTCGTACACATTCCCTTCATCGCCCACAGGCATAAGTACTTTGTGAGTTTTTCTGTTTTATTATAATTGGTCTATGTTTTGTAACAAAAACGAATGTTTATGTCACGTTTGTATTTAAAAATAATGAGCTTCATAACTCTTGAATTCATTGTAACAAAATACTGTCTCAAAAGTAATTTGTGACATTATTAATCTCAACTATTTTGTTACAACAAAATGTATTTTTGGAAATAAAATGGTTCATCACCAAAAGACGGGGGTGACATATAGATAGATGTCCATGTGATTTTGAAAGAAAGTTGCACCATTTTGAAAAAAGTCATACTGTTTGTAAAAAAGTTTGATCAAAATCCTGTGTTGATGTGCAGGATTTTTTCTTATTCAGCAATCGGGCTATTTAATTGAATAAAGACGTATTTTTTTGAATTGGACCATTTTGTTGAAAAAGGATATCTCCAATTTTTAACGAATACAGGGTTATAAATAAGAAAAAGTGGTGAGATAAATAGGAAAAAAATTTAATTTCTTTTTGGACAATAAAACGGAAAAATGTATAATTAACAGGCTTCAGACCGCGGGTTGTGTTTTCGCAGAAGAGGAGACCCGGTTACTTATTTCAGAGGCACGAACTCCAGAGGACCTCAAGAAAATGGTAGAAATACGAGCCGATGGTTTACCACTTGAATATGTTGTTGGATACGCAGAATTCTGTGGGTTGCGGATAGAAGTGGACCAAGACGTTTTCGTGCCTCGTCAACGTACCGAGTTTCTTGTTCACCAGGCGGAAACTCTGTCATGTTTTGGTGATATCGTCGTTGATCTATGTTGCGGGTCAGGTGCTGTGGGTGTAGCACTGGCAGCAGCTTTAGGACAAGTTGA
>NZ_JAKUHD010000051.1:0-10695 GCF_022664325.1 Bacillus cereus group sp. BfR-BA-01310 | reverse complement strand
AATCTCTAAAATAACATCTGTTTGAAATGTATTGTTCGTCTCATCAACAGAGTCAATTTCATCCACTTTTTCTTGATCTCCCAGTTCATTCTTTAAAGTTGAAGATTTAAAAATAATCATTTGTTTAGAGGAGATCTCCCACATTTTACCATGGTTAATCCATAAATTTTTCATTATTTCACTCCTAAACAAGGTTTATATAGCCATTACTCCATGTACAAAGCTTCATCCACTAATACTGAAATTTTATATTCTATTTGTAAATACCAACTTTCTAAATTATTCTGGTTTTAATGTATGAAAAGATGTAAGAAATTCAATACCTTTTAAAGATTTTAGAATTTGTTCTTGTAGCATCTTACATACCTTTTTTCTTTTTTATTAGTAATTAACTTTATAATTTACAATATGATACTGGATAATTTATATAAGAAAACATTTTAAAATAGTTTAAACACATTAAAATATAAATTATTATATATATATCGATAATATGATGTTTTTTGTTAACTCTCTATAAATATTTTATACATGATTCCCTATGCTTCGCTATTTTAGATCTCTTTCCTTTGCTTTTTGGCTAGAGTGCTGGCTCGTCGTGTGGGGGCGAAACCCCACGCATTAAACGTATCAATTTTGAATAAAAACTATTTTAGAGCGAACGATCTAAGCGGTTCGGCTCGTATACTTGCTAGTCCAAGTCGAGAACCATTGCTGTGCTTTTTGTCTGTCGGCTTGGCAAAAAAAGCACACGAGCCGAAAAAAGTTTTGCAAGGACATATAAAAAAGAAAAGACGGTAGTCTTTAGGTGAGGATTAACGAACCGCCTTTTTTATTATGAAGGTGGAGATTTTTGAGTGTCTTTCTCAAAAATACTACCTGTTCCTTGCGGAACTTTTAGCCCTATATATAAGAGTGAGAAGAGCAAAGTGAAGAAAGTCAGTAATACCAAGGGTTTATAAGACATGAGGTGTTAAAAAAAATTAACACCTGTGTTAATTTTTTTTAACACCTAAAAAATGTAAAAACACACATAAAAAAAGATGTCAATATAAAAATTGACATCTAAAATAAATAAATTGGTAGTTTATGTTTTTTCTTATTACCTTCGATTTTGATATTACGTAGCGCTTTTGAAAAAATTTGTTGAGTTGCTCTATCAATATCATCTTTAGGTGAATTACATAATATATTGGGGTTAACAAACCAAGTTCTTGCTGAACAAGCCCTTCCATCTTCAGTTATTACACCTGTTTCTGCAACTCCTAAAATCCCTTTTTCAAGCAATTCGTTCATTATTTTTGAAATAGAAGTCCTTGTTTTCCCTAATTTCTTAGCTAAATAACTAGGAGACGCCGTATTCGGTTTTATATCATCATCTTCATTTTTTTCAACAATAACATTTGATTTAAATTCTAGAAATCTTGAAATATCAAATAAAAATGCCTTTTCTGGTTGAGCTAAATAGCCAATTTCACATAAATAATCAATATTCTCTGTAATCATTTGGACAAATCTCACCCGATCTGTAGGTTTTTTCTTTTTACCAATAAAATACTCTTCTCCACCAGACATTTTACTTAATACTTGTAACATCATGACTCTTTCTTCTTCAGAAAGTCCACCACTACCTTCAAGTTTTTCATAAATGCTATTAATCTTACTATCTCTTTCTTTTGCCTTTTTTTCAGCTTGTCCAAAATCAATAATTTTCTTTGTCATATCTAAGTTAATTCCTCCTTAATTGAGGGAATCAACAAAAATACCTATTTTTTGCTATTTGATTATAAATCAAATTATGATAATCTATAATCAGATAAATGAAGTTTAGGTATTTTCGTGGAATACCCTATGAAAAGAGTCATGTTCCCGCATGACTCTTTTTTTCATTCTATCACGTTTTCAATAACCTTAAAGATAAAAACAAAATTTCCTTATCTTTTTACCGCTCCATGTCAAATCCACGATGTCTATTCAATTCTCTCTTATGTTCACGTTCAAATTGATTATCTATTCTCATGCTACCCAATTCATTTTTAATAAGCCCTCTAAACGACTTAAATTGCTCTTTTAAAACTTTTTTTATCTGTTGATACAAAAACTCTTATATTCATCTTCAAATCCTTTATTTGAGCTTTTAATGAGCCTATTTCAGTATTTAATTTTCTATTTTCCTCTCTCAACCCTAGATTTATCTTTTGAGATTCTTTTAAAGAATCATATAAACTATCAACTTGACGATTCAATTCCTTATTTTCTTTTACCAAATCCGTATTCTGCAAACGCTCATAATCTTTTTTTACAGTCACTGCTGCAGTTATCAATTCTTCTACTTTTTCAAGTTGCTTTGGAGAAAAAACATAATTACCTGTTTCTTTCTCAATGATTTCAGGTTTACCAATTAATTTTGGTTTTACCTCCGTCCTGATCTCTTTCTTTTTGGTCTTTAGCGTAATTTTGTTATTGGGTAGTCGCTTGCTTATCTCAGTAATTTGATTCTCTATGCTAGAAACTGCCTCGGCATATTCCTTGTATTGACGAACTTTCATATACTTATGTGAACCCACATTGGCACGTTCAAAATTCGGAATTTGTTCTTTAGCCAAAGATTCAATATAGGCCGTTTCTAATTGTCTCCAATTCGCAATTAACTCCGTCCCTTTTCCTTGTACGCCTTGTTGTTGCAAGGATCTATCCATTCCGACACGCCTCGTTAATCCTCGACTACTTTCGAAATTCGGTACATAGTTAATATGTAAATGCGGATTTGCTTCATCATCATGTAAAACCATGTTATAGACTGTTAGATTTGGATTTCGCCCTTGAAACGCCTCCGCATACTGTTTTAACGCTTCTTTTTTAGCTTCCCTATACTTTGGGTCATCTTTACCCTCTCCAAGCGCTACAACCAATTCTCGTTGCTCATGTATCTTTTCATTTTTATGTATTTTGTCATAATAGTCCTGAATCTTACGGTCATTACGTTTTTGTTTCTCATTATACTTGTCCACGGCTTCTTGAAAGACATCCTTGTATACACTTCGGATGTCCTTTTGAACAAAGTAAATATTCTCGTCTAACCTGGATGGATCGATGCCAGGATTCCCATGAATGTTTTCTCTGTTATTATGGCTTAATGAACTTTGGTGAGATTGATTAAATGAGATAGAGAACAACATAAAGTGCCACCACTTCCCTTAGATTAATTGATACAATAAGTCTAGCAAGGCGACGAAATTGTGTCAATTGACGTAACCCTATACGTATTTTGACGCTTTCGCATCAAAATCAATAGGGGTCTGCGACGCTTGTCGGCTTTGCCGAACCATGCCTAGCATGGAAAAACCAAACCTTGGGCGTTGCCCAAACCCACTGGGGAACTCTTCCCCAGACCCCCTTCATCGATCTCCCCAACCCCTCAATCCTTGAGGGGCTCCCTCGCCGGTTGGCAGGAACAAACGGTGGTTTGTTCAGTGCCAAGAGGGTTTGGGTATAGTCCAGTTGGTCAAGTCAAATACTCCCTTCGCTTCGCTAGGTCCGTTTTGATTGACCAACACACATATCTCAAATAAAAAATAAAAGAAGACCACCCTATGGTGGTCCTCTTATGTAGGGTGGGAAGACATCGGTCTTCCCTTCGGGTTGCCCCGATGGAAATGGCGTTTTGTTTCCAAAACTGTTTTTCCTGATTACATAGTATGCAAGAGTTTCAGTCTGGTTCCTAAATTATTCAATAAAAAACAGACTGTAGAGATTTTCATCTTTTTGTATTAATTACCCCACCCAGGTCTTTTCCCCTTGTTTTTAAGTGTGTATGCAATAGCTGGTATGAAACCAGGGGCTAACCTCTTCTGAAATGAATGTAAACTTTTCGATATTAGTTTACATTCAAACCCCTTTAAATATTGACTTCTCACCAAATCCCCTGATATCCTCAATTTATATAATAAAAGTATACATTCAAAACATTGTAAATAAAGAGGTCGAAAATCCATGAACAAAAAACCACATCTCATTGATGTCCAACCCATCCGTAGCAAAGAACAGATCGAAGATATGAAATGGGCTCTCAAACGTCATTGTTCTGAACGAGACTATATCCTATTTTTGATTGGCATTCATACCGGATTACGTGTTAGCGATCTACTTCAACTTGAAACACAAACCATAATAAAACTAAAACGAAAAAAGAGAAAAGAATTCAAAATCAAAGAAGGAAAAACAAAGAAAGAACGCATGATTAACCTTACTTCTATTTTTGATGAAGTCTATTCGTATGCCCAAACACTAGAAGGTACCTGGTTATTCCCTTCAAGAAAAGGAGATCAGCCCATTAGTAAGATTCAGGCTTATCGACAATTGCAAAAAGCCGGAGATTTTGCCGGTGTAGAGTCCATCGGTACCCATACTATGCGCAAAACCTTCGGTTATTGGTTTTATAAGCAAACAAAAGATGTTGCTATGTTACAAGAAATACTAAATCACAGCACACCACAAATTACGCTTAAATATATTGGAATCAATAAAGAAGAAAAAGATAATATTTTAGACGAATTTCATCTTTAAAGGGGGCCTACCAACAAAACACGGAAAACATAAGCTATGACATTTATCGGAATACAAAACCCTAAATTCCTTACGCTAAGGGATTTAAATACATATTATTAAAATTAAAATGGTCCAAGTCGGAGAAAAGCACCTTAAGGTGTCTTATCTTTATTTTTAAAAAGACCTGCTCATTCTGTTCATAAAAACATAAAATAATGGGAATCGATTAAAACAATAACTTACCTATTGTTCTATCTCCTAATTGAAGGGGGAAAAAATATGAGTTTTGGTGGTTCTTGCGGTGGCTTTGGTGGCGGATTTGCTTTAATAATCGTTCTGTTCATCCTGTTAATCATTATCGGATGTAGTTGTTGGGGCGGCGGTGGCGGATTCGGATACTAAAAAAGTAGGCGCTCATTTGAGTGTCTTTTCTTTTTGTCTCATTTAAAATTTCACATACCATATCTAATTGATAAAACCAAATTCAGAAGTAAGTAATATTCTAACAATACCCCGCCCTAATAAACAATCCTAATAGGGATAAATAGTAGATACATTTTAACATTTTTATACGCTAAGAGATTCTCAAAACTCATTAACACAATTTCAATTAAGATTTTGATTTAAAGATGAATTTTGAGACACTATTTAAGCTATTTTCAACACTTTTTAGATTGAAGTGTCTTTGGCCAAATACCCACATTTTTGAGACTGGGTGAATCTTTTATAGTAGTAAAATCAGTATTTTTTTATATCAAAATTTGCTTAGCCTATATTTTCGTTAAAATGTTGGTGGTACCCCCTAAATAAAAAATCCACACTTAAACTAGACTCATATACTCACACCATCCTCTCTAGACGAGCATAAGATGTACTAACGAACGAAAGGGGGTAATTATTATGGGTTTTGGTTTTGGTGGAGGTTGTGATTTCAATAGATGTCATCATCGAAGAGAAGATCATCGAAGAGAAGAGCGTCGAAAAGAAGAGAATCGAAGAGAAGAGCATAATCCTGAGTTACGACAATTTTTAAGAACATTAACTCCCGGCACTTGCATTGTTATTCAATTTGATTCTCAACGACCTACAAGTGCAACATTTCAAGGTTTCCAAGGAAACGACGTAATTATTCTATCTGACTTTGATTGTTTCCCAGGATTAGCACGTATTGCGATTAGAAAAATTAACGTAGTCTCTATAAATTCACCTGATTGTGATCGTTTCTGTTGCAAACGTCGTAGACATTGCAGAGAATGTGATGAGCATAAACATGAACATAAACATGAATGCGAGCATGATCGTAGAGATGATTTTTAAAAATTAATTAAAAGAAAAACACCTATTAAAAAATAGGTGTTTTTCTTTTCTAAATGTTACCTAACTGAACATAAATAACAAACCATTTCATATAGCGGACATATACTATTGTAAGGTCGGCATCCAAAAGACCCAAATAAATACCCATGCCAAGAAATAAAACTACAAAGTATTTCTTGGCACCTTCTACATAAAATAAAAATGGATTTATTAAGAATGTACAAACCTAATTAAAAATCTATACATATGATACACTATACCTTCCTATTTACTACCTTTCATAAAAAAACAAAATAAGATAAGGGCCCTCTCCCTTATCTTTTAATATTATTTTATTAATATTAAACTACTCTTCGAACACTAATAACATCTAGGCTAGTCACATTAATGTTCGCAGCAGCATCAACCCAAATAAGAAATCCATCCTCTATACGAATAAAGACTCCTGTTCCATCGATCTGATCTCCACCGGAAAAAACATTAATTTTGTCGCCTTCTCGTAAACCATTTAATCTTCTACGCCCTTCAAAATTCCCCACTTTTCTCACCTCCTCAAGCTCTCTTCTTCTTCTTCGGTTTCTATTACATTCATCACATTCACATCTGCGATTTCTATTACATTCATCACATTCACATCTGCGATTAAAAGACATTTAACATACCCCCTTTTCCTAAATCCCCTAAAAAATTACTTGTACTGTATTCTATGAAAATAAAAAATCATTTGATTAGACTTTCTTCCTCTATCAAATATCCAATTAACCAACTTATTAAAATAAAAATTACTAAATTCCACGATTGTACAAGCCATTTATTATCACTTACATAAACTACAAATAAGATGATAATCATCTTACACTACCCCAAAACCCCAAATTACCTTCTCAACAGCTATCTTTAAAAGATAGCAAAAAAAGACAGTTTCTTTACTGTCTTTTTTTTAAGTACGATCAAAAATGTGCAACTTTCACTTTACCGTGTCACTGAACTCCTTGTTGTCTTGCTATAACGTATTCTTTAAATACCTGATTTGTCCAATCCCTCCTATGTTAAACATAGATCCTTATATTGAAATTAATGGATTTTATAAAGATATAATATAATTTACTAAAATAGGGGTAACGTCAGGAAAATGAAAAAACCACCCTAAGGTGGTCTTCTTATGTAGGATGGGAAGACATCGGTCTTCCCTTCGAGTTGCCTCGATGGAAGGGGCGTTTTGTTTCCAAAACTGTTCTTCCTGATTACATAGTATTCAAAAAGAACCGTTTGGTTCCTGTTTATTAAAATTGTGTATCTGACCCTTAATTTGGAGTGTGAATGCTGGCTTTTTATTCCACGTTCCCTTGGATACGCGCCTCTACACCCTCATGGTTATCAAATAACTTTTGCGGCATAAACGCATAGGAGTCAGTGAATTACTTCCAAAATTGATACCATTTCTTTTCATTATTTGCCGCAATCATTTGTTTTACTTCTTGAAGTTCTCGCATAACAGTTATAACGGCTTTATCTCGATCTATAATCTGTTTATTTTCTATAACATTTGAATCCATTAATAATTTTTGCTGCGATTCCAATAAGCTTGTTAACTGAGTTATTTGTTCACTTTGCATTTGTAATTGTCTTTGTTGTATATCAACTGTACTTTTTAATTCTTGTAATAACTCTTTTAAATCATCCGATTCAGGAGTTATAACAGTCATATCTGTATTTTTAGCTTTCAATCCTTCTTCCTCTAAAAGGAGTTTACAAGCATCTTCTAATGTAACTTGCGGCATACTTTTCAACTCTACTAATCTTTGTAACAATTTCAAATCATAATCACCAAAGATAACTCGTTCTCGCTCATCACGTTTAAAAGCATAACAGTTATAACTCTCAATTAACAAATAATACTTCTTAACCGTAGAAGGTGATATTTTCAATCTTTTCGCAACCTGAGATACATTCTCATAAATTATAGGAGTCATAATAGTCATAACCTCCTTTTTTAACATTTAAATTTCGATATAACAGTTATAACTCCTTTATCTTATCATCACAACTGAAACTTTTGATATTTTCCTATTCCTTAATTAATAATCAAATAAATGTTCTTCCCTATGCTTCGCTAATTTTCTTATATCTTTCCTTATTTTTAGTCTCTCGGCTTAGCGACAACAATACATTATCCATTCCTATCCCAACAACAATAGAATATGCCCTACGGGACACTCCGGCTTCGCCGATAACGAACAAGCCATACAAGAACAAAAACCTTGGACTTCGCTCAAATCCACTGAGTAGATTTTTCCTATCCAACTCCTAATGTCATAAAAATAAAGAGTGAGAGGAATTCATCACACCTGAAAATCACCTAAAATTAAAAAAGACCACCCTAGGATCGTCTTTTTATGTAGGGTGGGAAGACATCGGTCTTCCCTTCGGGTTGCCCCGATGGAAGGTTGCCTTTTTGAAAAAAGACAAGGTCTTGAGGTTTTTCATGCGGTAGCATGAATAGGCGATATCAACAAGTGGACGCTAGACAGGGTGAGTGTAAATAAATATTAATTAGAAATTTTTTTATTCTCCAAATAACCAAGAAAGAAAACGTTTACGGGTTATTTTTTCTTTCTCTAGGGTATCTGTTCCTATACTCATATTTTTTTTATTTATTTCAAGTAAAGCGTTCTCTATATAGGATTGTTGCTTTTGTAGCAAGGATTCATAGTGTTTTTGCTGTTCATTTATTTGTTGGAGTAACTCTTGATTCATATCTCTTAGTTTTAGAAGAACTTGTATATCTACCGAATTAAAGGAATTTTCGTTGTTCTGATCCTGTTTTTTAGTAGTAGCATTACTATGAGAGGTTTCATCTATTAATAATACTTTGTTCGCCGCGGCCTCAAATGACATTCCAGTTTTACCAAGCGTTAGGAAATGACGAAATAGGAGAATATCATTATCTCGAAACCTACACTGATTTTGCTCAGTTTTTGTAAAAGTGTAGCCTCGTTGTTCAAGTTCTTGGCACATCATGTTTAATGTAATATTATCAATTTTAAGAAGCTTAATTACTTCTTTATCCAAGTGAAAACTATTGTTGTCCACTATTCTTCTCTCCTGTTCTAATAGAGCTTCTTTTCAACGAGTAACCTAAGAAAGACTAATACAAAAACTAGGGAGATTAGCAAAATTTAGCTATCTCCCTAGTTTTTACCATTATTATTAACTACATGGTGGGCATGGTCCGTTCGGAGGACATGTCGGTAATGGACTTTGTACAGCTCGAACTACTTTCTTCAACACTTTAAAAGCCGCTTTGACTATCACCAGTTTTGTGATAACTACAACACCACCCACAACTGAAGTTCCATTGACAACACAAGTAGTTGAACCTTCTGTATCAATCACTTGTTCGAAGATACAATCAGTTGGAAGAACTCCACAAGCTTCTTCTTCTTCTTGGATCGTCAGTGCTATAAGGGTACAACCCATGGTGCCAGCTGGAATAGTCACCATGAATGATGTAGTTACTCCAGCAATAGTCACCGAAAGCGTGACCGTAAGAGCGCCAGTAGTTCTAGCAGTAACAGAAGCAGTAACATCTCCACAATTAATAATCTTGTCCCGAAGTAAATGACCTTCTAGTCGCGGAGTCGAGGAAACGCATGCATCGAATGCCACGTTGTCTGAATTGGATAAAGCAGTTGCAACTTGTAAAATCAAACCAGGCAATAAGGCTGCGGGTATTATAAGAACTGGAGTAAGAGCAGCAGCAGCAGCAGTAATTAGAGCACCAATTTCGGTACTAAGAGCTGTTGCAGTGAGATTCGCTTCAGGAATGCTCGCTTCTCCAATTTTCTGAGCACAACTTTCAAAAACTAAACAGTTAGTGAATTGTAATTGGGCCCTATTAATAGTGGGACACGTTAAATCACCGATAATTTGTGTCAAGAGAAAACACAACCTTTCTTTAATAAAAGCTTTTATTGTAAAGTTTCAAATTAAAACTTGTCTTTACAATTTTATTTTTATGAAAAAAGTTGTCCAATTGATTGTTATAAATTACTATTTTTTTAAAAATGTATATATAACTAGAAAAACTAGAGGAACTAGGCATGCGTTAGTTACATAAGAATCAAAAAATGACCCTTGGAAGGTCATTTTTTTGATTGCCGATAAGCGTATTTATGTAAACTTGTTCCTTTCCCCCTTGTTTTAGGGAAGAGGTTAGCTAGTCGTGTGGGGGATAAACCCCACGAAATAGCGTAACTAAAATTAGATTAAAGAAATATTTATGAACGGTAGCTCTGTCGGCTTGGCGAAAGTCCTACCCCTGCCGAATTTCGGAATGCAAGGAGAAAAGCCCTTATATAGAGAGTGAGAAGAAAGAGACTTTAAAAAGTGTAAAAAAACTAGATATATCAAGGGGTTTAAAGTTTTTCGTCTATGGTTAAATTACCACGAACAAAATAAAAAAAATCGTAGAGGACTCTATCAAAATATTTGCTACCAATAATGTTACGTTATGTTAACCGAATATAAATAGAGTATTCATTAAATTTTAGTACTTTATATACAACTTGTGCAATAAATTAGTAATATGTGGTTGAATTTTAGTTATTTAAAAATATAACTTAAGGAGGAAATCAAATGGCTAATTTAGTTGGTGACTCTAATAATTCAAATGTTCCTGCCGTAAACGGTACAAACACTGCTGGTGGACGAGGTGTGGCTGGATTCAGCGACACTGGACAAGCTGTCTACGGTGAAAGTAAGGAGCAAGCTGGTGTCGTCGGTACCAGCCAAAATTTTATAGGAGTATGGGGAGAAAGCCAGAGCCAG
>NZ_JAKUHD010000050.1:0-12955 GCF_022664325.1 Bacillus cereus group sp. BfR-BA-01310 | reverse complement strand
AACAAAAATTGAGTATGAAAGATTGGTAAAGGCGTTAGATGAAGGAGATATGAAAACGGTAATGTCTGCGAGTGATGATGGGTATGCGCATTTGAAAGAACAAATGATTTTTGTTACTAAAGAAGAAAAAGAAGATGGGACGCATGATAGAACGATATATCAAACTATTGATGGAATTTACAATACAAAAGATAAAGTTTTATATGGAAATACAAATCAAGTATTAACTACTGATATTGATAGTGAAAAAGAGAAAGATACAACAAAAAATTATAAAAAAGAGGACATATATAGTACCAATATTATATACAAAAATGGTGAAGCTCAAAGTGAAAATCCTAAATTAGATGTGTCGGCTATTAATTTAATTGTCAAAGGTTTACAAGGTGTAGTTAAAATGAAACCCACGAAAGATATAAAAGAGTTTAGTGAACCTAGTAGCATTAGTTATAGTTTAACAGAGTCACAATTTAAAGAGATAATAAATGATAATTTGAAGTTAGAATATGATAAATTTAGAAATGCATCAATTGTTATCGGCTTTAATTCTGCCAAAGATACTAAGGACCACCCAATGAGTATAACCGAAATAACCTTAGTAGTAAGATATTATAAAAAAAATAATCAAGATAAAATGTTGTTACATCGACAACAAATTGCTGTGAGTTTTAGTGACAAAGTTGAAAATACTCAAAATTCAAAAATTGAATATTCTGAATGTAAAAATCGATTCAATAGTAATAAATAATTAGGAATGGGTTGAGGTTAATTATGGGGCGTTTTAATTTATCTCCCGACGAAGGAAAATTACAATTAGCAGGGAAGGATATTTACGGTTTTAATGGGAGAGGAAGTATACCATTATGTTAAAGGAAACATAATTAAACTAAAAATGCCAAGAGTAACGAACGAGGTGACAGTATGAAGAAGAAAGTTAAGGGGATGATCATTATGACGATAGTCGCGTCTTTATTAGGCGGATGTAGTTTAGGAGAAACGAAGATTGACTATGAACCATTTGTAAAGGCTTTAGATGAAGAGGATATGAAGAGGGTAATGTCTGCGAGTGATGATGGATATGCACATGTGACACAAAGAGGTATATACAGTATGTACGAGCAAAAAGAAGATGTGGAGCACAGTAAAACAATTCGTCAAACTACAGAAGGTGTATATAATACGAAAGATAAAAGTTTATATGGCGATACAACACAAGAAATTGCTACTGATGTAGATAAAAAAAATGAAAAAAAGACAAATAAAAATTATAAAGAAGAAACCATTTATAGTACAAATATTATGTATAAAAATGGGCAGGTACAAAGTGATTCCAATGTTGATGTTTCTTACGTTAACTTAATTGTGGATCGTTTAAAAGGAATAGGAAAATTAAAAATGAAGCCAGGTGATGACACAAAAAAATTTGATCAGCCTAAAACAGCTGGATATAGCTTAACTGAATCAGAATTTCAAAATATTATTAATGACAAGCTAAAAATACAATATGATGAATATGGTGGGGCGACAATTGTGCTTCATCTTGACTCCGCAAATGGTCCAATGCAGATATTGGAAGTAAGTATTGTTATGAATTATACGAAGAAGAATGATGAAGGAAAGTTAATAGAATATCTATCGCAGATACACACATATTTTGAGAGCAAAAAAAGTAATAATCAAGATGCAAAAAAAGAATATGTAGATTATAAAGCACGGTATAAAAATAATAAATAATTGGGAAAGGAGATAACCTAGTATGAAGAATAATGCGGGACAGGACCAGGATGAAAATTTAAAGGTAGCTACTGATTGTGGAAAATTGAAGCTAGCTGGTAAGGATATATATGATTATCAAGCTGGGAGAGATCCGTATAATAATTCAACTGAACAAGATAATACAGATAGATTACAAGAGAATTTTAATGCAGAGCTTATATATCATGAAGTAGATGAAAATACAGGATTTGTAGCATATGCTTTTAAAGATAAGACCACAGGAGAAATTGTAATATCATATATGAATATATGGACCGAAACAGAGATGCATTGCCAATGAAAATGCGAAGTAAACTAACAACAGCAATTATCGCAATGCCTCTAAACGACCAAAGCATTTTCAGCATCAAGTATGTAAGTAACGAACCAGCTTTAGGAAAAGATGAAGTATACTATTATGTAAAAGGAAGCATAATCAAACTGAAAATGCCAAGAGTAACGAATGAGGTGATGGTATGAAAAAGAAAAACAAAGTTAAGGGGATGATTATTATGACGGTAGTTGCGTCTTTATTAGGCGGATGTAGTTTTGGAGAAACGAAAATTGAGTATGAACCATTTGTAAAGGCCTTGGATGAAGGGGATATGACGAAGGTTATGTCTGCGAGTGATGATGGATATGCACATGTGTTTCAAAGAGGTATATATAGTGCGTATGAGGAAAAAGAAGATGGAGAGCACAGTAAAACAATCTATCAAACTACGGAAGGTGTATATAATACGAAAGATAAAAGCTTATATGGAGATACAACACAAGAGATTACTACTGATATAGATAATAGAAAGAAAGAAAGTACAAATAATAATTATAAAGAAGAAACTGTTTATAGTACAAATATTATGTATAAAAATGGGCAGGTACAAAGTGATTCCAATGTTGATGTTTCTTACGTTAATTTAATTGTGGATCGGTTAAAAGGAATAGGGAAACTAAAGATGAAGCCAGGTGGTGATATTAAAAAATTTGATCAGCCTAATACAGTTGGATATAGACTAACTGAATCAGAATTTCAAAGTATTATTAATGACAAACTAAAAATACAATATGATGAATATGGTGGGGCGACAATTGTACTTTATCTTGACGCCGCAAAAAAACCAAAGCAGATACTGCAAGTAAGTATTGATGTAGACTACAAGAAAAAGAACGATGAGGGGAATTTAGTAAGATATGCGTTACAGATACACACATACTTTAATAGAAAACAAGATAACAATCAAGACGCTAAAAAAGAATATGTAGATTATAAAGCACGGTACAAAAATAATAAATAATTGGGAAAATAGATCATGGAGTAAATGGTGTATCAACACCATTTGGTGCACCAGATAAGTTTTATCATTTTAGCCAAGAAGACTCCTTCCTCAAGGAACGTGAAGGGTCGCAGCCCAGTGAGTAGGTGGGAGATGAATTGGCTTCGGACAAGGGATAGCATGAAGCCATCTTAATTGTTCGACATATGTAAAGTGTTACTGAACATCGACTGAAATCATCAAAAACCACGATGTTATCGGTATAGAAGATTTGCAAGTATCGAATATGTTAAAGAATCATAGGTTAGCAAAAGCAATTAGTGAGGTATCATGGTCACAGTTTCGAACCATGTTGGAATATAAAGCAAAATGGTATGGCAAACAAGTCATTGTCGTATCGAAAACATTTGCTTCAAGCCAATTATGTTCTTGGTGTGGATATCAAAACAAAGACGTTAAAAATCTAAACCTACGTAAATGGGATTGCCCTTCTTGTAGTACACATCATGATAGGGATATTAACGCAAGTATCAATCTAAAGAATGAAGCGATAAGGCTTCTAACCGCAAGGACTGCGGAGATAGCCTAATAAATTAGAGTTCGATAGAACTCTTTACTTAGGAATCCCCCACTTCTAAACGAAGTGAAAGTGGGGGTAGTTCAACAATTTGGTTAAGAAGCATAGCATAATTTAACTTAAATCTTTAAGTAGATTATTTTCCCACGGAACAACACTCAATAGAGTTTTTTTATAATCAAACAAGTTCGATACGTAATTAATATTATACTTATCTTTATTTATGAATTCTATATCATTTGTGTTAAAGTGGCTGCCGATACGAAAGGCGTTAAAATACTCGTGCCAATCTGAATAAGAATGTTGTGAAAGTTGTGCAGCCTGTATCATAAAGTCCTTTGCTTCCGGTTTTGATAAATAACCGAGTCTTCTACCGACCCGACATAAACAGATACACCATGCATAATCAAACGCTGCAATTCCGGAATCCGTCAAAATATGTAATCCGTGATTAGCAATATAAAGTTTTTCATAGTCAGGATGGTCTTTCGATAATTGCTTTCGCGCTGTCTCGGAAAGAGGAGTCAATTGATGGCGTATACGATTAAATTCCTGCCGTGTTCCTTCTTCTAAAAACCAAATGATTTTCTCTTTTAACTCCGTTGAATTTTCGATCTTCCATGTCCATAACACGTTCTTCAAAAAACGTTTCCCAATAAAGCGGTCTCTGATAAGGGTGAATTCATATCGGGTAAAGTAGTTTGTAAGATAAAAACAATTCAAACAAACGGAAGACAGACAGCGGAAATATAGTTCGAGCTGTTTCTCTCGTTTTCTTTTGTATAAAACAGGCATTCTGTCTCCTCCTTATGCTAATGTTTGAAGCCTAACGAATTTCCATGCTTCCCAAATAAGTGGGAGTAGGAGAAGTAATGCATATTTAGATGGTAATGGGGTTAAAACAATAAGAATCATAAAGATCAAATAAACCCAGGTGCGGCTAATAAATATAAATAAAAGGTATAGCGCATAGCGGATAATAAACCTCATATTTATTTCTTGTTTCTGTCTCTTCTCTGGAATTTCAGTGTGAATTTGAATACAGTATGAACGAAATTCAAAGCGTTCCGTATAACGCTTTACCACATCCAACGCCCTAGTGGCTACAGTTTCTATATCACCTGATTCGAACGAATACTTCACTAATAAGAACTGTGCGTCCATATGCTCCGGCTGAATCGAAAGTAGATGCTCACAGTCCTTGATAGCATCTGCAAACTGCCCGCGGTCATAGTAAATCTGAGCGCGATACAGTAAACCATCCAGGTCATCTGGGCAAATGACAAGTATGTCATTGAATGATTGTAACGCACGTTCTTTATTTTCGATGCGCAAATAATAAATGCCCTGCATACGTAAAAGTTCCGGATCTTCTTGATAAAGCTCGTATGCAAAATCGAGTGCACTTTTTGCTGCTTCTAAGTTATTATTCATAAGTGTGAGCTGGACTTCTTCACGTAAATGAAAATACGCTTCAAAATCTAAATCATCACTTTTCTTGAAAAGATCATAACGCATTTCCTTCTCGCCGCTCATTCTCTCTAGCAAAAATTGTACCGTTTCTACACCGTATTCAAACTCTAACTCCTCTCTTTGCTCACTAAAGCGAAATACATTGTCGAGAAGTTCCCAAATCGAGCGGGGGAAATGGTAATGATATTGTAAAAATTCTATTAATATATCTTGAATCGCTGCCGCATGTTCTACGTCCCATATCACATCGGAACTTAATAAGTCTTCCCAATTTTTCGGTTCGATTCGTGCAAAGAAATCGTTATACAGCGTTTCGATTTTTTCCGTAAATGCGTGAACGGGATGTTCTGAAACGAGAGTAGCGGTAAGTTCAGCGTCACCATCCATCCATGTAGGAGATACAGGATGGATATAGGAATTTCCTTCGTTTTCATCTGTTTTTTCTAGTTGAGAGGGAGGTACGGTCTTCATTTGTTTTGCGCTTTTTATCGCTTTATCAAATGCTTCTCTCAGCCTCTGATATCCTTCAGGATCGTCTTCGGGATGATAGATCTTTAAAAGTTTTGCATAAGCCTTTTTAATAGCTGCGATATTATCGGTAGGCTCAATTTCTAACGTTTCCCAAATGCTCATGAATGACTGACCCACCTTTCAATATTCTCTAAATGCTCTTTTAATATATGAGCAGCTTCTTTCACTTTTTTATCATTTTGCGTTGTAAGCGCATTTTCAAATTGCTGTAACAAGATAGCGACTTTCTGGCGTTCGTCACCGAGTAATTCTTCATAGAGCCGTTCGCCTCTTGCGAGCAGCAATCGGTTTTCGGACCGGTCTCGTGGATGAATTTTAATTTCCTTCAATTCTAGTAGTCTAGCTTCAATTTCTTTTTCTGTAAGATTTCCGGCATTTTGTTGGATAATTGCTCTTTTCTTCTCTCCAGTCGTTGTACTTATTACCTCGACTTCGAGAATGCCATTTATGTCATATGTATAACGAATGTCAATCGCCTCTTGTCCAGCAGGAGCAGGAGGGACTTTAATTTTAAGTTCGCCAAGTTTTAAGTTATTTTTAACCAAGCGGTTTTCTCCTTGATAAACATCGACAAGTATGGAGTGTTGTCTATCATTGACAGTATAAAGTCGTTCCACTCGACTTACAGGAATCGGTGTATTTCGTTCAATAATCGGGAAGAAGTATCCGGATTCTTGTTGTCCATTTCCTAACGCTTGAACAACACTAGTTCCTAACGTATATGGACAAACATCCGTTAAGATAACTTCTTCTAGTGCTTTGTTTCGTTCTTTTAAAGCAACTTGAATCGCAGCACCTAAAGCAACCGTTTCATCAGGATTAATATTCGCATGAGGCATGCGTCCGAACATTTTAGAAATGACAGATTTGATAAGCGGCATCCTTGTCGCCCCGCCAATTAGGATGACAGCATCTAAATCCTTAGGGTTTAGCGACGCATCACGAAGTGCGCGTTCAATCGGATAGCGAAGCCGTAAGAGGAGCGGGGTTACTAATTTTTCAAATTCATTTCTGTTAATGCGAGTTTCATACGTCTCATTATGAATAAAGACTTTCATAATCGCGGCAGGCTCATTACATAATGTAAGTTTGCAACGTTCTGCCTGTGCATAAATTAAAGATAGCGTTTTTGAGTCAAGGGAATCGGAATCGAGTTGGTGTGACTCTAAAAAAAAGGACATGAGACTGTTTGTGAAGTCTTCGCCCCCAAGATAATTATCGCCGGCGATTGATTTAACATCCATTACTCCTTCAAATAATTCTAAAATGGACACGTCAAATGTTCCGCCGCCTAAATCAAATACAAGAAATTTTGTCTCTGCCGCTTCTTGATACAGTCCGTAAGCGATAGCAGCTGCCGTTGGCTCACTAATGAGACGTTCAACTTTTAATCCAGCAATTTCAGCAGCCCGTTTTGTCGCTTTGCGCTGAGCATCGTTGAAATAAGCAGGTACGCTAATGACAGCACCAGTAACCGCTTCGTTTAAATAAGCTTCTGCATCTTGTTTTAAAGATTGAATGATAAAAGATGAAAGTTCTTCTGAAGAAAATGTATACATACCTAACTCGTATTTTTTCTCTGTTCCTATAAATCGCTTAAACGTTGATGCTGTAACGTGCGGATGGGTGATCAGCCGTTCTTTGGCGATGCGTCCGACTAGAACTTCACCGCTCTCGTCAACGCTGATGACAGATGGTGTAAGATATTCGCCAAGTGCATTGGGGATAAGGGCTGCACCATGATCCGTCCAATAGGCTACTAAACTATTCGTTGTTCCTAGGTCAATTCCAATCGTTACCATAATAATCTCCTCTCGTTTTTTCTCCATCATACTATATATTATTATAATACTATATAGTATGATGGAGAAAAATGGAATCGTACGGTTTTATTTCTTGAAGGAAAGGGGGAGAAACAGATAGTTTAGTAGTATTGAGTTTGTTATAAGTAAAGAGGTATAATTTTGTCAGAATGTTTTTACAAGCATGGTGAAATTTTATGTAAAGGGTGGTAAAGAGGTCAGATGATAATTGGAATTATATGTTTGATTTTAGGAATAGCGTTAATTTGGATGAGTGAAGGGGGACTTTTATTATTGGTGCCTGGCATTCTGTTTACAGTGGCGGGCGGTGTTATATGTGTGATTTTTAGACGGTTAGAAAAAGAGAGAAGAAGATTAAGTAAGAATGGTTAGAAGTTACATATTGTATAGTTTGTACTTACATAATTAGGCGGAAGCATCAAGTCTAAAACAGGTTCTTGTGCAAAAATAAAACAAAAGAGAATAAAGCATATATATTCCTAACGGAATCGTATCTTATGTTGCAAGTCCAAACAATTGATGGATGAATTCTTTTTGATTTTGGACAGACTGGTTCCGTAAAGCAATCTGTTCTTTTTTAATCATATGCATGGCTTCTACTCCAGAAAGAATAGATATAGCTGTGTCAAAAGATTTACGACCTAGCATAGAACGGATTCGCTTCTTTATAAAGCGATGATCTTGTTCTACTATGTTATTCAAGTACTTTTGTTGTCTAATTCGCATACCGTTAGGTATGTTTTTTTCTTTTTTTAGCATTTCAATTGCTATAGGATAAGCTGGATTCTTATCGACTGTTATCACACGTGGCTTTGAAACATGAAAAGACCGCAAAGCTTTCTTGAAAAGGCGCTTTGCAGCCCTATGATCTCTTGTTTTGCTTAAATGAAAATCAATTGTATTTCCTTTTGAATCAACAGCACGATATAGGTACATCCATTGACCTTTGACTTTCACATACGTTTCATCGACTCGCCAAGAATTATTGGTTGATTTAAGATGACGTCGTACGCGCTTATCTAATTCGGGACCATATTGATGAATCCATCGCATGATCGTTGTATGAGCAAGGGATAGCCCACGTTCTTCCATCATTTCGACTAAATCACGAAAAATGAGGTTGTACCGTAGGTACCATCTCACGGTTAATAAAATAATATCCGGTTGATAATGTTTCCACTTGATTAGATTTTGCTTTTCCATACCAATCACATCCTTTTTTAGAGTACTAGTATCAGTATGTCCAAGTTTGATAGACTATTTTCATATACTTCAAAGTTTTTGCACCAGAACCATATTCTTGATACATTCCTTATTTAATCCCTTTAAAAAATAACTAAAAAAAGAACTAACATTTAAAGTGCTAGTTCTATTTTTCTAATTAAAATATTAAATTAACATTAAAAAATCCAACATAAGTTCAAAATTATATTTAACACTAATTATTTATATCGATAGGTACCGCATTTAGCACTACACCAACAGGTCCTAATTTTTCAATCATTTTTTTTGCCTTACCATATGGAAACTTCTTCACTAATGTAAAAGGAAGATTTTTCGAGCCTTTTAATAGATCTCCTGTTGAAATATCAATTGCTAGAACACTTTTTATCTTTACTAAATCTTTTAATCCCCCATTAGGAGTTTCTACTAACACTATATTACACGTATCAGGGAATTCCACTTCTATTTTCTGTATTTTTTCATTTAAACATCCTGTATTTACCCACTCGCTAAAATCCAAAGTAATTACAGTAGCATGATTTGGATCCATATCACCAGAATCAACAACCAACACTTCCTTTACATCTACACCTTGCAACATTAAAAAAACATTACCACTGCCATCATCACCGATAGAAACATACCCACTTGCATATTCAGTTACTTCCCAAGTCTCATTTCGTTCTACAATATCTTCAGTACCATAAATCGTTAAGCCTCCACCAATTGAAAAACCATTAGTATATCTCAATAAATCTTTATATACACTAGGTAATTCTATTTTCATCAGCTCTTCTAATTTTTGAATTTCAATATCACTTACTGGATTATTTTTTATTAAACCAGGAACTTTAAATAAATCTATCATTTTTTTACAAAGCCTCCTAAACTATCAAAATATTTATAAGCATCCACTAATGCCTTTCTTGCATTTTTTTGACTAACTCCTGCCTCAATCATTTCTCTATAGCTTACATTAAATTCATAATGTATATCAGTATCATACCCCTCAATTTTTCTTCGTTTTCTTTGCATAGCAGAAATTTTTGCGTGTGGTAAACCAGAACTTGATGGTAAAAGTATTGCTTGAGCTTTCTTTTCGTTATAATCAAATTCACCCTTTTTAGCCCATCTTTTAGCCCACTCATTTTGTATAGGATGATGGGATTGTATTCGATTATCAGCAGCTACATTTTTATTTCCTGGAGCACGATTAACTGCTGGACTTAAATAGCCATGTTCATCAATATCTCCTTTTTGATATCCGCCTGGCTTTTTTGCATTACCAAGATTATTATTTAATCTACTATTTCCACTACTTGCTTTAACAAAGTAATCTTTAATTGTAGGTATTTCAATTCTCATAGAACCCATACCTGCAAGAGCAAAGCGATCCCCCATTTGTAAATTACTTGTAATATGTGAAATGCTTTGCGGAATCTTATTTTTTGCTAGTTTGGTTACTTTACCCGCTTGACCTAATTTACTTGCTTTACTTAATCCTTTATCACCAATAAGTCCTAATCCAACTTGTGTTAAAGCATAACTTCCCCACTTAGCACGACTTTCAGCATCTCCATTTATTACATCATTAATAAATGAATCTGACAATACATTGTACATGGTACTAAGAGTATCAATAGGATGCAACGCAGCATTCCCCATATTTTCCCACGTTTCCCATTTACCAAGTGCCTTAAATCCTTCTATAGTATCTTCAACGGCTTCCCTTGCACCTCTTACAATACCGTCCAAAATTTTTTCTCCAGTAGATTTTGAAGGAAGCTTCCCGCACATTGCACCTTCTTCAATTGAATTGGCAGCCTGACGTGCCCTCTCTTCTTCTATCGCTTGAATAGACGTTGCCCATTCCATATTCAACCCTTGTGTACTAAATGTACCACTTGCAGGACTAAAACCTTTTCCACTTTGGACTTCCGATAAACCAGTCGCAATACTAGCAGCCAGTTGAAGTGCAGTATCATAATTACTACTAGAAGTATAATTAAATTCATGTAGATGCTCTAATTTTTCTTGCAGTTTTCGTTTCATCACATCAAAAATACCCATCATCGCTTGCATACCTGGAAGTGTATTACTGATTACTTCAATACCAGCTTTCGTTCGTTCAATCCCTCGGATTTGTTCTAATATTTCTTGTTCGATTACATCAGTTGAAGCTACCTTTGATTGAAATTGACTTGGAAAGGCATCATTCTGACGGATTAATTCTTCACATAAGTAAATGATTCCTTGTGCTAAAGGATAAAAGGTTTGTACAAAAAACGCTTTTGCACTATCGTAAGTCTGGCCTTGAAGGACAGTATCACTCGCAAAAGCGTCAATCGACTGAATGGCTTGCTCCATACCTTGAATCGTAGCCGTACATACAGCGTTCATGCTTTGTGTTTGCGTATGTACTTCCCCTAGATACATATTCAAACTCATGAATTGACCTCCTTTGCTAGATTTTGTTGCTGGTAGGATAGGTCGTTTTCTAAATTACTCAGATTTCTTTTTTCCTTGAGCAATGTTTCTTTTTGATTTTCCAATTCGAAAATAAGTTTTCGCCCAATATATTGTGCATCTTGACGCATATTCATAAAAAACAGTGACATTTCTCTATCTCTATGCCAAGTTTCTAAAATACGGTCAAACAAACGATGATTTTGATTTTTCCATACATGAAAATCTTCTTCTACTTGTTCCTGTGTTTGAATCGCAGATTGATTCCGATTCTGTTCTTCAAATACACCTCGTAATTTTTGATTTAACTGTTTAATTTGGTTTTCGATATCTCGGTCCATCTTTTTCCTCCTACCGTTTTATCTTTACGAAGGTGGTCACATTAGCGAAAAGTGTTGTGAAGCTCGTGATCCATTCTCTCAAACTCTTTGGCTACCGAATGAATATTATCGACCGCTTGTTGAAAGATGGCGGAAAATTGTTTCGTCAAATCTAAAACTTGTTGGTTCGCTTCTTGTGCTTTGGAATTAACAGAAAGCGTAGTACGCGTCGCCTTTTTTATAGAGCGATTTGTTGCACTTTGGATGGTATCCGAAGCTGCCCTCATCTGCGTAGCGATTTGTTGTGCCGATTGAAAATTACTTTGAAATTGTCCCATCGTATAACCCCTTTCTATATTTCTATGAACGTATTTAAGAAGGGGAGTGCCCAGTATGTATGTCCATTATCCTATTGTTTTTTATAGGAACCCTCCTGGAAAAATATTGTGAATATAATTATAACAATAAATGGGTAAAATTTCCTCTAAAAAACATATTTTCTAACATATGTGTTTGTTATAGTTTTCAATAGGTAATGTAGTATATCGTAGGGGTAAAACACTGATGGGAAAGTAATAAAATGATGCTAATGATTTATAATTACGCCTAATAGACTTGCTGTTTTAGGAGTAAACATACTTATCTGGGCAAATCTAATCGGGATTATGCTCTCCTATATGCGTTTTCTACAAAACAAATCCGGACCTTCAACTATCCAAGATGCCGTTACTAAGTATTTGCCGGTCTACGGACTTTGGGCAGCTTTTGTTACATTTACTTTTCCTATAAATTTTAATTAGAAAGGCTCTGTTAATGTAACGAAAAGCTAATCTTCTATAACGTATAAAATCCTTAGAGCCGATATTATGCAGCTTTTTATACAGAGTTGCATAATATCGGCTTATTTTCATTACTAAAGTTAAAAAGAGGGTATTCAAACTAGAAGACATAATATATTGTTGCAACTGGATTCTTTAAAATATGTCCAGTTTCATATGCCCAACGAAAAAGGACTTCATGAAACGTATTTGATAAGCTAAACTTGCAGGTTTTAAGTCTGATTTAGATTAAATGTGATAAGCAGTGTACAATATCATTAAAACTGTGTAGTTGTTCCCTTGAAATCTCCCAATTTAGACTACTGTAATAGAGATGGTTAAGATTATCATTTTGATCTAAATTTATAAAAGGACGGATGTAATTATGTAGAGATTTGCATGTTAGTTAACACGGAATTACTATCGGCAGTCTTATTACAAGATAAACATTACGACAATGGAATTACTAGTATCTCCTTGACCAAAAGTGAGTTAGCTAAGTGGTCAAAAAAGTTTAACATTATGTATACGAAAGAGCAGACGGTGCAATCCTTTAACAGATTAGTACAGTGCATAGGTATAGGATTTAGTAAGCCTTGTAAATTTTATCATTTTAGCCAAGAAGACTCCTTCCTCAAGGAACGTGAAGGGTCGCAGCCCAGTGAGTAGGTGGGAGATGAATTGGCTTCGGACA
>NZ_JAKUHD010000049.1:0-13265 GCF_022664325.1 Bacillus cereus group sp. BfR-BA-01310 | reverse complement strand
TGATGATGAAGCAAATCCGCATTTACATATTAACTATGTACCGAATTTCGAAAGTAGTCGAGGATTAACGAGGCGTGTCGGAATGGATAGAGCTTTGCAACAGCAAGGTATTGAAGGAAAAGGTACAGAATTAATTGCTAATTGGCGTGCGTTAGAGACAGCATATATTGAGGATTTAGCAAAAGAGCAAATTCCGAATTTTGAAAGAGCTAATGTAGGTTCCCATAAGTACATGAAAGTTCGTCAGTATAAGGAATATGCGGATGCCGCATCAACCATGGAAAAGCTTATGCATAAAAATAAAAATTTGATGGCTGCTGGAACAAAGCGATTAAAAGAGTTAGTGGTGGATTTAGAAGATTCGCAACAAGAAGTAAAGCAATTCAATGAAAGAAAAGTAACTTTGCATGATGAATTAAATAAAGTTGAACGACGTTTGGAAGAGATAAAGAATAGTGAAATTGAGATTCCTAAAGTTGAAATTAAAAAAACAATGTTTAGTAATGATGTGAAGGTAGATTCAGTGGAATTTGAAAGACAACAAGAAGTGATAAAGCGAGTTGCTCAACTACCAATTGTTATTAAAGACAAAGAAAAAGAATTGGAAAGAAAAAATAGAGAAATTAATAGTTTGAAAGATTCTCTTTCGAAAGAGCAATTTAGAAATAAAGAATTAGTTGGTAACAATCAAGATTTAAAGAAAGAAAATCTTGAGTTGAAAAAGGAAAATAAAAAAATAACAGATGAAACGGTCCGGTTAATATTGGTCATAGAAATGGCAAGAAAACATATTGCTAAATTTGTTGATAAGGTCGCAAAATTTATGGGAAGAGAGTTTAATTATTCTCCGGCAGATGAAATTATAGATAAAGCTGAAAAAGAAGTGAAAGAAATACTAAAAGAACAGAGCAAACCCAAAAGAAGAGAACGTGAGGATGAATTAGAAAGATAGGAGTGATGATGATGAAAAAAATAAAAAAAAATGCACTCCAATGTAGAAAATGTGGAGATGTGATTGAATCAAAATTCACTCGTGATTTTAAGTATTGTTTGTGTCGTTCAATTGCAGTTGATGGTGGTCTTGAATATGGTCGAATGATAGGTGATCCAGAGGATATTATTGAATTGTATGAGTTTGAAGAAGAAAAAGAGGATTGAATGTTGTGTTTTTGCAACAGATGGGAATCCTTAGTAAGGAATTCCATGTTATTATAGAGAAAGACGAAAAAACCGCCCAATGTCTTGGCGGACAGGCGGTTTTTCATACTCAGGTTGGAATCAACCTAATATATATTCTATACACATTGTAGCATAGGTTAGTTGATTCCTTCCACTAAGGGAGAGAATTATTTTATGACAAAAGTTGTAGATTTTGGACAAGCTGAAAGAAATGCTAGAAAAAGAGATTTAGAAATTGAAAATGAAAAATTTCAAGAGTTATATAATGATGTTTCAGAAGTTGAATTAGAAAAAGCCATGGAAACTATGGCTAAAGCTACTGGCAAAGAGCTTTACATAGGTACTAAAAAAAGTCCTCAGTCGAAAGTGAGGTTTGCTCAAATTTTGCAAAGTAATTATGAATTTTTAAGGGAAAGGGAATACTTTACGGCTAAAGAAAAAGCATTTTTAATTGATATTGTTTCTTCGATTGCTTTTAATTCAAACTGTATTGTTGATGATGTGAAATCAAAAAATCCAGTTCCATTGAATATTTCAGGACTTGCAAAAAAAATCGGATTAACACGAGCGAATACAAGCCTTTCAGTAAATTCTTTGGTTAAAAAGGGAATATTAGCGAAAGCTGAAAGTGGAATTGAAGGAAATAATGCAAAAGCTTATTCACTATTTGTAAATCCGCACATTATTTATGCAGGAGATAAGGATAATGTAAATGAAGCACTTAAAGCAATCTTTTATAAAGCTATGAAAATGAAGATATTGAAAGAGTTACCAGATAAATTATTTTAAGATTGACAATTAGTCAATCTTATTTTTTTACTCATTTTCGTGTGTATTGTTTTCGATACGAATGTGTATTGTTTTCGATACACACGAAAAACATCATAAACCTAGTTATACCAACGTTTTATACCACTTTAAAAACTCTCTCTCTTCTCACTCTATATATAAAGGCTAAAAGTTCCGCAAGGAACGGGTCGTATTTTTGAGAAAACCACTCAAAAATCTCCACCCTCACAATAAAAAAAGTCGGTTCGTTTATCCTCACCTAAAAGCTAATGCTTTTTCTTTTTTTATTGTGTCCTTGCACAACTTCTTTCGGCTCGATATGCTTTTTTCGCCAAGCCGACAGACAAAACGCAAGATAATGGTTATCGACTTGGATTAGCAAGTATACGAGCCGAACCGCTTAGATCAATCGCTCGAAAATTGTTCTTATTCAATATATTGATACGTTTAATATGTGGGGTTTCGCCCCCACACGACGAGCCAGCACTTTAGCCAAAACGCAAGTTTTTAACCAAAAATCAAAACCATAAAAAAGAATTATTTACTAAGGAACTAAACTGAAACTCTTGCATAATATGTAATCAGGAAAAACAGTTTTGGAAACAAAACGCCATTTCCATCGGGGCAACCCGAAGGGAAGACCGATGTCTTCCCACTTACATAAAAAGAGTCCTCCAGATTGTTTAGCTGGGGGACTTTCGTGTTTACATAATTATTGTTATTGAAAGTTAATTATATTTTTCTACGTACTAAATAAAAAGCTAAGGTATCCCTTGTATAATCACCAAAAATAGTAGAAATGATATAAGCACCCATATACATCTATTAACAATTTAATAGACTGAGAATATAAAGTAGTATAACGAATTAGGAGTGTTATATTATGTCATTTGGAATTGATGTGAGTCATCATGAGGGAAATATTAATTGGAATGAAGTAAAGAATGATCCAAATCAAGTAAACTTTATAATTGCAAAAGTAACAGAAGGTTCTGAGCAAGGCACCAATTTTGTCGATCCAACTTTTCAATACAATATCAATGGTGCAAATAGTGTTGGCATCCTGACAGGAGCTTATCACTTTTTTCGGGCAATCTCTGTTAATGATGCAAAACAAGAGGCTGCTTTCTTCATTAAAAATTTACGGAGCGTAGCATTAACTGCACCTGTATTTGTCGATATAGAGGTTAATGATGCAAATTTAGATCCTGATACATTAACAGATGCTGTGAATGCATTTTTAACAGAATTGAAAAATGCAGGGTATACAAATACTGGCGTTTACAGCAATCTATATTTCTTTCAAAATAGTCTAAACGTTTCACGCTTACAAGATACTTTATTGTGGGTTGCACGTTATAACCCAAGAGGTGCAGGAATGGAATGTGATATTTGGCAATACACAGATACCGGAAGTGTACAAGGTATTAGTAGCAATGTCGATTGCAATATATCCTATGTGGATTTGGATAACGGGAATAATAACAACAATGGACCTAATAGCTCCTATATAGGAATTGCTACTATCGCAGGTGATAATGTAAATTTACGAGATCAACCTTCTATGAGTGGTAATGTCATTGGAACATTGCATCGTAATGAGTCTTATAAAGTATTTTACGAACAAAATGGATGGTTAAACTTAGGTGGGAATCAATTTGTTTTTTATGATTCTAGTTATATTTGTTACTGTAACTATATAGGGATTGCTACAATTACAGGTAATAATGTAAATTTACGAGATCAACCTTCTATGAGTGGCAATGTGATTCGAACATTACATCATAACGAAGCTTATAAAGTATTTTACGAACAAAATGGATGGCTAAACTTAGGCGGAAACCAATTCATTTACTATGACCCTAGCTATATCGATTATCAATTACTTTCTGCATGTTCCAATTGTTAAATAGTGGACAACCTCTATTAGGGGTACCGCCAGCATTTTTAAAAAAAACACGTTAAGCAAAAAAATACAATAAGCCGCCCATATGGACAGCTTATTTATATAATGATCATTATTAATAGTCAATCTATCTAGAAACTTAGAAAAGTCTCACCAGATTTTCTGATGAGACTTTTCATAATATTATTAAATAAAGTGAGTTTTTGTTATTTATATTCCCAAATAAAATTATTTATAGGTTTTTCACCTATACATATCATAATCCAATGAATATATAGTTAAATGTACTAAATAAATTAGAAAATATGGAGGTTGAAAATTTATGTATCAAAATCCGTATCTTTATCAAAATCCGTATCCTTATCAATATTCTCATTTTTATATGGATAATATGTATAATTCTCGTGAACTTACAAGTAAAGTAGGTAGTTTTTTTACCATTTTAAATAATGTACCTATATCGGGGGGGGCAATTCCTTCAGGGACCCGTGTTTTTATTCATAGAGTAAGACTCGATGCTGGGGGAAATGAAATAGTTACAATAGTATTTCCACAAGTAGTAGGAGGTAATTGTATAGTTCGTGCTACAGAGGTTTTAGGTTCTGTACTTGAAGCACCAGCTCAGGTTGAGCAGCTTCATTTTTGATAGAGTAATCTACTAAGACCTTCATGTACTTAATATTTTGATTGAACATGCTGTATATTATATACATTACTAGTCAACATAACGTCCTATTATCGGTAGCAAATAAAACACATAAACCTTTGATTTCATTAGGTTTATGTGTTTTTTCTTTTGATTATTCTATGCATGATCTTATACATGGTAGAGATACTGAGGTTTTTCAGGCTTATGAATTTCCTGTATTAGTACAAAAATCTGTATAGAATTCTGTATAAAAAAGCCCTGCATATAAGCAAGGCTTTTTCTATTTCCAAAATTGCCACCACTTTTTTTGTTGGGTGGCTGCAATCAATTTTTTGGTCTCCTGGGTTTCACGGATCATAGATATTAGGTTTTGGTCACGTTCATCTATTTTTTGAAGCACTATTCTTTGGAATTCTTGTTGTTGTTTTTGCTGTTCAGTTAACCATTTTTTTAAATTTTCTTCATGTTTTTTAAGCTGTTCAGATACTCTTTCAGCAACAATTCTATCAAACTCCTGAACATCTATAAATCCTTGTCCTACTTGGATTTGTGCAGGTTGTTGTTTAGTTGTTTGGATGGGTTCAATGTCTATGTATTCAGAGAATCCTTCTTTACTGAGGAGTTCAATAATCTGTTTCGTTTGGAGGTTTCTTTTATTTCTCATTTTAGCTATAAATTGAAAAACAGGTATACATTCTTGGTGAATTAAATACTTGTTCTTTTCACCTTGTTGGAATTTTAAAAAACTACTGTAGGTTTGACAGTTTCGTTTTATAGTCATAGCTGATACTTTTATTTCTTTTGCTACTTCTTCAGCTGATAACCAGTCTTTTTGTTGCACTGTTCAGATCACCATCCTTCTAAACACCTAAACATCTGAACTAAACACCATTCAAACAACTAAACAATTCTATGGCTGACAAGGGTTTCCCTGTTTTTTTGTTCAGATGACTGTTTAGATAATATACAACTAGTTTAACACCTGAACAGAAAAACAGTCATCTGAACAAGCAATATGAGAATACATATACAACTGTGTGAAAAATGTGTTCTTTGTTTTTTATCGTGGATAAAAAGGAGGTATGTCTGATGAATATCATTCATATAGAAACAAAAAATCACTATAATAGTGAAAAAGAAAATGAAATGGAAACTATACCAATTATAAAGCGGATATATTATGAAAATGGAGAGATTAAATTCGAAATATCAGGGGAAAAAAATGTCCCTACTAGATGGTTGGATAAATAAACAAGAAGGATCATCCCTTTTCATAAGGAATGATCCTTCTTGTTTATTACCGCTGACGGAAATTATGTTAAAAAGCTAGTATGGATCTAGCTTTTTCTTTTTTGTTCACGATGCTCTAATCTCTTTATTTATAGTGTTTTGAATGTATACTTTTATTGTTGATTTTGAGGATATCAGGGGATTTGATGTGGAGTCAATATTTAAGGAGATTTGAATGTAAACTAATATCGAAAAGTTTACATTCAAATTAGAGGAAGTTATCCCTGGGTGGGTAATTAATACAAAAAGACGAAAATCTCTATAGTCTGTTTTTGGCCAATCGTAATTCTTTTTTATTTAATAATTTAGGAACCAGACTGAAACTCTTGCATACTATGTAATCAGGAAAAACAGTTTTGGAAACAAAACGCCATTTCCATCGGGGCAACCCGAAGGGAAGACCGATGTCTTCCCACTCTACATAAGAAGACCACCTTAGGGCGGTCTTCTTTTATTTTTTATCTGAGATATGTGTGTTGGTCAATCAAAACGGACCTAGCGAAGCGAAGGGAGTATTTGACTTGACCAACTGGACTACACCCAAACCCTCTTGGCACTGAACAAACCACCGTTTGTTCCTGCCAACCGGCGAGGGAGCCCCTCAAGGATTGAGGGGTTGGGGAGTTCGATGAAGGGGGTCTGGGGAAGGGTTCCCCAGTGGGTTTGGGCAACGCCCAAGATTTGGTTTTTCCATGCTAGGCATGGTTCGGCAAAGCCGACAAGCGTCGCAGACCCCTATTGATTTTGATGCGAAAGCGTCAAAATACGTATAGGGTTACGTCAATTGACACAATTTCGTCGCCTTGCTAGACTTATTGTATCAATTAATCTAAGGGAAGTGGTGGCACTTTATGTTGTTCTCTATCTCATTTAATCAATCTCACCAAAGTTCATTAAGCCATAATAACAGAGAAAACATTCATGGGAATCCTGGCATCGATCCATCCAGGTTAGACGAGAATATCTACTTTGTTCAAAAGGACATCCGAAGTGTATACAAGGATGTCTTTCAAGAAGCGGTGGACAAGTATAATGAGAAACAAAAACGCAATGACCGTAAGATTCAGGACTACTATGACAAAATACATAAAAATGAAAAGACACATGAGCAACGAGAATTGGTTGTAGCGGTTGGAGAGGGTAAAGACGACCCAAAGTATAGAGGAGCCAAAAAGGAAGCGTTAAAACAGTATGCTGAGGCGTTTCAAGAGCGAAATCCAAATCTAGTAGTTTATAACATGGTTTTACATGATGATGAAGCAAATCCGCATTTACATATTAACTATGTACCGAATTTCGAAAGTAGTCGAGGATTAACGAGGCGTGTCGGAATGGATAGAGCTTTGCAACAGCAAGGTATTGAAGGAAAAGGTACAGAATTAATTGCTAATTGGCGTGCGTTAGAGACAGCATATATTGAGGATTTAGCAAAAGAGCAAATTCCGAATTTTGAAAGAGCTAATGTAGGTTCCCATAAGTACATGAAAGTTCGTCAGTATAAGGAATATGCGGATGCCGCATCAACCATGGAAAAGCTTATGCATAAAAATAAAAATTTGATGGCTGCTGGAACAAAGCGATTAAAAGAGTTAGTGGTGGATTTAGAAGATTCGCAACAAGAAGTAAAGCAATTCAATGAAAGAAAAGTAACTTTGCATGATGAATTAAATAAAGTTGAACGACGTTTGGAAGAGATAAAGAATAGTGAAATTGAGATTCCTAAAGTTGAAATTAAAAAAACAATGTTTAGTAATGATGTGAAGGTAGATTCAGTGGAATTTGAAAGACAACAAGAAGTGATAAAGCGAGTTGCTCAACTACCAATTGTTATTAAAGACAAAGAAAAAGAATTGGAAAGAAAAAATAGAGAAATTAATAGTTTGAAAGATTCTCTTTCGAAAGAGCAATTTAGAAATAAAGAATTAGTTGGTAACAATCAAGATTTAAAGAAAGAAAATCTTGAGTTGAAAAAGGAAAATAAAAAAATAACAGATGAAACGGTCCGGTTAATATTGGTCATAGAAATGGCAAGAAAACATATTGCTAAATTTGTTGATAAGGTCGCAAAATTTATGGGAAGAGAGTTTAATTATTCTCCGGCAGATGAAATTATAGATAAAGCTGAAAAAGAAGTGAAAGAAATACTAAAAGAACAGAGCAAACCCAAAAGAAGAGAACGTGAGGATGAATTAGAAAGATAGGAGTGATGATGATGAAAAAAATAAAAAAAAATGCACTCCAATGTAGAAAATGTGGAGATGTGATTGAATCAAAATTCACTCGTGATTTTAAGTATTGTTTGTGTCGTTCAATTGCAGTTGATGGTGGTCTTGAATATGGTCGAATGATAGGTGATCCAGAGGATATTATTGAATTGTATGAGTTTGAAGAAGAAAAAGAGGATTGAATGTTGTGTTTTTGCAACAGATGGGAATCCTTAGTAAGGAATTCCATGTTATTATAGAGAAAGACGAAAAAACCGCCCAATGTCTTGGCGGACAGGCGGTTTTTCATACTCAGGTTGGAATCAACCTAATATATATTCTATACACATTGTAGCATAGGTTAGTTGATTCCTTCCACTAAGGGAGAGAATTATTTTATGACAAAAGTTGTAGATTTTGGACAAGCTGAAAGAAATGCTAGAAAAAGAGATTTAGAAATTGAAAATGAAAAATTTCAAGAGTTATATAATGATGTTTCAGAAGTTGAATTAGAAAAAGCCATGGAAACTATGGCTAAAGCTACTGGCAAAGAGCTTTACATAGGTACTAAAAAAAGTCCTCAGTCGAAAGTGAGGTTTGCTCAAATTTTGCAAAGTAATTATGAATTTTTAAGGGAAAGGGAATACTTTACGGCTAAAGAAAAAGCATTTTTAATTGATATTGTTTCTTCGATTGCTTTTAATTCAAACTGTATTGTTGATGATGTGAAATCAAAAAATCCAGTTCCATTGAATATTTCAGGACTTGCAAAAAAAATCGGATTAACACGAGCGAATACAAGCCTTTCAGTAAATTCTTTGGTTAAAAAGGGAATATTAGCGAAAGCTGAAAGTGGAATTGAAGGAAATAATGCAAAAGCTTATTCACTATTTGTAAATCCGCACATTATTTATGCAGGAGATAAGGATAATGTAAATGAAGCACTTAAAGCAATCTTTTATAAAGCTATGAAAATGAAGATATTGAAAGAGTTACCAGATAAATTATTTTAAGATTGACAATTAGTCAATCTTATTTTTTTACTCATTTTCGTGTGTATTGTTTTCGATACGAATGTGTATTGTTTTCGATACACACGAAAAACATCATAAACCTAGTTATACCAACGTTTTATACCACTTTAAAAACTCTCTCTCTTCTCACTCTATATATAAAGGCTAAAAGTTCCGCAAGGAACGGGTCGTATTTTTGAGAAAACCACTCAAAAATCTCCACCCTCACAATAAAAAAAGTCGGTTCGTTTATCCTCACCTAAAAGCTAATGCTTTTTCTTTTTTTATTGTGTCCTTGCACAACTTCTTTCGGCTCGATATGCTTTTTTCGCCAAGCCGACAGACAAAACGCAAGATAATGGTTATCGACTTGGATTAGCAAGTATACGAGCCGAACCGCTTAGATCAATCGCTCGAAAATTGTTCTTATTCAATATATTGATACGTTTAATATGTGGGGTTTCGCCCCCACACGACGAGCCAGCACTTTAGCCAAAACGCAAGTTTTTAACCAAAAATCAAAACCATAAAAAAGAATTATTTACTAAGGAACTAAACTGAAACTCTTGCATAATATGTAATCAGGAAAAACAGTTTTGGAAACAAAACGCCATTTCCATCGGGGCAACCCGAAGGGAAGACCGATGTCTTCCCACTTACATAAAAAGAGTCCTCCAGATTGTTTAGCTGGGGGACTTTCGTGTTTACATAATTATTGTTATTGAAAGTTAATTATATTTTTCTACGTACTAAATAAAAAGCTAAGGTATCCCTTGTATAATCACCAAAAATAGTAGAAATGATATAAGCACCCATATACATCTATTAACAATTTAATAGACTGAGAATATAAAGTAGTATAACGAATTAGGAGTGTTATATTATGTCATTTGGAATTGATGTGAGTCATCATGAGGGAAATATTAATTGGAATGAAGTAAAGAATGATCCAAATCAAGTAAACTTTATAATTGCAAAAGTAACAGAAGGTTCTGAGCAAGGCACCAATTTTGTCGATCCAACTTTTCAATACAATATCAATGGTGCAAATAGTGTTGGCATCCTGACAGGAGCTTATCACTTTTTTCGGGCAATCTCTGTTAATGATGCAAAACAAGAGGCTGCTTTCTTCATTAAAAATTTACGGAGCGTAGCATTAACTGCACCTGTATTTGTCGATATAGAGGTTAATGATGCAAATTTAGATCCTGATACATTAACAGATGCTGTGAATGCATTTTTAACAGAATTGAAAAATGCAGGGTATACAAATACTGGCGTTTACAGCAATCTATATTTCTTTCAAAATAGTCTAAACGTTTCACGCTTACAAGATACTTTATTGTGGGTTGCACGTTATAACCCAAGAGGTGCAGGAATGGAATGTGATATTTGGCAATACACAGATACCGGAAGTGTACAAGGTATTAGTAGCAATGTCGATTGCAATATATCCTATGTGGATTTGGATAACGGGAATAATAACAACAATGGACCTAATAGCTCCTATATAGGAATTGCTACTATCGCAGGTGATAATGTAAATTTACGAGATCAACCTTCTATGAGTGGTAATGTCATTGGAACATTGCATCGTAATGAGTCTTATAAAGTATTTTACGAACAAAATGGATGGTTAAACTTAGGTGGGAATCAATTTGTTTTTTATGATTCTAGTTATATTTGTTACTGTAACTATATAGGGATTGCTACAATTACAGGTAATAATGTAAATTTACGAGATCAACCTTCTATGAGTGGCAATGTGATTCGAACATTACATCATAACGAAGCTTATAAAGTATTTTACGAACAAAATGGATGGCTAAACTTAGGCGGAAACCAATTCATTTACTATGACCCTAGCTATATCGATTATCAATTACTTTCTGCATGTTCCAATTGTTAAATAGTGGACAACCTCTATTAGGGGTACCGCCAGCATTTTTAAAAAAAACACGTTAAGCAAAAAAATACAATAAGCCGCCCATATGGACAGCTTATTTATATAATGATCATTATTAATAGTCAATCTATCTAGAAACTTAGAAAAGTCTCACCAGATTTTCTGATGAGACTTTTCATAATATTATTAAATAAAGTGAGTTTTTGTTATTTATATTCCCAAATAAAATTATTTATAGGTTTTTCACCTATACATATCATAATCCAATGAATATATAGTTAAATGTACTAAATAAATTAGAAAATATGGAGGTTGAAAATTTATGTATCAAAATCCGTATCTTTATCAAAATCCGTATCCTTATCAATATTCTCATTTTTATATGGATAATATGTATAATTCTCGTGAACTTACAAGTAAAGTAGGTAGTTTTTTTACCATTTTAAATAATGTACCTATATCGGGGGGGGCAATTCCTTCAGGGACCCGTGTTTTTATTCATAGAGTAAGACTCGATGCTGGGGGAAATGAAATAGTTACAATAGTATTTCCACAAGTAGTAGGAGGTAATTGTATAGTTCGTGCTACAGAGGTTTTAGGTTCTGTACTTGAAGCACCAGCTCAGGTTGAGCAGCTTCATTTTTGATAGAGTAATCTACTAAGACCTTCATGTACTTAATATTTTGATTGAACATGCTGTATATTATATACATTACTAGTCAACATAACGTCCTATTATCGGTAGCAAATAAAACACATAAACCTTTGATTTCATTAGGTTTATGTGTTTTTTCTTTTGATTATTCTATGCATGATCTTATACATGGTAGAGATACTGAGGTTTTTCAGGCTTATGAATTTCCTGTATTAGTACAAAAATCTGTATAGAATTCTGTATAAAAAAGCCCTGCATATAAGCAAGGCTTTTTCTATTTCCAAAATTGCCACCACTTTTTTTGTTGGGTGGCTGCAATCAATTTTTTGGTCTCCTGGGTTTCACGGATCATAGATATTAGGTTTTGGTCACGTTCATCTATTTTTTGAAGCACTATTCTTTGGAATTCTTGTTGTTGTTTTTGCTGTTCAGTTAACCATTTTTTTAAATTTTCTTCATGTTTTTTAAGCTGTTCAGATACTCTTTCAGCAACAATTCTATCAAACTCCTGAACATCTATAAATCCTTGTCCTACTTGGATTTGTGCAGGTTGTTGTTTAGTTGTTTGGATGGGTTCAATGTCTATGTATTCAGAGAATCCTTCTTTACTGAGGAGTTCAATAATCTGTTTCGTTTGGAGGTTTCTTTTATTTCTCATTTTAGCTATAAATTGAAAAACAGGTATACATTCTTGGTGAATTAAATACTTGTTCTTTTCACCTTGTTGGAATTTTAAAAAACTACTGTAGGTTTGACAGTTTCGTTTTATAGTCATAGCTGATACTTTTATTTCTTTTGCTACTTCTTCAGCTGATAACCAGTCTTTTTGTTGCACTGTTCAGATCACCATCCTTCTAAACACCTAAACATCTGAACTAAACACCATTCAAACAACTAAACAATTCTATGGCTGACAAGGGTTTCCCTGTTTTTTTGTTCAGATGACTGTTTAGATAATATACAACTAGTTTAACACCTGAACAGAAAAACAGTCATCTGAACAAGCAATATGAGAATACATATACAACTGTGTGAAAAATGTGTTCTTTGTTTTTTATCGTGGATAAAAAGGAGGTATGTCTGATGAATATCATTCATATAGAAACAAAAAATCACTATAATAGTGAAAAAGAAAATGAAATGGAAACTATACCAATTATAAAGCGGATATATTATGAAAATGGAGAGATTAAATTCGAAATATCAGGGGAAAAAAATGTCCCTACTAGATGGTTGGATAAATAAACAAGAAGGATCATCCCTTTTCATAAGGAATGATCCTTCTTGTTTATTACCGCTGACGGAAATTATGTTAAAAAGCTAGTATGGATCTAGCTTTTTCTTTTTTGTTCACGATGCTCTAATCTCTTTATTTATAGTGTTTTGAATGTATACTTTTATTGTTGATTTTGAGGATATCAGGGGATTTGATGTGGAGTCAATATTTAAGGAGATTTGAATGTAAACTAATATCGAAAAGTTTACATTCAAATTAGAGGAAGTTATCCCTGGGTGGGTAATTAATACAAAAAGACGAAAATCTCTATAGTCTGTTTTTGGCCAATCGTAATTCTTTTTTATTTAATAATTTAGGAACCAGACTGAAACTCTTGCATACTATGTAATCAGGAAAAACAGTTTTGGAAACAAAACGCCATTTCCATCGGGGCAACC
>NZ_JAKUHD010000048.1:0-14671 GCF_022664325.1 Bacillus cereus group sp. BfR-BA-01310 | reverse complement strand
ATGTTTTTAGAAGGTCTTGAATTAATGGGATTGCTCCACCAATAAATTTTAAAACTGTCATTGCGATTTCCATATTACTTCCTCCTCTTGTCCGTATTAAGCTATGATAATTTTATAGATAATTGCTAAATAATGAATTTACATAAATGTTTTTAGAAGGTCTTGAATTAATGGGATTGCTCCACCAATAAATTTTAAAACTGTCATTGCGATTTCCATATTACTTCCTCCTCTTGTCCGTATTAAGCTATGATAATTTTATAGATAATTGCTAAATAATGAATTTACATAAATGTTTTTAGAAGGTCTTGAATTAATGGGATTGCTCCACCAATAAATTTTAAAACTGTCATTGCGATTTCCATATTACTTCCTCCTCTTGTTTCGTATTAAGATGTGGTGAATCTTTATACCTTTATTATAGTAAGCGCTTACATTTATAACAATACATTTCTATATGCAATATTACATATTTATACGTTTAGACAAAAATGGTACCATAGCAAGGTGAGAGTCTTTAAGGGTTCTCCTTAATAGGAGGAAACAATATGGAAATAATGCAAGTGATTGATAGTAAGCTGAAACTCAAGAGTTGGGTTAAACAGGTATTAGCTGTAGGCGGAATGTTAGGGTTCTGCTTCTTGTTGTTATATGCTTGGTGTTATATGTTTACAGTTTCTTAATTGTTATGTAAATATATATAACTATACTAGTGGAGTCTTGCTTAAAGAGGTAAGGCTTTTTTGTTGTACCTTACCTAAGGTGAACAAACTATACACAATACCTCTCGATAAGATTTTGTAGTCTTTAGCGTACAATTTCTCCAGAATGATATAGTGACCCCTAAAACAAAAAAATGAACTGAATTCTCATAGATAACTGTGTTGAGGTAATTTTTTTTTGGGGAGGTACTCCAAAATATTAGGTTGATGGGCATGTGGTTTTACTCCTTTTTGAAAGTAAAAAAGAGTCCTATGTTTATGGGATTCTTTTTTTAGTTTCTGATAACATTGTATTAATTAAATGTAAAGAGTAATTTAGTAAGGATTTTAATATGTGAACCATTAGTTTACATGTATTAGATTAATGGTTTCTTTATTGATTAGGGGTTTATATGTAATGATTTCTTAGAGGTGAATAATATGAATCTAGGTTCGCAATTGAAAAGGTTTCGTGAATCAAAAAGCTTTTCACAAGAAGATGTGGCTCGAAAGGTTGGAGTGACTAGACAAGCTGTTTATAAATGGGAGAGCAATAAAAGTTATCCTGATATTGATAATTTGATTTTACTTAGTGAATTATATGAAGTAACAATTGATGAGTTAATAAAGGGATCAGGGGATGCTAGAGAGGAGTTAGATAAAAAGGATAAGGATGAGTGTGAGGACGATGATGATGAAAATGATTTTGGCTTTTTTATAGGTATTGCTCTTATATTTATAGGGATATTTATTGGGATCGAAGGAATTTCCTTATTTATAACTATATTGGGAATGATGATAATGGTATTTTATAGTGATGTAAAAAAAGCAATCATTAATGAATTTAAAATAAAAAGAAGACCGAACTAGATTTTTTTTCTAGTTTGATCTTCTTTTTATTTTATGTAAACAAATATTCAAAAGTTTACTTTGTAGAATGAGAAAGGGATTTATTTATTTTTAGATGTTGAAATTACTAGAGATAGAATTGTATATAGTATTACTATTAATAGTATGTTCTTTGGGGGATAGTCAGCATTTACACTCAAAAACAAGAGAAGATAATTCAAAAAATATGATTTAAATTATAGAAAGATGAGTTAAAATTTGGTATTTTTATATAGGTGTTTTTATAAATGTAAATTATTTTGGGGGTATTATATTTTATGTATTGTTCTAATTGTGGAGAAAATATTGATAAAGAGGCTTCAATTTGTCCTCATTGTGGTGTAAAACAAAAATTTACACTTAAAGATAGGGGCGGCTTTGGTTGGGGAGTTTTAGGTTGTTGTATTCCTCTTGTAGGATTGATTTTATTTTTGGTGTGGAGAGATGAAAAACCCAAATCAGCGAAGGCTGCTGGTATAGGCGCGTTAGTTGCTGTAGGAACTTTTGTTGCATTTTATGGCATCTTATTTTTAATAGGTATGGTCTCATCTATTTAAATGTTATTTATTAATAAATGGTTGCCCATAGTATTTGGATGTCATCAAAATAAAAATAGGTCTTTTCACTATCATAATCATTATTTCCCTTTATGTGCCAGATGTACGGGAGAATTAATAGGACTATTTTTAGGGATAGTTTTGTATTTTTATTTTCAATTTCCTAATTTTATTTACATATTAGGAATGATCCCTTTAGTAATAGATGGAGGACTTCAACTTTTAACGTCTTATCAAAGTAATAATATTAAAAGAGTTATTACAGGGAGCGTTTTTGGAATATCTTTAATTACATTATTCATAAAATCATGTGTTTTTATCTACTTATTAGGAAAAAACAGTTCTTTTTTTAAGGTGTAAGTGAATTCTGTAACTTTTTACTACATTGGTATATAATTTTTGATACCTTGAATCGAGCAATTTTTCGGTATCGATCGGCAAAATATAAAACCGATATCAGTTGACGGGGGCTATTTTCCAGAGTACACCCGGATAAAATAATAAACTGGTACATATTCTCAAAGCGAAAGGGCGATTCCGAAAGGGATATGCCCTTTTTTGTGTAGAGAAACAAAGCGATTATGCCGCGAAAGTTTCTTGATGATGAGGGGAACCCTCATGCAAACTACGGGAGGTGGCCCCATCGGGCGGTTTTTGACCGGTGGGATCGCCTTCGGGAGTTTGAGGGTTTAGAGGCTCGTGGTCAAGAAAACGTGGAATAAATAGCGTTCATAGGCGAACGACTATTTCATTTTTTTGATGGGGTCAAGGGGAAGAATTCCCCTTGTAGGTTCGGACAAAGTCCGAGGTCTTTTTGCCATGCTTGGCATGGCCCGGCAAAGCCGGAAAGCGTCGCAGACCCCTAACGATTTTGATGCGTCAGCGTCAAAATAAGTATAGGGTTACTTTAATTGACTCCATTTCGTCGCTTTGCTAGACTTATGGTATCAATTAATCTAGGGAAAGTGGTGGCACTTTATGTTGGGTTCTATCTCATTTAATCAATCTCACCAAAGTTCATTGAGCCACAATAACAGAGAAAATATTCACGGGAATCCTGGAATAGATCCATCTAGGTCAGAGGAGAATATCTATTTTGTTCAAAGGGACATCCGAAGTGTATACAAGGATGTCTTTCAAGAAGCAGTGGACAAGTATAATGGGAAACAAAAAAGGAATGACCGTAAAATTACGGATTACTATGACAAAATACATAAAGACGATAAGACACATGAGCAACGAGAATTGGTTGTAGCGATTGGGGAAGGCAAAGACGACCCCAAGTATAGGGAAGCCAAAAAGGAAGCGTTAAAACAGTATGCTGAAGCGTTTCAAGAGCGAAATCCAAATCTAGCTGTTTATAACATGGTTTTACATGATGATGAAGCCAATCCGCATTTACATATTAACTATGTACCGAATTTCGAAAGTAGTCGAGGATTAACGAGGCGTGTCGGAATGGATAGAGCCTTGCAACAACAAGGTGTCGAAGGAAAGGGAAGAAAGTTAATTGCGCATTGGAGAGAAGCGGAAACGTCTTATATTGAACAATTAGCGAAAGAACACATTCCGCATTTTGAACGTGCTAATGTAGGTTCACATAAATACATGAAAGTTCGTCAATACAAGGAATATGCAGAAACAAAATCCTTTGTTGAGAACCAAGTACAAGAAAAAGAAACGCAGTTACAAATGATTGATGATCATTTAAAAAACGTTGAAGAGAAAACAAATGAATTACAAGTAGCGAAAAAGGGTTTGGAAAGTGATGTTGTTGATACGTACAAAGAATTAGAGATAGTAAAACAACAAGTAGAGAGCGAAAGTGAAAAACTGCAGCTAATTGGCCAGTGTCATCTAGAGTTAGAAAAAAGAGTAATACAAATGCAAAAAGAATTAGATAGTGCTACGGATCAAGTACCAAATGAACCTGTTAAAATTCCATTTTTGCGTAGAGAAGTAGTAATAGAAGTACAAGATAAAATGTTTGGAAAAGCTGAAATCACGAAGAAACAGACAAGAAATTATGTGTTATCACCAGAACAATATCAAGAATTAACAAAACAAGTGAATGCAGCGGTTACTATCAAAACAGATTATGAGCGTTTGAGAGAAACAGATTTTGTGAAAGAGAATGAAAGTTTAAAAGTGCATGCAGAGGGATGGATGGAAGAAAATCGGACGTTGAAACAAGAAAAAAGTCAGTTACAAAAAGAAGTTAGTGTATTAAATAGGGAAAATAGTTCATTAAAAGCTCATATAAGAGGTTTACAGGCTAATATAAAGGTTTTATATCACAATACGAAAAAAGTCCTTGGGGAGCATTTTAAGAGGTTTAGTGGGCTTGTTAAAAATGAATTGGATAATAAGGGAGTTAGCAATCATTTTGAACAGGAACATAAGAGGGAACTCCATAAACAACGAGGATATGAAATGGAACGATAAAAAAATTAGGGAAACTTTGTTTTCATCTTTAAGGTTATTGAAAACGTGATAGAATGAAAAAAGAGTCATGCGGCTAACATGACTCTTTTAAAAGGGTATTCTACGAAAATACCTAAAACTTATTTGTCTGGTTATAGATTATCATAATTTGATTCATAATCAAATAGCAAAAAATAGGTATTTTTGTTGATTCCCTCAATTAGAGGAGGAATCGATAAAATGAAAGAAGAGAATGGTCAAACTTTAGGACAAGCTTTAAAACAAGCTAATGGTAATGCTAGAAAACGAGATTTTGAGAAAGATGCAAAACAAAGGGACCAAGCTGAAGAACTTAAAAAGTCTCTTTTACAACAGTTAAAAGAATTAACTGGAGAAGATCATTACGTTGGAACTAATAAAGATCCATTTGCTGGTGAACCATTTAATCAAGTAATGCATAGAAATTTAGATTTATTGAATAGTATTGGTTATTTAACTCAAGCTGAAGAAAGTTTTTTATTTAGAATTCAAGCTTACTTGGAATTTAGAAGTAATGTCATTATTTGTAGAGATGATAAATTTAAAAGGAAACGAACTAACGTTGAGGACGATTTTGAATTACCAAAAGCCGCAACTGTTTCTGAGATTGCTGAAATGATAGGGAAATCAAGAGAAAAAACTTCTTTGGTTATGAATTCATTAAAGAAAAAAGAGATTTTACTTAATCCAGAAGGTGCTGGGCAAATTATTGAAAATGGTCGTACTGTAAGTCCTAGAACATGGATAGTAAATCCTTACATAATGATTTGTGCACCTAGAAAAAATGAAGTAAAACTTGATAAATTGACAATGAGATTGTTTCAACATTCTTTGAAAAATCTTAAAGATCAAAATGGTAAAAAGGTGAAATTGCCAGCTAGATTTTTTTAGACTGTATCAAATTGATACAGTCTATTTTTTTATGTGTTTTATAACTTATTTGTAATTTTTTAGGTGTGACGAAAACGTCACAAAAAGGGCTAAAAGTGTGACGAAAACGTCACACCCTAAAAAGTGCTATAAACCCTTGGTACAACTGGATTTATAGCACTTTTTAATGATGCTCTCTATTATCACTATTATTAAAGGGCTAAAAGTTCCGCAAGGAACAGGTAGTATTTTTGAGCAAACAACGCTCAAAAATCTCCACCTTCATAATAAAAAAAGTCGGTTCGTTAATCCTCACCTAAAAGCTAATGCTTTTCTTTTTTTATTATGTCCTTGCAAAACTTTTTTCGGCGGGTTTTTAGCTTTCGCCAAGCCGAACAGACCAAAAACAGGATTAAGTTGCTCGACTTGGATCAGCAATTATACCCGCCGAACCGCTAGTTCTATCGATTTAAATAATAAGCTTATTCTATATTTAGTTACGTTAAGTTCCTGGGTGCTAGCCCCCAGACCCCCAGCCAGCACTCACACCCAAAAACAGGGGGAAACCCTTTTTAACAATTTTTTGTTATCTCCACTTATAAGTGGAGGGAAAATCATATGATAAAACATTTTTACATCTTAAAATCACGTTATTATAAAGAAATTTGGTAGTCTTTAATTAGCCTTTAACTTAACTTCAAACTTAAGGGAGATGTATAAATGAACATTGGTAAACAGATACAATATTTTCGTAAACGGGATAATATGTCCCAAGAGAAGTTAGCAGAAAAAATTCATGTTTCCAGACAATCTATTTCTAACTGGGAAAATGAAAGGAACTATCCAGATATTCATAATTTACTAATGATGAGTATTCTCTTTAATGTCTCCCTGGATGATTTAGTTAAAGGAGATGTAAAGATCATGAAAGAAGAACTTCAAAAATCAACTTTCTTTAAGTGGAGTTACATCATGTTAGCATCAATGATTATACTCCCTATTTCTATTGCACCTGTATTTTACTTTTTTGGTTATTATGGTCTTATAATACCTTTGGTACTTACGATTTTGCTTATGTTTTCATCACAGCAAGTTGAAAACATAAAAAAAGAGCATAATTTAAAAACTTATCGTCAAATAGTTGATTTTATAGAGGGAAAACCTGTAAGTGAAGTAAAGCCTAATATAAAAGACAAATTATTAAAAATAGGTTTGATGCTTGCAAGTGCTTTAATTAGTTATAGTTTGATTTATTTAGGATTGAGTGTATTTGGAAGATAACTTAGAAAACTATTAAAAGTTCTCCGGATTGTTTAACTGGAGAACTTTTGTGTTTACATAATTATCGATATAGGAAGTAGTTTTAAGCATTAGGTAATATAAATTTCATTTGCTGGCTCTTATTTTCGGTGGGTTTTTAGCTTTCGCTAAGCTGAACCGCCAGTTAGCGAAAGGCAAGGCGCTGAATACATTTACAAAATGACAAAACTGTAAGAATACACGAATGTTTGTAAGAAAGTTCGATGTTTTCCTTTTTCTTTTTTTATTATAGTGAAAAAGAAGAACGAAATATTCTCTTATGTAGGAAAGGAAGATAATAATGATTGATCTATTAAATAAATGGATGTTAGAAAGTACAGGCAATTTCAATATCGTTGTAGGACTTACAGCACTTCTATTTTTGGGTTCAGTAATTGCACTTATTATTATTTACAAAAAAATTGGTAAACCAGATGAAAAAACAAATGGTATTTATTTTAAAATTATTTCTTGTATGTTTTCTACTCAAATTCTAATGAATTGCATATTTATTTCTTTAGTTGGTAAGGATATTGAGAATTTCCGTCAAATCTTTATATTATTTGAAGCCTTTGTAATCTTTATTGGAGCTATTTATTCGTTTAAATTATATAGACAGGAATATAAATAATTCACTTATAAGAAACAATAAAAAAACAGTAGTGTATAAAATCACTACTGTTTTTTTATTGTTCATTTTCAAATGTAAACTTTTCATTTTTAGTTAACTGTATATTCTATACATATGAGGTTAACATAACGTCTCATTATCGGTAGCAAGGATGAAGGGGGAACTCTTGTTTTTATGTGGTTCTTTTTTCTTTTCTAGTAAAATGGATATACATGATTTTATACATCGTTAATATGGCGGGGATTCTCGGGATCCTCGCTATTCTTTTTTTTTTGCATAAAATCTTGTATAAATAAAAAAGATTTTGATGTTATTATCGAGAAGTAATGAATATCAGTGTTAAAATCGGAATGTATTTCGAAATTAATTCGTTTTTAAAATCGGTTGTAATATCAGTTGTAAGTGAATTCCGATTTTGATTGAAATATTGATTTAATTGTGTTTATGAGTAAAAAACGTATTCCGTTTTTGGGGGAGGAATTAAAATTGGAACTAAAATCGGAAATGTATACACCGAAAATTGTTGCGGATCGCCTAGGGGTTACTCCCGATTTATTAAAAGTATGGTCAAATGAATTTAATATACAAACGGAGCGAAGCCAGGGAGGGCATCGCAGGTATTCTAAGGAAAACATTGAAGAATTGAAAGCTATAAAGGAAAAAATACAGGTACAAAATTGGTCCTACGATCAAGTTCGGGCATGGAAGAATGGTGAACTTGATTCGTTTGTTTCAAAAGAAGAAAAATCGGAATTAGAAAAGAAATTGAATGAAGTATTAGAAAATCAACAATTACAAAATCAGTTCAATCAAGCACTTGTTCAAAAATTACAAGAGATTACGAATGAATTGGTTACTACAAAAGAGTATTTGGCTAATACTGAGAGAAAATTAACTGAAGTAGAGGGTAAAAATAGTGAATTAGAAGTTTTTATAGAGAAGAAGTTAGAGAAGCGGGATCAGTTATTACTTGAAAACATTAGAGATATGCAGCAGCAAAATCAGAAACAAAAACGGAAAGGTTTTTTCGGTTTGTTTAAAAATTAAATGTGGTTGATATTCTTTGTAGGGTTCTAATGTCGGAAAAAGAAGAATTGAAATATAGCAAGGGAATGCAGTGTAGATCAGCATACAAGCATTACCTTGCTATACTTATGTTATATTTCTAGTATTGTAAAGTGAGAGATTTATTTTTTTGATTCGTTATATAGATTGTAAATTTATTTATAGAAAATGTGATTTTTAATATTACTTAGGTGGTGAATTATGAAAGATATTTATGAATTATTAAATGGTATAGAAATAAGTGAAAGTGATTTTAAAGAATTGAATATAACTGAATTTGAAAAAAACAAATTAAAAGAATTTTTAAACAAAACAATAGAAAAAAAGAAGTTTAAAGAACATTTATATTTGGAATTAGATGAAAATTAATATTAAACATAAATTGTTTTTCATCTAATTAACATATTGGATTAATTAAATGAATCAGGTGCTGTAATAGAATTTTACTCCTTGTAATATTTTGAATATTAAAAATATTTTTTATAATTTTATTATTTAATCTGATATATTTTATTGTCTTTGTCAGTTTTTGTATTTTTTTCTTTTTGACAATTTTCGGAAAAAATAAAATAATAAGTGAGCAAATCTTATTATTTTCAATTTAAAATTTGGAAGGTGGATGTCAAATGGGATTAAAGAAAAAAATGTCTAGTTTAGTATTAGGCGCTATGTGTGTAGGTGCTTTTGCTACAGCAGCATCAGCTGACGATGTTGGGGGCGGTACATGGAATCATTGGTATAGCGATGGTGTAGTACATTCTGAATATTATCATGGTAGTAGAGTACACAGTGCGGCTGTTAAAGTAGGAGATAACACTTTTTCAAGTGGTTGGACTAATCCAGGTTATTGGGCTAAAGCTTCATCTACTTATAAGTGGTATAATTCGATCTCAACATATTATAACCTTCAATAATTAATGTAAAAGGATTTCGGTGTATTTATCACTGGAATCCTTTTACATTAATTGTTAATTTATAGTGAAGGATAGGAGAAACTATGAAAAAGATATTATTAATTATGATTAGTTTAGGGTTTTTGATATGTTCTGTTTTGAGTATCTTTTTATTTGATTTAAAAGAATCGTATCAGCAATTATATTTTCCAGGAACTAATGTTTCTACAATTGAGGTTACTTCATGGTCTAAGGATCGAAAAAGTATTGATATTTTGACTGAGTTAGATGACTTCGCAAAAGAGCAAAAAATTAATATTTATAAAAAGCAGTATTCTACTTCTAATAAAGGTGGAGTTAATTATAATTATTATTGTTCTATTTATAATGGATTTAAAGTTAGGGATGTAATTCCCTTAAAGAATGTAGATATAGAAAATCTTAAAGTTTTATCAACAAATAATGGTGATATTAATTTGTTTAATAAAAGTTCAAGTATGACGCTTCAACCATTAGTAAAGGCTGAGGGGAAATCGATAATAGGTTTTTATAGCTTTCAATATCAAACTAATAATCAGCGTGAAATGATTAAAAAGAAAATAACAGATTTAGGGTTGATTTATAATGATTATAATTCGCTGAATATCAACTATCTCATTGGTACTTTGTTAGCAATGCCAGGAATTTTTATTTTAATGATATGTGCAATTATTTTTATGCTTGTAATGTTTTTTGTAACTTTATATGAAATTTTTATGCGATATAAGGAGTTAGCAATTTTAAAACTTCATGGATATAAAGAGAGAACAATTTATTTTTATTTAATGATAGAGAAATTGAAATTAATTATTTATCTTTTATTACCAACCATGATAATTTTATTTTTATTTGTGTGGTTTACATTTGAAGGAAAACGTTTCTTTGATTTTATATTATTTAGTATGTTAATTTTTGCTTTTTATATTATAGCTATATTGGTTATTAATAGTGTTGTATTTTTTGCTGTTAAGTACGTTACGATACAAAGAATGATTAAAAATAAACAACCTTTTAAATTTATAAATATATTAAATATTACGTCTAAGTATGTTGCATCTTTTATTTTAATTTTTTTAGTATTTAATTTGCTACATACACAAAAGGAATTAAATGATCGTATTGATAAAATGAAGGATTGGGATAAATTAAAATCGTATGCTTTTTTTGAGTATGGAGGCAAAGCGTCTGATTTAGCTAATAATGAAAAGCAAAATTATCAAAACGGTTTGAGTATCGTTAATTTATATAAAAAGATTGAAGATCATTCTATTTTGATGGCTCCTTCTAGTTATTTTATGCCTGGTTTAGCTGGTTCTAGGTATACTGAATCTGTTTCACAGAAATATGCTGTAGTTAATAGTAATTATTTAAAAAATCATCAAGTATTTGATATTGATAATAATTCTTTAGAAAATTTAAAACCTAAAAGTGATACTGAATTAACTTTACTTGTACCAGAAAAGTATCGTTCGCTGGAAAAAGAGCTTAAAAAAGATTTTTTAGATTATTTTAGAACACAGAAGTATTTTGACAAAGTTGTGATTAAAGAGATGAGTCAAAATGATTTCGAATCTCAAAATATATCTTTAGATTTTCATTATATAAAAAATAATCAATACCAGTTTTTATATGATCATACAAATTCTTTTGAAAAAGAATCGGTAAAAGATTGTATTTTAATTTTGATTGATTCTAATACGTTTGGACCAGAAAGTTATATTAGTTATTTAAGTAATGGCCGAATATTAACAGAAGTGAAAGATATTATGAATTCTTATCGTGAATTGTTACCGGTTATTTCTGAAACTAAAACTGAGGATTTAATTGTTGGAACTCCTGGGGTATATGGATCTGTATCTAAAAAAATAAGTGATTTAAAACAGGAAAGTTTGATTTTGGAGTTTACACTTATATTTGTAAGTTTATTATTATTTTTTATTATTTTCATTACTATTTTAAATTATTTGGAGCGTAGCAAATTTGTTTTAGCTGTTCAAACAATTCATGGTTATTCTTTCATGGATAAACATTATAAGTTTATTTTTATTATAGTAAGTTTATGGTTTATAACATTAGTAACATTTGTTTTATTGTTTGGAGTTTCCTTATTTATTATTTCACTGATTGTTGGTGTGGCATGTTTCGAGTTATTGTTAACACACTTTATTATAAGAACTTCAGAATATAAAGAAATAGTATCTGTTGTTAAAGGAGAGTAAAAATGATTGAAGTAAGAGAACTAAGTAAAAAATATAATTCGGATTATATCTTTAAAAACATAAATTTTAAAATTTCTCGTGGAGAAATGATTGCTTTAATTGGTCCAAGTGGAGTAGGAAAATCAACATTGTTAAATATTATTGGTTCTTTAGAATCCTTTGAAGAAGGTGAAGTGTTGATTGATGGTGAGAAAATAAATCATAAACAAAATATAAAATTATTACGTGATAAATTTGGATTTTTATTTCAAAACTATGCATTAATAGATCAAGAAACAGTTAGTAAAAATTTAGATATAGCATTAAAATTTACAAAAAACATAAATAAAGAAGAACTAAAACAACAAGTAATGAGTAAAGTTGGGCTTATGGATAAAATGAATAATAGAATTTACGAACTAAGTGGTGGGGAGCAACAACGAGTTGCATTAGCAAGATTGATGTTAAAACCATGCGAAATTATTTTAGCTGATGAGCCTACAGGTGCATTAGATTCAGAAAATCGTGATATGGTTTTGAGGTTTTTGAAAGAATTGAATCAGGAAGGTAAAACATTATTAGTTGTTACACATGACCCTTATGTAGCTGAATTTTGTGATCGTAAGATTGAGTTAAGTTCATAAAATTTAATTAAAAGTTAAATTACGGAGATGAAGATCAAATATATTTATTTGTTACTCTTCAGCTCCTTATTATTAGTATTTCGAATGTATACTTTCGTCGTTTGTTTTGAGGATATCAGGGGTTTTGGTGGGAAGTCAATATTTAAAGGGATTTGAATGTAAACTAATATTCAAAAGTTTACATTCGTATTTATAATAAATAAAAAGCACTTTGTAATGCTTTAAAAGTGCTTTTAACTTGATGTTGATGTGATGGAACCTCAAGTATGTTGTGGGTTTGAAATAAAGTTTGGTAATTTATAAAAAAGTCTGATCGTTTATAATAAATTAGAACTAACAAAAAAAACTCTGTAAAAATCATTTTACAGAGTTTTTCGCTAATTATTTATTGTTTTATATAACAAATTGTTACATGTTCATCTATGTGGAAAATCTGTAATGCTTTACCATCTAAGTTTTTAACCTCGTATGATGAATAAATAGGTCTTTCCAATTTCACTTCTTGACCATCTTGAGTTCCTTTTTCTACCATTAACGTTAACTGATGGGAAGCAACGTCTGCTTGATATGTTCCTGTTAAGTAATTATCTTTGTTTGGATAAGAACCATTTGCATATGTTTCAAATGTCTTGTCTGCTTTTAGGACTAACGTAGTTTTTACTCCGTTTCCGTAATCAATACCCCAATTACCTACAAGTTCTGTACCATCTTTATAGTTGTTCTGTACATTTTTAAACTTAGCTGAACTCTCATCAGGTGTATCAATTTGTCCTTTAAATATACCAGTTTTATCTTGGGTACTGTATGTCTTCACTTCATTACCACTAGATAGACTTGGTGATTTAGAAGAACTAGAAGAATTTGAAGAACTGCTTGTAGAACTAGTTGAACCACCTTTTGCTTCTGCACTTAGCTTATCAAATACTGGTTTCCAAATACGTTTTGCTTCACTTAACTTCTCGTTTGCTTTCGCTAAAATTTCTTTATCATTATCCATAGCATAGTCTTTCGTTTTAAATGCTTTTGATATCTCTGCAAAAGTCTCTCTTAACTTTCCAACAGCTTTTACGATTTCTTTATGGTCTTCCTTATACTTAGCAGGTGCATCTATATGCTCAATTTTATCGAATACTTTATCTAAGTCTTTGATAGCATCTTGGACCTCTACTTTTGATTTACTTCCTTTGTGATAATCTTTTACAGAAGAATCATAGTAATCAAAGCGTTTTAACATATCTTGTTCAATGTCTAACATAAGTTGTGGATAATCTTCTGCTAAAACTCGAACCATTTGAACATCTTTACTTTCTTCTTTCGAGTTAGTTGATTTTTCCTTTGTTTCAGATGATTTACTTTCTGATTTAGCTGAACTTGTTCCTTCTGTCTTAGTTTCCTTACTTTCTTGTTTACCAGATTCAGCATTTGTTTTTTCTTTGTCTCCAAATAAACTAGTTACACTACAAGCTGACATAGAAACTACTAATCCAGATGCTAGTAAAATTTTACCTGTACTTTTTTTAAAATTCTTCATATGATTTTCCAATTCTCCCTCTGAAAACATAAAATAGATGCGCTTTAGCCCCTTTAAAACTAAAAAACATACCCCTTCTATATTTATCCTAAAATACCTTTCTATGTATAACATTTTACAAGTAATTACAGATATGGTCAAAATTCATTCTAAATTAACGATGTTCATAAAAAAGATACGATGCTTTATTTCTTCAAGTAAAAGATTCTAAGTGAGTTTTGATTAAACTTTTTTATAAAAATCTCATACTTAGTTAAAAAAAGTAACTCCATTTTGATCAATCTTTTTTACAAAATAGAGTTTTTGTTGTTGCTGTTAAATAAAGGTTTGTGACTTCATTTTTATCAAACTTTATTTCAAAGCAACATATGTAGAAATTTAAAAAAGTCCCTTAATAATGTTAAAGGGACTTTGCTCACACAAATGATCTGCACATCAATTTATTTTTGATATACAGATCATTTGTATGATAATTTTATAAATAATTGCTAAATAATGAATTTACATAAATGTTTTTAGAAGGTCTTGAATTAATGGGATTGCTCCACCAATAAATTTTAAAACTGTCATTGCGATTTCCATATTACTTCCTCCTCTTGTCCGTATTAAGCTATGATAATTTTATAGATAATTGCTAAATAATGAATTTACATAAATGTTTTTAGAAGGTCTTGAATTAATGGGATTGCTCCACCAATAAATTTTAAAACTGTCATTGCGATTTCCATATTACTTCCTCCTCTTGTCCGTATTAAGCTATGATAATTTTATAGATAATTGCTAAATAATGAATTTACATAAATGTTTTTAGAAGGTCTTGAATTAATGGGATTGCTCCACCAATAAATTTTAAAACTGTCATTGCGATTTCCATATTACTTCCTCCTCTTGT
>NZ_JAKUHD010000047.1:0-14951 GCF_022664325.1 Bacillus cereus group sp. BfR-BA-01310 | reverse complement strand
CCCGTTCCCATACCGAACACGGAAGTTAAGCTCTCTAGCGCCGATGGTAGTTGGGACCTTGTCCCTGTGAGAGTAGGACGTCGCCAAGCAAGCTAAAACACGAGTCATTTGACTCGTGTTTTTTTATTTCCCATGAAATAGGCTAGATTCCGTTAATAAAAATGTCGAAATATAGTAAGGGATCTTTTGAGCAGAAATATTGAGAAATTGATAAATGAATGGATAATCTTCGGAGTTGTAGCTTCCAAGTAAGTCATACCACCAATCAGTTTCATACCTAGAAATCATGCTTAAATTATAGAGCAATAAGTAATGAACAAGGAGTTCAGGTAATACTGGCTTAGGATTTCTAGGATCGCTCGTAAGTGGTAAATAATAAGTATCAGTAAGATGCTCGTAGTATAAAGGGGTACTATACATAGGATTCCATGATTGAATGGGCGCTGTAAAAAGCACATTCGACTCATTAGTTTTCCCAGGTACATGTTGTATTGATAAATGCTTGCAAGCTGTTTCAATGTAACGAGAAAACCTCTCCTTGGTCATATGTAGTCGATCTAGTATATTGACTGGAAAGGAGAGTTCATTTTTATTTGGTGAATCGATCTTATATAATGTTGTTCCTTTTTGACTATAGCGAAATAAATTTTGTAACTCAGGGATTTTCCCCATTAGCTCTAACATGTTAAATTTTTCTGCTTCCAAGTGTTTCATGTGAAACACTCGTTCTGCGGTATGAGAAAACAATCCATTTTTCTGTATTTTTACCTCATCTTCTAAAAATTGATACCCTTGTTTTTTTCTTTTACGTGTTGTAACTCCATGCGCTAAAACTGTCGTTGATTCTGGATAGTTTGGATCAATAGTTAACAAACAAGCTTTAAAAAGCTGGCTCATTCCATAAAACAACAACATTGGCTGAATGGAGAAGGGGGCTGTCTTATATAATTCATAATAATTTTTCCCATGTTCTAAGTAATAAATAAAGGGATAACAATTTTCAAAACTTTTTTTTTCAGCATCTTGAATTGAGGATTTTTCATAACAACGGGCAAGATAACGTTGTACATTTTGAGATGAAAAAAAGAAACTTAAGTGCTGCCAAATGCAAGGTGTATGATGCATATATTACGCTCCTTTTATTGTCTAAAAATTCTAACATTTATATACTTTCTTGACAGTATTTTAACCAATTGATAAGCTACTAATAATAATTTCTGGTATCATGGGGGGAACAATTATGTGGGAATCTAAATTTGTTAAAGAAGGTTTGACTTTTGATGATGTATTACTTGTACCAGCAAAGTCAGATATATTACCAAGAGAAGTAAGTGTTAAAACAGTTTTATCTGAAAGCTTACAGCTAAACATCCCGTTAATTAGTGCAGGAATGGATACAGTCACAGAGGCTGACATGGCTATTGCAATGGCTCGCCAAGGCGGTTTAGGAATCATTCATAAGAATATGTCTATCGAGCAACAGGCAGAGCAAGTTGATAAAGTAAAGCGCTCTGAAAGCGGCGTTATTTCAGATCCTTTCTTCTTAACTCCAGAACATCAAGTATTTGATGCAGAACATCTTATGGGAAAATATCGTATCTCAGGTGTGCCAGTTGTAAATAATTTAGATGAGCGAAAATTAGTTGGTATTATTACAAACCGTGATATGCGTTTCATCCAAGACTACTCAATCAAAATTTCTGACGTAATGACAAAAGAAAAGTTAATTACAGCTCCAGTTGGTACTACACTGGAAGAAGCTGAAAAGATCCTACAAAAGTATAAAATTGAAAAGCTCCCTCTTGTTGATAACAACGGTGTATTACAAGGGCTTATTACAATAAAAGATATTGAAAAAGTAATTGAATTCCCAAACTCTGCTAAGGATAAGCAAGGACGCTTATTAGTCGGAGCAGCAGTTGGTGTAACGGCTGATGCAATGCTTCGTATCGACGCATTAGTAAAAGCGAGCGTAGATGCAATTGTACTTGATACAGCTCACGGGCATTCTCAAGGTGTTATTGAAAAAGTAAAAGAAGTTCGTGCGAAATATCCAGCACTAAACATTATCGCTGGAAATGTTGCGACAGCTGAAGCGACGAAAGCATTAATCGAAGCCGGTGCAAATGTAGTGAAAGTTGGTATTGGGCCAGGTTCTATTTGTACAACGCGTGTTGTAGCTGGAGTTGGTGTACCACAATTAACAGCAGTTTATGATTGTGCAACTGAAGCTCGTAAACACGGCATTCCCGTTATTGCTGATGGCGGTGTTAAGTACTCTGGTGATATGGTTAAAGCTTTAGCAGCAGGAGCACACGTTGTTATGCTAGGTAGTATGTTTGCTGGTGTAGCTGAAAGCCCTGGAGAAACTGAAATTTACCAAGGTCGTCAATTTAAAGTATATCGTGGTATGGGTTCTGTTGGAGCAATGGAAAAAGGAAGTAAAGATCGCTACTTCCAAGAAGGAAACAAAAAACTTGTTCCAGAAGGTATTGAAGGACGAGTACCATATAAAGGACCTTTAGCAGATACAGTTCATCAATTAGTTGGTGGATTACGTGCAGGTATGGGATACTGCGGAGCACAGGATTTAGAATTCTTACGTGAGAATGCGCAATTCATTCGTATGTCGGGTGCTGGGTTACGTGAAAGCCATCCTCATCACGTACAGATTACAAAAGAGGCTCCAAACTACTCATTATAATGTCTTATATGTAAATAGACGGAGATTTGATATCTCTGTCTATTTTTTTTTGATTATGTTAGAATAACGGTTATGTGAGTACATAGATATTGGGGGTAGCAAAAGTGAAAGGTATGTTTTGCAAAAGATTCATTGCGTTGGTAACAGTGCTTACACTAGCTTGTAGCATGTTTGTACCATATGGCAATGCATCAGCAGAAACAGGAGCCGCTTTAAACATTGAAGCAGGTGCGGCAATTTTAGTAGAAGCGAATTCTGGGAAGATTTTATATCAAAAAAATGCTGACGAATTACTGGCAATTGCTAGTATGACAAAGATGATGAGTGAATACTTAGTGAATGAGGCGGTAGCAAAAGGGAAACTGAAGTGGGACCAAAAAGTTAAAGTTTCTGAATATGCGCATAAAATTTCACAAGATCGTTCATTATCAAATGTTCCTCTAGAAAACGGTGGTTCCTATACGGTAAAAGAACTGTATGAAGCGATGGCAATTTATTCTGCTAATGGAGCGACAATTGCTTTAGCTGAAGCAGTAGCAGGAAAAGAAGTAGATTTTGTAAAAATGATGAACGATAAGTCAAAAGAGTTTGGATTAAAAAATTATAAATTCGTAAACTCTACGGGCTTAACGAACAAAGATTTAAAAGGACAACATCCTGAAGGGACAACTCCTGACGAAGAAAATAAAATGTCTGCAAGAGATGTTGCGATTTTAGCACAACATCTTATCCAAGATTTTCCGAAAACATTAGATACAGCAAAAATCCCAAAAATGACATTCCAAAAGGGTGGTAAGTATCCAATTGATATGGCTAACTGGAATTGGATGTTAAAAGGATTAATTAAGGAATATGAAGGTGTAGATGGTCTGAAAACAGGATCCACTCCAGAAGCAGGAGATTGTTTTACTGGTACAGCAGAAAGAAATGGCATGCGTTTAATTTCTGTAGTAATTAAAACAAATTCTCATACAGCACGTTTTGATGAAACGAAAAAATTATATGATTACGGATTTACAAACTTTGAAGTGAAGAAGGCTTATGCAAAAGATTCAGCAGTAAAAGGACAAGAAACTGTACGAGTTGAAAATGCAAAAGAAAAAGATGTAGCGGTTCAAACGAAACAAGCTATTTCCCTTCCAATGCCAAAAGGAAGTAAAGACGTTTATAAAACAGAATTTAAAGTAATAAATAAAGAACAAGAAGCACCTATTAAAAAAGGTGTGGCAATTAGTCAAATGATTATATCGCCGAAAGATAGCAATGACCCTGGATTTTTATCAGGTAAATCATTACAAGTAGACCTTGTAACGAAATCTGAAGTAGAAGAAGCGGGCTGGTTCACACGTTCTATGCGCGGAATTGGTTCTTTCTTTAGTGGTATGTGGAATGGTGCTGTTGATACAGTAAAAGGTTGGTTTTAAAAGCTCCTCATTGTAGGAGCTTTTTTTTATTCCTATTTTTCATACCGACTTTATGAAAAAGTAGTAGACAAGCATTAGATAGTTAATGGTAGAATGTAAGAGTATTCTTAATTTTCTCCTTTAACGGGGGAAAGCAATCACCTAGGGGGGTTTTTGTACATGACAAATGTAACAGGGACAGAACGTGTAAAACGTGGAATGGCAGAAATGCAAAAAGGCGGCGTTATTATGGACGTAGTTAACGCTGAACAAGCAAGGATTGCAGAAGAGGCAGGCGCAGTTGCTGTTATGGCATTAGAGCGTGTACCTGCAGATATTCGTGCAGCAGGTGGCGTTGCTCGTATGGCGGACCCAACAATTGTTGAAGAAGTTATGGGTGCTGTGTCAATTCCGGTTATGGCAAAATGTCGTATCGGTCACCTTGTAGAAGCACGTGTATTAGAATCATTAGGGGTAGACTATATCGATGAGAGTGAAGTATTAACTCCTGCTGATGAAGTATACCATTTAAATAAACGTGATTACACAGTTCCATTTGTATGTGGTTGCCGTGATATCGGAGAAGCTGCACGTCGTATTGCAGAAGGTGCATCTATGCTTCGTACAAAAGGTGAACCTGGAACAGGAAACATTGTAGAGGCAGTGCGTCATATGCGCCAAGTCAATGCAGAAATCCGTCAAGTTGCAAGTCTACGTGAAGATGAGTTAATGACATATGCAAAAAATACTGGTGCTCCTTATGAAGTGCTACTTGAAATTAAACGCCTTGGCCGTTTACCAGTTGTAAACTTTGCAGCAGGTGGTGTAGCAACACCAGCGGATGCAGCGTTAATGATGCAACTTGGTGCTGATGGTGTATTTGTTGGATCTGGTATCTTCAAATCAGAGAACCCAGAGAAATTTGCACGTGCAATCGTTGAAGCAACGACTCATTATGAAGATTACGAACTAATTGCAAGCCTTTCTAAAGGATTAGGTACTGCAATGAAAGGTGTCGAAATTTCAACGTTATTACCAGAACAACGCATGCAAGAGCGCGGATGGTAATTAAAGGAGATCTTTAAAATGGTGAAAATCGGTGTACTAGGTCTTCAAGGTGCAGTTCGTGAGCATGTAAAATCAGTTGAAGCAAGTGGTGCAGAAGCTGTTGTTGTAAAGCGTATAGAACAACTTGAAGAGATTGATGGTCTTATTTTACCAGGCGGTGAAAGTACAACAATGCGCCGTCTTATTGATAAGTATGCTTTCATGGAACCTCTTCGTACATTTGCGAAGTCTGGTAAACCAATGTTTGGTACATGTGCAGGTATGATTCTTCTTGCGAAAACACTTATTGGCTATGAAGAAGCGCATATTGGCGCTATGGATATTACAGTTGAGCGCAATGCGTTCGGGCGCCAAAAAGATAGTTTTGAAGCCGCACTTTCAATTACGGGTGTGGGAGAAGACTTCGTTGGTGTATTTATCCGTGCTCCGTATGTTGTAAATGTAGCTGATGATGTTGAAGTACTTTCTACGCATGGCGATCGAATGGTAGCGGTAAGGCAAGGGCCATTTTTAGCTGCTTCTTTCCATCCGGAATTAACGGACGATCATCGTGTAACAGCATACTTTGTAGAAATGGTAAAAGAGGCAAAAATGAAAAAAGTTGTATAAGTAACTTGCAACTTGTATAAGATTATAGTAAATTGATGGTAACAATTTTATAAAATAAGCGTGTTGATAGGAAATAGTAACAAATGACGTTTCTTATAGAGAGTCGATGGTTGGTGGAAATCGATAGAAACAGTTTGTGAATCCATCCTGGAATGGAATGTGGAATATCTTTATGATTAGTAAGCATTCCCGGTGAAGAGCCGTTATTTCTACTTGAGAGGAAAGCGGTAATGCTTTCAACTAGGGTGGCAACGCGGGTTAACTCCCGTCCCTGTTTATAGGGACGGGAGTTTTTTGTGTTTTATAAAATAAAAGGAGGAGTATATAATGCTTGATATTAAATTTTTACGTACGAATTTTGAAGAAGTAAAAGCAAAATTACAGCATAGAGGCGAAGATTTAACGGATTTTGGTCGCTTTGAAGAACTTGATACGAGAAGAAGAGAGTTACTTGTTCAAACAGAAGAACTAAAAAGTAAACGTAACGAAGTATCTCAGCAAATTTCAGTATTAAAACGCGAAAAGAAAGACGCGGAAGCTTTAATTCTAGAAATGCGTGAAGTTGGAGAAAAAGTAAAAGATCTTGATAATGAGCTTCGTACAGTTGAAGAAGATTTAGAAAGATTAATGTTATCCATTCCAAATATCCCTCATGAATCTGCTCCAGTAGGTGAAACAGAGGATGATAACGTAGTAGCACGTACTTGGGGAGATGTGAAAGAATTTACTTTTGAACCAAAACCACATTGGGATCTTGCTACAGATTTAGGGATTTTAGATTTTGAGCGTGCTGGGAAAGTAACAGGAAGCCGATTTGTATTTTACAAAGGTGCTGGTGCAAGATTAGAACGTGCTTTAATTAGTTTCATGCTTGACCTTCACACTGACGAGCATGGATATGAGGAAGTATTACCTCCTTATATGGTAAATCGTGCAAGTATGACGGGAACAGGGCAACTTCCGAAATTTGAAGAAGATGCATTCCGCATTGAAAGCGAAGATTATTTCTTAATCCCTACAGCTGAAGTACCTGTAACGAATATGCATCGTGATGAGATTTTAAGTAAAGAGCAATTACCGATACGATATGCTGCATTTAGCTCATGTTTCCGTTCTGAAGCGGGTTCAGCTGGTCGCGATACACGCGGTTTAATTCGCCAACATCAATTTAATAAAGTTGAACTTGTGAAGTTCGTGAAACCAGAAGATTCTTACGAAGAGTTAGAAAAATTAACAAATGATGCAGAGCGCGTGTTACAATTATTAGAGTTGCCATATCGCGTTATGAGCATGTGCACAGGAGATTTAGGATTTACAGCAGCGAAGAAATACGATATTGAAGTATGGATTCCGAGCTATGGTACATATCGTGAAATTTCTTCTTGTAGTAATTTTGAAGCTTTCCAAGCGAGACGTGCAAATATCCGTTTCCGTCGTGAGCCAAATGGCAAACCAGAACATGTTCATACATTAAATGGATCTGGTCTTGCGATTGGGCGTACGGTGGCAGCTATTTTAGAGAACTACCAACAAGAAGATGGTACAATTATAATTCCAGAAGTTCTTCGCCCTTATATGGGAGGAAAAACAGTTATTAAATAAATTTAAACATTCATCGGTATGAGTGATTGGTAATTATGAGCGTTGTCAGTAGTGTAATGAAGGAGAGGGAAAGTGAAATTTTCCTTTCCTCATAATTTATCATAGCAGGGTTGACTAACTGTTTTTCTTTTGATATTATATTTGATGTCAATATGGAGGTATACCCAAGTCTGGCTGAAGGGATCGGTCTTGAAAACCGACAGGCGGCGAGAGTCGCGCGGGGGTTCGAATCCCTCTACCTCCTCCAGATATAATTGACAACAGCGCATATAAGTGGAGATTGGAGAACTCGTTACCAACACGTAACGAGTTTTTATTTTAAAACCAATCATAAAGTATGATGTAAGGACATAATGTCCTTATTACACACTCATATTCCGATGATTATCTTCATAGATATGAAAGGAGTCAACATGGATCTTATTATACAAACGTTTCCTTTAGATGGAAAAACTTTATATTATGTACAATGTCCTGTCTGTAAGAACAATAGAATTTTAAACAGTGGTGCAAATGTATCGCGCATTATAAGCGATGATACATTCCGTAAACTTTGTGGTTGCATTTGTGATGTAAAGCAAGCTGCGACAAAAGTAGAGGCGCCAAAAAAGGTTGAAAAACCAGCTGTAAAGAAAGAAGCAGCTCCAAAACGTACAGGTAAAGTATTAACAGCAGTGATTAACGGGAAAGAAATGACTGTTAAAGAGATTGCTGAAACATATGACATTAGTACAAGTACTGTTCGTCAGCGTATTAACGCTGGAAAACCTGAGAGTGAAATTATTGCTCCAACAAAGAAGAAGTAATTTAATAGGAAAACCCGTGCATATGCACGGGTTTTTTATTTTACAAGTTTACGTGTTTGTTTTAAAAAATGCCCAATTTTTTTAATGATTGGTTCGATTGAATCCCCATCTTTTAAAATATCGTACTCATTAATATTTAAGCGTAAAACAGGGCATGAATTAAAGTTATTAATCCAGTTCTCATAACGTCCGTGCATCTCTTTCCAATACTCAATTGGTGTTTGTTGTTCCATTGGACGTCCTCGTTCTTGAATACGATCGACAATATCATCGAAAGAACCTTCTAAGTAAATTAATAAGTCTGGATGAGGGAAGTAAGGAGTCATGACCATAGCATCAAATAAACCTTTGTATGTTTCATAATCAGTTTCTGTCATTGTACCCTTTTCGTGATGCATTTTTGCGAAAATGCCAGTGTCCTCATAGATAGAACGGTCTTGAACAAAACCGCCACCATATTCGAAAATTCTTTTTTGTTCTTTAAATCGTTCTGCTAAAAAGTACACCTGTAAGTGAAAGCTCCAGCGTGTGAAATCAGCATAGAACTTGTCCAAATATGGATTGGAATCTACTTTTTCAAAAGATGTACGATAACCTAAAGCGTTAGCTAATGCAGTCGTCATAGTTGATTTACCGACACCTACTGTTCCAGCAATAGTGATAACTGCGTCATTTGGTATATCATATTTTTTCCTAAAATTCATTATTATTTCGACTCCTTCAAGAGAGTATTTTGAAGAGTGGATAAGATGACATTTAAATCATCAGGATTTCTTACAAAATCCATATCGTCTCCGTTAAACTTCAATACTGGAATATCTGGATGATCATTTTTGAAAGCATCCATTGCTGTTTCGTAATCTTTTGTAAGCTGTAGTAAGTAATTTGGATCCATATTTTTTTCGAATTCTCTTCCGCGCATTGCAATTCGTTTTTGTAATGTTTCTAGGCTCGCTGTTAAATAAACTATGACGTTTGGCACAGGCATATCTTGTGTAAGGATACGATAAATTTGCATGTACTTGTCATATTGAGAATCTTTTAATGTACGGGATGCAAAAATTAAATTTTTAAATATGTGATAATCTGCTACTACTGGCTTCCTTTGATTCAAATACTTTATGTTAATATCCTCTAGTTGTTTGTATCTATTGCAAAGAAAGAACATCTCTGTTTGAAAACTCCATTCATCGATGTCTTCATAAAACTTTCCTAAAAAAGGATTTTCATCAACAATCTCTTTTAGTAAGTGGAGTTGCATGTGAGTTGAAATTTCCTTCGCAAGTGAGGTTTTTCCAACACCAATTGGTCCTTCAACCGTGATAAATGGTACTCCGGTCACGCTGTTTCCTCCTTTCAATCAGTGATTTACCGTGACTACTAAAAACACAAAACAGAATTATTGTAGCACAAGAGGGAAGCGAGCGGACTAATTTGATATAAAAAGTTAGAAAATAGATATGTATTAACTAAATTTTAGTTGAGATGATGGTGCAATATTTGCCTTTAATGTGGACTCCATTATTTTTAAAGCATGTACATTATCTTGATCACTGTTAGAGGCAATGCAATCCTGTGGTACATAAAGTGTATAATTTCTCATATGAGCATCATTAGCTGTAAAAAGGATACATATATTCCCAGCGATTCCTGTTAAAATGAGGTTTTCGATTTTTAAATAACCTAATAAAGAATTTAAAGGTGTTTCATAAAAAGCGGAGTAATGTGGTTTAATAAAAATATAATCGTCAGTACTTGGAGCAATGGCCTGAATAATATTTTCACTATACTCATTTGTACAATGAGTAATGAGTTGATCAATATCAGATCTCCAAAGTTGATAATGGTCATTAACATAAATTACGGGGTAGTCTAATGACTTCATCGTTTCTTTTAATTGTAAAATGGGATTCTTTATGGTTTCGCATTTTTGTGCTAGGGTGGGTCCGTGAGAAAATTGAAAATCATTAATCATATCGATGATGAGCAAGGCTGTATTTTTCATATGTAATTCCCTCTCTTTTTTCTTTAGGGTGGATTGAATTTGTAAAAGTTATCCCACCTGTAGGAAATGAAAAGAAGTGTATTTTATTTTGGGTGAAAGGACTATATTATGGAACAAGATATTTATTTTATGCAAATAGCAATAGAAGAAGCTAAGAAGGCAGAGGCAATACAAGAAGTACCGATTGGTGCTGTTATTGTGCTAGACGGTGAAGTGATTAGCGTCGCGCATAACTTAAGAGAAACAGAGCAAAGGTCTATAGCTCACGCCGAACTTTTAGCTATAGATGAAGCTTGCAAAAAATTAGGGACATGGCGTTTAGAAGATGCAACGTTATATGTAACATTAGAGCCTTGTCCAATGTGTGCAGGCGGAATTGTTTTATCTCGCGTAAAACGTGTTGTATATGGTGCAAGCGACCCAAAGGGTGGATGTGCAGGTACATTAATGAATCTTTTAACTGATGAGCGCTTTAATCATCAATGTGAAGTAGTAGCTGGTGTACTAGAAGAAGAATGTGGTACATTGTTAACAACTTTTTTTAGGGAGCTTCGTAAGAAGAGAAAAGAAACGAAAAAACTAGAGAAAAGTAATGAGAACTAACGCATTTGCATTTTGTAAAAAAACAAGTTATACTGAGAATGCCTTATTAAAGGCAACCGAATATTGGTTTTAACTTTGCCGTGCTAAGCGGGGAGGTAGCGGTGCCCTATACTCGCAATCCGCTCTAGCGAGGCCGAATCCCTTCTCGAGGTTATGTTGCTGTAAGGTCTGCCTTAAGTAAGTGGTGTTGACGTTTGGGTCCTGCGCAACGGGACCCCGTGAACCTTGTCAGGTCCGGAAGGAAGCAGCAATAAGCGGGTCTTCTCGTGTGCCGCAGGAGTGCCTGAACCGAGCTAACTGCTTAAGTAACGCTTATGGTACGTAATCGACAGAAGGTGCACGGCAGTTATATATGTATACAAAACTCACCTTTATATTAAGGTGGGTTTTTTGTATGGAAAATAACTTTTGGAATCTATAAACAGAATGGGTTATAATAAATGAGATAATAACCTTTGAGGGAGGCCGTATTTTCGTGTCATACCAAGCGTTATACCGAACATGGAGACCGCAAAAGTTCGAAGATGTAGTCGGTCAAAAGCACGTGACAAAAACGTTGCAAAATGCCCTTCTTCAAGAGAAAGCTTCACATGCTTATTTATTTTCTGGTCCGAGGGGAACAGGGAAAACGACAATTGCAAAAGTATTTGCAAAAGCAATTAACTGTGAACATGCTCCGGTAGCTGAACCTTGTAATGAATGTCCTTCTTGTTTAGGAATCACACAAGGGTCTATTTCAGATGTATTAGAAATTGATGCGGCTTCAAATAACGGTGTAGATGAAATTCGAGATATAAGAGATAAAGTAAAATATGCTCCAAGTGCTGTAGGATATAAAGTATACATTATTGATGAAGTTCATATGCTTTCTATGGGTGCCTTTAATGCGCTTTTGAAAACTTTAGAAGAGCCGCCAGGACATGTTATTTTTATTTTGGCGACAACAGAGCCGCATAAGATTCCAGCTACGATTATTTCACGTTGTCAGCGTTTTGAATTTCGAAAGATATCAGTAAATGATATCGTTGAGAGGTTATCGACGGTCGTGACAAATGAAGGTACGCAAGTAGAAGATGAAGCGCTACAAATCGTCGCACGTGCCGCTGAAGGTGGTATGCGTGATGCACTCAGTCTTATCGATCAAGCAATTTCTTATAGTGATGAGACGGTGACGAGTGAAGACGTTTTAGCTGTAACAGGCTCTGTATCTCAGCGATATTTAGGTAACCTAGTAGAATGTATACGTGAAAATGATGTATCAAGAGCGTTACGTATTATAGATGAGATGATGAGTAAAGGGAAAGATCCAGTTCGCTTTATGGAGGATTTCATTTACTATTATCGTGATATGCTTTTATATCAAACTTCACCACAATTAGAACATATGTTGGAACGGGTAATTGTAGATGATCAATTCCGTACGTTAAGTGAAGAAATGCAGCCGGAAGTAATCTATGAAATTATTCATACACTTAGTAAGGGACAACAGGAGATGAAGTGGACAAACCATCCACGAATTTTCTTAGAAGTGGTTATGGTGCAACTGTGTCAGCAGTTTATGATGCAAGCAAACGGTACAGATCGTTTACAAGCGATTATGAACAGGATGCAGCAACTGGAGAAAGAGTTAGAACAAGTTAAAAAGAATGGTGTGCCCGCTGGTGTGCAGCCGGAAGTAAGAGAGACGCGTGCAACACCAAAACCAGTACGAACAGGAAGTATGAAAATTCCTGTCGGACGTGTGAATGAAGTGTTAAAACAAGCGAAGCGTCAAGATTTAGAACAGTTAAAAGCTGTATGGGGTGAGTTGTTAGGAAGGCTCAAGTCTCATAACAAAGTGGCGTTTGCTGTTTTATTAGAAAATAGTGAACCAGTAGCGGCTTCAGATGATACCTATGTGTTAGCATTTCAATATGAGATTCATTGTAAAATGGCTAGTGAAAATCGAGAAGCGATGGATACATTGGAACAAACTCTTTTTGAATTGCTAAGTAAAAGGTTAAATATGATTGCTATCCCGAAAAGTGAATGGGGTAAAATTCGTGAAGACTTTTTACAACGCGAAGGTGGGAATTCTGAAGAAAGTCCAGAACAAAAAGAAGATCCTCTTATAGAAGAGGCTGTAAAATTAGTAGGGCAAGAACTTATTGAAATAAAAGAGTAATAATAATTAGGAGGAATTAATTATGATGCGTGGCGGAATGGGAAATATGAATAATATGATGAAACAAATGCAAAAGATGCAAAAGGACATGGCAAAAGCACAAGAAGAGCTTGGCGACAAAACAGTTGAAGGTACAGCTGGTGGCGGAATGATTACTGTTATTGCAAATGGTCATAAGCAAGTTCTTGAAGTGAAAATTAAAGAAGAAGTTGTAGATCCAGAAGATATCGAAATGTTACAAGACTTAGTATTGGCTGCAACGAATGATGCACTTAAAAAGGCTGAGGAACTTTCAAATTCTACAATGGGTAAATTTACAAAAGGCTTAAACTTACCAGGTGGAATGTTCTAGGAGGATATTGAAGTATGCATTATCCAGAACCGATATCAAAATTAATCGATAGTTTTATGAAATTGCCAGGAATCGGACCGAAAACAGCGGTTCGACTGGCATTCTTCGTATTAGATATGAAAGAAGATGATGTGTTAGGTTTTGCAAAAGCACTTGTGAATGCGAAGCGAGATTTAGCGTATTGTTCTGTATGCGGGCATATCACTGACCGCGATCCTTGTTATATTTGTGACGATTCGCATAGAGATCAATCGGTTATTTGTGTAGTACAAGAGCCGAAAGATGTAATTGCGATGGAAAAAATGAAAGAATATCAAGGTGTATATCATGTTTTACGTGGTGCGATTTCGCCAATGGAGGGAATTGGACCTGAGGATATTAATATCCCGCAGTTATTGAAGAGACTGCAAGATGAAACAGTACAAGAAGTGATATTAGCAACAAACCCTAATATTGAAGGGGAAGCTACAGCGATGTACATATCCCGCCTCTTAAAGCCAACGGGTATTAAAGTAACTCGTATTGCACATGGTCTGCCAGTTGGTGGAGATTTAGAATATGCAGATGAAGTAACGTTATCGAAAGCTTTAGAAGGCCGTAGAGAGGTATAAGAGGAGAAACAAAAATGTTCTTTCAAAAAAAGGGTAAGCTGCGTAAAGAGTATGATGATAAGTTAATTGTATTATTAGAAAAAGTGAAGAATGAATGGTTACGTCAGAAGAGACTAGTTGAACAAAGTGTTGAACCATCTCAAGATGTACTTTGTTCTTTAAAAATAGCAGAGGCGAAGTATTTTTTCTTGTTAAAAGAAGCGAAGCGTCGTCCTGTGAAGATGGAACAATGGTAAAAGGTCCTGCTTATTAAAGCAGGACCTTTTACTTTTTATCGATCTATTTGGAAACAAAGGTCCTGCTTTACTTTGGAAATATAAAGAGGTGAAAGAGAAGGTGGGAATAGAATCAGTTGTATATAGTTGATGGTCAGTACGGGGAAGAACTATTACTGATTAAAAGTAATAAAGATGAAGTGATAGGAGTTATGTTGTAGATGTTCTTTTTTATTGTCTTGTCCCATACAAATAGATATGTATAGGTCATTCATAAGGAGGAAAAAATGAATTCTACAATTATTATTGTTGGTATTCTTGCTTTGGTTTTTATTTTTCTTGTTTTTGGTGTTTCTGCTAAACCAATACGTTTTATAGGAAAAGCACTCTTTCATGTTACTTTAGGTATAGCGTTATTATTTATTGTGAATGTTGCAGGGGCATATTTTGATTTTCATATTCCAATTAATATAGGCACAGCTACAGTATCAAGTTTATTAGGGATGCCAGGTGTTGCTGCATTAGTGATTATTAAGCTATATATAATGCCAAGATAAAATTATTTTGGCATTTTTTTAAAAAGCGTTGACTTATCGCGTGTTAATATGATAAATTAATAAGCGTCGTCAGCAACGACAGAAAAAAGTTGTTGACAGATTTAACTCGAAATGTTAAATTATAAAAGTCGCCGAAACGCGATGTTGAACTTTGAAAACTAAACGAAACAAACAACGTGAAACGTCAATTTTTATTTTAGATGCTAGACAAACTAACTTTATTGGAGAGTTTGATCCTGGCTCAGGATGAAC
>NZ_JAKUHD010000046.1:0-15511 GCF_022664325.1 Bacillus cereus group sp. BfR-BA-01310 | reverse complement strand
GCAACCAAATGGTCCCGTGGTGTAGTGGTTAACATGCCTGCCTGTCACGCAGGAGATCGCCGGTTCGACCCCGGTCGGGACCGCCATTTTATATAAAGAAAAGAACGAAACAAGTTGTTTCGTATTTTTTTATTTGTTTTAACAAAACTAATAAAGACAGTCAAACTATCCTTAGGAAAACTCCTAAGGACTTTTTTATATATTCAAAACCTGTATAATAAAGAGCAGAGAACATTGTGAGTAAAGTAGGTGAAGTCTGTGAGTAAATATGAAATAACAACAAAATCTTCCGAAGAAACCCAGAGATTATCAGAAAAATTAGGGGGACTTGTAAAGGCACAAGATGTAATTATTTTAGAAGGTGATCTTGGAGCTGGCAAGACAACTTTTACAAAAGGATTAGCAAAAGGTCTTGGAGTGAAAAGAGTCGTAAATAGTCCTACCTTCAATATTATTAAAGAATATAAAGGAAGATTACCGCTATATCATATGGACGTGTATCGTTTAGCGGAAAGTGAGGAAGATTTAGGATTTGATGAGTATTTCTATGGTGAAGGGATTACAGTAGTAGAATGGGCTCATTTAATAGAAGCATATTTACCAAATGAGAAGTTACAAATTAGCTTATTCCATGCTGGAGATGATACAAGGAAAATTGTACTCGAGCCAATTGGAAATCGCTATATTAGATTATGTGAGGAGCTATTACAAGATGAAAGTACTAGCAATTGATACTTCAAATTACGTAATGGGCGTATCCCTTATTGAGGAAGACAACGTGATTGGGGAAATCATTACAAATTTAACAAAAAACCATTCTGTACGCCTTATGCCAGCTGTAGAACAACTATTAAAAGAATGTGGTGTAAAACCGAAAGAATTGACTAAAATCGTTGTAGCAGCTGGACCAGGATCATATACAGGTGTTCGTATAGGGGTAACAGCTGCAAAAACATTAGCTTGGTCACTTCAAATACCGATTGTAGGTGTATCAAGTTTAGAAGTAGTGGCTGCAAACGGTGTTAATTTTAATGGATTAATCTGTCCTTTATTCGATGGACGACGTGGGCAAATTTATACTGGGTTATATACATATGAAGGAGAGAATTTAACTTCTATAGAAGAAGACCGAATTGTTCTTATTGTTGATTGGTTGCAAATGTTAAAAGATAAAGGGCAACCTGTTCTATTTATTGGTAACGATGTTAAATTGCATAAAGAAACAATTGTAGAACATTTAGGTGATCAAGCTGTATTTGCTCCATTTACTAAGAATAACCCAAGACCAAGTGAGTTAGCATTCTTAGGATTACAAAAAGAAGAGCAGGATGTGCATACGTTTGTTCCTAGTTACCTTCGTTTAGCCGAAGCTGAAACAAAATGGTTAGAAAGTCAAAAGAATTAGGGGTCTATAGAAAATGGATATGATATTTAGAAAGATGGCACTCGATGATATTGCTCAAATTGTAGCTATTGAAGAAGCATCTTTTTCAACTCCTTGGACTGCAGATGCCTTTCATCGTGAATTAGAGGTGAATGAACATGCACATTATGTTGTGTTAGAAAAAGATGGTCTCGTAATTGGATATTGTGGATTGTGGATAATTCTTGATGAATCACATATAACAAATATAGCTATCCTGCCAGAATACAGAGGTCAAAAGCTAGGAGATGCCTTATTGAAAGAAGTCATTTCCGAAGCGAAAGGATTAGGAGTAAAAACAATGACGCTTGAAGTACGCGTGTCAAATGAAGTAGCAAAGCAGTTATACAGGAAATACGGATTTCAAAATGGTGGGATTCGTAAACGATACTATGCAGACAATCAGGAAGATGGTCTTGTAATGTGGGTGAATATATAATGGAAAAAAATACGATTATACTTGGTATTGAAACAAGCTGTGATGAGACAGCGGTAGCGGTTGTTAAAAATGGAACGGAAATCATTGCGAACGTCGTTGCATCACAAATTGAAAGTCATAAGCGTTTTGGCGGAGTTGTACCAGAGATTGCATCCCGTCACCATGTAGAAGAAATTACAGTTGTGTTAGAAGAAGCTTTAAAAGAAGCGAACATCACTTTTGAGGATATTGATGCAATTGCTGTAACGGAAGGGCCAGGTTTGGTTGGTGCGCTTTTAATAGGTGTAAATGCAGCAAAAGCAGTGGCCTTTGCTCATGATATTCCTCTAGTTGGTGTTCATCATATCGCTGGCCATATTTATGCGAACCGTTTAGTAAAAGAAGTGCAATTCCCGTTACTATCACTTGTTGTGTCTGGTGGGCATACAGAGCTTGTTTATATGAAAGAACATGGTTCATTTGAAGTGATTGGTGAAACGCGAGATGATGCAGCGGGAGAAGCTTACGATAAAGTGGCCCGTACATTATCAATGCCTTATCCAGGTGGTCCTCATATTGATCGCCTTGCGCATGAAGGAAAACCAACAATTGATTTGCCTCGTGCGTGGCTGGAACCTGATTCGTATGATTTCAGCTTTAGTGGATTAAAATCAGCAGTTATCAACACTGTGCATAACGCAAAACAACGCGGTATAGAAATTGCACCGGAAGATTTAGCAGCAAGTTTCCAAGAGAGCGTAATAGATGTACTTGTAACGAAAGCGTCTCGTGCAGCAGATGCTTATAATGTAAAGCAAGTGCTTCTTGCTGGTGGAGTAGCTGCTAATAAAGGGCTTCGTGCACGTTTAGAGGCAGAATTTGCACAAAAAGAAAATATTGAGCTAATTATTCCGCCTCTATCTTTATGCACAGATAATGCAGCGATGATTGCGGCTGCAGGTACAATTGCATACGAACAAGGAAAACGCGCGACATTAGCTTTAAATGCAAATCCAGGATTAGATATTGAAGCATAGTTATACACAAAATTAACCACAGCTTGTGGATAAAACCCGTATTATCTGTTGATAATACGGTTTTTTTTGTGTACATAAAATGTGTATAACTTTTCGTGTGGTTGTGGATAATGTGGAAAAGTTATTTTGGGGTTTATATTATAAAGGTGGATATGTGCATAAACTTGTGGATAAATCAGGTGAAGTCTGACCTTTAAATATATTCTTTTTTGGGAAATAAAAAACAAGGTAACTTTAGTCAATTAAGTTACCTTGTTAGAGCTATTTTATAAATGTAGTTCTTCCCATTCTGCCATACAAGCTTCAAGTTGTTCTTGTAGTGTGTGCTTTTTAGTTGTAATTTCACTAGCCTTTTCATAATCTGCATATATTTCTGGTAAGCAAAGCTGATCTTCTAATGTAGCAATTTCTTCTTCTAAGCCTAAGATATTTTGTTCTAGTTCTTCAATTTTTCGAGTACGTTGACGCTCTAACTTTTTACGTTCTTTTTCTTCGAGATAATTTAATTTTTCTTGTGCAACTACTTTTTGAACAGGTACTTCATCTTCTTGCTGTTCAAATTCTGCACGCTCAATCATTTCATTTTTCTTTTCAACGTAGTAATCGTAATCACCTAAATATTCTTGTGCACCTTCTGTTGATAACTCAACAACGGTTGTCGTTACGCGATTAATAAAGTAGCGGTCATGTGAGACGAATAGAAGAGTACCTGGATAATCAATTAAAGCATTCTCCAAAATTTCTTTACTATTTAAATCAAGATGGTTCGTTGGCTCATCGAGAATTAATAAATTTGATTTTTGCATCATGAGTTTTGCAAGAGCTAATCGAGCCTTTTGTCCACCACTAAGAGAAGATACTGGTTTTAATACATCATCCCCTGTAAATAAAAAGTTGCCTAGTATAGTGCGAATTTCTTTTTCGGGTTGCAGGGGATATTCATCCCATAGTTCATTTAAAACTCGCTTAGAAGATGTTAAGTTGGCTTGCTCTTGATCATAATAACCAACAGATACATTTGATCCGAAAGCAACGTCTCCGTGTAATAGCTGTAACTTATTCACAATGGATTTTAATAATGTGGATTTTCCAATTCCGTTCGGTCCAACTAATGCAACACTGTCACCGCGAGTTAAGCGCATATTTACATGTTCAATAATCGGTTCCTCGTCATAGCCAATAGTTGCATCTTTTACTTGCAAAACATCATTTCCACTTTGTTTTTCAATATCGAAGTGGAAGGAGGCTGATTTAGAATCACCTAATGGTCTAGTTAATAATTCCATTCTGTCTAATTGTTTACGGCGACTTTGAGCGCGTTTCGTCGTAGATGCACGAGCGATATTTTTTTGAACAAAGTCTTCAAGTTTAGCGATTTCATCTTGTTGTTTTTCATAACGTTTCATCTCTTGCTCATATAATGCTGATTTTAAGTCTAAATATTTACTGTAGTTACCAACAAATCGTCTGCTTTCCTTATTAGAAATTTCGTATACCTGTGTAACGAGTTTATCTAAGAAATAGCGATCATGGGAAACGATTAAAATCGCACCAGGATAACCTTGTAAATATTGTTCAAGCCACGTTAGTGTTTCAATGTCCAAATGGTTTGTAGGCTCGTCTAAAATAAGTAAGTCTGGTTTAGTTAATAATAATTTTCCAAGAGCTAAGCGTGTTTTTTGTCCACCACTTAATGTAGAAATTGTCGTCTGGTGCGTTTCAACTGGGAAGCCAAGACCACTTAAAATTGAGCGGATATCCGCTTCGTACTGATAACCACCTTGATCTTTATAATCTAATTGTAATTGGTCATAATCAGCTAATAATCTCTCATATGCAGCCGCATTTGAAAAGTTTTCTTCTTTTCCCATCTCTTGCTCTAGCCTTCGAAGTTTTGTCTCCATTTGCTGTAGATGTGTAAAGACGGTTAACATTTCATCCCAAATTGTTAAAGATGTTTCTAATCCGGTATTTTGAGCTAAATACCCAATTGAGACATCTTTCGGCTTTATAATTTCACCACCATCATGAGATAACTCTCCGGCAATTATTTTTAATAATGTAGATTTCCCGGCCCCATTTCGGCCGACTAATGCGATACGATCTTTTGTTTGTACTTCCAATTTTATGTTTGCGAGAATTGTTTCTGCACCGTATAATTTCGAAAGTCCATTCACTTGTAATAAAATCAATGTTTTCACCTCAAATAATTTCTTAACTTTGCCATGTTTATATTTCTCAATCATACTAAAAATAGTGTATAGTTTAAAATAAAGAGAGAATACTTCTTCTCTTTATTATACAAGGAAATTCATGAGTGCTAAACTTCTGAATTTGATTCGAGTATATGAATAAAGATAGGAAGAGAGGAGAGGTTATATGGATCAGCAGAAAATTCCACAGGCCACTGCTAAACGATTGCCTCTATACTATCGATTTATCCAAAACTTATCTCTTTCTGGTAAGCAACGTGTTTCATCAGCCGAATTGAGTGAAGCGGTAAAGGTTGATTCCGCAACTATTCGAAGAGATTTCTCATACTTTGGAGCGTTAGGGAAAAAAGGGTATGGATATAACGTGAATTATTTATTATCATTTTTCCGTGAAACACTCGACCAAGATGATATAACACGTGTAGCGCTTATTGGAGTAGGTAATTTAGGGACCGCTTTCTTACATTATAATTTCACGAAAAACAATAATACAAAAATTGAAATGGCATTTGACGTTAGTGAAGAGAAAGTTGGAACAGAAATCGGAGGAATTCCTGTATATCATTTAGATGAATTAGAAGAGCGTTTATCAACTGATATACAAGTGGCAATATTAACGGTACCCGCTACAGTAGCGCAGGCTGTGGCAGATAGATTGGCAGAAACGAACGTGCATGGTATTTTAAATTTCACGCCAGCACGATTAAATGTGTCAGAGAATATAAGAATTCATCATATTGATTTAGCTGTAGAGTTACAAACGCTTGTTTACTTTTTGAAAAATTATCCACAATAAAACGCAGAGGAGACAACCTCTGCGTTTTATTATTGTTTTTTCTTTGTGAATTTGACTAAGATAAGGCGAAGTGACAAATTAAAATCAATTGTTGCCATAACTGCAAATAGTATTGTCCACATATTCCAGATTGTATCTGTCACGTTCGTAATGGCGAAGCGTGTGAAGACACATCCAAGAAGGAAGTACAATGCAGCCATGAACAATGGTGAGTTTCTCATATTAAAAATCCTCCGATAAAGCCTTGCATTTTTTCAGCCTCTTTAATCATTTCTTGAATTTGCTCATTACTTACTACAACTTGAGCGACTGCAACTAATGTATTCATTGCAACATGAGCTGCAATAGGAACGATAATTCGTTTCGTTTTTACGTATAAAAAGGCGAATACGAGCCCCATAGAAGTGTATACCAATAAGTGAGTAAAATCAAAATGAATCGCCGCGAATACAAGCGAACTAATGATAGCTGCAATAAAGAAGTTAAACTTCTTATAAAGTGTGCCAAATAAAATTTTTCTAAATACGATTTCTTCTAAAATAGGCCCTATTATAGATATAACAATAAGGAACCAAGGTGTCGTTCTTGCGATGTCCATAAGCCTTGCTGTATTCTCAGATCCAGGTGTAATCCCTAATAAACGCATTTCAATCATACCGGCAATACTTTGTGAGAACAGTGCTAAGAAGAACCCGATAATAATCCATCCAATTGTAGCTGGAGCAGAAGAGCGCATTTTATCTAAATGCCGGTCACGAATATCTGTTTTAAGTAACCAAAGTACGATACATAATGCAATAAAGAAGCTAATGATTGCCCAATGGCCAGTTATGATTTGACCTTTTTCCTCAATGGTAAATTCTCTATTATCATAGAGGCCTGTTTTTAGGAGAAGTGGTAATCCAACAATCCCAGATAACTGCATTAAAATGTATGTAACGATAATCCACCAATATTGTTTCTTCAAATGGCTTAACCATCCTTTCTAACTCTAGTGTATGAGATAAGGTAGGATAACATGTAAATATCCTATCTGTGATATAAACGTTCAATCATATTATGATTTTTTTGTAAATCTGTATTTAAAAATGAAATAGGAGACAGGAAAAAGTTGTACGTGTAGCGAAAACAACTTAGGGTGTCTTTCATATTGTAACATACGAGAAGTGGAAACAACGATTCATATAGTAAAGGTAGTAGAAGAAACAACAATTCTATATAGAAACGTTTATATAGTAATTTGCGAAAAAATTATGATTTTTTTACTTGCAAAAGAAATTGAGATTATTTATTATTATAAGTGTGTTAGCACTCGGGAGAGTTGAGTGCTAATAAATAAAATTTACATAACAAAATGAGGAGGTTATTGTTCATGCTAAAGCCATTAGGTGATCGCGTTGTAATTGAACTTGTTCAAGCAGAAGAAAAAACAGCAAGTGGTATTGTATTACCAGACACTGCAAAAGAAAAACCACAAGAGGGTAAAGTTATTGCAGTAGGTACTGGTCGAGTGCTTGAAAATGGTGAGCGTGTTGCTTTAGAGGTAGCAGCAGGTGATCTTATCATCTTCTCAAAATATGCAGGTACTGAAGTGAAATACGAAGGTACAGACTACTTGATTTTACGTGAAAGTGACATTTTAGCAATTATTGGTTAATTATATACATTTAAAAATTCAAGGGGGTCAATTATTATGGCAAAAGATATTAAATTTAGTGAAGAAGCACGTCGTTCGATGCTTCGCGGTGTCGACACTCTTGCAAACGCAGTAAAAGTAACACTTGGACCAAAAGGTCGTAACGTTGTACTTGAGAAAAAATTCGGTTCACCACTTATTACAAATGATGGTGTAACAATTGCAAAAGAAATCGAATTAGAAGATGCATTCGAAAACATGGGTGCGAAATTAGTAGCAGAAGTTGCTAGTAAAACAAATGACGTAGCTGGTGATGGAACGACAACTGCAACTGTATTGGCGCAAGCTATGATTCGTGAAGGTTTAAAAAACGTAACAGCTGGTGCTAACCCAATGGGTCTTCGTAAAGGTATCGAAAAAGCTGTTACTGTTGCAATTGAAGAATTAAAAACGATTTCTAAACCAATCGAAGGTAAATCTTCAATCGCACAAGTAGCTGCTATTTCTGCTGCTGACGAAGAAGTAGGTAAATTAATCGCTGAAGCAATGGAGCGCGTTGGTAACGACGGTGTTATTACTTTAGAAGAATCTAAAGGATTCACAACAGAATTAGACGTAGTAGAAGGTATGCAATTTGATCGTGGATATGCATCTCCTTACATGATTACTGATTCTGACAAAATGGAAGCAGTTCTTGATAACCCATACATCTTAATTACTGATAAGAAGATTTCTAACATCCAAGAAATCTTACCAGTATTAGAGCAAGTGGTACAACAAGGTAAACCACTTCTTATCATTGCTGAAGATGTAGAAGGCGAAGCGTTGGCTACATTAGTAGTGAACAAACTTCGTGGTACATTCAATGTAGTAGCTGTTAAAGCTCCTGGATTTGGTGACCGTCGTAAAGCAATGCTAGAAGATATCGCAATCTTAACTGGTGGCGAAGTAATCACTGAAGAATTAGGACGTGACTTAAAATCTGCTACAGTTGCATCTTTAGGACGCGCTGGTAAAATTGTTGTAACGAAAGAAAACACAACTGTAGTTGAAGGTATTGGAAATGCACAACAAATCGAAGCTCGCATCGGTCAAATCCGTGCGCAATTAGAAGAAACAACTTCTGAATTCGATCGTGAAAAATTACAAGAGCGTCTTGCAAAACTTGCAGGTGGCGTAGCAGTAATTAAAGTAGGTGCAGCAACTGAAACTGAGTTAAAAGAGCGCAAACTTCGCATTGAAGATGCACTTAACTCAACTCGTGCAGCAGTAGAAGAAGGTATCGTTGCAGGTGGTGGTACTTCACTTATGAACGTATACACGAAAGTAGCTTCTATCGTAGCTGAAGGCGACGAAGCAACAGGTATCAACATCGTACTTCGTGCGTTAGAAGAGCCAGTTCGTCAAATCGCAATCAACGCTGGTCTAGAAGGATCTGTAGTTGTAGAGCGTCTAAAAGGCGAAAAAGTAGGCGTTGGTTTCAACGCAGCTACTGGCGAATGGGTAAACATGCTTGAGTCTGGTATCGTAGATCCAGCAAAAGTAACTCGTTCTGCACTTCAAAACGCAGCATCTGTTGCAGCTATGTTCTTAACAACTGAAGCTGTAGTTGCTGACAAGCCAGAACCAAATGCACCAGCAATGCCTGACATGGGCGGCATGGGCATGGGTGGTATGGGCGGAATGATGTAATTCCGTTCGCTCGAAAAACATCCACTTCTATATAGAAGTGGATGTTTTTTTGTGTTTTTGAGAAAAGGAAAATAATTTCTGTAGAATTTTGTCGCTTTCTCTCTTGACCATATTGATACTTCATTGTTAGAATCTAGGAAGATAATATAAAACGATCCTTCATATATCCTCAATGATATGGTTTGAGAGTCTCTACCGGGTTACCGCAAACAACCTGACTATGAAGGCAGTGTGTCTTATATTTATAAAGAGCGGAGACTATCTTTCTTTATAAAGCCAGACCCCTGCCTTTTCTTTGTTATGAGACTAGAGGCGGAGGACTGGCTTTTTTTATTATATTGGTAATGCTTTTCGCCAAATTGGTGAAAATATTTATATACGAGAACTAACGTTGGGGTGATTATTTTGAAGAAACAGCACGATACAATTATCGTTTTAGATTTTGGGAGTCAGTACAATCAGTTAATAGCACGTCGAATTCGTGAGTTCGGTGTATACAGTGAACTTCATCCACATACAATTACTGCAGAAGAAATTAAAGCAATGAATCCAAAAGGGATTATTTTCTCTGGTGGACCAAACAGTGTATACGGTGAAGGTGCATTACATTGTGATGAAAAAATCTTTGAACTAGGATTACCGATTTTCGGTATTTGTTACGGTATGCAACTTATGACACAACACTTCGGTGGTAAAGTAGAGCGTGCAAACCACCGTGAGTACGGAAAAGCTGTTCTTAAAGTAGAGAACGAATCAAAATTATATGCGAACCTTCCAGAAGAGCAAGTTGTATGGATGAGTCATGGTGACTTAGTAACTGGTTTACCTGAAGGATTCGTAGTAGATGCAACAAGTGAGTCTTGTCCAATTGCTGGTATGAGCAATGAAGAGAAAAACTTATACGGTGTACAATTCCACCCAGAAGTACGTCACTCTGAGCACGGTAACGATTTAATTAAAAACTTCGTATTCGGCGTATGTGGTTGTTCTGAAGGATGGAACATGGAGAACTTTATCGAAGTAGAATTAGAGAAGATCCGTGAAACTGTTGGAGACAAAAAAGTACTATGCGCACTTAGTGGCGGTGTAGACTCTTCTGTTGTAGCAGTATTAATTCATAAAGCAATCGGTGACCAATTAACATGTATTTTCGTTGACCACGGCTTACTTCGTAAAGGTGAAGCAGAAGGCGTTATGAAAACATTTAGCGAAGGCTTCCATATGAACGTTATTAAAGTGGATGCACAAGAACGCTTCATGAACAAGTTAAAAGGTGTAGAAGATCCAGAACAAAAACGTAAAATTATCGGTAACGAATTCATTTACGTATTTGATGATGAAGCTTCTAAATTACAAGGTATGGACTTCTTAGCGCAAGGTACACTTTACACAGACATCGTTGAAAGTGGTACAGCAACTGCACAAACAATTAAATCTCACCATAACGTTGGTGGACTTCCAGAAGACATGCAGTTCAAATTAATTGAGCCTTTAAACACTTTATTTAAAGATGAAGTACGCGTATTAGGATCAGAACTAGGAATTCCTGATGAAATCGTATGGCGTCAACCATTCCCAGGTCCAGGACTTGGTATTCGTGTATTAGGTGAAATCACAGAAGAGAAATTAGAAATCGTTCGTGAATCTGATGCGATTTTACGTGAAGAAATTATAAAAGCAGGATTAGACCGCGAAATCTGGCAATACTTCACTGCGCTTCCTGGTATGCGTAGCGTAGGTGTTATGGGTGACGAGCGTACTTACGATTACACAGTAGGTATCCGTGCAGTAACATCTATCGACGGTATGACAGCTGACTGGGCACGTATCCCTTGGGACGTATTAGAGAAAATCTCTGTACGTATCGTAAACGAAGTAAAACACGTTAACCGTATCGTGTATGATGTAACGAGTAAGCCACCAGCAACTATCGAGTGGGAATAGTATTATAAAAAAAGATCCATCTATCGTTTATGTATAGATGGATCTTTTTGTTTCTACTCTTAATACGAACGAAAATATAAAAGTTTATAAAAACGTTCGTTTTTAAATTGACAAAAGTACCTTATCGAGTTAATATGATTATGTAATTGATACGAAAAGTGAATATTATAGCCGTCGTATAATATCGGGGATATGGCCCGAAAGTTTCTACCTAGCTACCGTAAATGGCTTGACTACGAGGCGTTTTTATAAAGATGAGGGGAAACTTGTCTTTGTTTATAGAACGCTTCCATGTATATGCAATGGAAGCCTTTTTTATTTTTATAGATAAAAGAGGGCTAGGGTGAAATGCGGCGAGTAATCATATAACGGGGGAAACGTAGGATGAAACGCTATTTTCAGTTTGATGAGCTCGGTACGAATTATAAGACTGAGTTCATAGCAGGGTTAACGACATTTCTATCTATGGCTTACGTACTATTTGTCAATCCTGCTACGCTGTCACTTGGAAATGTTAAAGGGTTACCAGCAGGTACAGGGATGGATCCAGGTGCAGTATTCGTTGCTACAGCATTAGCAGCAGCGATTGGTTCGTTAATTATGGGTATTTTCGCAAAGTATCCAATTGCTTTAGCACCAGGTATGGGAATTAACGCGTTCTTTGCTTATACAGCAGTGTTAACGATGGGTATTCCATGGCAAACAGCAATTGCTGGAACATTAATGTCAGGTATTATCTTTATTATTCTTACTGCTTCAGGTATTCGTGAAAAAATCATTAATGCTATTCCAGCAGAGTTAAAATTTGCGGTAGCAGCAGGTATCGGATTATTCATTGCCTTCCTTGGATTTCAAAATGCCGGAATTATCGTAAAAAATGATGCTGTTCTTGTTGGATTGGGGGATTTAACAAAGGGCACAACGTTACTAGCGATTTTTGGAGTTGTTACTACAATCATTTTCATGATTAAGAAAATAAATGGTGCAGTTTTCTACGGTATGATCCTTACAGCAATCTTAGGAGTAGCAACTGGATTAATTGATACACCGAAAGCTGTAGTGGGAGCAATACCGAGTCTAGAACCAACGTTCGGGGTAGCGTTAACTCACTTTGGAGACATTTTCACTGTTCAAATGGGGATTGTTATTATAACGTTCTTCTTTATCGATTTCTTTGATACAGCAGGTACGCTTATGGCGGTTGCGAATCAAGCAGGATTAATGAAGAACAATAAATTACCACGTGCAGGAAAAGCGTTATTTGCAGATGCGATCGCAACTGTAATTGGTGCAATTCTAGGTACATCAACAACAACGTCTTATATTGAATCTTCTGCAGGGGTAGCGGCAGGTGGGCGTTCTGGATTTACAGCAGTTGTAACAGCAGGGTTCTTCTTGCTAGCACTATTCTTCTCGCCATTACTAAGTGTTGTAACGCCAGCTGTAACGGCACCAGCTTTAATTATTGTCGGGATTTTAATGGTTTCTTCTTTAGGAGAAATTGACTGGAAGAAATTCGAGATTGCAGTACCAGCATTCTTTACTATCATTTCAATGCCACTTACGTATAGTATCGCGACAGGGATTGCGATTGGATTTATCTTCTATCCAATTACAATGGTTGTGAGTGGTCGTCGTAAAGAAGTTCATCCAATTATGTATGTTATGGGAGTTTTATTCGTACTATATTTCATCTACGTTCGTAAATAGAAGGGGTTTTTCAAAGGTCTAGACTTAAGGGGAGTCTAGACCTTTTTTGCGTCTTCAGAAAATCTTAAGGATTTCCGAGCGTTTTTCTTCAGAAGTTTTCCTATAATAGAAGTTAGGGATTAAAAAAGTGATGGGGGAGATATTGTGGCACACGAAACAATACTTGTCGTAGATGATGAAAAAGAAATTCGGAATTTAATTACAATCTATTTAAAGAATGAAGGATATAAAGTACTACAAGCAGGAGACGGAGAAGAAGGATTGCGTTTACTAGAAGAAAATGAAGTACATCTAGTTGTATTGGATATTATGATGCCAAAAGTAGATGGTATTCATATGTGTATGAAAGTAAGAGAATCGAAAGAAATGCCGATTATTATGCTTTCGGCGAAAACGCAAGATATGGATAAAATTTTAGGATTAACAACAGGTGCAGATGATTACGTAACGAAACCATTTAATCCGTTAGAGTTAATCGCAAGAATTAAATCTCAGTTACGTCGTTATATGAAGATGAATGGTTTTGCTATTCAAAATGAGGACGAGTTAGAAATTGGAGAGATGAAAATAAACATTTCAACCCATAAAGTTATTGTGGATAGTGAAGAAGTGAAACTGACCCCGAGGGAATTTTCAATTTTAGAATTACTAGCTCGTAACCCGGGTATGGTCTTTAGCGCGGAACAAATTTATGAAAAGGTTTGGAACGAAAGATCTTTCCAGTCTGATAATACTGTAATGGTGCATATTCGGAAAGTGCGTGAAAAGATTGAGGAGAACCCGAGAAAACCTAGATATATAAAAACAGTGTGGGGAGTGGGATATAAGATTGAAAAAGATATTTAATCCATTTACTTATGTGAGGAAAACAAGACAATTAATTGAGAAATTAGTAAAGAGCGTACGAAAGAGTATAAGAATTCAATTGGTTACTACTTTTGCTGCTTGTGCGTTATTAGGAGTTTTTTTTGCAAAGGGAGCTGCACCATTTTTTGAGAATGCGAATCGTCAAGCGACCATCGATTATCGGACTGGTATGGAGCAAATTAACCAACAAGCTCAAAGTGTGGCAAATAGTTCAGTTCATGAAAATAAATTAGAGGCTATATCAAGTATGATTGAACTAGAGAATCAAAATTTAGAACGAGGCTCTAGAGCTTTAAAGGTATTGGTTACTGACGAGAGTGGTAAAGTTTTATATAAGACGAAGCAGGCACAAGAAGAGCAAATTGATTTGCATAATACGATTCGTAATGCAGCATCATTTGCGATTAATTATTCAAACGGTCGAGATGTATTTGAAAATACGAGAAAAGAATTTATATCCTTTTCGCCTATTACAATAGAAAATAAGAATTTGTATATGTTCGTTAGTGGGATTCCGGATGGTTTAGTAATGTATGAGACACAAGAAGGGCCATTTCCATTTTTCATAGGTGTGCTCGTATTCATTTTCTCTTTCTTCTATATAACAAAGAGAAAGATGAAGCAAATTGAAGCGATGGCACTAGGTGTAAAGGAAATAGAAAAAGGCAACTTAGCTTACCGTATTGAGAAAAAAGGTGAAGATGAGATTGCAGCTTTAACTGAGAATATTAACAATATGGCAGAAGAGCTTATGAATAATATAGAAAAAGAGCGTAAGTTAGAAAAGCAGAAAAACGAGCTTATTACGAATGTATCTCATGATTTACGTACGCCACTTACTTCTATTATGGGTTATTTACGATTACTTCGAGATTCTAAATATGAAAATAAAGAACAACATGATGAGTATACGAGAATTGCTTTTGCAAAGTCGGAGCAGTTAAAGAATTTAATAGAAGATTTATTTGAGTATACGAAGTTAACAAATGAACAGGTTGTGCTAGAAAAACAAGAAGTATGTGTAAATGAGTTGCTTGAGCAATTAATAGAAGAGTTAGTACCACAGGCGGAAGAGCATGGACTTACATTTGTTAAGAAATTTCCTGAGGAACGTGCATATGCAACAATTGATTCGGAAAAGATGGTCCGTGTATTCGATAATTTACTAATGAACGCGATTAAGTATAGTAAAGATGACGGAGAGATAAAGGTTTCACTGCAAAGGCAGCGTAGGGATATACAAATTGTTATCGCGAATCATAGCGAAGAGTTTACGAGAGAAGAGTTAGGGAGTTTGTTTGAACGTTTTTATAAGAAGGATCAATCTCGAAGTAGAGTAACAGAAGGATCGGGACTTGGATTAGCTATTGCGAAAAGTATTGTTGAATTGCAAGGTGGTAGTATTCGAGCTGAATATGAGGATGGTATTATTCAATTTATCGTCTCGTTACCAATTGTAGAAAAATAATAAATGAATAGAATGTCATATGATAAAAAGGCTTATTTTAAAAGAAATAAGTCTTTTTATATTTTTTTAGAAAAACATATTGACGATTAGGGTATAGAGGTGTAATATAGAACAAGTCGCCGATGCAGTAACGCAGAATGCGGCAAACGAAATGAAAAACTTAGTTGACATTGAAAGATGAAGATGTTAACATAAGGAAGTCGCAAATGAGCGGCAAAGTAGTTCTTTGAAAACTGAACGAAACAAACAACGTGAAACGTCAATTTTTATTTTAGATGCTAGACAAACTAACTTTATTGGAGAGTTT
>NZ_JAKUHD010000045.1:0-15845 GCF_022664325.1 Bacillus cereus group sp. BfR-BA-01310 | reverse complement strand
ATGATAGAGATATTAACGCAAGTATCAATCTAAAGAATGAAGCGATAAGGCTTCTAACCGCAAGGACTGCGGAGATAGCCTAATAAATTAGGGTTCGATAGAACTCTTTACTTAGGAATCCCCCACTTCTAAACGAAGTGAAAGTGGGGGTAGTTCAATGCGAAGATATTGAAGGAGATAATATCTTTTTAATTGCAGTAATTTCTTAACAATACAATATGTAAATATGCATATTGTATTTATCTTGGTTTTTATGTGTTAAAATCAGATATAAGGATGTAAAAATATAACAAACCAAAAGTAGGAACATTCAATGAATTTTGAGAGGTGTTACATGTTTAAAAATGAAAAATTAATTCGAGTTTGTCTAATATTATTTGTATGTTTATCTGTAATTGATTTTACAATCGGTTATTTTCAAACATATCTTGAAACAGCAGCAGGTATTAAATGGGTAATACCAGAAACTTGGAAAGCTGTTTTGTTGGATGTTCCTGAAAACATACTTGTTATTTTAGGTGCATTTGCTTTATATGATTTCACAAAAGAGACATCGCAAAAAGACGCATCAATCTAAATACGGCTTTTTTCAATTTTCTTCAATTAGCAATTTCATGGAGAGTCTTGGGATTTTTGCACCAGAACCTGGTATAATGTGGTTAGCGTTTTAAATGTGTTTTCTCCAAACCGTCCTAGAGGTAGGGCGGTTTTTTATTTTGTTTTGATTCCTTTTCCCCAGCATTTATAGATAGGGATAATTGGCATTAATTCGATGATGTGAACCTTCCATTCTAGCGGTTCACCTTCAAAATGACTATCCACTTCATAATGTTCAAATCTACATAAGTACTTGTTTCCTTCTAAATCATTACAATTTGTTGGTTCGAGACATGGAAGCATCTCAAGTCCCCTTTCTTGATGCTTTCGAGCATCGGAATATCCAGGAACTCATTTGCTAGGTGGGGATACCATTAGATTTCTGAATATTATGACAAAAAAACTTGTCTTTGTTCACAAATTCGCAACATCCTTATATAAAGTTGTTTAAAATTATATGTTAAACTTATTGCAGTCCAAGAAATTCTTATAAACTCAACAACTCGATGATCTTAGTACTGCCCTGCATCCCCTGCAGGGCTTCCCTCATTTAGCTAGAGTTATATACTTGTATGTTTCCTCAACCTTATCTGCGCTGTTATGTACATCCTTCGCTCTTAAATCGTTCTGGTGCAAAGATTGCATCTATTTGAAAGAGGTATATAGACTCCTAATGGAATCTATTTTTATGCAGCCATTCCGAATAGTTGATGAATAAACTTCATTTCATTTTGGACACACTTGTCCCGTAAAATAAGTTGGCCTTTTTTAATGATATGCATCGCTTCTAATCCTGAAAGAATAGATTTAGCTATATGAAAAGATTTCAATCCTAACATTGAACGAACTCTCTTTTTAATAAAACGATGATCTTGCTCTACAATGTTATTAAGGTATTTTATCTGCCTTATTTGGATGCCTACAGGCATCTTTTTCTCTTTCTTCAACTCTTCAATCGCTATAGGATAGGCCGGATTTTCGTTTACTGTAATCACACGGGGCTTTGAAACATGAAAAGGCTGCAAAGCTTCCTTGAAAAAACGCTTTGCAGCCCTATGATCTCTTGTTTTGCTTAAATGAAAATCAATTGTATTTCCTTTTGAATCAACAGCACGATATAGGTACATCCATTGACCTTTGACTTTCACATACGTCTCATCGGCTCGCTAAGAATCAGTGGTTGATTTAAGATGACGTCGTACGCGCTTATCTAATTACCCATCGCATGATTGTTGTATGAGCAAGGGATAGCCCACGTTCTTCCATCATTTCGACTAAATCACGAAAACTGAGGTTGTACCGTAGGTACCATCTCACGGTTAATAAAATAATATCCGGTTGATAATGTTTCCACTTGAATAGATTTTGCTTTTCCATACCAATCACATCCTTTTTTAGAGTACTAGTATCAGTATGTCCAAGATTAGGAGATTATTTGCAAGAGTCTTGGGATTTTTGCACCAGAACCCTTGCTACATTCTTATATGCAATATTGCATATAAAATATATTGCTATAAATATGAGTAATTACTATAATGAAAGTATTAAAATTTACCACATCTTAATACGAAAAGAGGAGGAAATAATATGGAAATCGCAATGGCAGTTTTGAAATTTGTAGGTGGAGTAATTCCATTCGTTCAAGAACTTTTAAAAGTATTTATGTAAGTTTATTATTTGGCAATCATTTAAAATATCATATCGAAAAAGGAATGAGTTGATTTTTTTGAAAATTAAGAAAAATAACAAAGGAATAAAATTACTAGCATGTTTATCAATTGGCTTATGCACTTTTAATTATTCTTCTATTTCTTTCGCTGAAACACATACAAGTAATTCAGCTGATGCAACAAAAAAAGCTATTAACATTGACACTGGTATAGCAAATCTAAAGTATAATAATCAAGAGGTTTTAGCAGTAAATGGTGATAAAGTAGAGAGTTTTGTTCCGAAAGAAAGTACAAATTCAAATGGTAAATTTGTAGTAGTTGAACGCGAGAAAAAATCACTTACAACTTCACCAGTGGATATTTCAATTATTGATTCTGTGGCTAATCGTACTTATCCAGGAGCAGTACAACTTGCAAATAAAGCTTTTGCAGATAATCAACCTAGTTTGTTAGTAGCTAAGAGAAAGCCTTTGAATATTAGTATAGACTTACCTGGCATGAGAAAAGACAATACAATTACTGTCCAAAATCCTACATATGGTAATGTGTCTGGAGCAGTAGATGAATTAGTATCTACTTGGAATGAAAAGTATTCAAAAACACATACGTTACCTGCAAGAATGCAGTATACAGAATCTATGGTGTATAGTAAATCTCAAATAGCAAGTGCTCTAAATGTTAACGCTAAATATCTTGATAATTCACTGAATATTGATTTTAATGCGGTTGCAAATGGAGAGAAAAAAGTGATGGTGGCGGCATATAAGCAAATCTTTTATACCGTAAGTGCAGAACTACCTAACAATCCATCAGATCTTTTTGATAATAGCGTTACTTTTGATGAGCTAACTCGTAAAGGGGTAAGTAATGCGGCTCCGCCTGTTATGGTATCAAATGTAGCTTATGGTAGAACAGTTTATGTGAAATTAGAAACATCATCTAAGAGCAAAGATGTACAAACTGCCTTTAAAGCCTTAATTAAGGGGCAAGGCGTTGAAGCGAGTGGACAGTACAAAGATATTTTTGAAGACAGTACCTTTACCGCTGTAGTATTAGGCGGAGATGCAAAAGAGCATAACAAGGTTGTTACAAAAGATTTTAATGAAATCCGAAATATCATTAAAGATAATGCAGAATTAAGTCCTAAGAATCCAGCATACCCAATTTCATATACAAGCACTTTCTTAAAAGATAACGCAACTGCTGCTGTTCATAACAATACGGATTATATTGAGACTACAACTACAGAGTATTCTAGTGCTAAAATGACGCTTGATCATTACGGTGCATATGTTGCTCAATTTGATGTATCTTGGGATGAATTCTCATATGATCAAAATGGAAAAGAAGTGCTAACCCATAAAACTTGGGAAGGAAACGGCAGAGACAGAACTGCTCATTTCAATACAGTCATACCACTTCCACCGAATTCAAAAAATGTAAAAGTCGTAGCAAGAGAATGTACAGGTCTTGCATGGGAATGGTGGAGAACCATTATTAATGAACAAAATGTTCCATTAACAAATGAAATTAAAGTTTCAATTGGAGGAACAACATTACATCCAAATGCTAATATTAGTCATTAATTAAAACCTAATATATGTCCGAAGCGCCCTGTTTACAGGGCGCTTTTTTATTTGGTCAACAAGTATATTGGCGCATTTTCAAATATATCATACTCATCTAATTGGAGCGTCAGCATACACTTTTAACGGATTTTCCGAAAGAATTCTCCTTCCTCAAGCGTGTGCAGGGCGATAGCCCAACGATAGGTGGGAGATGAATTTCGGTTTGGCGTAGCCAAAAAGAACTTAACTGTGCTTTTTATTTTCTCCATGATATAATCAGTCTTATAATATATAAAGGTTGTTATATCAATGAAATTAGACAGTAATAATCATTCAGTATTCTTGTTGTATTATCATCTTGTATTGGTCGTAAAATACAGAAGAAATGTATTTGATGATGATATGTCAGACTATGCAAAAGACATGTTTGTACGATTGTCTGAGAACTACAATATAACATTGGTAGAATGGAATCATGATGTTGACCATGTACATATCTTGTTCAAAGCACATCCTAATACAGAAATGACAAAATTCATTAATGCTTATAAAAGTGCAAGTTCTCGACTCATTAAGAGAGACTTTCCACAAGTGAAAAAGAAACTTTGGAAAGAGATGTTTTGGTCAAGAAGTTTTTGCTTACTAACTACTGGTGGTTCACCAATAGACGTAGTAAAGAAGTATATTGAAAATCAAGGTGAAAAGTGAGGTGAAATGGTATGACAAAGCATAATAAGGCATATAAATTCCGTTTGTATCCAACAGAAGAACAAGCTTATCTTATGCGTAAAACCTTCGGTTGTGTACGCTTCGTGTATAACAGAATGTTGGCTGAACGTAAAGAAGTATATGAGAAATACAAAGATGATAAGGAACAACTAAAGAAACAAAAGCTTCCAACCCCAGCAAAATACAAAGCAGAATTTGAATGGTTGAAAGAAGTTGATTCGTTAGCTTTGGCAAATGCTCAACTAAACTTGCAAACTGCCTATAAGAATTTCTTTAGTGGTCAAAATGACTTCCCAACATTCAAAAGCAAAAAAGACAGAAAGTCTTATACAACGAATGTAGTAAATGGAAATATTATGTTGCTTAATGGTCATATCAAATTACCAAAACTGAAAATGGTACGTATTAAACAACATAGAGAAATACCACAAGACCATATTATCAAATCATGTTCAATTTCTATGACACCTACTGGTAAATACTATGTGTCCATCTTGACTGAATACGAAATAGAGATTGTACAAAAAGAAGTAGAAACAGTTGTGGGATTAGACTTTGCGATGGATGGATTATACGTTAGTTCTGAGGATGAGAAAGCCAATTATCCTAAGTTTTATCGTAACATGTTAGACCAATTAGCAAAGGCACAACGAGTATTAGCAAGACGTGCTAAAGGCTCAGAACGTTGGAACAAACAACGTATTCGTGTAGCGAAATTACATGAAAAAGTAGCGAACCAACGTAAGAATTTTCTCCATCATAAGTCTAAAGAGTTAGCTACTAATTTTGACGTTATAGCTATTGAAGACCTAAACATGAAAGGAATGTCGCAATCACTTCATTTTGGAAAAAGTGTCGCTGACAATGGTTGGGGTATGTTCACTTCTTTTTTAGCGTATAAACTACAAGAACAAGGCAAACAACTTGTGAAAATAGACAAATGGTTTCCTTCCACAAAAACATGTAGCAATTGTGGAATTGTGAAAGATATATCATTGTCTGAACGAATATATTCTTGTATATGTGGTGTAAATCTCGATAGAGATTATAACTCAGCTATCAATATCAAAAATGAAGCAATACGCTTATTAGCGTTGGCATAAATGATAGTAAAATAACCTTTGGAACAAGGGAGTTAGCTCGGTTGTCTTAGGACTAATTCGTTAGCTATCAAAAGTAACGACTAACCGAGAAGCCCCCACTTCAAGTAAGCTCGTAAGAGCTACTAAGTGGCGGGTAGTTCACAATACGCCTTTCTACTTCAAGACTTTTGGCAAAGCGAACAAGGGCAAGTTTAGGTAATTTCATTTTGTTGCCTTCAATCGTAATATTTTCGTTATGGGGGGATTTTGATTCTTTAGGTTGATGGGCATTGTCTGTACCCCTTAAAGAAATTCTTGTTATGATCGTTAGTTTTTGGATCATTATGTTTCTCGTGTATGGTGAAAGCCTGTTACAATAGTAAAGAATAATTTGGGTACAAATTGATAAATGAAATGGGGAAAGATGCTAGATGAAAGCAACTGGAGTGACTAGAAAAGTAGATGAATTAGGGCGTGTAGTAATTCCAAAGGAACTTAGAAATACGCTTGGTATTAGAGAAAAATCGCCATTAGAGATCTTTGTAGAAGGTGAAGACATTGTTTTACAGAAGTATCAGCCTGGTGGTGTTTGTGCATTAACAGGAGAAGTATCAAATCGTAACATATCATTAGCAAATGGTAAGATCGCATTAAGTCCAGAAGGTGCAGAATTATTAATAAAAGAAATAGAACAATACCTTGTAAAATAAGAGGCTCCTTTCAAGGGGCTTTTTTAGGTTTAACATTATAATTTCACGTACCGTAATAATTAATAAAAAATAAAACACCACAGAAATAGTCTACATTTAATTTTATGTTGGGGTCCCGCCACATCGTCATCAAGCTAAAATTTTATAGTACCCCCAGAACGAAATTTTGTACTAACTTGTAACAAAAAAGCTTATTTTTTTGTTTTGGGGTATTTGCTTTTCTTAGCTTGATAGTGATGTGGTGCGCCCTAAAAACAAGGACAATAAAAAAGACCAGGGCTGGTCTTATTCAAACACAGGATACGTATTACTGGGTATCCTTATTGAAAAAGTAACCGGAAACAGCTATGCGGAAGAGATTGAAAATCGGATTATTGAACCGCTTGAGTTGTCGAATACATTCCTGCCTGGCAATTCAAGCGTTATTCCAGGCACCAAGCATGCCCGTGGATATGTCCAACCAGACGGAGCAAGTGAGCTAAAAGACGTTACTTATTATAACTCAAGTATAGCTAGCTCAGCTGGAGAGATGATTTCTACTGCTGACGACTTAAACAAATTCTTTTCTTCCTTGCTCGGTGGCAAATTACTGAAGGAACAGCTACTAAAACAAATACTTACTACAGTTCCTACAGGATATGATGAAATCAGCGGATATGGGCTTGGAATCTATGAAACTAAGCTTCCAAACGACGTCTCGATATGGGGACTTCCAGGGTTTGTTACTCTTGTTGGAGGTACTCTTGTTGGAGGTACACTTGGGGGCAAGCATACGTTGACCATCAATTTTAACAGTACGGATAGAGCTAACAGTCCTGATCCTTTTAAAAATATTTTACTTGCTGAATTTAGCAAGTAAGCAAAAAGGAAAACAGGATAAATTTTGTCATAGCTTTTATAGGGGTCTCGCCACACATCCATCAACTTAAAGTATATATTTATACAAAGGCTGATCTTTCCATGTAGTTTTTTATTATCTTTTATAGATATCATAAAGGTAGGCATATCAAATAAATATCGATTTGAAATAAAGTCACGATGTTTTAAAGAATGTTGCGATGTTCTAAAGTTTGTTTAGATCCTGTTTTACAGAATCTTTATATGAGGCAAAGAAAAAATAACAATATCTATTATTAATATTCTTGTCTTAGGTTTTTAGTAAAAAAACAGATAAAAAAAGAATAAAAATAAAGTTTGAATAGGGATGTAGTAAAAATGGCAATGATAAAATTTAATTCTTATCATCAAAAAGTAGAAATTAAGAGGAATTTAGAACTTATTAACTTAGAACATGAAAAAATTAGAGAATATGTAAATTTTGATATATTTTCTTTTGAACAATTAGATGAATTTCAAGTAGGATATAGCATTGACACCGATGGAAACTCCCTTGTAACCGATGAGGAAGATACTTGGGATGCAAATTGGATTGTTATTGCATATGAAACTATGTGTGGAGATCCAATTATAATTGATTTAAATGAGGATGGATACCCTATATCTTCATTAATGCATGGAATGGACAGTTGGGGTGTTGGCGGTTTCCTTGCAGATTCTATGGACTCATTTATCAATTTTATAAAAGATATAAGTAATTTCCTTACTGAGAAACAAGTTTTAGAAGGAAAAAGAATTATACAAAATAGAGAATTAAAAACATTGCTAAATAAGTTTTTGGAAAAAAATAAATTTGCTGATTTTGAAATATGGCACTCTTTATTGAGTCCATTATTTGATATTGCAGAAGAATACGAGCAAATACTGGAGACAAAAGTAAAAAAGATGAAGAAAGAAGGAAAAAAAATAACGGAAATTGCTCACCTGCTTAATATAAAACCTAAAGAAGTGTATGAGTATATTAAGAAAGTTTAAGAGAAACTATTCACTTTTTAGAGAACAATCGGGCGCGATTATGGAGCAATACAGGCAGAAAATGATCAAACTTTTTTATAAAGCCGAAACAAAAATCTGCTAAAGAGGAATCCATTTTGATCAATCTTTTTCAAAATGGATTCTTTTTATTTATCGTAAAACTTGGGATTGCGAGGTATTTTTGATTCAACTTTATTCCAAAGCTACAATATAGGAAGTTACTTCTTAATGGTTTATTTCTACATTACTGTTATCTTTGTGTCTGACGTAAAGGCGTATAAAGGCATTCTCTTTAAGGGGTGTGTCTATTGGTTTTACACATTCCAAATGTAACTGTTTTTTTACTTCATCTTCATTATAAGTAGATACAGTATAGAAACGCTGGTTACCTTTTACCTTACTCTTATTTGTTATTTGTACATAATATTGTTTTGTTCCCATTCTAGATCTCTCGCATCCTATAGCAAAACTAGAAAACAGTGCAAATAATATAAATATAACTAATGTTTTTTCATATAACTCTCTCCTTATCTTTGTATATGGGAATTATAGTAAATTCTTTATAGTGAAAAAATTGATTATAGTGACATTAATATTACAAAACTGTAATGTTTATTAGGGGTCACATCCACTCAAAAAATCCAGTCATAAAAAAAGAGGGAGAAGGCATCTTTTATTGAAGTTTGTTTATAATAGCCTTTTAACCTGTTAGGGGGGATCGTAAAGTAGATTAATAATTTCTTTTATAATTTTTATTTTCCTTATAGTACTTGGCATGCTGTATTAAAAAATTTTAATTTTGAAAGGAGAATCAATAAAAATGAGCACGAAAAAAAGAATAGGGAATAAGTTATTACTTGTCAGTGCAATTTGTGCGATAACTATTCCTTCAGTTTCATTTGCGGAGGAAGTAATTTCACCTAAAAATTTCACGAGTTCTTCAAGTTTGTATGGGGGACGGAATACGGATGTATTGAAAACAAGTTTATATCACGATACATATAATAATCCGTTCAATTACCAATTTATTTCGACATTAAAGGAAACAAACACAAATATAAAAAAAATAGACAATACTGATGATGAAAATCCTATTATATCTACTACCCTTTCATTTATCCGCTATATGAATAGTGAGGATTATAAATCTGCATTTGATTTAACCTCACGATCATTACAGAAAATAATATCCGAAAAATGGCTTAAGAGCTATTGGAAGGGACTCCCTGCGCAATTACAAGCAGGTTCTTTTATGGGAATTGGAGAGGTAACACAAAAAGAGACAAATTCCGTTCATACAAATGTAGAGATTAAATTAGTTTTTGAACAATCTACTGTACCTTTACTAATTAAACTAGATCCATCTGGAAAAATAGATGATTTTCAACTTAGCATGTCGTTTAGTCCTGTTTCAGAGCGTCCATCATATAGTAAGCCTGAATCATTTGTTGATAAAGAAGTAGTAGTTGGAAGTGGTGCGTTTCCATTACCAGGAACATTGTCTGTTCCGAAGGGAAAGGGTCCTTTCCCAGCGGTTATTCTTGTTCAAGGATCTGGAGCAACTGATCAGGATGAAACAGCATTTGCCTTAAAACCATTTCGCGATTTAGCTGAAGGTCTTGCCTCGAAAGGAATTGCTGTCCTTCGCTATAATAAACGAACTTATGAACATGGATTGAAAACACAATTTAGTCCTTTTTATACAGTTGATAAAGAGACAACAGATGATGCTCTTCTTGCGACTCATTTTCTTCAAAATGAACCTATGATAAATAAAAATCAAATTTATATTCTTGGTCATAGTCAAGGTGGAATGATGCTTCCGAAAATGATCGAAAAAGACCAAAATCAAAATATTGCTGGTGCAATTGTGATGGGAGGACCAGCCCGTACGATCCAAGATGTTGTTTTAGATCAATTTGAGTATCTTTTTTCTATTGGGGCAATGAAACCGGAGGAATATAAATTTTACAAATCACAATTTGAATTATTAAATGATCCCAATTTCTCTAGTCAGAATCCTCCAAAGGATTTTTATTTAGGATCACCATTATTTTGGGATTCTATCCGTAAAATTAAGGCAGCAGAAATGTCAAAAGAACAAAAAACACCGCTGCTTATTATTCAAGGAGAAAGAGACTATCAAGTTCAATCAAAAATCGAAATTCCTCTTTGGAAAGAACAATTAAAAGAGCGAGATAACGTTGATTATCGACTATATCCAAAGTTAAATCACTTCTTTACAGAAGGAGATGGTGAATTAAGTAAACCAGATGAATATTATAGTCCTTCTAATATCCCTGAGTATGTTATAAATGATATTGCTGCTTGGGTGCAAGGAAGATCGAAATAAAATTAGCAACCATATTTTTTAATAGCCATTTTCAGCTCTTAAGATAGAATTATTTTTAATAAGAGATATATAATTATATTATGATGTAAACAACTATAACGAACGGAGTAAAGTTTCTTATTCAAATACTTTAGATTCTCATATCAGGGGGCACCATACATGCCCATCAACTTAATATTTGGAAGTATACCCTAAACGAAAAAATTCGTTTGGGGTATTTACTTTTCTTAGCTTGATAGCGATGGGATAGCACCACATCGCCATCAAGCTAACTAATAATTATACCCCAAAATGAAAAAAGTGAACTTAATTATCATAAAAGTTTAATAACTTGTGCAAAAAGAGCGGGGTATTTACATACTTAACATACATATTAGTTTTTTTAATTAAGGCCTTTTTTAGGAATTTGTATATAGTTAATATGTTTAAAAGCCTGAAAAATATTGAAATGTGTAAGTTATTTGACAATTTCGACAAGAGTGTTTAATATTTGTAATTTTTTGTTTTATAATGATAATCGGGTTGATCGTGAATGATTTAAATATCTCGATAAAAACTCGGATTAATTTATTTTAGGGAGGTTTCAAAATTGGGGAAAAGAGTTATTATAAGAGTTTTTACATTATTATCAGTACTGGCATTATTCCTTAATGTGTTTTTACCAAGGGCTAGTGCAGAAGTTATGACTCATGAAAAGTATTCGCTGGACTGGAGTTATAGTAATCAACTAGGAAAGTATATTAAAACTGAAATAATTAAAAATTCAAGTGGTAAGATTGCATATTGCTTAGCTCTAGGATTAAAATCACCTAGTGGAGAAGATCTACCTGAAATGGGGAAAACAGATAATATGGTATATCGGGTATTATTAAATGGTTTCCCGCAAAAGAGTGTAGAACAATTAGGGGTTGCAAATACAAATGAGGCTCATTATGCAACGCAACTAGCCGTTTGGAATGCTTTAGGTCAACTTGATGTAAATGAGTTAAAACATACAAATAAAAATGTTGAGAAGGCAGCTAAAACTATTATAAATGCTGCTAACAAAAGTGAAGACACACAAGATATCTTTATGAATATCATTCCGGCTGAAAAACAAAAGGCGGAATTAAAGGGAGAATTTTTTGAAACAAACTTATATACAGTACAAACAAACGCTAAAGGTGGTTCTTATAAGGTTGTAACAAAAGATGCTCCTAATGGCGTTAGAATTATTAGTGAAAATGGCGAGGTGAAAGATCAGCTTGCGGTTGGAGAAAAATTCCGTATTCAAATTCCTAAAAATACAAAAACAGGTGAATTTAATTTAAGTGTTGCTGCTAATTTGACTAAAGTGCAAGCAATCGCTTATCGCGGTACTGATACTGTTCAGAATGCTACAGTATTACTAGAAAGAAATGAAGAGAAGATTAGTAGTGACCTTGCAGTAAATTGGGAAGCTGCTGGTTCTTTAAAAATTAAAAAGGTTGGAGAAAATGGAGAAGTATTAGCTGATGCAGTATTTGAAGTCTTTAATGCAAATAATGAATCAGTTGGAAAAATCACTACTGGTGCTGATGGTACTGCAGAATTAAATAATCTACCAATTGGTACTTACACAGTAAAAGAAATTAAGGCACCAACAGGTTATGTTTCAGATGAAAAAACACAAACTATTGAAGTTAAGACAGGAGAAACAGGAGCTATTCAAGTAGTAAACAACAAAGTAAAAGGTAGCATTGAAATTAAAAAACTTAGCGATTCAGGAAAGGTTTTACCTAATGTTGAATTCACAGTTTTCACTGAAGATGGAAAAGAAGTGAAAAAAGTAGTAACAAATGAAAATGGAATTGCTAAAGTTGATGGTCTTACGTATGGTAAATACTATTTCTTAGAGACAAAAACACCTAATGGATATGTTGGAAATAAAACGAAGTATCCTTTTGAAATTAAAGAGCACAATAAAACACTTACTTTTACAGTGGAAAACACAGAAGTGAAAGGGAGTGTAAAATTATTAAAAGTAGATAATGAAGATATCAGCAAAAAATTAGAAGGTGCAGTATTCGAGTTAAAAGATACAAGTGGGAAAGTCATTGGTGAATATAAGACAGATAAAAATGGTGAAGTTAGTGTCAAAGATTTAGCGCATGGTAAATATTCTTTTGTGGAAAAGGCTTCTCCAAACGGTTATGTTCTTGTTACAGAACCAATTGAGTTCGAAATAAAGGAACATGGGAAAGTTATTGAGCTATTAGCAGTTAATCAACTTATCAAAGGTAATCTAGAAATTACAAAAGTTGATGTAGCTGATGGAAACAACAAGCTTCCAAATGCAGAGTTTACTATTTATAATGAAGCTGGAAAAGAAGTAGTAAAAGGAAAAACAGATGATACAGGTATCGCGAAATTTGAGAAGTTACCGTATGGAAAGTATACGTATAAAGAAACAATTGCACCAAATGGTTATGTGGTAAGTGAAGAAACGTTCTCGTTTGAAATTAAAAAAGACGGGGAAATTATTAAACATGTAGTAGAAAATAAAAAGATTACAGGGCTATTAGAAATCACAAAAGTAGATGTAGCAGACGGCAATAATAAGCTTCCGGGTGCAGAATTTACTATTTATAATGAAGCTGGAAAAGAAGTAGTAAAAGGAAAAACAGATGATACAGGTATTGCGAAATTTGAGAAGTTACCATTTGGAAAGTATACGTATAAAGAAACAATTGCACCTGTAGGATATCTTATAAATGAAGAGATTTTCTCATTTGAGATTAAAACAGATGGTGAAATCATCAAGCATACTGTAAAAGATCAAAAGAAACCAGTTACACCTGGTACAACTCAAAAACCAGAAGATAAAACACCAACGAAAGAGCAACCGAAAGAGCAAGTAAAAGAACAGCCACAGCCTAAAAAAGAAATTGAATCTAAAATTGGATGGTTACCGCAAACAGGTACTAACCTTACAAGTTGGATTTCAATGGCAGTTGGAGCATTGTTAGTGGTTATTGGTGGAGTGATATTCTTAAAGCGTAAAAATGCATAGAAATTAAAAAATAAGTACACCTACTTGTTCAAATAAGGAGGTGTACTTATTTATTTTCTATAATATAGATCAAATAGATGGAACTCGTTGAACTACTCACCACTTAACATCTTTAAGAAATGTTTGAAGTGGGAGATTTCGAGCTGCTTTTTTCAAATTTACAGTAGAACAGAGAATTGATACATATGGTTCTGATGCGAAAATTTTAGTTAGAAACATAGAGTTGCAATTTCCTCTTCATTTCTATCTTATGAAACTAAGCCAAACAATTTATGAATAAATTCTTTCTGGTTTTGGACAGACTTATCCAGTAAAACAAGTTGCCCCTTTTTCATCATATGCATGGCTTCAACACCACTCAATATAGAGATTGCTGTTTTAAACGACCGGAATCCTAACATAGAACGAACTCGCCTTTTAATAAACCGGTGGTCTTGTTCCACTATATTATTGATGTGCAGAGATAATAAAGTTGTTTAATTTACAATAAAGTCATTTAAAAAATAATATAATTGTTTAAAATCCTTCTTCTACTAACGGAGTAGATTAGCTCAATAAGGCATCAAAATAAGAACTTGTAGCTTCTAAAGAAATGAAAAAAAAGAAAGATTTTAAATACAAAGTAGACTCTGTTATACAGAGGTAGAGAGATATTATAATTCATTTGTGATAAATTAGGAATAGTTTGATTTATTTAAAACTGAGTAGAGTATTATAAAGTATGTGCGTTTTTTTGCCAAGTCCTATATGTCTTATTCTATGGAGGAAATATGCTTAAAAATAATTTTAAAATTAGGGATATTCCCACGGTTTTATGGGGAGATAAGAGTGAAAAAATTTTTATTGCAGTACATGGAAATATGTCAAATAAGGAAGATGCAGTTATTCAAATATTAGCTGAAGAAGCCAATCAAAAAGGTTATCAAGTATTAAGCTTTGATTTACCTGAGCATGGAGAAAGAAAAAATGATAATACTCCTTGCAAAGTACAGTTTTGTGTTAGTGAATTATCTATAATTATGAATTACGCAAAAGAACATTGGAAAGAAGTAAGCGTGTTTGCATGTAGTATGGGAGCTTATTTTAGCCTTTTAGCCTATCAAAATGATGTGTTAGAAAAGGCATTATTTTTATCACCAGTAGTTAATATGGAACGAATTATCGAAAATATGATGAAATGGTTTAATGTAACACCAGAGCTTTTGCAAAAAGAAATGACTATAGAGACACCTATTGGTCAAAAGTTATATTGGGATTATTTATGCTATGTAAAAGAACATCCTATTAATACATGGAATACAGATACATATATTATGTATGGAGCCAAGGATGAACTGTGCGAATTTGAAACTATTAACTATTTCACAAAAAAACATCGTTGTGAATTAGAAGTCATGGAAACAGGTGAACATTACTTTCATACTGAAGAACAGTTAAAGATATTTGAACAGTGGTTACACAAACATATCGATTAACAAATTACAATTTATCTTGAACCTGTTAGAGAAGAATGGTGAATATTTGAACTACCCCCGCTTTCACTTCGTTTAGAAGTGAAAGTGGGGGTAGTTCAATACTTACAGTATTGAATTTTTTTCAGAGTTTATGACAGATGTTAGATTTTAAAAATAAAAATTATAAAACTACATAATTAATATCAGCCTAAAAGCACTTATAAAACGTTAAAAAGTACTTTTTATTTTTTTCGATAATAAGCTTTTACAGTTTCTGTATGTTGTTTTTCCAAAACATATAGCTATAATCAATCTCTTCTTTTAATTCAAAATAGTTTCCCCAAGTATCTTGTACATGATAAAGTGTTTCGCCGGCATCTACAAAAACATCCATATAATCATTCATATACTTCCAACGATTATCAGTATTAAAGTAATACGTTGCAAATTGATTGCCCCCATCATTTAACATGTCGTCTGCAAACACACCACCCCACTTCATATAGATTTGCGTACCAGTGATTTGTCTAAGCTTAAACCTATTAATGTCATCTTTATACTTTTCTTCAAATTCTTTACTAAATAAATTATTTTCAATTATCCACCCAAGAAACATACCAGTATGTACATATGCTTGTTCAATTGGAAGATCCTCTGGAAGATCATCGAAATAGTACTTAGCCTTATCTTGAACTACCCCCACTTTCACTTCGTTTAGAAGTGGGGGATTCCTAAGTAAAGAGTTCTATCGAACTCTAATTTATTAGGCTATCTCCGCA
>NZ_JAKUHD010000044.1:0-16639 GCF_022664325.1 Bacillus cereus group sp. BfR-BA-01310 | reverse complement strand
CAAATCTTTAAATTCCCTACACGTGGTCTTTAGAAAAAAGAAGCAACCCCTACTATGATTGACGTTGTATGAGCTTAGCTTGATAGCGATGGGGTAGTACCAACAAAACGCGGATTTCGTACGCTAAGATTCTTTCAACATAAAGATTGTTGATAACTTGTACGTGTCAGAACAGCTGCAACATGAATACATTCCATATATAGGTCGTCAGCATCTGTATCTTTCACACTAACTTTTATACTTGTATACTCAAAATCCCTTTGATTTGTTTTTGGATGGTAAAACATGTTTCTCTACTCTTTCATATAGGGTAAGCAATTGCTTGATAAAAGAAAATTTCGGTACTAACCAATACGAAAATAACGCTGAAACACATCCTATTAAAGCCCCTATTGCAACATCAAAAGGATAATGAACCCCTACCCAAATACGAGAGATCGCTACACAAAATGCAAGTATAAGCCATAACCATCCAGTCTTTTTACGAACAAGCCAAAACGAAAAACAAATCGAAAAAAAGAGAATCGTATGGTCACTAGGAAATGAATTATCTACAGCATGGTCGACAAGTTTATTAACATCAGGCAATACTGCAAACGGTTGATAATTCAAATGAAATTTCCCTGCTATTTTTCCGATCACCTCAGCAATCACAAAAGCAACCATCGCTTGAATAACCATCATCCTACTTTTTCTGGACCCGGTAAACCAATAAGCTATAATAATTAAACCAAAAATATATACCATATATTCTGCCAAAAATACCATGGCTGAGTTTAGGAATGAATATTGTTTACCTAAATCATTAATTGCTCGAAAAATATCAATATTGAATTGAGAAAAAGACATTTTCAAATCCCTCCTTTATAGTACGGTGTTTAACTGATTGCCATATACCTTCATTACATGAATAGTCTTGATTATTGTACTCATCTAAAAATACCAACCTTCTTGTACGCTTATAATTTTATTATGGGAAAAAAGGTTTAGATGGGACTTAACTACTTCTTAACTATGTGAATGTACTGTTTCTTCCTCTAACATGACGTTTTCACTTAAAAAATAAGCGGCATACGTACGTATATTTCGACTAACGTTTTTAAACGCGAGCTGAGAAAACGTCATCTTCCTTCCCCTCCCACGCTTTTTTTACTTTCATAAAAATAGGTATCACCATGAGTATGACATCTCTTTCTTCTTTCTTGTTTTTCACTATAATAAAAAAAGAAAAAGGAAAACATCGAACTTTCTTACAAACATTCGTGCATTCTTACAGTTTTGTCATTTTTCTCGTCATTTTGTAAATGTGTTCATCGCCTCGCCTTTCGCTATTTTCTTTGGAAAACATGGTGAATTACGAGAAAGAGCACTACAAGATCAACTTCAAAGAAGTAGTGCACTAAACCTCTTAATTAATGCAATTAGTGTGTGGAATACTATTTATTTAAATGAAGCAATAAAAGCTTTGAAGAAAAAAGAACAATTTGATGAAGAATTATTAAAACATATTTCTCCATTAGGATGGGAACACATTAACTTTCTAGGAGAATACCGATTTAGCAAAAGAGAAATTGCACCATTAGACTCTCTACGACCACTACAGACAGCTTAACAGTAAGAAGCCGATTATCTCTTAGCGTACAGGAAATCGGCTTTTTCTTTATGAAATTTTGCTTAGCGTACGAAATTCGCGTTTTGTTGGTGCCACCCCATGCTTATCAACCTAGTGAAAATAAACACCCCAACACGATAAAAAGCAACTTAGTTGCTATAAAAAACAGCAAATATTCTGTTATATATTTCTAAAAATTCATAACATTTACAAAAATATAAAACCGATATACATTTTAGTTGTACAAAAAAATCCAATCAAAGAGGAGATGGTTGTATGTTCAAGAAGTTAGTAGTAGGAGCATTAGCAGCTGTGTTTGCATTAACTGGAGGATTAGGAACGATATCAGCAAGTGTAGAGAAAGATAATACGATTAAATCTTTCGACTATGTAACTGTAGATGGAAAGAATGTGGATGCCACGGCTAAAGTAAATAATAAGCTCAACGGGGACATCAAAGTAACCATGGTTCTACCTAAACAAAATACAAATGGAGATTGGTTGGCATATGGTTTTACGAGCAGAGAGACTTTGGATGCTTTTATTGAAAAAGATCAAAAAAGACTTAAAAATGAAATAAAGCCCCTAGGTATGGGAGGTAGCGGACCTGGTAGTACCGATTTCTATGATAAAGATGGACAGTATTTTTCTTGGAGCTATGGGTTTAAAAACTTACCTTCTAGCTGGAATGACAGAATAACTTCCATAAGAACAGCGTCACCTTCTGCAAGTTATTCGACGACACTGTGGGAACATACTTCAACTCAAGGGTATGGCAAAGGAGTCTTATTTAGACACTCTGATTGGTATGGTAAAATTGCTAATCTAGCTGCGGATTGGAACGATAAAATTTCAGCAATTGAAATCAAATAGTAGGAGTACAGACTTATCGCTATCCAGGTAAGAAAAGAAAATAACCAAAAACGATAAAATTGACATGTTCAGGTGAAAATATACAATTTTATCGTTTTGGGGGTGTTATAAAATTCTTAAGTTGATGGGCATGGGGTAGCGTCAGGAAAATGCGGATTTACAACGTTAAGGAAATTTCAATATTAAAAAGCCTAATTTCTCAATTTAATGTGAAGAAATTAGGGTTTTTTCATTGCTCCATTAAAGAGTCCGATTGCTGAATATATAGGATATAATACGTTTCCGACCAATTATTGTATTGCATCTTGTAATTTACCCTTGTTTATTATCTGTTTTTGAATGATGGATTAATTCGTGATTTATAAAGTAAGAAATCATTGTTCTATATACTTGTTCAATAATATCAGGATTTATATTATTTTCATCAGCAATTGTTCTAACTTTTTAAATTACAGCTTCAACTCTTTTTAGTGCTTTAACATCTTCAGTATCCTTTTTGAATTTTGCAGCTTGTTCAACGTATCTACTTCTTTCACTAATTAACATAACTATTTGATTATCAAGATAGTCAATATTTATGTCGTAATTAGAGGTATCCAGAGGGCTCAATCTGAATAGAATTCAAATGTTTCATTCGGTTTATGACAGATAATACTTCATTAATTCTAGGTAATTCAAGCCATCTTTCGAAACCAGGAAAAAAGGAAGAAAATACAATATCCACCCCTTCTCTCTCCATATCTTTGAGAGCTTTTTTGATCTTTTCATGAGGAAAGATGAGGCGACCCTGATTATTTATAGCTATTTTTCGAGTCAATATGCGGAATCTCTCCGTCTATTTATCAGATCGGGTGCTTAACCTGTTCCCCCAACCGATAAGAGATATAAACTTTTCTTCTGTATAAAGCATATCCTTATTGGTCGACTTAATCTCCATAAAAAGTCCCTCCAATAAATTTCTTAATGGAGGGATTCATCTAAGATAGTTGATTTCACCGGTGGTTAGCTCAACTTAATGACTACGGGATCTGTCCCCACTTAGTGATGAAACCCATTATCACATTTCGTATCATGTGGCATAGGCCCGTCCAGGGAATCCAGAAAGGCAACGGCCTGTTTGAGGTTCCTCAAAAATAAATGCGCGAGATCCATGGAAAATCCATTTCTAACCACAACGCGCATAATCGTCACCGCTTCCATATCTGGAGGCAATGGATAGGCGGGTACTTGCCAGCCGAACACACGCAATTGTCGAGATAAATCATAAAGATTCCAGTTTAATGTGTAACCATCTTTCAATCGCCAAGCGAAAACCGGAATATCCGAACCATCGGACAAAAGTTCGAACGGTTCCATCTTCTGAATCGCCTTGCTAAGAAAAAGAGCGACTTTCTGAGAAGCCCTTTGGACATCATAGTACCCACTTTTCCCCAAACGCAGGTAATTGTAATATTGTAGGAGCACTTGTGCGCCAGGACGAGAGAAATTCAGGGCAAAAGTCGGCATGTTCCCGCCCAAATAGGAGACGCGGAAGATTAGATCCTCAGGGAGATCTTCAGCTTCCCGCCAAATTATCCACCCCAACCCAGGGTAGACTAATCCATATTTATGTCCGGATACATTGATGGACTTCACCCTCGGTAATTGAAAATCCCAGACTAAATCTGGTTGAAGAAACGGTGCTATAAATCCCCCCGAAGCCGCATCCACATGCATGGGAATGTCGAGGCCCGTCCTCTCCTGTAAATCGTCCAACGCTTTCGCAATGGCGGCAACCGGTTCGTAAAGCCCGGTATAAGTCTCACCGAGAATCGGTACCACACCAATCGTATTTTCATCCACGGCAGCGAGGACCCCCTGAGGATCCAATCGGGGATGCTCTGGGCTAATCTTTACATAGCGCGGTTCAACCTCCCAATAGTTCGCGAATTTTTCCCAAACGACTTGAACAGCAGAACTAAACACAATATTAGGCCGATCCACCGGCTTCCCTTCGCTTTTGCGTGCGTTTTGCCAGCGTCTCTTTAACGCAAGTCCCCCGAGCATACATGCTTCCGACGATCCAGTTGTTGAAACGCCCATAGTCGTAAGGGGGGTGGGCGAATGCCAGAGGTTGGCTAAAATACGGACACACCGCTCCTCAATTTCAGCCGTCTGTGGATATTCATCCTTGTCAATCATGTTCTTGTCGAAAGATTTGGCATATAAATGCTCTGCGGCAGGCTCCATCCATGTGCTAACGAATGTTGCAAGATTCAAGCGGGCATTGCCATCAAGAGCAATTTCATCATGGACGATTTGATACGCTGTTTCTGGTAACATGCCTTCATCACGCATGTGAAAGCGCGGAACGACTGATTCTCCTTCGCGGGCAAACAGAGGATTTACAGAAAATTCGTGAGGCAGCTCCATTTGCACGTGACGCGGTAGATCTTGTGGATTATCTGGCATGATCTCTTTTCCTTCGTATGCATCGTTTTGAACTTCTGCTTTTCGATCCTGTGGCATACAAGTCCCCCTTAATTAATTGTTTAACAAACATATTATTTACAAAAAAGCATTTGTTAAACAAGGTGACAATTCTAATAAAAGGTGCTACCACCATTCGAATTAAAGGAATATATTAATGTAAGCCATTCAAATAACAAAACAGCACCTCTCCAGCAAATTAGGGGGTGCTGTTGTTTTTTCGCTAAAACCTCATTTACTTATGATACGGTTCACCACTATTAATGCTGGACTATATCCTCTACACCCTGCCCTAAACATGAAACAGGCACGCGCGTTCATCTTTCGATAATCGCGCCCTTTAATGGAATAAGGAATGATTATTTGTTCCCTTCCGATAGCTTTCTATATAATGAAGCCCTTGACACATTTGTAATTTCACAAATTTGATTTACCGTCATACCTCCTTCTTTATATTCTTACTAAAAGAATAGCGGTTTTTCATTATTGAAATATGATTTCATCTGAATTTGATGGAGATTTCTCCTACAAAAGTAGTAGAATTTTCATTTGAATTTGCTACCTCAGTTGGATTTATCATATTTCAATTTCGATAGAATAGTAAATAGGTATATCGGATATGGAGATACATTACAATGATTATACATACTTCAGATTTAGAATTACAGTAACTACTCAACCCGTAGTTACTAATACAGAAAGGAATAAGCAGAATGATACAGAACATATACGAAACTCATTTACATGTAAGAAATTTAGAAAAGGCGATAGATTTCTATCAAAATAAGTTAGGGTTAGCATTAGCAAGAAAACTATCCAAAAGAAAAGTGGCTTTCTTTTGGGTAGGAGAAAGTAAAAAGCAAATGCTTGGACTATGGGAAGTACATAATATTGAAGATTTTGAGATGAAACACTTTGCTTTTGGTGTAGATTTAGAATTTCTAAAGACTTCTAAATTATGGTTAGAGAATCGTGGAATAGAGGTGGTAGGAAGCCAAGGAAAAGGAAATCAAGAGCCAATTGTCCAAAGATGGATGCCAGCTGCGAGTGTATACTTTCTGGATTGTGATGGAAATAAATTAGAGTTTATTTCTATGTTACATGATAATCCAGGTGAATTAGAATATGCATCCTATTTAAGTGAATGGGATGCGGAACACCAAGAAAAATAAATGAGATTGTATCTATAAAACGGAAAAAACGTTATTCTTTTTGTAAAAATATACAGAAAGAATAGCGTTTTTTTTCATTTCAAGGAAATTTAGTTTTGCTAGCTTGATAGCGATGGGGTGGTACCCCATGCCCATCAAGCTAAGATTTTAAAGTATCCCCTAAACGGAAATTTTGTGTTTTTTTGAACTTTTATTTATTTTTCGTATATGACGTAACACTTCTTAAGAAGATTCCTAACCCTGCAAAAAAGAATCCTAAGCATAATAAGCTGGCTGGTGTTCCCCAAGTGATTTGATCTAGCATTTTTATCCCCTCCCATTTATTATTATATAGTATTTATTAGAATTTATCCATATTTTCCCTTGAACAGGTGCCGCCACATGCCCATCAAGCTACTATTTTGAGAAACCTCCCATAACAAAAATTTTACCTTTTCACAGTTATTTATAAGAGTTCGGCTCAATTTTTCTTTTTTGGGGGTATTTGCTCTTCTTAACTTGATAGCGATGGGGTAGCACCATCAAAACGCAGATTTCATACGCTAAGCAAAATTTTATAATGGCTTGTTAAACTAAAATAATGATAACTAGTTTCTTTTAACTAAACGGCAATACATTTTCGTATTACCTTGAAATATTATATTAAAATTTTAATTTATTTTTTCTAAGGTACTCTTCCATACTACTTATATTTTGAGTTTCATCTGCCAATGCGATATAACCATCAGGTCTAATCAGAAAAGCAGAACCAAATTTAATACCTGCTTTCTGTACTCCTTGACTATACGGGAATGTATGCAAAAGAAGATTATTTTCTTTTGCAAAGTTACTTAAATCAGGAGTTACATCTCCATATACATGTAACTGCCAATCAAAAGATTCAAGTGGTGCAAAATTATCTGTATCATCAAAAGGAATCCATGGTAAACGATCGCCTCCATGAATTTTACCTACATTCCCTTTAGCGAGCTTACTGTTTCGATAGTTAATCCGTATTTGCGAAACAACTTTAAACATCGTTTTCCTAACTATTGAAAACTTAGTCATCTTAGGGATAATAACTGGAATTAAGTATTGGCGATTGAACTTTTTACATACGCCGTTACCAACAATAGAAGTAAATACTCTATCTGTCGTTGCGACTAAAGTTTTGGCAAATTGTATTCTTTCTTGTTCATAAGAATCTAGAATAGATTCATCAGCTTTTCCTTGAATCACAGCCCCAAGCTTCCATGATAAATTTACTGCATCACCAATACCCGTATTCATTCCTTGTCCCCCTGCTGGACTATGTATATGTCCAGCGTCTCCTGCAATAAAAACACGTCCTTTTCTAAAATGTTCACTTACCCTATGGTGTACTTTGTATGTTGAATACCAATTCAATTTCGTAATCTTTAACTCCGTGTTTTTCTTTATATATGGTTCAATTAAAGAAAAACCGGATTCTTTGTTTTCTTCTTTCATTAAATCCTCAGGTATTATTCCAATTAAACGTAAAGATCCAGAAGTACGAATCGGCATAACAATCATCAATCCATCTTCAAAAAGCCTCATTTGAAAACCAATATTTTCTCTGTTTTCAGTTTGTACATCTGCTACATAAAAGGCTTGTTTATATGTGCCACCAGGAAAATTCAAGTCTAATCCCTTTCTTACTGAACTATGTGCACCATCACATCCACACAAATAACTATAAACATTTTTTTCTTCAACACCATTCTGTATTGTAACGACGTTCACATGGTCATCTTTCTGATTAAATGATACAAGCTCAGTATTCCATTCTACATGGACCCCTTTAGCTTCTAACTGTTCAATTAAAAACTTTTCATGTTCATCTTGTGGGAAGCTTAGCATAAAGGGATAACGACTTTGGCCTTTCCCCATATTCTCAAAGTTGAATTTAGCCTTCAATGTTGTATTCCTATAAAATTGCATATTAACAAATTTAATTCCTTTTTGTACGACCTGATCTGCAAACCCAAACTGACGATAGAACTCTAATGTTCTTGCTTGCACACCCATAGCTCTTGAAGTTTCTCCCGGGCCTTTATTTTTATCGATAATTCTAAAAGGGATTCCTTGTTTTGTAAGTCCAATAGCTAAAACTAATCCAGTTGGTCCAGCTCCAACAATTAACAATTGATTCTTCATAAACTTCCCTCCCCATTTCTAAGCGAAATAATGAACAACGTGTTGTTTTATTTTATTTCAAATTATAATCTTGAATAAAACTCTTAACAATAATCAAAAATGATGGATGTGTCGTATATCCGACATATTTTATTAATGTGTTGAAATAATTCAGATGGAATATTGCTTGCGTAATATATATAGCGATTTACGAGTCGTTCGTACAAAAGAAGCCATCCGAGATGCATTCGTGGAATTAATGGGAGAAAAAGGAATTTGAACAACTACAGTTAAGGGTATCAAAACTAGAGCAAAAATGAATCACGAAACTTTTTATACCCATTATCAGGATAAAAATAATGTAATAATCAAATGTCAGGAAGATTTCATGAATGGAATGGCTGGAATTATGCAAGGTCGCTTACCGAATATGGTTGCCTATTTAGACAAAAACCCTCCGACTACGACACCCTTTATCCTCGCTGCTAATACAATCGGCTCACTCCAATTAACATCTCCTACGCCAGTCAATTTTGTATAACGTGGATCAATTCCTTTTTTAATACATGACATGCTTGCATAAAAGCTATGAAGATCTACACAAAGAATAATACGATTTGGTAAAAGAGAATATTCATACAAGGTTATCACTCCTTTAAAAACCTTTTTAAGAAAAACTTACTTAAAAATTCATGCAAAAGGAAGATACGTCTATTCTTACGAAGTTATTTCTGAACAAGAAGTTCCTGAGAAAATAATAGTAAAATTGGAAATACCAGCTAAATAAAAGAGCCCACTCGTATGAGTTGGCTCTTTCTTCTCTTATTTTATAAAACTTCAATAGTACACTAAAGTGAAAAATAAAATGCTCTTCAATATATAACATACGATTAATTAACAAAAATGAATTTATGATATATAGAAATGATTCCTCTAAGAAGAATATCTCATCCTTTTTTACCATAGCTCTCGCTAAAAAGACACATTGTTGTCCACCTGAAAGCTCACCAATTTGGCGATTATAGCCTCAACTATTTTTATACCCCCCCTCTTTTTTACCCGTAAATTTTTCGCGTAAAGGAAACATCTTCATATGGGTCAAAGCATATAAGCAAGATGCAAATTTACAAACTGTTTTTAATGTTTTGTGAATACATCCCGAAAACTCTTCCCCCAAAAACAAAAATATCAAACTTTTCTCAATTCATTTTGACACACATATTAGTCAATGCTAATATGAATAAAGAATAACATATTAGTAATTACTAATACGAATGGAGAGGATACAATTGTGCAACTCAAATGATTTAGATGTAAAAGCCAAGTTCATCCGTGGCTTTGCTGATAAAACAAGACTACAAATTCTTCAATGTATGATGGATGGTGAAAAAACAGTATCTGAAATTGTGGAAATCACCCAAGGCAATCAATCAAACGTATCTCAGCATCTAAACTGTTTAAAAGGATGCGGAATCATTCTAGGTAGACAAGAAGGAAAATACGTCCACTATTCCTTGCGCAATAAGCAAATTGAACAGTTACTCACTATGTTTGATGTTGTTTTTCATGAAGTACAAAATGAAGTAGCGTCATGTGATAAAAATGATGCTTGTTTATCTCAAAAAGGAGAAAACTGTCATGACAGATAAGAACGAGAAAGCAAAACAAACAAATTGCTGTCAAGATTCTTCCTTAATACCTTCAAAAGAAGATTTAGCAAAGGAAACTTCATCATGTTGTTCTTCGAAAAAAGAGATTCCGATTATCCCTATTGCTAAAGAAACTTCTTGTTGCAGCGGTGAAAGCAAAACTACAAAAGAAGAAATAAAAAAAGAAACATCGTCATGTTGCTCCTCTAAAAAAGAGATTCCAATCATCACTATTACTAAGGACACCTCTTGTTGCAGTAGTAACAATGATTCTATAAAAACAGAAAATAGCTCTTCCTGCTGTTCCTCTGAATTAACTTTAGAAAAAGAACAAACGAATTCAAACTCTTCTTGCTGTAGTGATAGTTCATGCGAAGACCCGTCACCTCTTCTTAATACTCAGAAAATATCAGGAGATGGCGTACAAACTTATCTTGTAGAGGGTATGGATTGTGGGGCATGCGCCTTAACAATCGAAAAACATCTACAAAATGTCTCAGGCGTAGAAGAAGTTCGAGTAAACTTCGCTACTGGAAAAATGCATATTCGTCATGATCGAGATGTAGATGACATTATAAAAGAAGTGTCTAACGCAGGATTTGGGGCCTCTTTAGCAGGAACTCGTAGAGGCTCGACACCTGTCTCAAAATCAAAAAATACAACTTTAATTCTCTCAGGGTTATTTTTAGCTTTAGGCTTTGGAGGAAGTTTTACAAACGTACCACCTCTTCTTATTACACTTCTCTATGCAGCGAGTATTGGTATTGGTGGTTTTAAACCTGCTAAAAGTGCCTTTTATGCAATCAGAAGTAAATCACTTGATATGAACGTTCTCATGATATCAGCTGCAATTGGTGCTGCATTAATTGGTCAATGGATAGAAGGTGCAACCGTTGTTTGGTTATTTGCATTAGGGGCAACGCTACAAAATAAATCAATTGAACGTACACGAGAATCTATTCGTGGATTAATTGATTTAGCGCCATCAGAAGCTTGGATAAAAGTTGAAACGGAACTTATAAAAAAATCCGTAGATGATATCGCAGTGAATACAACAATTGTTGTAAAGCCGGGTGAAAAAATCCCATTAGACGGCACAGTTATAGGAGGCACTTCTACTGTAAACCAAGCACCGATAACTGGTGAATCTATCCCAGTTGATAAACAAATTGGTGATTCCGTATATGCAGGAACAATCAATGAAGAAGGTTCGCTTGAGATTACAGTAACTAAACTTGTTGAGGATACTACGTTATCTCGAATTATTCATCTTGTGGAGGAAGCACAGGAAAAGAAAGCACCTACAGAAGCATTTGTGGATCGTTTTGCAAAAATCTATACACCTATCGTTTTTGTATTAGCAATTGGTGTCATGGTCATCCCTCCCCTTCTTGGTATGGGCGAATGGATGGAATGGATTTATAAAGGATTAGAACTTCTAGTTGTTGCGTGTCCTTGCGCTTTAGTTATCTCAACTCCCGTTGCTATCGTATCTGCAATTGGAAATGCAGCAAGAAATGGTGTACTCATTAAAGGTGGTACTGCTCTAGAAATCGCAGGTTCATTAAATGTTATTGCGTTTGATAAAACAGGAACATTGACCGAAGGAAAACCAAAAGTAATGCATGTACGAAGCTTAGATTGTACTGAAGATGAATTATTATCAATTGCCGCAACAATTGAAGAATATTCTAATCATCCAATTGCAAAAGCCATTACAGCATATGCGAAAGAACACCAAACTTCTATTCAAAGTGGAACGGACTTCCGCGCCATTGTAGGAAAAGGGGCGCAAGTCACGATAGATGGCGAAACATACTACGCTGGAAATAAAGCATTATATGAAGATTTTGGAGTTTCACTTCAAATGTGGGACGAACCGATTCGAGAGATGCAAAGAATTGGTCAAACTGTGATACTTGTTGGAACGAACAAAGTCATTTTAGGCATAATTTCAGTAGCAGACTCCATCCGTTCTACTACTTATGAAACAATTCAAGAATTAAAACGAGCAGGTATTCAGGAAACTGTTATGTTAACAGGAGACAACGAAGGAACAGCCGAACACATTGCACAGAAAGCCAAAGTAGATCGCTATTTTGCTAACTTACTTCCAGAAGATAAAGTTCATTCTGTAAAACAACTTCAATCTGAAGGAAAGAAAGTCGCTATGATTGGGGACGGTATTAATGATGCCCCTGCCCTCGCTACTGCAAACCTAGGAATTGCTATGGGCGGTGTCGGAACTGATACAGCAATGGAAACGGCAGATATAGTATTAATGGCAGATAATCTTGAAAAACTTCCTTATACGATGAAACTAAGTCGAAAAGCATTGCAAATCATTAAACAAAATATATGGTTCTCATTAATTATTAAATTTATCGCCCTTGCCTTTATCTTCCCAGGGTGGCTTACTCTTTGGATGGCTGTCCTAAGTGATACAGGCGCTGCGCTTATTGTAATCCTTAACAGTATGCGTTTATTACGAAACAAATAATATACGGAGCTACCTAGTAGCTCCGTATATTAAATACAATTAGAAAGGGTATACATATGAAAAAAACACGTGTAATTGGATTATTTCTACTAATCTCCGTAATTACAATCTTAGGAGCATGTAGTGATAATAAACTAAGAGATTCACTCAATTGGGATGTAGCAAAGTTTGCATTTACAGATCAAAATGGGAAAAAGTTTGATTCATCTGAGTTAAAAGAAAAAGTTTGGATAGCTGATTTTATCTTTACAAGTTGTGAAACTGTTTGCCCACCTATGACAGCTAATATGGCAAAGCTTCAAAAGATGTTGCATGAAGAAGGAATTAAAGATGTAGAATTTGTATCATTTAGTGTAGATCCCGAAGTAGACACACCTGAAAAAATAACAGAATTTATGAAAGTCTATGAAATGGATGCGAAACGAACTCATTTTCTAACAGGATATACACGACCAGATATTGAAAAGTTTGCAAAAGATAACTTCCAAACACTTGTAACTAAACCAGAAAATAATACACAAGTTATACATGGTACAAGCTTCTATCTCGTGGACAAAGATGGAAAAGTTGTAAAGAAATATTCAGGTCTTCAAAACACACCATATGAGGATATCATCCGTGATATTAAACGAATTCGATAATTAAAAACTTCTTATCTGACCCTTATGATTATGAACAAATCAAAAATTCAATTAAAAAAGCATTGAAGGACAAAAAATGATGAATAAAGCAAAAAAGAATTTTGAATGGCGTAATTACACCTTATATATGGCATGGATTGTGTCAATGATTGCGACACTAGGTAGTCTATTTTTCAGTGAGATTCTTGGATTCATACCATGTGAATTGTGTTGGTACCAACGAATTATGATGTATCCGCTCTGTATTATTTTAGGCATTGCCACGTTCTATAATGAAAAGAACATTAAAAAATATGTATTACCGATTTCTATTATTGGTGGAAGTATTTCACTTTATCACTATGCAATACAAAAGATCCCTGGTGTTTCAGAGATTAACCCGTGTGTTCAAGGTATTCCTTGTAATGTTGATTATATTAATTGGTTAGGTTTTATAACACTCCCCTTCTTAGCGTTAATTGCTTTTTGTTTGATTACTTTGTTTATGTTATTAACGAGATCAAAAACGAATTAATTAAAAAAATATGTAAAGTGACAATTCAGGACATAAAAGCAATAAAGATTGCTTTATCCATGAGATTAAAGAGGACGGTCAGGTTACATGGGATTCACATGCGATGAATCACGCAGAATGTGTAGATATTGCATTCCAAGCCATTTTAATGAAACAAAACGGAGCATCTCCTTTAGAAATTCGAGAATACTTCGATAAACAATATAAGAAAGATGGTCGCAACGTTACTCCAACACCGTTGCCGAGCTCTTAATAGACACAATAATATTCATTACTAAATAAAAGCTCCTAACATATTCTTGATAAATAATATGCTAGGAGCTCTATATTTTATCTAATAACCTACAAAATTTGCATTTTTTCTATCTCTAACTGTATACATGATATGTTATAGGAGCCTTTATTCTCCCGTTTCAGCAAAACGCTTGATGCGTTCCATGATTTCATTACGAACACGTTGAAATTCAGACCACTCCTTTCCTGCCGGATCATCAAATCCCCAATGAACACGATGAACATGTGGAGGTGTAGAAGGGCAAACAGAATCCGCATGACTACAAAGGGTAACAACTAAATCAGCGTTATTTAAAATGTTTGGGTCAATCATATCTGAGGTTTGATTTGTTATGTCGATACTTACTTCTTTCATAGCTTTAATAGCATTTGGATTTACTCCATGTGCTTCAATGCCGGCAGAATAGACATTCCATTTATCCCCTAAGTATTGTTTCCCCAAAGCTTCTGCCATTTGGCTTCGGCATGAATTTCCTGTGCATAAAAAGTAGAGCGTCTTTTTGTTTTTCAAATTGTTTTCCACCTTCGTTTTAAATTTATACTAGTTGGTCATTAAAATATTTACGTTTAAACCAAAAAGCAACATTTACAAGCGCAATCATTACAGGTACTTCGACTAACGGCCCGATAACAGCTGCAAATGCTGCACCTGAGTGAATACCAAATACACCAACAGCCACAGCAATTGCTAATTCAAAGTTATTGCTACCTGCCGTAAATGCTAAAGTTGTAGTCACCGGATAATTTGCACCAATTTTTCTCCCCATAAAGAAAGAAACAAAAAACATCACAATAAAATAAATCAATAACGGAATCGCTATTCTTACTACATCTAGTGGTACGCTAACAATCATTTCTCCTTTTAAAGAGAACATAATGATAATCGTAAATAGCAATGCAACTAATGTAATGGGACTAATTTTAGGTATAAATACCTTTTCATACCATATTCTTCCCTTTAACTTCACTAATACAAAGCGTGTCAACATACCCGATAAGAAAGGAATACCTAAATAGATAAATACTGATTTAGCTACTTCTCCCATTGTGATATCAACAATAGCCCCTTCAATTCCTAACCATTCGGGGATTACTGTTACAAACACGTATGCATAAACCGAGAAAAATAACATTTGGAATACCGAGTTAAAAGCTACCAAACCTGCTGCATATTCTTTATCACCATCAGCAAGATCGTTCCAAACAATTACCATTGCAATACAACGTGCTAAACCAATCATAATGAGCCCAACCATGTATTCTGGCTTATCAGGAAGAAAAATAATTGCTAAAACAAACATAAGTACAGGCCCAATAATCCAGTTTTGTACTAAAGATAAAAACAAAAATTTTACATCTTTAAATACCCGCCCCATTTCCTCGTAGCGAACCTTCGCCAACGGTGGATACATCATTAAAATTAGACCAACAGCAAGTGGAACAGACGTCGTTCCAACTTGTAATGTATTAAGTCCATCTACTACACTAGGAAACACAAATCCTAAACCAATTCCAACAGCCATAGCTAGAAAAATCCATAGTGTTAAATATCGATCTAGAAAAGATAAACTTTTCATTTTATCCCCCTTCTCTTATTAACAACAAGAATTTTTATCTGCTGCGTTAGAAGTCGTACAGCAAGATGAATCTTCTATTTTATGAACATCACTATCTGCTTTTGTATAAAAGAACTCCCACTCGTTACCATCGGGATCCGTTACCCAGAACTTATCTTGTACGGCATAGCAACAAGTAGTATCCATTTCATCACGTGCAAAGAAACCTTCCTTTTCTAATCTTTCTTTATGAAATGCAATTTCTTCGGCTGTATCCACTTGGAAACCAAAATGATTCACCTGATTTCCCCTCACTTCATCTCGTACATTAAGTGTAAAATTAAGACCTGGGTTTTCTAATAAAAATTTTGCATAATCTGTTTTCACTTTAACTGGTGATACACCACATACCTTCTCATAAAATTCAATAGACTTCTCTAAATTAGTAACATTTATACCAACATGAACATATCTCATAACTTATTCCTCCCCTTAAAATGTTATTAATCAATTTTTTTTGATTAATAGTGCAAAATTTTAACAACAGCTACCTTTGCCTGTTTTTCTAAAGATACAGCATAATTCTTCTGATAATAAATCATTTACTTCCGCATCATTTAAATCATAATAACTCCATGTACCTTTTGTTTCTTTTACAATTAAGCCTGCATCCAACAGGATTTTCAAATGATAAGACAACTTAGATTGTGTCATTTCAAAAACCTCTGTTAAATCACACACACAAGTTTGTCCTCGTTGACAAAGTTCATACATAATCTCTAAACGCTTCTGATCAGCCAACGCTTTAAACTTTTTCTCATACAACTGAAAATCTTGTGCCACCATAATTCACTCTCCCTTCATCAAATTTTTTTGATGCTTATAGTATATACAATCCTTAATTCATCCTGCAACTAATTAATCGATTTTTTTTGATTAATATAAATCTCTCTTCTTACACAGCTCTTTCTTGTAATTGTAAGAACCATAACCTTGCCGAAACGGCAAAGTTATGGTTCAAATCACAATACCAGCAAACTGCTCTGGCAAACGGTCGCCACTTAACCATTCCTCTTCCTTTTGGCATATTAGCGTTGTTCATGATTTATGTCCCCCTATTCTTGATAGCGATGGGGTACCGCCACACACCCATCAACTTAAGGGATATATTTATACAAAATGCGGTCTTTTCACGTAGTATTTTATTATCGTTTATAGATGTT
>NZ_JAKUHD010000043.1:0-17069 GCF_022664325.1 Bacillus cereus group sp. BfR-BA-01310 | reverse complement strand
CTTCTTCTTCTTCTTCGTCTTCGTCCTCGTCTTCTTCTTCGTCTTCGTCCTCTTCTTCTTCGTCTTCGTCCTCGTCTTCATCCTCTTCTTCTTCGTCTTCGTCCTCTTCTTCTTCGTCTTCTTCTTCTTCTTCTTCGGCTTCGTCTTCTTCGGCTTCGTCTTCCTCTTCTTCTTCGGCTGTAAAGATAACTTCTGTTTCATCAAGATATTGAATTTCAACCTCTACACCATTATGTGTGCCAGATTGAATCATTTCAGTTAGAGATTTTAGAACTTCCTGTATATCCTCATCCGAATTAACACTAAAACCATTCTCAACATCTAGTTTTATTTTTGCTCTTTTCACATCGGCCATTTACCTAACTCCTTCGATATAGATTTATATATACTATGTTGAAAGAATATGAAAAGCTTAATATATTTGCGGAATTTTCATTATTCGTTTTCCTTAGCGTTCTTTACTAATTTCGCTAGCCATGGACTTTTTGATGATTGATCGTGAGGAATAATTTTGACTTTTACTTTCGGCTTTTCTATTTCAGTTAAAATGACCTCATTTTGTTCCTGGTTTCGCCTTTCTAGCTCTATTACATTTTGAATCCCTTCATCATTTATTTCATCAATTTTTGTAGTTTTTGGCGGGATTTGCTTTTCTAGCACTATCAATCCATTTTTGGGTAACTCTACTGCTAGCCATGGACTTTTTAATGGTTGATCGTGAGGAATAATTTTGACTTTTACTTTCGGCTTTTCTATTTCAGTTAAAACGACCTCATCTTGTTCCTGGTTTCGCTCTTCTATTTCAGTTAAAATGATCTCATTTTGTTCCTGGTTTTGCTCTTCTAGCTCTATTACATTTTGAATCCCTTCATCATTTATTTCATCAATTTTTGTAGTTTTTGGTGGGATTTGCTTTTCTAGCTCTATCAATCCATTTTTGGGTAACTCTACTAATTCTATTTCTTTAATAATCACTAAATTCTCTAGTACAGAAGATTCATTTAGTACAACATTTTTTTGTTGCTCATACTCGGACAATTCCCATCCCATTGGTCCTGGTGGAGAAAACACAAATTTCTCTAAATCTAAAATAGGAATCACTATCTCTTCCAGTTCTGGCTTCATTTTATTTCCCCCCACTATTGCTCTTGATTTCGTGGTAAATATCAGAAAAATTTTGTAAAAATTCTTCCTTAGAATCTTCAAGTGCAATGATATTTTGCAATGCCCAAATATACTTTTCATCAGACCAAGAACGCTTTTGTCCTAAATAGTATTTATGTGCAATTGAACAGAATAAGTGAGGAAACGATAAATCGGTCCAAAGAACACGAAATTGTTTTTCTGTTAAGGAATTTTCCGAGTTATAGGCACTTAACATATGAATTGCTAAATTAGTATCCCAAACTGACATTTTTTTCATTACTTTATTTAAAATAATACGTAGGTCTCTCACGGGTAAATCACTTGTAATAGAATGTAGCTCTTTCATAAACATAGCATCATCTATTTCTGCAAATCTTGCCAAAGTAAAATCCTGCTGACAAAAACTTTTAGATGCAATAACTTCTTTTGTCCATTGGTCATAATATGGCTCATTTATTTCTTGTAATGCTTTCTTACCACGTGCTAACATTTTATCGGCGTACTCTAAAAACATAGTTGAAAACAAATCATTTGGAAAAGAGAGTGCAATCCTTTTGTTTCCTTCTAATTCTTGTAATTTCCATCTGAATAATTTATGCCATTTTCCTAATCGACTCCGTATTTTACTTTCCTGCATCGGAATATACCCTTCCGATGCTTGATGAAATTTCCCTGCATATATTAGTACCTTCTCTAATTGTTCTTTATTATAATAAATGACTTCTTTCCCTTGATGTTTATCATATAGTACATACGCATACTCATCAGATCCAATACAAAATCCCCCTCTTTTTGTTTGGTGAATTTTTGTAATCGGTAATCCATTTTGAAGGAGATGTAAATGGGCTCCAGCAATAAATAGCATCCTTTTTGGGTGCATATGTGCTTGTTTTAATATTTTTAATCCTTCTTCTGTTTCAACTTCCCAAATCGTTCTCCCACTTCTGCTTGACTGGAGAATGATATTACTTACTTCAAATGGATAAAAGCTAAGTACCTTTTTTAAATGTTCGCTCTCTAATCCAGTTGTTTCTTCCAATTTTCATCAGCCCCCTCTTAAATTCTATAAAATTTCCCCATACACTTTCATTAGATCCATGGCAACTCGGTTCCAACTAAATTCTTTTTCAACTTTCGCACGTCCATATTTCCCCATCTGTTTTCTGTTATTTTCGCTATTCAATAGATTAATTATTTTTTCTGCATATGCATCAGGATTCTCAAAGTCACTGACAATATATCCATTTTTCCCTTCTTCAATTACCTCAGGGTTACCACCTCGGTTACTTGTAATAATTGGCAATCCCGCTGCCATTGCTTCGTAATGTACCCTAGCAAGAGGCTCTTGCCACTGTGAAGAACAGACAAAAATATCTGACATAGCGTAAAGTGTTGAAATATCCTTCGGCTTAACAAACTTAATAAAGACTACATTTTCTGGAAACATTGCGCCTAAGGTATATAAATGTTTTACATAATTATTTACATTGTCATCTCCAAACCATTTTGAACCAATAAAAACCATTACAATGTCTGGATTTTTCTCAATGATTTTAGGAAGAGCTTGTAGCAAAACATGAGGACCTTTTACTTTGCTCAAGCGTCCAACAAACAAAACCACTTTTTTATTTTGTAAATTTAACAGTTTTTGTACATGATTTTTAACTTTTGTACCATTCACAGTCCATGAAGGATAATATTCATTTACATCTACACCAGAATATACTGTTTTTGTCTTAGGTTTTGCGGTTTGAAAGCGCGAGGTTATTGTTTTTCCTATATAATCACTAACTGTTACAATTTTGGAAACAGCTGCAATACATGCTTCGCCCTCTTTATCACTTATCTTTTCATATGCAAACATTTCATTATGCACACTTAACACAAATTTGGTCTGTGGTGCCGCCTCACGTAAAGTCGTAATCCAATTGGGACGATTACATAAATGAACCACATCATACTTTTCCTGTTTCAAATGTTTAATAATATAAGGCAGATATTCCTCTTCTGGAAAACGTATATACCTTACACCACCATTTTTTTCTTCTGGTTTTAAATTAGGATCTGTTATAGAAATAACTGTCACATTTTTTCCATTTGAAGCAATAATGGAAGCAACAGAATCTATATAAATTTGAATAGCTCCACCTCGTACAGCTGGCACAGGTAGCTTTTCAGTAGATATTATCGCAATTTTCACTTAATCTCCCCCCTGTTTCATAAAAATGCAATCCTCTTCATATATTACGAAGAAACCCTTATGTTTGTGAGTTATCAATTATTTTTCATTCTTTATAATTAAATTTGGTAAACATTACTTTTTCTTCTTAAAGGCAAATGGCTAGAACAAAAATGGCCATATACCATACAGTAATAAGAGAGTATAAAAGGATGGTGACATATTTGGAGAATCACAATGAAGATGCGGTATATACATTATCACCCGAAGAGGAGCAAAAATTAGTAGTATTGGCAGAGACAATGATTAAACATTGGGATATTGATGCGACTACAATCGAATTAGTACAAGGTGGACAACTGGCCTTAGTCTGGAAAATTCATACTACAGATGGACCATTTTGCTTGAAGAGAATTCATCGCCCTGAAAAAAAAGCCTTATTTTCCATTCATGCTCAAGATTATCTCGCCAAAAAAGGCATGCGTGTTCCAAGCATAATTCCAAGCAAACTGAATCAGTTATATACAAAACACGGTCCATTTTTATTTGTTGTTTATGAGTGGATTGAAGGAAGACCGTTTGAGCTTACAATGCAAGAAGATCTTGAAATGATTATGAAAGGTCTAGCGGATTTTCATGTAGCTTCTATTGGCTACAAACCGCCACCAGGCATACCTATCTTTACAAAGCTGGGACGTTGGCCCAATCATTACATTAAAAGATTTCAGCAGATGGAAATTTGGAAAACTTTATCCACAACTATGCCGGATGACCCATTTTCACAATTTTACTTAGCTGAAATTGATGCTTTCATTTTAGAAGCAAAACATACACACCAAAGACTATTGGAATCTGAATATACAAAATGGACTGATGAATTACAAACATTCCCCAATTTATGTCATCAAGATTATGGAACAGGAAATTCCTTACTAGATCCAAGTAATCAAATTTGGGTAATTGATTTAGATACAGTTTCTTTCGATCTCCCCATTCGAGACTTGCGTAAAATGATTATTCCTTTACTAGATACAACTGGTGTTTGGGACGAAAACCAATTTCAAATTATGATTAACGCATATGAGTCAGTTTCCCCTTTAACAGCCGAGCAAAAGAAAATCATGTTTATTGATATGCTATTTCCTTACGAATTATATGATGTAATTCGTGAAAGATACGTCAGAAAATCGCCAATGCTTGCTGACGAACTTGCTGGAGCTATGGAATATGAAAGGATAAAGTCAAAAGCTTTAAATATATTAATAGATGAATTTTAACGAACTTCAGCCAGAATTCTCCTTCCTCCACGCGCAGCGTAGGTGGGAGATGAATGGCCCGACCTAACAAAAATACTTCTGAGTGGTAAAGTATCGTAAAATTTGTTTATATTAGAGTTATTAGAATAAACATTCGGAGGGGACGGCATAATGAAATTGAACTCCAGGTTTGAAATCCATCCTACAGAAGAACAACAACTTACATTAGAGAGATGGATTTCCATTTGTCGTCAGCAATATAACTCCGCTTTGCTAGATAAACAACGATATTATAAACAAAACAAAAAAGACTTAACACGGTATGAATTACAAGATCAGCAAAAACTTGATAAAAAGATATATCATTTCTTAAAAGAGGTTCCTTCGCAGCCTCTTCAGGAAGTGTTTGCGCGGTTGTAAAAAGCCTATAAAAAGTTCTTTAAAAAGGATGCTGGCTATCCAAAAAGGAAAAGTTTTAAAGAATATCGCTCTATTACTCTTACTCAATTTGGTATGTTCAAATATAAAAAGAAGGATGGTTCGTTTGGTACAAGCCGTCGTATGTGTTCTCTCACAAAAGGCGGTAAACTTCTTATCTCGAAATTAGGGGTCATTGATATCAAATGGCACCGTAAATTAGATGGCCGCGTTAAACAAGTTGTCATAAAGCATCAAGGGAACCGTTGGTTTGCGACTTTTTGTGTTGAAAAACACGTAAACCAAGGTTCTATTTGTGATGCAAATAAAATAACTGGTCTTGATGTAGGCATCAAAAAATTTGCGATTCTATCTAATGGAGAAGAAATTCAAAATCCTACGTTCCTACGCAAAGAAGAGCGTAAATTAAAACGTGCGCAACGTAAACATTCAAAAATGAAAAAAAGTTCGAAGAACTGGTACAAGCAAGTAGCCAAAGTACAACAAATTCATACGAAGATAGCGAATCAACGTAAGGATTTCTTGCACAAACTAAGCTTCAGATTAACCAACAGCTAGGGTGTAATTTGTATAGAAGACCTAAAAATCAAAAATATGGTACGTAACCGTCACCTACCAAAATCCATCCACAATGCAGCGATTAACATTGAAAAAGCCGGCTTAACGCAAATTGCGTATCAGCCAGCTTATTAAATGTACATAACATCTATATAACTGTAGGGCAAGGTCTTGTCCGAACAGTATAATCTACGCCTGTGGAGAGCGTGTAAGACCGGATCTCGTAAGGGATAGGCAATGCTTGTAGAATCCGGAATCCCCCACTTCAAGCGGTGATAACCGGTAAGTGGGGGGGAGTTCACTAGAGACATTTAACTTACACAGGCTGTACAATTCCAAACAAATTATGTACAAACCAACTTTATTTTTGATGGAGTAGCTATTCCTGATTATGGAAGATATATTCAACAAAAATCCTTAAGTGCCCTTGAAAGATTATGAGTATGAAATAAATAGCAATGCTTTTCCTTTTCACATGGCACAGCTCTATTTCGGAATACATGTCCCTCTGAAAAGGAGTTGGTAGAATAGCCCCTTCAATATAGTATGTTTAACAATTCCTTATGTGCAAATAAAAAGAGCATCCACAATTGTTGGATGCTCTTATATATAAAGTGGCTTCCCCCACACTCCAGTATATGCTTGTCATTCTCAAAGGGTGTAAACAAAAAGACACCTTATTCAGGCGCCTTCTCAAAATATAAGGGGGAGCTCTAACGTACAGATTAACACTTCCCGATGTCACTGCTATTATATGCTTGATACATTTTCGATTTAATTTTGCTATATAATATAATTAAAAATCATTCGTTGCCCTATTGTTTTTTACATTTTAACGAGAAAACTATTCTACATCACCAATTGCTTGAATAGACTCAAGTCTAACATTAATTTTGTTCGGAAAACCTATAATATTACCAGTTGAATTACTTGCTACTTCTATATTTGATCCAATAACAGTAACTAAATTTCGACTCACATTCATTATAAAACCTTTAATATGAATTCCTTCTAAAAACAATACAGTACGTAAATGAAGCAACTGATAGGCATATAAAAGTTCTCTAATCTCATTTGTTAATTCTGCAAAATTATTACTAGAACTATTCACTACTGAATGAGAAGAAGCAGCTCCCTTTAATTCTAAAGAGGTGTTAGAGGACATTTTTGATTCTAATAAAACATCAGAAGATTTTTCCGATTCTAATAAAGCATCAGAAGATTTTTCTGATTCTAATAAAGCATCAGAAGATTTTTCTGATTCTAATAAAACATCAGAAGATTTTTCTGATTCTAATAAAGCATCAGAAGATTTTTCTGATTCTAATAAAACATCAGAAGATTTTTCTGATTCTAATAAAGTATCATAATTCCTTCCTGATTTAAATGGAGCGATAAGAGGAATCGGATTTATATCAAACAATCTAAATTTACGTTTACCATTATCAGAATTAAAACAAAACTGACACACCTATACCCCTCCTATAATAAGTATGTATTATATAGTAAACACATTATACAAAAATGTACTGGGTATTTATAATACCCAGTACATTTTTTAATTTATTATGCTCCTCGATCATCACTTACCGCTAAAATGCTACTAATCATAACACTAATTTGGTTTGGATTTTCAAGAGCCCCACCATTTGCATTACTTTCTACTTCAACGCCTTTACGAAGAGTAACGAAATCTGTTCCAATTTGTGTAATAAAGCCTTCTACGTGGAATGATGGTAAAAATAATACAACTCTCGCCCCAACCAATTGAAATGCTTGCAACAGAGTTAGAATTTCATTATTATCCATTCTCTATCATCTTCCTTTACTTCTAATTTTGACACCTAACAATGTAATTCTATTAAATTAACTTATTATTAGTTATCAAAATAGAATATGTTCGAGCATAAGAATTGAAATAGACAAGTTGGCAAATTTTTTCAGTAACATTTTATTAGGATATAATGTTTAAGGGATAATACATAAAAAGATCCTTATTAAACAAATTTCATAATTAAATAAAAAATCCACACTTAACTAGACTCATATACGCACACCATCCTTTCTAGACGAGCATAAAATGTACTAACGAACGAAAGGGGGTAATATTATGGGTTTTGGTGGAGGTTGTGATTTCGACAGATGTGATGATCGGAGAGATCATCACAGAAAAGAAGAAAATCATAGACATGAGAATAATAATCCAGAATTATTACAATTCTTAAGAACATTAACTCCTGGTACTTGTATTGTTATTCAATATGATCGTCAACCGCCTACAAGTGCAACATTCCAAGGTTTTCAAGGAAACAACGTCATTATTTTATCTGACTTTGATTGTTTCCCAGGATTAGCACGTATTGCGGTTAATAGAATTAACGTAATCTCTATAAATTCACCTGATTGTGATCGTTTCTGTTGCAAACGTCGCAGACATTGCAGAGAATGTGATGAGCATGAGCATAAACATGAACGCGAACATGATCGTAGAGATGATTTTTAAAAATTAATTAATAGAAAAATCTTTCCTTTAATTTATAAGCCAACTTGCAAGAAAAACACCTAACTGAACATAAATAACAAACCATTTTATATATCGGACATATACTATTGTAAGGTCGGCATCCAAATGACCCAAATAAATACCCATGCCAAGAAATAAAACTACAAAGTATTTCTTGGCACCTTCTACATAAAATATTAACAACAATAAATTTAATAAAAAAAGAGCACCCATGGCAGTGGGTGCTCTTTTTTTGATAAGGAGTTTTAACTGTGTATCAAAATAGAATAGAAATGGTTGAACTCGTCCTACATTTTAATATATGCTTATTCTTCCCGGAAGGTGAAAAACAAAAAGGACACCTTAATTAGGTGTCCTTTCGGGATGTAAGGGGTAACTACATGTTAGAAAAGCCTTTCTGTATCATTGTATGATTATCAATTCTCGTTATAACTAAAATAGGTTTTAAATACATTTATTGTGTAAACTTTCAGGAGCGAATCTCACTGCGACTGCGCTAACCTATCGTTTGAAGTCCCTAGATTTCTTTGGATTATACATATGAACTTTTTCATTTATAGTTGTTGCTCTTGGTCTGCCATGTGCGACAGGTTCAGTTAGTATTGTGAATTTAATCATTAAGACTAATAACCTCACTTTCTTCTAAAAGGATTATTTTATTAGGCTTTCAAACAACCTTCATTTTTAATTTTTCAAATCCAGTTGAACATCTAGACTCATAAACCATATGTCAATTTAAATACTTCCTAAAAAAGTAGGTGAAAGTAATGCCATCTGTTATTGGAAATCTGGTTGTACAAAATAGTAACGGTTCTTTCAACTTAGGTGATTTTTATAACGTTTCTCCAAAAGAAAATACAAAAGCTTATAATGGTTCAGGTGCATCAAATGTTGCTTTTATTGCCAATACCTTTAGCTGTGTTAGTGCAACAAACACATTCGATTCTGATGTTGCAGACCAAAGCCAAGTTGGAACAGCCTAAAATTATTCATCCTTTTCACTTCTGAATAAAATTCCAAATCCTGTCCTTACTTTAGATAAGCCACGATAGCTTGAATCCATTTTTGTGAGTACTTACTCTATGACCCTCTCCTTGAGGCCGAGCAGTTAGCTTTTACTAACTGCTCTTTAATTGGTAACATTACAGATTGTAACAATAATGATTACGTCTTATCATATAAAGGCTCAAATAAATCGAGCTATTATACCCATTCCCCTAGGAAACTAGGGTTTTGGTTTGCTTGAACTACTTACCATACTGTGTGGAATAGAAAAATACAAGGGTTACATAGTACACCACAAGTCACACTGGAATATATTGAAATAAACAAAGAAAAAAAGATGCTATATTAGACAACTTTATCTTTAAATAAAAAATCCACACTTAACTAGACTCATATACGCACACCATCCTTTCTAGACGAGCATAAGATGTACTAACGAACGAAAGGGGGTAATATTATGGGTTTTGGTTTTGGTGGAGGTTGTGATTTCGATAGATGTCATCATCGAAGAGAAGATCATCGAAAAGAAGAGCATCGAAGAGAAGAGCATAATCCTGAGTTACGACAATTTTTAAGAACATTAACTCCCGGCACTTGCATTGTTATTCAATTTGATTCTCAACCACCTACAAGTGCAACATTTCAAGGCTTCCAAGGAAACGACGTAATTATTCTATCTGACTTTGATTGTTTCCCAGGATTAGCACGTATTGCGATTAGAAAAATTAACGTAGTCTCTATAAATTCACCTGATTGTGATCGTTTCTGTTGCAAACGTCGTAGACATTGCAGAGAATGTGATGAGCATAAACATGAACGCGAACATGATCGTAGAGATGATTTTTAAAAATTAATTAATAGAAAAATCTTTCCTTTAATTTATAAGCCAATTTGCAAGAAAAACACCTATTAAAAAATAGGTGTTTTTCTTTTCTAAATTTTACCCAACTGAACATGAATAACAAACCATTTCATATAGCAGACATATACTATTGTAAAGTCGGCATCCAAAAGACCCAAATAAATACCCATGCCAAGAAATAAAACTACACAGTATTTCTTGTCACCTTCTACATAAAATATTAACAACAATAAATTTATTAAAAATATACAAGCCAATTACCAAATCATTCATATTCTATAATTAAGGATTAATAGATCCTATACCACCAACCCATAAAGTTACCTACGTACATTTAAATGTCCAAATGTACAAATGTACAAACCTAATTAAAAATCTACACATATAATGTACCCTACCTTTCTATTATCTTATTAAAGGAATTTATTTTTATATAAATTCCTTCTTTTTTAAGCATTTAAATACTTAATTTAATCTACATAACATAATCAATCCCAAAATAATTAATACAATAATCCTTAAAAAAATAAGATAAGAGCCCTCTCCTCTTATCTTTTACTGGTATTTATTTAAAATACTATTAAACTACTCGTCGGACACTAATAACATCTAGACTTGTCACATTAATATTCGCACCAGCATCAACCCAAATAAGAAATCCATCCTCTACACGAATAAAGACCCCTGTTCCATTGATCTGATCTCCAGCGGAAAAAACATTAATTCTGTCGCCTTCTCGTAAACCATCTAATCTTCTTCGTCCTTCAAAATTACCCACTTCTCTCACCTCCTCACATTCTCTTCTTCTTCTTCGGTTTTTTCTATTACGTTCATCACATTCACATTATTTAAAATACTATTAAACTACTCGTCGGACACTAATAACATCTAGACTTGTCACATTAATGTTCGCACCAGCATCAACCCAAATAAGAAATCCATCCTCTACACGAATAAAGACCCCTGTTCCATCAATCTGATCTCCACCGGAAAAAACATTAATTCTGTCGCCTTCTCGTATACCATCTAATCTTCTCCGTCCTTCAAAATTACCCATTTTTCTCACCTCCTCACATTCTCTTCTTCTTCTTCGGTTTCTATTACGTTCATCACATTCACATTATTTAAAATACTATTAACGTACTCGTCGGACACTAATAACATCTAGGCTTGTCACGTTAATGTTCGCACCAGCATCAACCCAAATAAGAAATCCATCCTCTACACGAATAAAGACCCCTGTTCCATCAATCTGATCTCCACCGGAAAAAACATTAATTTTGTCGCCTTCTCGTATACCATCTAATCTTCTTCGTCTTTCAAAATTACCCACTTCTCTTACCTCCTCACATTCTCTTCTTCTTCTTCTTCGGTTTCTATTACACTCATCACATTCACATCTACGTTCAAAAGACATTTAACATAACCCCTTTTTCCTAAAAATTTATTTACACCATATTTTATGAAAAAAGTAAATTAATTGATTAGACTTTTTTCCTCTATCAAACATCCAATTAACTAATTTATAAAAAAAAATTACTAATTTCAACAATTGTACAAGCCATTTTTTATTACTTACATAGATTAACAATGAGATGATAATCATCTTACTATACTCCAAAACCCTAAATTACCTGTTCGGTAACTATCTTTAAAAAACAGAAAAAAGGACAGTTTTTCAACTGTCCTTTTTTCTTATTTGTAAATATCTATTTTAAAAATTAAACACCCCTTACTAATAAATACATACATTATATAGTGCTCCAACACACTACTAAAAAACACTCCACTAACAAAAAAAGAACTTATTTTCTATCTGTCAAGAATTTAAGTTCTTTTTTAATCATTTAATATCCTGTTATTTTTATAATAAGATATAATTTTCTTTCCTTGATTCTTCTCCTCTTCGATGGGCTAATTGGTATCCTGGTGGATTCCGAAGATGTTTTTTCTTTTTACGCTTCATCCCATTAATCTCTTGTTTAATCCACCCACGTAAAGATCTAGAAACTTTTTGATCAGTTGCTAATTGTCTTAATTTGGTACTTCCGCCTGCTCTTCCTGCATTTTTAACTACGGCCTTGGCAGCTTTAACTCTACCTCCACCAACCATACCTAAGGTTCCAGCTATTAAGATTTGTTTTCTACTCGCACCAGACTTATAAGCTTTATACGCATACTTATCAGGGTTTATTAAGTTAATTTAATCAAACTTTATTCCAAGGCTACAAATATATCAAAGACTGTTTTCTTCTCATAGCGATGAGACTTTCGCCCGTTTTTATGCAAGAGATTGAACAAACGAAGGAAGATTTTTAATAGTTCTTGGGCATTTTGTTGTAGAGATTGAAATATAAATAGTAATCCTTAATGATTTAGATTGCTTTATATTCACTTAGTTCTCGCTTCTTTTTGTTGAGGAGTAATTGGCGCATTTTGTACACAGTAGAAGAATAAAATTGTTGGTGAAGTAAATGTGCTAAAAGTTGTTATAAAAACTGAACAGCCTGAGAATTAACGCATTGATTGAGTCCTTCTGGGCTCATAGAAATACCTGTGTTAGCTTCTAATCAACTACATAATTGTGTCAATGAAGTATGAACTATGTTTTGACTTAACCAAATACATAGGGCCACTAAGTCTTGTGCACGGTATTTATTTTTTCGTTTCACAAATCCTGTATTTCTAGCTAATTGCTCTAAAACATCAGGTGACATACATCGTTGCAATTCTTTAGAAAACAATTCTAATTCATCAAAAGCTGATAATTAGTAATAATTAATAGTCCAATAATCCCACTTATGTAAGCAAAAAATCCCTTCAGATCTACTGAAGAAATTTTTAAAGATTTTATGCTACACAGAAAACACCCTTTCAGTCTAAAATTATTTTCTAAGATTATCACCCTTAGTTTAACAGTAGCTTTTATCAACAAACGGATGCATTAATAAATAGGATATGTGGATTAAATACCCTCTACAATTGATGGACATGGTATGTAAATATTTTCTTGCTATTGGAGGGATTTCCTAATGGTTGATAACATACAACAACTTATTCAAGAACATAGACAATTTTTTCATCATGATCATACAAGAGGTCTTCAATTCCGGCTTGAACAGTTAGAAAAGTTAAAAAATTCCATTCAAAAATATGAAAATCAAGTGCTAAGCGCATTATATCAAGATTTACACAAAAGCGAGTTTGAAGCATACGCTGCAGAAGTTGGTTTCGCATTTAACAGTATCAATTTTATAATGAAATACCTAAAACAATGGATGAAACCTCAAAAAGTAAAAACACCTATTCATTTTGCCCCATCCAAAAGCTACATAATAAAGGAGCCATATGGTACCGTGCTAATTATTGGACCTTTTAATTATCCATTCCAATCATTAATTGAACCTCTCATTGGGGCAATTGCGGCAGGAAATTGTGTAGTTCTCAAGCCTTCAGAAAATGCACCAAATGTTTCAGCTGTAATTAACAAAATAATAAGTGAAACGTTTGATAAGCAATACATTCGTGTAATTGAAGGAGGCAGGGAAACAACTTCTTTATTGATTCATGCACCATTTGACCATATCTTTTTTACTGGTAGCGTTCAAGTTGGAAAAATTGTCATGGAAGCTGCGGCGAAAAATCTTGTACCAGTAACATTAGAACTTGGTGGAAAAGGACCAGCTATTGTCGATGAAACTGCTAACCTCGATATAGCAGCCAAGCGCATTATCTGGGGAAAATTCATAAATGCTGGGCAATCCTGTATTGCACCTGATTATGTTATTGTACACAAATCTGTCAAGGTAAAACTGATTTCGAAAATGAAAGAAATCATTACAAACTTTTATGGATCGGATGTATTAAAAAGCAATGATTACGGTCGAATTGTTAATGAGAGACAATTCGATAGACTTATTTCTATATTAGAGCAAGACAAAAATTATATAGTATTTGGTGGAAATTCATCTAGAAGCCATTTATATATTGAACCAACACTTCTTGAAGTAAAATCATGGGATGATGCAGCTATGAAAGAAGAAATTTTCGGACCGATTTTACCAATTATGGATTACAATGATTTAGATGAAGTCATTCATACGGTTAACAACCATCCCAAACCGTTAGCTTTGTATGTGTTTACTGAAAATAAAAATGTTGAAAAGCAGGTATTAGGACGAATTTCTTTTGGAGGAGGATGCGTCAACGATACAATGTCGCATATGGCTAATCTCCACTTACCTTTTGGTGGAGTAGGAAATGCAGGATTCGGCGCCTATCATGGGAAACATAGTTTTGATGCTTTTACACATCGTAAAAGCATTTTAAAGAAAAGCTCAAGGATAGATTTAGGGTTTGTATTTCCACCGTATAGGAACAAAATTAAAATTTTGCGAAAGATTTTTAAGTAATACGATTTGTTAAACATTAATGTTGATTAGATTATTTCGGTTAATCTTTTTTATAAATGGTTACACTTTTTTCAAAACGGTGCGACTTTGTTTTAAATCTACAGGGGATTCCTAAGTGCGGAAACCTAACGCTTTCTAATTGATTAGGCTATCCCCGTAGTTCCTACGGTTAGAAGACGGATTGCTGCATTTCGATCTCTATCGTGATGTGCGCCACAAGAAGGGCAATCCCACTCACGAATTGTTAGATTTTTAACGTCTGTGTTTTTGTATTCGCAATTGAAATATAATTGACTAGGAGCAAATGTTTTAAAGAGTAAGTTTTAATCAATCTTTTTTTAAAACGTGCTCTTCATACTTGTTTTTACATCAATGTTAAAAAGGAATTATGGTGATGCCGCATGTTGAATTGCTGAGTCCTAACTCTCATGTTGCAAAAGTTCTTTGAAGATGAGAGGGATTTTCATGGTCATGGAAACGTGGAATAAAAAGCGTAGTATCGATTATAAGGAAAGAATTATATCTGTTTATAAATATAAAAGGAAATTAAATTCTTGACAGATAGAAAATAAGGCCTTTTTTTGTTAGTGGAGTGTTTTTTAGTAGTGTGTTGGAGCTCTATATAATATATGTATTTATTAGTAAGATGTATTTGATTTTTAATATATATATTTGCAAATAATAAAAAAAGGACAGTTAAAAAACTGCCCTTTTTTCTATCTTTTAAAGATAGTTTCCGAACGGGTAATTTAGGGTTTTGGGGTATGGTAAGATGATTATCATCTCATTGTTAATCTATGTAAGTAATAAAAAATGGCTTGTACAATTGCTGAAATTAATAATTTTTTTTTTATAAATTAGTTAATTGGACATTTGATAGAGGAAGGAAATCTAACCAATCCATTAATTTCTTTCATATAAGTTAAGTAAAATTTAGAAAAGAAAAACACCTATTTTTTAATAGGTGTTTTTCTTGCAAATTGGCTTATAAATTAAAGGAAAGATTTTTCTATTAATTAATTTTTAAAAATCATCTCTACGATCATGTTCGCGTTCATGTTTATGCTCATCACATTCTCTGCAATGTCTACGACGTTTGCAACAGAAACGATCACAATCAGGTGAGTTTATAGAGACTACGTTAATTTTGTTAATCGCAATACGTGCTAATCCCGGGAAACAATCAAAGTCAGATAGAATAATTACGTTGTTTCCTTGAAAACCTTGAAATGTTGCACTTGTAGGTCGTTGAGAATCAAATTGAATAACAATACAAGTACCAGGAGTTAATGTTCTTAAAAATTGTCGTAACTCAGGATTATGCTCTTCTCTTCGATGCTCTTCTTTTCGATGATCTTCTCTTCGATGATCTTCTCTTCGATGATCTTCTCTTCGATGATGACATCTATCGAAATCACAACCTCCACCAAAACCTCCACCAAAACCAAAACCCATAATATTACCCCCTTTCGTTCGTTAGTACATCTTATGCTCGTCTAGAAAGGATGGTGTGCGTATATGAGTCTAGTTAAGTGTGGATTTTTATTTAAAAATAAAAGTTGTGGGTTCTGGTGCAAAAAACCTATAAAACTTGGACATACTGATATTACTACTCTAGAAAAAGGTGTGTGATCAGTATGAAAAAGGAAAATTTGTTCAAATGAAAGCATTCTCAGCCCAAACAAATGTACCATGATTCATCTGACTCTCCCTTCTATATAATTAACGTTTGAAAACGTAAAATGTATACAAACTTTGTAAAAAAATTAAAATAAAGTACATCAATGTATGATGTATAATACATATTTTCTATATAATTACATTTAACATAACACCACTTAGCGGAAGTCAATCTATCTAGAAGCATAGAAGAGTTACTTCAAATCTTCTGAAGAGAATATTCGTTCACATAATCACCGTTATCAGTAGTTAGTCTGCCTAATTATAAAGGAGAATAAGCTCCTTTATTTTCTTTAAGCATATCATGTAAAAGAATATGAAATATTTATAAAAAGTAGGTGACAACATGACATTCGATTCTCACCGTATTATAGGTTTCCCTGGAATGGGTATGGGCGGTTTCCCTGGAATGGGTATGGGCGGTTTCCCTAGAATGGATATACCAGTTAGCTATAACCATCATTTCTAATACTTTATATTTGAATGTAGATGACAATAGATAAGATTAACCCTTGCATCAATCCGTTAGGGGCATCTTACCTATTGCCATCTATTAACTTGTACCACCTTTCTTACATAACATCACTTATTCATAGCAAACCAACAGGAACTAGAGCTATATCTGGTTCTGGTGCAAAAAATCTATAAAACTTGAACATACTGATATTACTACTCTAGAAAAAGGTGTCTCTTTTACGAACTTACGATCCAAGCAAACTTGAAATCCTGTATAAATTGTTGTGTAGGGAATCCCACTTTTCTTAGCAAGATCCATAATTTGAAATTCACGTGGTAGCATTCCAATATCATTACATTCAAAGTGAAGCATGATATAGGTAGCTAAAGCTGAAGATGATAACTCTTTTCGTTCATTTTCAAGCTTGGTGATGTTAAATAGACCATCAAAAAACTTAACCCCATGAATATTAAAATTCTGTTTGGAAAATTTCATGTGTGTATTCACAGTTTTCTTTTACTCCCCTCCAAAAAATACAAAAAAGACATACCA
>NZ_JAKUHD010000042.1:0-17117 GCF_022664325.1 Bacillus cereus group sp. BfR-BA-01310 | reverse complement strand
TTGAAATGAACGGTGAAGAGGATCACATACATATCCTGTTTGATGCTCCGCCACAAATTCACTTAGCTAATGTTGTGAATAGTTTTAAAACCGTTACTTCCCGCTATATACGAAAAGAGTTCCCGGATGAATTAAAACCTTTTTACTGGAAACCGTATTTTTGGAGTAGAAGTTACATGTTACTAACAACGGGAGGCGCACCAATTGAAGTTATACGTGCGTACATAGAGAATCAAGGGAAGTACATTACAGAAGGCTAACCTCCACTAAATCGAAGATTTTGAAGAGGTTAGCCTTCTTATTTTTGGTTCAAAGTCCTAATTCTTTCTATTGAAAAGATGCATGAATCTGCTCTAACACCTCATCGATATTATCCTTCGTAATCACAATACCAAAGTCTTTCGGGACATTGCTATCCACTTCATTCACAACTTTATGCGCGATCATCTGCCCGACTTCCGGTCTGAAATGATGTCCATCCATATAATTGTCTAAATTCTTTGTAACGGAATTGAGATACATGAAATGATGAACTTCTCCAAATACATCTACAGCGTCATGAAGCCATCTTTTATAATCTTCCCATCGCCCTGACTGAATCATCGTACGGAACAGAGGCTCTGAAACAGGCGTTGTAAAAATATAAAACTTCGTATTCGGATTATGAGCCTTTACTGTTCCTAATATTTCTTTCATATTTTGATACTCATAATTCCCGCCGTAAATCTCTCTACTAAACTTATCTACTTGCGCTGCTATTTGTGCATCGCGTTCTTCTTTCGTATAATCACGCATTGACTTTACATTCTCTCGATTGTACCGGTCAATAGCCGTATTATGATGGATAGAGTTTTCAATTGTATTCTTTGAATAGGTAATCCCGTCCATACTCACATACGATTTAATCGGGTACAATAAACTTTGCGCCTGATTAATATACACTTCTGGTTTATCAAAGCCGATTTCTCTATTTTTGTTCGTTCCAAGAAAATCTAAACCGAGTACAATTGACGATAATTCACCGCCTTTTTGTTCTTTCGCATATTCAATATACGCATCATATTCACGAGGGTCTGTACTACTCACCGCATAATTAAATGCGTTTAACCCGGTGAAGTCATTCTCGTTAATAAAAGTCGTTCTACTACTTCCAAGTATAACTCCATCATATGTAAACGGACGGTATGTTATATAATTCGTTTTCTGCTGTCTCTCGTTAAACCCAAACTGAACATCATTCCACTTATTTTTATGCGGGAATAACCAAAGTGAATCTATACAGCTATTAAATATCCCAACACCTACAAGAGGAACAAAAACACATACAAAGACGAAAATAAGCCACTGTTTGTTTTTCATATTCTCCACCTAGAAATTAAAGTATAAAAACTCACTAATACTCGTTAAATGTAACACGCTATATACGAGCAATATTGCAGTAAATAAAGCGGTCCATACATTCGGACGGAATGAATCTTTTAACTGAATCGAATTTTTTAAGAAGAAACTAATACATAACGCCCCAAAAATGTACGCTACCATTTTCGGATCTAATAAAGATACATGGTACCCTTCTGTAAATGAAACACCGTACTCTTTTAAAAATTGCAACTTCTCTATTATAAATGCTGGGAATACGCTATTTGCTAATTCGAATCCATTTAATCCAAACATTCCTTTTAACACTTTCACCGCATCATGCATAGATGTTGCCCTAAAGAATACCCACGTTATATTAATAAAGAAAAACGTAACGAGCCAACCAGCAAAGGCCGGCATGCGCCCTCCCACTTTACTCCATAAGCGATGAATAACAGAAGCTGCGCCGTGCAGGAAGCCCCAAAAAATAAATGTCCAGCCAGCTCCATGCCAAAGTCCACTTATTAAAAATACAATCATAATATTCACGTATGTACGTGTAATCCCTTTTCGATTTCCTCCTAGAGAAATATATACATACTTCGTTAAAAACTGGCTAAGCGTCATATGCCAACGATGCCAAAAATCTTGTATATTCACTGCTTTATATGGTGAATTAAAGTTTTGAGGTAATTTAATATTGAACATTAAGGCGATTCCAATTGCCATATCACTATATCCACTAAAATCAAAATATAATTGGAACGTAAACGCTAACGACGAAAGCCACGCTTCGACGAATGTTAATGATTGCTGCACATCAAACCCTTCACGTACAAGAGGTGATAATACATCTGCAATACCTACTTTTTTGAAAATACCAATTGCAAATACGAAAATCCCAAGAACGATATACTTCGATTGCCAACGCTTTTTACTATCATCAGCAAACTGCGGCATAATTTGCGCATGATGTACAATCGGCCCTGCAATAAGCTGCGGGAAAAACGTTACAAACAACGCGTAATCAAGAAAATGACATGCCTTCGTTTCCCCGCGATACGTGTCTACTAAAAATGCTATCTTTTGAAACGTATAGAAACTAATCGCAAGCGGTAACGTTAATGATAATAATGTAAAATGAGTTCCAATTAATGCATTAACATTTTGTAAGAAGAAATCATAATACTTGAAATAACTAAGCATCCCAATATTAAATATTAACCCTACTATTAAAAGAAATTTACTCTTACGCTTCACGAGCCTCATTCCGATAAAGTAGTTCACAATGAGCGACACTAACATAAGCGGTAAATATTTCACATTCCAATAACTATAGAAAAATAAAGAGGCCGCAACGAGCCAAGCTTTCGCTAATGTAGCATGTCCAAATTTATTTAATAGAAAATATAAAAGAAATGCTATCGGTAAAAATAAAAAAATAAACTCAAACGAGTTAAATAACACACCATCTCTTCCCTTCTAAACAAATCACACCTTATTCATCTTATCTTATCCAAATAATGAGTGTCAAAAGGATTCCGTCCCTCTTTTCTTCTATTATATATAGTAATCATTTTAATCGAATTATTAATATGCCAAAATAATAAAGGCGCTTTTATATAAAAAAATATATAATAGGAATGTCGGTTTTTTGCACGAAATGTATTTTTGAAAAAAGTGAGGAGAGTCCTTTGGTATTTAGTAGTTCTATTTTCTTATTTATCTTTTTACCCCTCGTATTATTTTTCTATTTTATAGTGCGTGCCGAGCTACGTAATTCCGTATTACTTGCATTTAGTTTAATTTTCTATGCATGGGGAGAACCACGATTCGTCCTCTTAATGCTCTTTTCTATTTTATTAAACTACTGCTTCGGCCTACTCGTGCATCATTATGATAAACGAAAAAATATGAAAGTCACATTTTTAATTATGGCTGTGGTCGGAAATATTTTATTACTTTCTTATTTTAAATATATTTCCTTTTTCACAGACATTTTGAATCAAACTTTGCATTTATCTATTCATGTGGAACCTATTCCACTTCCTATTGGAATTTCTTTCTATACGTTCCAAGCGATGTCCTATGTTATTGACATATACCGTAAAGATGGAGATGTTCAAAAAAATCCACTTAACTTAGCGTTATATATATCAATTTTCCCGCAGCTCATTGCCGGACCAATCGTTCGTTACAATATCGTTGCTGAACAAATTAAAACGCGCATCCATTCTTTTGAACGATTTACAGAAGGTATCCAAATTTTCGTTTTAGGATTAGCGAAAAAAATATTAATTGCTAACCAAGTTGGATTTGTCGCAGATAAAATCTTCGCCTTACCACCGTCTGAAATAAGCGTTGGAACGGCTTGGATTGGTATTATCGCCTATACTCTTCAAATCTATTTCGATTTCTCAGGGTACTCTGATATGGCAATTGGACTTGGAAAAATGTTCGGATTTGATTTCCCGAAAAACTTCAATTATCCGTACATCTCGAAATCCATTTCAGAATTTTGGAGAAGATGGCACATTACACTAGGTTCTTGGTTCCGCGACTATATATACATTCCGCTCGGCGGAAACCGTGTTTCAAAACTAGCAAATTACCGTAACCTCTTCATCGTATGGGGATTAACCGGTTTATGGCACGGAGCAAGCTGGACATTTATCGCCTGGGGCTTATATTACGGCTTTATTATCTCGATTGAAAAAGCTGGATTTGAGAAAATATTAAATAAGCTATGGAAACCGCTGCAACACGCATATGTACTAATCATCGTTATGATCGGTTGGGTCTTCTTCCGAGCTGATAATTTCGCTTACTCGTTCCAATATTTAAAAGCGATGTTTGGCATGCAGCGACAATCTTTCATTGATGACAACACAATGCTATATATACATGAATACATTATCGTATTTATCATTGCCTTTATCGCAGCGACACCAATTTTGAAACGTGTTAAAAACATATTAGAACTTGCGCCCAAAACGTATATGTTCACGATGCAAGTTGTACGTCCTATATTATTACTCACATTATTTATGATTTCGATTATGTATTTAATTAATTCGACGTATAATCCATTTATTTACTTCAGGTTTTAACTCATGTAGGAAGGAAAAGTTATTATGAAAAAATTGGGGAACATCGTCCTATTTATCGGTTTTCTCACCATTATCTTTTCATTTGGCATATTATCGCTTCTCAAAACTGACCGAGCAATTTCGCCCGTTGAAAATCGTCCGCTCGCTCAAAAACCAGCTCTTACAAAAGAAGCCCTCGCAAAAGGCAGCTTCTTTAAAGACTTTGAGACATATACAAACGATCAATTAATCGGAAGAGATGATCTCATTAAAAACTATACACTTACCCAAATTAAAATGGGCAAGTCTCTCATTAACGATATTATTCTAACTGATGATAAATGGCTTCTAAAAAACCCAGCTTGGACTACAAAATATAATGAGATTGACCAAGCTATGCCAGCTGTAAAAGACTTATCTCAGTTTTTAAAAGAACAAAATATTGAGTTTTACTTTGCTTTACCACCGTCCAAAACGAATGCATTATCATTTAAATTACCTTCTTATATTCACACATATGCACAGGAAAATTTAAATTATTTTCTAAATAAACTTCCAGCGGACGTAAAGCCAATTAAACTCATGGATTATTTTAAGCAAAACTATACAAATGAAGAAATACAAAGTATGTACTTCAAAACAGACCATCACTGGAATATGGATGGCGCCTTCTTAGGCTATCAATATATAATGAACACAATCGGGCAACAATCTTCTATATATAAAGGAAAAGAAATAAAAAAAGAAGATTACACTCGTACGTGCGCTCCAAATACACATCTAGTCGGGAGCTTTAACAACCAGCTATACCAACTGATCGATGCGACTGGTGAAAAACTATGCTACTACACACCGAAAGACGGTTTCAACTTTACAAGCGTAACCGCAAAAGATGTAAACGGCACTGTATATCGCACATTGGATGAACTATATGGCGTAGAAAAACAAAACGATACAACATCATACGCAGGTTATTACACGAACGATTATCCAGAAATCGTCATCGAAAATAACAATGCGCCAAATGATGTACGAGCTTTAGTCCTAAAAGATTCATTCGCAAACGCAATTGTGCCTCACTTAGCACAAAGCTTTAAACACACATCCATCCTCGACCTCCGTCACTATCACGAAAAGGATGTATATCAATACATTAAAGACAACAATATTAACATGGTATTGTTTGTGTATAGTGATTCAAATTTGAGCGGTGAAATGTTTAAGTTTAAAAACTAAAAGAAGCCTCTTGTAACCAATTTACAAGAGGCTTCTTCTTTATTTATTCCACTATTTGTGGGAAATAATAAATTAAACTATTATGGGTTTCGACATTGTTATTATTTCACTTGTACCTTCAACTACAAAAAGGAGAAAGATCTAGGAAATTTCCCTCTACCTCTCTAAAACTAAGATTACATCCCTCTTTTTATAGACTCTTTTGCATGTAAGTCACTAATAATATGTTTGGATGCTCTTGAAATTTGTTCTCGTAATTCCTCTACCCTTTGCCCTAAAGTTTCTTGCATATATTCTTTTTGTTCTATTTGGTTGATTGCCATGCTATATAGTGTCCCTGGCGTCCAGCCTCCATCTACACTCCCAATACTTGGTTGGTTTACTTGTTGTACAAACGAATCGATCTTTGGATCATATGAAATACCAATCATAGGAGTATTAGCAACTGCCGCTAATATAAGAGCATGGAGCCTCATTCCGATTAGCAAGGAGCATTCTGATAAAATAGAGATTTTTTCATGAATATCCATTTTATAAGGGAGCATGTGTGCTTCTTCTCCCATCAAATTAATGATTTCCCTTGATGCATTTTGATCAAATGGACCATGCATCGGTACAAATAAAATATGATATCCCTCTTGCTTAAGTCTTTTTAGCGTGCCTGCTAACTTCTTCATATAATTTTCTTTTGCATCCCAGTACCGTACACTAACCGCAACAATTTTCCCTTGTAAAGAATGTTTTTGCAGCCAATTGGTCTTCTTTTTTTCTGGCATACAAGCTAATACTGGATCTGGAACAAGTTCGATGTCTTTCTTAATACCAATTTCTTTTAAGTACAAAAAAGAGTCTTCATCACGCACTGATATATATTCAGCCTTAGATATATGCCATTTCACCAATAAACGATTTTGCTTCTTCGTAATAGGCCCGATTCCTTGGGCATAAATATAATACGGCTTTTTCAACAAAAGAGCCAACCGCATAATACCTGTATAATATAGAATACTTCTTATACTCGTCTTATCTTGCAAGAGGCTACCGCCTCCACTAATTAAACCATTACTTTTCTTTATTTCTCGGTAAACCGCTCCTATATCCCAACGATTTACCGCCTCTACACCGTACATTTCCCTTGTATAGTCGGGGTCATTAGAAAGTACAACAAGCTCAAGAGTAGGATCCTCTTCATGCAGCGCTTGAATAATTGATTGTAAAATTGCTTCGTCCCCAACATTATAAAAACCATAATATCCTGATAAAACTAACCGCACTCTTAGCCTCCTCCAACGTTTCACAATCAGCTCTTTTGTAATTAAACAAATTGCTATTAATTCCTTACCGAGAAAGGTTTGATAACTTCAAATTGAATTCTTTTAAAAACATATAACAAACCATACTTATTTATAAGGCTGTTCATTTTCTATAATAATCGAATTTATTTACGTAAAAACGGAATTTGTTCTTTCGATATCCAGTTTAATTTCAACGCACATACGCCATATAACAAGGAAGCTATTCCTAGCGCTACAGCACTATATATCATTGCAAAAAGTCTAGAATCTGTCACATTGATAAGTGTAGACACAAAGTATAATGCTGCCCCTAAAATACTAGATACTACAATCACCGCTATAAATTTCCCTATATGTATTGGATAGGAAAGGTCTTTTCTAATATAAATGTAATTCGCAATACAAATCAGTATATATATGATTAGAGTGCTATACGCTGCTCCATTTATACCAACTTGTTTTACTAGCGTTATATTTAAAATAATTTTTACGAAACTCGCACCAATGATAATCCATGCCGCTTGCATTGAACGCTTAATCCCTTGCAGAATTCCTATTGATAATACCGTAAGTGATGTGAAATACGAACTACCAATTAAAATGGCTAGCATGCCACTTCCTTTTGTGTCTGTAAATAATCCAACATTAAGCGGTACTGCGAGCGCCATAAGCCATATCGTTAGCGGCATTGTTAAAACATGCGCAAACTCATTTGTGCGCTTTACTGTCAATTTAGCTAAAGCTATATCTTTTTTTGTTAAAGCAGCTGTTAATAATGGAATTAATGGAAATACCATTGCGCTTGCAAGTACAACAATTAATTGCGTAAATGCAAAACCACGGCTATATATACCGAATTGCTCTTGAATAGTTGCAGAAGATTCATGTAGTACATGTGGAATTGTTACGGAATCAACTAAATTTAAAACCGGCATAGATAACGCTCCAATGGCAATGGGAATTGAAACACGGAGTATTTTTTTCGCGTTTTTCTTAAAGTCTTGTAACGAATACGTTTTACTCTTATAACGATACGTGCTTCTCACATATTTTACTCGTAAATATATAAGTGACGTAATAACGCCAAAGCAAGAACCAATCATCGCTCCACCTGTTATGATATCACTACTTTTATTCAAATATACAAATACATAAGCAATCGTTAGCATAAAGAACACGCGAATCAACTGCTCAATTACTTGTGATACGCCCGTAGGTATCATATCTCCAAATCCTTGGAAATATCCACGATACACTGCCATGTATGGTGCGATTAACAAGGCAAATGAGGTAATAATTAATGGTAGCCTCGTCTCTTGTCCACCAAGCATATTTGCAATACTACTCGATCCAATGATAATAATTAAAAATCCGAATATCCCACATATAACACCGATAATAGATGCGGACGTAAACAATTTAGCAATTCCGTCCTGATCATTTTTTTCATGAAGTTCAGCAATTAGCTGGGATATTGCTAGCGGAACCCCCGCTACTGATAAAGTTAAGGCTATCATATATACAGGAAAAACGAGGCGAAAAATCCCAAGTACTTCATCTCCCGCTATATTTTGCAATGGAATTTGAAAAAAACTCCCCACCACTTTCGATAGGAACGTTGTAATGGTTAAAATTGCAGCGCCTTTTACAAACTTTTTATTCATCTTCTATCTCTTTTCTTTCAAATATGATTTAAATAAATATCAAGTCAGTATTCTTGCTTAATCTAGAGAAACTTCACTCTATTTCATTTAGTTATCATACCAAATTTCTTATATATTGAATACTCTCGTTCCAAATATAATAAGTACAAAACAAGATTATTTCCATCCTATTTTCCCTTAAATTTACTACTTTTACTTATTCAAGATAAACCTGTAATATACTGTAACTCTTGTCAGTAAGAGGATTGTTTTCAACACGCTAAATTAAGTAAAATAATTCTTAAAATTCCCTTTTCAAGAGGAAGTTGAGAAATCTGAAAAAACAGACGCAATGTGACTTATTCAATCATCTTAAGTTTATAATTTCGTTAACCGTACACAATTAATTTGTGAAGGTAGCCATTTCTCAAATCCTAAATATAATTTGAAGTTAGATGATCTAATTGATGCTCAACAGATTTATAAAATCCAGACATAAGGATTCTCCACATAAGCAACACATATATAAATAATAAGAACCCCCACACTCTACAACGCAACTCGTGTGAAGGTTCTTATTATTATACTGCCTTAACTTCTAAAAACTGTAGTTTCTCTTTTTGCTCATCATTCGCCATCATAACTATCGTCTTTTCAACATGTGGATGTACATTTTCAAGCGTCACACTCGCTCCTACTTTATCTGACTGCTCAACAAAGTTTAATAACGCCATAGCGCCTGATACATCCATATAACGTACATCTTTCATACGTAAAACAACCGGTGACTTCACATCTTGTAAAGAAGTAAAAATACGATCTACTGATAGGAAAGAAAGTGATCCCTGAATCGTGTACGTCGCTTCTTTTTCTTTTATAATAGAAGCTTTCCGTTCTTTACATCTCACCATATATATAATGAAAGAAAGAATAATACCAAACGCAACAGCAACCATTAAATCAAATTTCACTGTCACAAACATCGTCACGAACATAACAATAACATCACCCTTTGGGGCTACGTGCACTTTCCTCATACTTTCCCAATCAAACATCCCTATACCAGTTAAAATTAAAATACCTGATAATACAGCAAGTGGGATATATTGTACCACCGAACCGAGTCCCATAATGAAAATAAATAATATGACACTATGCATACAAGCTGAAAGTGCCGTTTTCCCGCCACTTCTTATATTTACAATAGACCTAACAGTCGCCCCTGCTCCTGCTAATCCTCCGAACAAACCGCTCGCAATATTACCAATACCTTGTCCGATTAGCTCTTTATTACTTTTATGCCGTGTCCCTGTCACATTATCCATTACGACAGACGTTAATAATGAGTCAATGGATCCTAGTAAAGCAATACTTAGAGCTGGTAATACAAGTTCCAACATTCCCGATCCGCTTAAAGCCGGTACGTGAAGAGCTGGCATCGCCTCCGGAATTGCACCTATCTTTTCAATTACCTTATTTAAAGAAATAGTTCCTACAACCGGTAAGTGTACTGTAAGTCCTTGTAGCATAGAAGAAAATAACGGCAATAGTGCTGTAACACCTACTAATGCCACTAAACTTGATGGAATCGCCTTAATCCATTTTCCAGAAACAATCATTACAATAATCGTTAATAACACGAGTAGAAAACTATTTTGTACGTGCTTCATTTCACCTAAAATAATGATAAGTGCAATCCCATTCATAAACCCTGAAACTACAGAGTACGGAATATAGCGAACGTAAGAGCCAAGCTTACATACACCAAATAAAATTTGAAATACCCCTGCCATCATAAATGCAATAAAACTTGCTTCTAATCCGTAAGTTGCAATAACGCCTGTTGCAATAACTGTAATCGGCCCAGTTGGTCCAGTTACTTGCCCTGGTGTGCCGCCAAATAACGCCGCAAACAAACCTGCAAAAATCGCGCCATACAATCCGACTAGTGCCCCTTCAGACGTTCCCGTCGCGGCAATACCAAATGCAATTGCTAGCGGCAAAGCAACAATCGCAACAGTAAACCCTGCTAAACATTCCTTTGCTATTTTTTGAATCATAAAAAAACCACCTTCATATAAAGTCCACGTTCCATTGTACACCCAAAAAGATTCATTCGTTAGCGTATTTATAAGAAACTCTTTACAGTCTCGTGAAGTAAACGTATTCAATGAAAAGTTTCTCCCTTACCTTTGGAAACAATTACAACTATGCTATAATGAACAAATTAAATCTTTTACTATACACTTGGAGGCACTATGCTAACTTTTGAAGAAAAATTATCGATTATTGAATCTTTCCCAGAATTAGAAAGAAAGAACGTATCATTAAAACGCGTAAACTTTCACTTTGAAGAAAGTCGTTTAGATAAAAAGAACGTTGTATATCATTTACATCCAAACGGAAACGGATTTGTATACGCAAGCGGTATTAAAGGCTACAAAACGGACGACAAAGGTATGATTAACATCCGTGAATTTTCAGCAGAGGAATTACGTTCAGTAATTGAGCAATCCATTGAACTACTATCACAAGAAGAAATAGTAGTTCCTGCAGAACCTGCGAAAGAAGAAGAATGGCATAACGAAGATGGTCATATTCTTACTCTTATATCTGAGGATGACATGTGGAACGTTTACGCTGGCGTAAACTTAGACGGTACATTCAACTCTTATCCAGAAGCTGCGGAATACCTTGACGAAGAAGGTTTTTCACGTAAATAATAAGCTCTCCACTATGTATGATACCCTCGTAAATTACGGGGTATCATACATCAAATTATGCAATCAAAACTTCTTATTCTCACTATCCCCTATAAAACTTTGAAGTTGACAACTATAAGACTCCGTATTAAAAACATCATTAACTAACTCCACTTCAATAAAACTCTCCACTTCTATATTGTTTTCTTTTACATATTTAATCATGGTATTTCTACGTTCCTCTTCATTCTCTTTACTATACGCTAATGTTAAATATTTCCCGCCCGGTAATATTTTTATATTTTGCTCCTCTTCCATATGTACATTATCTTGCACCTTATTAAAAACATACTTTGGTTCTACATCCCACTTTTCATTTACATTGTATAAAATCCCCATTTCCATTGACATTTTCCCTTCATAATTTTGAATGATTTTCTCCAAATCGGAATAATAAAGTAACTCTTGTAAACTCCCCACTTCTTTACAAGGGGCTACAATTACATAACGCTGTTCAAAGAACTGAATAGATATTTCATCATTCTTTAATATATCCTGTGAACTTCCTACTTTCGCATTTAAACAATCAATCGTTTCGATTACTTCTTTCATTTTCTTTATATTTTCTTCCGCTTCTTCTCTCTTTAATTGTAAAAATTGCAGCAATTTATCCGTATTACATTCCTTAAAAATCTCTTGAAGTTCTACTATACTGGTGTTTAACTCTCTACAGCTTTTTATAATATCAATGTGAATAAATTGATCTATAGAATAATATCTATATCCAGTTGATTCATCAATATGTTTTGGAATAAGAATCCCCATTTTATGATAGTACCTTAATGCTTTTATCGTTATATCCTTTATTTTTGCAACTTCTCCAATAGAAAATAATTTTTTCACTTTAATCTCTTCCTTTATATTTTTTCCCTCACTACCATTGACTCTCCCCTTAGAGGAGACCTTACTATTTATATAATAAGTTATTTACATTGATAAAGGGAGTATACAATTATGAACACAGTAAAATATAGAAGTCTTGTTAAGGAAGACTATGAGCCTATAAAACATTTAATTGGCGAGGCATTTGGATTTAATCAATTCATTACAGATAAAAAATTTTTAAATTCATTATTAAGCTTCTATCTACAAAGTTGTATTTTAGGAAGTTCCTTTAGTAAGGTAGCTGAAAAAGATAATAAAATTATTGGTGTCATTTTAGGCGATTCCGAAAAGGATAAGAACCGTTTAAAGAAATTTCATAATACTTTTAGCTTTGCCTATAACACGCTTAAACTATTCATGACTAATAAAGAGAATAGAGAATTTTTAAAAGCATTTATAAAAGTTCAAAAAACATATAAAGAACTAATTAAAGGAAAAGAAGATCATTTTCAAGGCTGTATACAATTATTCATCGTATCCGAAGAATCTAGAGGTCTTGGAGTTGGGAAAACTTTAATGAATGCATTGTTCCAATATATGACAAAAGAAGATGTGACATCTTTATATTTATATACAGATAACGCATGCAACTATGGATTTTATGACAAGCAAAACTTCAAACGTGTACAAGAAAAAGCAATTCATTTTGGACCAAAGGAAGAAGATTTTAATATATTTTTATACCGCTATGATTTTCTCTAATAGCAACATTTACGACTCGACGCTCTTTACTAATTAGTAAAGAGCTATATTAAGTATGATCGATCCTATCTAGAAATACGAAGAGAATGTGGTTATCAAAAAACAATGCCAGCACAAGGTCTCCAGCCAAACTCTTTCACTGCCATCATACAAATTGTGGGTGAACCGTTTGGTGTGGGTTAATAACCAGTAGATGATGCTCTATTAATTAAAGTTTCAATTTATTACAGTGTAATTTAGAGTTTGAACTGTTCAACATGGAAAGAGGAAGATATTTAACAACATCAGTGTACATTGGGTATTGTACATGAGTAATACCGTAAAAAAGGAGCGCACAGCATGGAATGGATTTATGAATTATTTCAGCAATATGGGTATTATGTAGTACTTATTGGATTGCTGTTAGAATATATCGCTCTTCCGTTTCCAGGAGAGCCAACATTAGCCTATGCAGGATTTTTATCGCATCAAGGTGATTTGAGTTTACCAATTTTAATTATTTTATCCTTTATTGGGACAAGTGTAGGTATGACATTCCAATACTTTTTAGGAAATAAACTTGGCATGCCTTTCATTCAGAAATACGGGAAATATGTATTTTTAACACAACGAAAAATTGATTTAACGAAAATGTGGTTTGATAAATACGGATATTTTCTAATCTTTATCGCTTTTTTCATTCCAGGTGTCCGCCACTTTACAGGATACTTTGCAGGAATTATCAACTTACCGTTTCGCCGTTTTGCAATTACAATTTATTCAGGCGCCCTATTTTGGGTATCTTTCTTCTTAATTTGCGGTTACTGGTTAGGCGACAACTTACAAGATATATTCACAGTACTTGGACAGCACATTGGGAAAATTATTTTTGGTATGATTGCCATTATGCTAATCACCCGATTTCGCAAAAAGTTAAAGCATGTGTTTGTAAGAAATTAAAGCACGTATTTGTAAAAAACATAGTAGAGTAGAAAACTGAAACAGATTAAATGTTCTTTAGAGATGGCTCTGCCATCTCTTTTCCGTTTCAGCTTCCCCTCATCAAACCGTACGTGAGGTTTTCCCTCATATGGCTTTCCGATGTTTTGCCTTCTTTTGTTTTCAGTTTGTTCTAGCTTCCGACTTTCACGAGTATGTATGTTGTTTTGTTTGACATACGATGACAAAGTCATCGGCATATCGAATAAGTTATGTAAAAAGACAATAAAGTTATTTAATGTAGTGTAGTGCTATCCTAAGGGAAAGTAAAAAATCCCTCTTGGTAAATAGCATTATTTTTATACCGTAAACAGTTGTTTTTTATCTTTTAAAACACTTACAGGAAATTAGTATTTTTTAATCGAACACAAGTGACATTTCTGATAAACTCTTGCCCACAATACATTCCTCCATTTTACTTAGCAGGGGTCACCATACATGCCCATCAAGCTAAGTTTGGATTTTCTATGAACTATGGGTATAAATTCATCTTAAGTTGATAGTAATGGGTTTGTACACCTTTCATTACGAAAAAGAAAATTTTTGAAATATAACCATAAATTTCTATATCTATTCCGTATTTCGCTTTATAATGATAAAATGGTATTTTGTGATTACAAGAATTATATTATTCTGTTCAAATGGCATTTAAATTAAGCAATTTAAAGGGGTTATTAGAATATGGAAGAAGAAAATAATTTTTCAATTAAGAAAATGTGGAAGATAACTAATCCTTCTAAAATTCATTTTATCTCAGGGTTAGTATTATCTATTGTTTCAAGTGTAATTTCATTGATAATACCTTTATTAATAAAAGATATAATGGATGAACTTTCAACAGGTATATCTTTTGGTTTAATAAGTCAAATTTCTATTCTATTAGTTCTAGAAATAATTTTTTCAGCTTTTTCTCTTTATTTATTATCTAAGGTTGGGGAAGAAATAGTGAAAAACTTGCGTGATAAACTTTGGGAGAAGTTTTTAAAATTACCTGTAAAATATTACAATGATAATAAATCTGGTGAGATGGTAAGTAGAATAACTAGTGATACTACTGCAATAGTAAATATTATTTCATCTGAAATTATTGATTTAATCACGAGTTGTATAACATTAATACTTTCTTTAATTATTTTGTTTACGTTAGATGTTCCAATGACATTGGTTTTGATTTTAGTAGTACCGATAACCCTTTTTATTGTAATTCCTTTGGGAGAGAAGGTATATGACCTTTCTTTCCAAGAACAAAATAAAATGTCTCAGTTGACGGCTTATTTATCACAGACTCTTTCTGAAATAAAACTTGTGAAATCTTATAATACTGAATTGAAAGAAGCGGAAAATGGAAAAAAACATTTTGAGTTTCTTTATAAGAATGGAATAAAGAGGGCTAAAATTAATTCTATATTAACCCCAGTTTTAGGAACATTTACTACTTTAGTTTTAATTGGTGTAATAGGTTTTGGTGCCTGGAGGGTAGATCAAGGTCTTATTAGTTCTGGTGAGTTAGTAGCATTTTTATTGTATTTGTTTCAAATTATGTCTCCTTTTATACAAATGAATCATTTTTTAACGAGTTTTCAAGAGGCAAAAGGATCTATGAAAAGATTATTTGAAATTTTAGAAGAAAAAGAGGAAGTTCAAGTCGTTACCAAAACATGTATTGAATCTCCGACACAATTAGAGTTTAAAGATGTTTCTTTTAGATATGATGAAAAAGAGAATGTTATTGAAGATATTTCTTTTAAAATTAAGAAAGGTTCTTTAACAGCACTTGTCGGACCAAGTGGTTCTGGAAAAAGTACGATATTTTCGTTAATAGAAAGATTTTATGATCCAACTAATGGAGATATTTTATTAGATGACGTATCTTATAAAAATATACATGTAGAAGAATGGAGAGAGAAATTTAGTTATGTTTCGCAAGATACTCCAATTTTTTCAGGTACAATTAGAGATAACATTTTATATGGAAAAAATGATAAGGTTACAGACGATAAATTGATAGAAATTGCATCATTTGCAAATGCACATGAATTTATTGCTGGTTTATCGGATGGTTATAATACCCAGGTAGGAGAAAGAGGCAATCAACTTTCAGGTGGACAAAAACAACGTATTGCAATAGCTAGAGCTTTGATGCGTGATGCTGATTTTCTGTTATTAGATGAGGCCACAGCAAATCTAGATTCTGATTCAGAAAAACAAGTACAAAAGGCTATAAATACATTAATTCATAAACAAACAACTTTTGTAATAGCACATAGATTGTCTACTATTGTACATGCTGATCAAATTATTGTATTAGAGGATGGTAGAATTACAGGTTTTGGAGCTCATGAGGAGTTATTAGGTAATCATGAGTATTATCAAAAAATTATTAAACAGCAATTTGAAAGACAATAATTTATTATTTAAGAGTGAAAAATAGCAAGTATCTGGGGTTTCTTCACATATCCATCAACTTAAGAATTTTATAACACCCTAAATGAGAAAATTTCTCATTTATAGAGATTTACATTTGTTAGATTGATGGGCATGTATGGTGACCCCTAGTAAGTCGTTTTTATCAATCTTTTTTATAAATTATTGGACTTTATTTTAAATCAACATCTGCGGATACACCTCCCGCTATGGGCTAAAGCCAATTAACCCCTTATATAATCCCTCTGTTTTATACTCTTTCGCGTATAGTATGTAGTCTTTTGTTTTTAACTAATTTATTCTAAAAAGACTACGGAAATTTTAAAACCTAAAACAAGCATAACCCCGTTCTAAATTTAGGACGGGGTTAAAATATAGTTGTTTAATTTTCGATATAAGATACTTCACTGTACTCAAAAATATAACAATAAAGTCGTTTAATAATCTAAGGTTTATTCAACAATAGCGCCCTTTAATTGAATAAGGATTTTTTGCTTATTTGTATATTGCTAGGAAATTATCATTTCATTTGTGAATAAGACTACGTACTGATTTATGCTAAAAAACAGAATTCGATCCTATAACGACAGTGGCGTCTAGTTCCTCGTCTCTAGCCACTTTCGTGGTAAGCCCAGCACCAGCAAAGATTTCAAAGGTCTGAGTTGCCTGCATTTCGCTCGTCTCTATTAAAAGATGTCCTCCCGGTGCTAGCCAGAGAATTGCTTCTTTTGCTACTCTTCGCTG
>NZ_JAKUHD010000041.1:0-17681 GCF_022664325.1 Bacillus cereus group sp. BfR-BA-01310 | reverse complement strand
AAAACAAAACAAAACAAAACAAAACAAAACAAAACAAAACAAAACAAAACAAAACAAAACAAAACAAAACAAAACAAAACAAAACAAAACAAAACACGAATTTCATACGCTAAAGTTGTTCCATAAACGGTCGTTTGTGGAACTTTATATATTTTTACTAAATTAGAATGAATTACGGTTGAAAATCAGTTCCAAAACTCATCACCGAAAACATCAAAACAGGTATTCAATCAGCAAAAGGTGAAGAACTAAAACTAGGTGATGTGTTAAGCGGTGATGGATTACTAGACACAGTAGTTGTAAAAGACGAGGAAGGTCAATTACATGCACAAATGGTAAGTGAACCGTTTATTGCATTTGATTTAGAGGATTTCTTACGTCAAAACAAACATGTAGTCGTATCTGAACATACAAATGAACATAAACGTAGTAAAAAGAAAATATTTGAAGAATAGGGGTAGGGAAGATGGGGAAATTGGAGAAAGACCAAAAAGTAGTTGCACTTACATTTGAAGGGTTAACACCATGCACCATTGTAAGAGTTGGTTGGTTTACAATAATGGTAGAGGTAGTAGAAACAAAACACCTATACTCGATAAGAAAAGGTAAGATAACTCCTTTAGAAGAAGACAAACATTATTTCTTACAAGAACGTATTGACGAAGATGGAAACTATGAAATGGGGAGGGTTTTCGGTGGGATTGAAGATGAAGACTTAGAGAGTGTGAAGGAAGAATTTGAGACAAACAAAGATTTAGAAAGATATGAAGACTTCCATAATCCGTCAGAAGGAAAAGAGTATGACGGACAATGGTATACAATAATTAAAACAGGTGGTGAGTTGTTAAAACAATATTTTAATTAAGCAGTTACATAAAAGGAGAGATGGGATCATTTTAACATAAGATGGATGGTTCTTAATCCATTGCTCTCCACCAAGATTTAACCAACCATCCTTTTCAGCCCACACAGCATAATATAAATCATTAGCATCATTTTATTACTTTCCCATTAGTATTTTACCTCTACGATATACTACATTACCTATTGAAAACTATAACAAACACATATGTTGTAAAATATATTTTTTTGAGGAAGCTTTACCCATTTATTGTTATAATTATATCTGCAATATTTTTCCAGGAGGGTTCCTATAAAAAACAATAGGATAATGGACATACATACTGGGCACTCCCCTTCTTAAATACGTTCATAGAAATATAGAAAGGGGTTATACGATGGGACAATTTCAAAGTAATTTTCAATCGGCACAACAAATCGCTACGCAGATGAGAGCAGCTTCGGATACCATCCAAAGTGCAACAAATCGCTCTATAAAAAAGGCGACGCGTACTACGCTTTCTGTTAATTCAAAAGCACAAGAAGTGAACCAACAAGTTTTAGATTTGACGAAACAATTTTCTGTCGCCTTTCAACAGGCGGTTGATAATATTCATTCGGTAGCTAACGAGTTTGAGAGAATGGATAACGAACTTCAAAATACTTTTCGCTAATATGATAACCTACGTAAAGTAAAACGGTAGGAGGAAAAAGATGAGTCAAGATATTGACAAACAAATTAACCAATTAAATCAAAAATTACGAAATGTATTTGACGAACAGAATCGGAATCAATCTGCGATTCAAACACAGGAACAAGTAGAAGTAGACTTTCATGTATGGAAAAATCAAAACCATCGTTTGTTTGACCGTATTTTAGGAACTTGGCATAGAGATAGAGAAATGTCATTGTTTTTTATGAATATGAGTCAAGATGCACAATATATTGAGCGAAAACTTACTTTCGAATTGGAAAATCAAAAAGAAACATTGCTTAAGGAAAAACGAAATCTTAGTGACTTAGAAAATGACCTTTACTATCAAAAACAAAATCTAGCAAAGGAGGTCAATTCATGAGTTTGAATATGTATCTAGGGGAAGTACATACGCAAACACAAAGCATGAACGCTGTATGTACGGCTACGATTCAAGGTATGGAACAAGCCATTCAGTCGATTGACGCTTTTGCAATCGATATGGTTCTACAAGGACAAACATATAGCAGTGCAAAATCATTTTTTGTACAAACCTTTCGTCCTTTAGCACAAGGAATCATTTACTTATGTGAAGAATTAATCCGTCAGAATGATGCCTTTCCAAGTCAATTTCAATCACAAGTAGCTTCAACTGATGTCATTGAACAAGAGTTATTAGAACAAATTCGAGAAATTGACCGAATGAAAACAAGTATGGAAGCCATCAGTCAAGCTATGCCAATCCCGGGTATGGACGCTATGGTGAATCTTTTTACTGTCATGAGGAAAAAACTGCAAGAAAAGCTGGATCATCTATATGAATTTAATTATACTTCTAGTAGTAATTATGATACTGCACTTCAATTAGCTGCGAGTATCGCGCAAGGTCTTGCGGAAGTGCAAAGTGGGAAAGGTTTCAGCCCCGCAAGTGGAACATTTAGCATACAAGAATTGAATATGGAGTGGACGGGGCCTATTCAAGCAATTACAGAAAGTAAAGCTCGTGAAGCACAAATTGAAAAAGCAATTGCTTTACGAGAACAAGAGGCCAATAGACCATGGTACGAAAAAACAGCTATCGGTACTTGGGAATTTATGAAAGAATTTTTTCAAGGCGCCGGCAGTGCGGCTTTCGAAAGCGTTATTGGACTAGAATCACCTGATAATGATGAATTAGAAAGCAAGTTAACTTATCAAGCGGGAAGGTTCACGGGAAATGTTATAGCAGGAGCGGCTTCCATCATAGAAATTCTAGAAGGCCTTACCGTCATAGGCGGCTCTAATTTTTTAACTCTAGTCGCAACAGTAGGAACTGGTGGATTAGCATCACCAATTGCTATTACATTTGATGCAGCCGCTACAACGGCTGGAGTTGGTCTTGTTGGACATGGTCTATTTGCTGGGCGTAATGCAATTCAAAATGGTAAGGATACTCTTCAAAAATTCCAGTCTTCTCCGTCTTCTGGTGGAGGTAAGGGTACGGGTGAAGGTAAAAAAGGAAATATGGAAGACTTTAACCCGAAAACAGCTACAAATAAGCAAAAAGGTAATTATGGTGAAATAAAATCCAGTGACAATTTATTAAACAATCAAAGTTTAAAAGATGCTGGATTTGATTTAAAGCCAGTCGGCAAAGGTGCACCATCAAGCATAGATGATAAAATAGTAAAAGGGATTGACGGATTATACGAAAATACAAATGCAGAATCAAAGATCAAATATGTTATTGATGAAGCTAAGTTTGGTAGTTCAAAATTAGGAAAAACTAAAGATGGACCACAAATGTCAAATGATTGGTTGAAAGGTTCTGAAACTGGAAAAAGTAGAATATTGAAAGCTGTTGATGGAGATAAGAAATTAGCAATAAAGATTTCAAATGCATTGCAAGATGGTAAAGTTGAAAGAGTATTATCAAAAGTCGATAGTAGTGGAAATGTAAAAACATATAGAATAGATGCCAAGGGAGACATTATTGGAGAATGGCCATAATTTTAGAAGCTAGGAGGAATCGAATGGTATGAGAGATCATTTATGTATAGAAGAAAAATGTAGAGAAGGAATAGAATATAATAAAGAGTTTATTGAAGAAAATAGAGAGGATATTAAAAGTTTAGAAGAAGATGAAAAAAATGGTATTCAAAGAAATCCTAATGATAATAAAAGTATTATAGAAGGAAGATATCTATCAAATTTTATTTTTGGGTTGGAGGATATTAATGCAAAATATTCCTTAGGGGAAGCTATCCATACAATGGAAGTAGATTTTGAGAATGCCGTTATTGCTTTGGAGCATACAGGGACTAGCAAAGTTGGATATATATATATGCTTTGGATAATTTCCTTAGGAATTTTATTAGAAACGGATAAAAAGAATATAGAAAAATTAAAGAAGATAGTTGATAAAAAAAATATGAATGATTCAGTAATTGATTTTTTATTATGTGCTAGTGATATTGGGTATACAAAAATAACTAATGTTTATTTTAAAGAAAATCCATATGCAAAAACAAGAGAGATTATAGAACTTGCACAAACAGATAAGAAAGAAGCATCTAAAAGATTGAAAACGTATATGGAGAAAGAATGGTTTAAAGGCCATTATGATTATGAATGGAAAAATGCACATAAAGAACCTGGATATGTAGGGTATTGGAGCTTTGAGACAGCCGCACTAGCAAAGATACTAGAACTTGATGATACAAGCCTAAAAAATAATAATCACTATCCATATGATTTGGCGCATTACAAGAATTCAATGACATTCAATCATATATCCCTAAGTGAATATAACTATGAGGATGAGGCGGCAGAGATAGATGAAATAGTAGAAGGAATTGAAAATAATCCTGTATTGGAAAACATTATTCCTCCAAGATGGCATTCATTGGTCAATGAATTGATACATGATTATGAGAATATGGATGATGGTAGTTTTTATGAAAAATACAAAAAAACGATAGGAATAGGTCAAGTGTGGTTTTTACTACAAGAGTATGAAGAAGAAAATGAGCAAAAAAATCTCTTAGGATGTTTAATTGTTTTTGCCCTTACCGTAAGAGATTATATTTTACAATTGGACTATAAAGAGGATTTAGAGGACTACATTGAGAATCTTAAAAATTTCTGGAATGAATCAGAAACAAAATTAGTTCAATTTATTTTAGATAATGATCAGAATTATTATGCATGGGTACCGAAAGAAGTAAATATTAAAAATATGTATGAAGTGAATATAGAGGATGTCGATGTAGACGAAGTTCTATAACAAGTAAATCAAAATATTGTACATCATGAGTAATGTTGAAAAACAAAGGTGTACAGAATTCAATAAATTAAGAGGTTAAAAGTAGTGGTAGTTTGGGGAATCCGACTGCCACTATTTTTGTGTTTGCAAACGGTGCCCTAATTTAAGCAGAGTGTTGAAAAACTTGTACATAGTGTAGGGAAAGTAGAGGAGAATTTATATGGAAGATAAATATAACCCTTATGAAGAATTAGGTGATTTTTTAGCAGGAACATTTCACCAAGACATTGAATCGCCTGAGAAAGCCCTTAATGAATTTATAATGGAAGTTACTAAAATCTGTATTGAAAATACTAAAAACGATATACTTTCATTTTTAAACAGTAATTTAACTAATAGCGAAAAAGAGGAATTTATTAAATATAATACTTATATTTATTTCCCGGCATTAAATTTAACACCTATAGAATGGTTAAAACAGACCCTTGAAACACTAAAAGAAGCTATAAAAAGTAAAGAATACGATCAAGATTTTGCTAAAACAGATGAACTTGCACCAAATGGACCTAAATTAGATGAAAACACGTGGTAGTGAGTATGTTTTACCAGGAGAAGGTATTTAAAATTAAAAATAGAGGTGAAAACAAATGAATTATAATGAAGTAGAGTCTATATTATCAAATATTCTAGAAAGAGAAACCGAGGTATTAGACAAGCCAACAGATAAAGAATGGAAAGGATTAAGTGATAAATTTAATTGCTCGCTTAGTAATGAATTTAAATATTTTATTGAGTTGATGACATTCTGGTCATTTCCAGGTGATATTTATAATGTGTCAAAAGGTAAAACAAATGGAAATGATACACTAGAAGAGGTATATAATTGTGAAATGAGTAATAGTAATTGGAATTCAAATTGAAGTGAACCCAAAAAGTTAGACACTTTTTGGGTTCATTTCAGAGTGCTTTTTTGTGTTTTAACGTGAAAATTTAAAAGAGAATTATAATTTTATAAGTGTATTAACTTTTAAATTTTATAGATTGTAAGGGCTGTGAACAGTGTATGATGATAGTAGAGGGGAAAAATATGGACCTGTTGCAAAGTTTGAAGAAAGCATAAACAGATTGGCAAATGAGGAAAAAGGAGTAGGAAGTAGCTAACAATTGTTGAAATTCATTGCATGTTGAAAAAGCGGAGTCTCTTTGCAGACCTTTTCTGAGGTTAAGAGTGAAACTAAGGGTACGGTTAAAGGTGGCTCTGGCAGTAACATTTCAGACAATATCTCAAAAGAAATTAAATAGAAAGATTGAAAAAAGAGGGAAATGACAAGGAAGTCAAAAAATTAACACGAGAAAGAAATAAATTGGCCAACAAGCTGGATACGAAAGATATTATTAATGATCGTTATGACTTGGAGGTCCCAAAGGAGTATGAAAGAAAAATCGATAATTCAAAATATTTTTCTCATGATAAAGGTGATTTTGGGGAAGAAGTGACAAAAATCTTAGCTAGACAAAATAATTTAGGTAAAGACGTTTCCGATCTATTCCAAGTGGGGAGAAAAGGCATAGATGCAGCGTTCCTATCGGAAGGGCCGCCGCCAAAGTTAACGATTATTGAATCGAAGGCATCAGATTCCGCTAGTTTTAGTTACTCGGATAAACAGAAAAAGGGCGGAGATAAGTACTTCCAAGACATGGTTCAAAGCAATGATTCTAGGTATGCCAGTTTTAGAGATAACTTAGAGGAACTGAAGGAGGAGAATCCTGGTCTAAAATTCGAATTTATTAGAGTTGAAACAGATATCAAGATCACTGATATTGGATTCGGCGTTGATGAGTTACAGGTAAAGAACTGGAAGAAAATGGATTAATTCATAGGTGGGATACAATGATAAACCAAAAAAAGTTAGAAATGGCTTTTAAAAGATATAACAAAAATTTTGTGGATGGAATCAAATTTGAAGATGTTAAAGATAAATATAATGTTAGTAGAAGAAAGGTTGAGAAAATCGTTGAGCAAAATGAAACAAAGAAAGATCACATACTATTAATAAATCTAAGCAAAATTTCCTCATATTACTTGTCACTATGGAAAAACGATGTATTGATCAGCGGTGGAAACAATGCAGAAGGATTAAAGAACATGCAGAAGGTTTTATTTTACCAGTGCATGGGGCAGGATCTCTATACAATCAGGTATCCTGAGATGATCTTGGGATATTCGTTTAGCGAAGTCGTCCTCACATTAGTTCATTTTGCAATGTACGGATGGGAGAAAGAAGAAAATATATTATATGATTTTATGACTCATCACTTCGGTGAGCATTTAATAGATGCCAATGAAGAGGATAGACATATTTGGTTTTTGCTAGAGCTGTATTTGCAGTATAAAAATAAAACCATCATGGGAACGAATGAAAAATTACATCTAGCCGTGATAAATAAGTTTAAGGAAGCTGAACTACGATGCGATTTAATCCCTGAAGACCTGAACATTTATGATGAAGTGCTGGGACGTTGGTCGACTGATGATATAGAAGAAATAGAACATCTAATTTCGATAATGTCTCAGTATCATTCTGCATTAGTTTCTGAAATCGGACAGCTAGGTGAATTTGGTGATTTCGGATACGGATTTTATCCTTTTGAAATCTTATTCTTGATCCATGTAAGAAAACAACTAGGATTGCCAGTACCTACTCAATTCGATAATTTTCTGATGAATACTCCAGAAGCGAAAATGGTGTTTGGAGAACGTGAGCCATACCCTGAGTGGGACCCAGTGCTTCAGATGATCGATCAATTTTATCGTAAAAACTACCCGGAATATATTCCTAACAAGCATGGAGAATTATTTCAATAAAAGGGAGGAAGCTAATATGCCCAATCAAGGGATAGCGCAGATTATATTTCCTGATAGCAAGGATTTGGAAACGTTTTTGAAGGAGCAAGGAAGTTATGACTTACATGAAGACCTATTAAAATATGGATTGACGACGAAACAGTTTTTATACGTTGACTATAAAGGTGAGCAATACCAAGAAATTGTCAATTTTATTCTTGATTACGAATTTGCCCACCAAATTGAATTAGCAACACAAGAAGAACTCGAGAGATTAGAAGCATTTAATTACGAATTTTTACCTGAAAAGATCCAGGAAGTCAACAAAATACTGTCATCAAAGGGGTATGGACTATTTTCATATCCAAATTCGGGCGACTTCTTCGCACTATTCATTGTAAAAATAGAGACTATAACAAAATTGCTGCAAGAAGAAGTGCTGCACGATGATAGAATCCCTTTTCAAGAAAGGTGTATCAAGTATTATAGATAGACCTAAGATTGTATGTCTTCAACCTTGACTCCGGTCAAGGTTTCTTTATAAGTTAATATCAAGATTGCATAGCTATCTAGAATGTGCTATTTTTGGCCATGTACGATTGTAATAACGCCATGTGTTAAGGTGATCATTCATGTTCTTGCAAATCTATTTAAAACTTTTCGCATGAACATTAGTCAAAATAAAAAAGATGTTTTGAATTTGGAAGGCTTGATACTAGAAATAGAAAAATAAGTTGAGAGATGTGCCTATTTTGTGAGTTACTTGGACACTGACAAAGGTACATGCTCAATAAAGGAAGTCAATAGCAACGTTAGGAGAACGTAGTGGCTATTGACTTTTTTATTTTTACAACTGGGTTAGAATGAGGGTAAAACAATGCAACTCGCGCCAACAATCATAAATGCTGAATTTGGACATCTGGGTGGTGTAGGAGAGATAAACGCAGGAGCGTTTAAACCCGGAGGATTTGCAAATAAATAATAAGGAGATTATAAAATGACAATAAATGATAAAGTTTTTGGAGAACTTGATTATCAGTATACATGGGTAGGATACAGAACCATAAAGTTTTTAGGAAAGGACACGGAGATAGCATTATTAATTGGAGGAGAAGATGATGGTAAATTTGATGAAGGTCAATATGTGGCATACAATTCATTAATGGATAATTGGGAGAAAATCCAACATAACATAATACAACCAATTTTAAATTATTATAAACAAAAAAGGCATGGGCTTGGTTATGATGTTGTATTTAATGAAGACTACCCATTAATTGAAACAGTTGATCAATTAATAGAACATATAACATTAGTAGGTATTTCTGTTCCGTATGATTTCCTTCGCGATGGACGTGATGTAGGGGTCTCGTTTGATTGTTCATGGGATGAGGAAAATGGTTTAGGAATTCGTCTTATAAATGAAAAGGTAGATGAAGTAGGTTATCAAGATGTTGCTATTTAAAATAGGGTATTAAAAAGTACAGACCTCATGATGGTTGTACCATCAAAGAGTATTATGTGCAATGATAGAATAGAAAACGAAGTACGAGCTTAGGCGAGATGACATTTTATTAGGCGATCAATATAAATGCATGGAATGTATATTAAACTAAAGAACTCGTACAAACTCGTAAGCTTTAATGTAGTAGTCGTCATGACATATAAAAGGTGTCGCACAATAACTTGAAAACTTACAAATTTATGCTATTTAAAAATATATGAACTTAAAGCACTTGATTGTCATTTATGGCAACAAGTGCTTTTTTCATAGATATATTAAGACTCGATAAACAAATAAAATATAGATTGTATATACGGATTGATAAATGAAATAAAATAAGTCGTGAATATTATATAATTGAAATTAAACTAGCAAAAATTGTGGACAACATATTCCCCTTCATTAAAGGTGTAGAAATATTACCCGATGGAAGCGTAAGTAGATACGGGGGAACAAATTCTAGGGAAAAGTAAAAGAAGCACCGTGGCATCTCTAAAGCGAGTATTCAGAGTAGAATCTCGATAGTGGTGTTAAGGGTACGGATAATAGTAGTAAAGTAGATGTCCCTTATGGAACACAATTTCGTAAGACTGGTAACAAAAAAGAACTAAAACCAAATGTGAAGTACAAAACAAAAGAAGGATATACCTATGAAACCAACAACTTTGGTCGGATTGATAGTGTCGAAGCGAAATTACAACTCGGCAAAGGAAAGAGAAATCAATACAACTTGTACCATCAGAAATAAATGGAAAATTTGGGCATCTTGGCGGCGTAGGAGAGATAAATGCAGGAGCGTTTAAGCCAGGAGAATTTGCCAATAAATAAAAGGGAGAATTAAAATGAGAATAAATGATTCAGTTTTCGGTAAACTCGAATATGATTTTGTGTGGTCTAAGGATACTACCATTAGTTTTTTGGGAAATGAAGTCGAAATAGAATTGATAGTGAAGGGTGATGAGTCTGGTCAATTTGAGGAAGAACAATATGTAGCATACACTTCGCTTATGCAAAATTGGGAACACTTGCAACAAAGGTTTTTGCAACCGATTTTAGAGTATTATAAACAAGAGCGACATGAACTAGGTTATGATATTGAAGTAAATGAAAGTTATCCATTAGTTGAAACAACTGATCAAATACTAGAAATTATCAATTTAGATGGAATTATTGTTCCATATGCGGGGATTTTTGAAGGACGAGATATTGGAATTACATTTAATTGTACATGGGATATAGAAAATGGACTAGGGCTTCGTCTATTAGATGAACAAGTAACTGAAGTAGGTTACCAAGATGTTGCAATTTAAGCATTACTATTTGTAAGGGATACACATAATAGAATATAAAAAATTGGTTTTTTGGAAATTGATAGCAAAGACTCCAGAACTGGTAAAGCAGTAATAGAGAGAATGAAAAATGAAGATCCACCAAAAATACGAACAGTACGTGGTAAAACTGAATTTTTAGACGGTAACAATAAGTGGCGTCCGTTAAGTGAAGCAGATATGGCACATAAAACAGATGCAGTTACTTGGTGGAATGAAGTTGGACGGAAGAAATATAAACCAAAGTCTAAAGAAGTAAGAGATTGGATGCTTGATCCAGATAATTATTATTTGGAACACTATAGTAAAAACCGTTCTGAAGGTGCTAGTTTAGGACAGACATATTTACCACCAGATAATTAGGGGGAGTTTATATTGGAATTACAGGATGAACTGCATGAAAGAATAGTAAGTATATGTTCTCAAGGTGATGACTTAGTTGATCGTTTTGAATATGAGAATGCAATAAAAATGTACTTGGAAGCTTTAGATTTAGTTCCAGAGCCCAAATATAATTGGGCAGCAAGTACATGGATTTACACAGCATTAGGTGACACATGTTATATGAATAGAGATTTTAGCGCTTCTAAAGACTTTTTATTTAATGCAATTAATTGTCCTGATGGAATAGCAAACCCTTTTATTATGTTACGTCTCGGTGAAAGTTTGTATGAATTAGGAGATGTCAATAAATCTAAAGAGTATTTGCTAAGGGCATATATTCTTGAAGGATATTCGATTTTTTATACTGAAGATGATAAATATTTTGAAGTGATTAAAGATGAGATTTAGGAGGTAGATAGTAATGGCTTATGTAACAGGTGAAAAAGGTGCCTATATACAAGGATTAATGGATAAGAGTAATGAAGAGTTTGATAAGGGAAATTTAGAAGAGTCTGTTTTTTTATTGGAGCAAGCATGGGGAGAACTTCCAAATGATAAAGTAACTTATGACGAGAGCTTTTTAATAATATGGGGTATTTTAGATATCTCTACTTTATTAAGTGATGTTGAACGGATGAAAAGATGGGTTGATAAAATATTTGTCGCAGATCCTGAAAGAGGAGATACAGGCGAACGAGAATTCTGGGCTGGCAAGGTGGCTTATGAGGTAGGGGATTTCTCTAAATCTAGAGAGTATTTAGAGATAGCTAATAAGAAATCCAGAGGTAGATGCTTTAGTGAAGAAGATGGAAAGTATTTAAAATTTTTGAAAGAAAATTAATAAACTTAGTGTTAATTATTGTTTGAGTTAATCTAAACTTAAAATTTTGTAATTATATAAGTTATTAATGTGCTCAGTACACCATTAATTTGGTTGTATTGAGCTTTTTTTTATTTCTATTAAAAAACTTTTTATTTGAATTCAAGGATCAGATGATAAAAAGATATTTATGATTGATTACAGTTCGAAAACGTAGTCTTATTGAAAATAGAAATTTTCTTTTAGCAGTTCAGTGAAAGAAACCAGTTCTAAGGGTGCGGAGGATCAAACTCTCTGAAAGATGCTTATCAGTTTATGAAGGAGACTGGGGATAAGGTTTTTGGTAAGGATACGTGACCAAGTAAAGTTGAGGATATTCCACCGGCCTTCAAGCAAGAGGAATTTGCTAGTACATATGAAGAAAGACGGAATCAAACACCTCTTACTGAAAAGAATAAAAAGGTCGGATTTGAAGGACTAAGAGGTGAATCTTTATGTACGCTTAAACCACCACCAGACCCAGGGGTGAAACGTATTTTAGATGGGGTGGGTGTAAAAGGGATCCAAAATAAGAATGGAGTTCCTGATTTTTCACCAGTATCAAAGGCTCAGGTGGAGATTGACCATATGTACGGTGGGACTGGTAGCAAACACGGAAATAAAGCTAGACGGTCTAATTTTGCTCAAGCAAACGAAAAATTAGCTGAGCAGCTTAATAAATCGCCCGAATTAGCTAGCAAATTTGGAATGAAGCCTGGGAATATTACAAAAAGCGATATAGAAGATTTCCGACCCGCAAACAATTCAACATGGCATGAATTAAATGATGTGAAAACGATGCAACTTGTACCATCAAGACCATTAATACTAAAAATGGACCAGTAAAAAGAATTGGATATGATTTAGATCATTATCCAGATACTTGGGCAGAAAGGGTTGCAAGTATGAAAGCAGGTGAAGTAAAACCAACACGAAAAGAAGTATTGGATGAATATAATGCTCGACTAAGGGTTCAATGTCATGAATGTAATATAAGTCATAAATTTGAAGGAGTAGAAGGAACATATAAAGGATCAGAAAGACCATACAAAGGAGATATGAAAGAATGATTAACTACGGGGAACTTTATTATGACCATTATAGTAAATATTTAGGTAATCCAATAGATCGAGAGGTGTTTAAGAATAATGAAGAGCTCCCAAGTATACAAATTTTAAAATATGAAAATGTATTTGAAGAATGTTTAGTTTTTAATACACTTGGATTCAGTAAATATGAAGAAATAGTAAGAGATAATGTTGAAATTTCAATGGTAGTTGATGGAGTATTTAATAGTACAGCGTATATTCTTGCTAGTGCGTTATTTTATTGTATAGATAATGGAATAGAGATAGGACGAGGAACAGCAATTAGTGGTATTGAAAGTATTGATAAATCATTTGTTCAAAAATACAATAAAAGCGCAGTTTACTTTACTGAACCATTCGCTTTCCCAGAAGAATATAGTGATGTGTGTACTGGAAATGAAGAGAAAGATGGTAAAGTTCTGTTAGCATTCTTTATTTCTCAGTTGGAATATGAATGTTTTGTGAAATATGGGACAGAAAAATTTGAAGAGTTGTTAGAGGAAAATAACATAGATCCTTTTAATGTTAGCAGAAAATCCATAGAATCTTAAGTAGTTTGAATTGGAGATGTAATATGAAAGCGAATGAAGCGTTTGAGAGTATATGTAATCTAATAGCTGAAAAGTATTTAGATATAAGAAAGAAGATAATTTAACAGTAGCAAAAGGGGAAGACAAGAAGAGTAACTCTAGTAGTTCTTCAAAAGAAGATAATCCCTTACTTAGAGGAGAAAACGGTGAGTCATTAAGAATAGACGATAGTAGTTCTTCAAGTAGTTCTTCAAATAATAAATCAAACAGTTCTAGTAGTTCTAATGGTAATTTTGAAGAACCTAATCCTTTACTTAGAGATGAAAACGGTCAGTCATTAAGAATAAACTCTAACTATGCACCTAACTTTAAAACTTCTGATTCAGTTAATGCAGAAACAAAGAAGTACATGTCAGACATTATAACTCATTCTACTGAAGTTGCAAATACGTTAGACCTAGTAGATAAGATTGCAAACTCAAGTACGAAAGATTATCAACAAAAGAAAAGTGAGTTGACTCTAAGTCTAGGAGGGGCAAAGGTTCACTTAGGTAAACTAAGAAACTTAAAAGCACCTAGCGGATTCGAAGGAGACCAAAAGAACATTGTAAAAGCAATGGATGTATACGGTGAAGGTTTCCAATTAATGATAGATGCACTAAATGATGGGGATGAAACGAAAGTAGATAAGGCCATGACTAAGGTAAAAGAGGGTGAGAAGTACTGGATGGAAGCAATAAACAGTATAGATAGTAAAACAAGATAACAATCAATTTAAAACAAAGTTGTACTGTTTATAAAAAAGTCATACCGTTTTGAAGAAAGTTTAACCGTTTATAAAAAAGATGAACTGAAATAATCTAATCATCACCTGGAAAATCATCCCCAAAACTAGGAATTAACAATTAAAATTATGATAGAATATATATATATGGGAAAGGTGGGAGATTATGAGAAAACGTTCATTATTAGGGAAAATATTACTTTTTTTCGGGCCGATTTTATTTGTTTGGGGACTAATTATGCTTAATGTGATTACAGATATTATACAGTTTGAAAATACAAATAAGGTATTATCATTTAGTGTTCTTATTGCTGGAATAGCTTGTTTCATTGCGTCTAACTTTTTTAAAGAGCGTAAAGTATAAAAAGGGTTCATTAATGAAAAATGAGGCAACGTCCATAGTTAGAATTTGAAACGGAAAAATATAGGAGAGTAGAATAATGAAAAAAATTGTTAAAGTAATTGGATTTTTTCTTTTTGGTCTACTATTAATGGTAGGATGTACAAAAGAAAATAAAGTTTCTAGCGCAGATCTTTCTGATGATATTAATAAATTTGTACGTAGTAATGGTTTTATAAACTATAATGCTGTAGTTTCTAAGTTTAGTGAGAATGATGTTGGTTATATCTTTCCTTATTCCTCTATATCTACAAAGAAATTGCAGGAAAATAGATATGAGACCGTAATAGAAGGAATTATTGATGATAAAAAAGAAGAACCATATGGAAAATATTTAACACTTACTATAAGTGCTAAGCCAGATGAAATAGGACATTTAAATTTAGATGAATTCACAACTAAAGATGAATTTAATGATTGGTTTAAGATTATAAAGGTAGAAAAAAATAAAAAGAATTATGATATATTGACGAATAAGTATAAAGATAAAGTTGGCATAGGGTCTATATTACCAGAAGACATATCAGCAGAGAATCCAATCCATAAGAATACTATGTATAAAAATATCGAAAAGTATTATGAAATTCCTAATCAGACGGAAGAACTTTCAGAAAGTTATGCAGAGTCATCAGGCATAACGGAACAACTCCGCAACGGTTTTCAAGAACTTGGTACTATGAATCAACAAGTTAAAGAGGGCTTATCTTCAAAAATTAATGAAAATTTTTCAAAAGAAGAATTAGGAAAATTAAAATACACACAAACAGCGCGTATATCTAAAAATTATTATATTGTATTACTTTCAGAAAATGCTGTTGATAATATAGAAGATGTAAAAGCAATTATAATTTTTAAAGATACCGATCCCAAAGATACAACATTATCGTCTTTAGAATTTATTGATTTGAAGAAAAAATAATAGCTTTATAGCACTATTTAAAGAAGAGGGAAGGAATTATTTTTATTTTATTTATTTGGAAAGGAAAAGGTCTTTTAGTTCCATTAGCCTTGTTTTTGGGGTATATACCTGTTATAGCTCTAGCGGGTATGAGAATGGATATGAATATTGAACTAGAAAGTTTGTTGAGTAAATTAATTGGATTTGTAATGTTATCATTGATGTTTTTACCTGCTTTAATTAACTATCTTTTTACTAAATATTTTGTAAAAGATGAAGGTATTAAGATTGTGACTGATGAAGAAGGAAAACAATATAAAATTGACACTTATAGTAAATTTTTCTTTATAAGAAATTTTACTTGGACATTTATATTTTTGATATTTGACATCATCATGCTGATAGGAGCCATTGTTGGTTCATTCACCAATTAATCGTTATATAAGTTTTAAAACCTAGATTATGTAGAAAAAGAAGTTAGACAATAATTATAAAGTATTGTGGAGTAACTCAGGTAGAAAATGATCAAGCTTTTTTATAAAAACCAACTTAAATTTGCTAAAAAAAATCCATTTTGATCAATTTTTTTTCAAGGTGGATTCTTTTTATTTATTGAAAAATGCCGGTTTGAGAGGGTGATTCTAATCAAACTTTATTTCAAAGCAACAACATGTACACATACAGAATCAATTAATACATGAGCTGTGTGTTACTCATAAAGGAACTTGAGTAGAGATAAATACTGGGTTTTCCCACTATTTTGGGGCAGTGATACCCCATCTCAAAGTTCAAGTCAACAACGAAGTTAGGTGGACGAGATGGGAAAACTCTTACCAATTAACATTTCTCTTTATGAACAAGCTTTTCAATAATAAGAAAATGAAAGGGAGAGAAACATTATGTCAAAGCTATTACGTGAATTATCTAAACTAGATAGTGAGGTTCTAAGTTCTGAAGCATTGGACCAGTTGAAAGTTACATCAGGTAAAATTATTGCTTGTGATCCCCTCATTTTTAATAAAAATCCTTTCCAACAAACAATTCAGCCAGGTACATATCCAATCGTTACTTGGTGGCATAAGAAAGATGGAATAATTGCTGGTGCTGAATTAAAATTATCGGAATCAAAAGTAATAGAATGGAAGATGGCAACAAAACCAGGACAAAATGTTAGTGAACTGGAAGAAGGATATATTTTTGGTTACCCAGTCGATACAGGATTAGGGTGCTTTGCGGATGTTGAAGCAATTAATAAGCTCGAGGAAATAGAAGGTAGGCTACAACGAGAGCTAGGGGAAGAATTTATTAGTTTGTATGATGATCTTATAGATGACGTACTAACAGAACATGATGATGATTGGGGAAATTGTGTGGTGTGTGAGGAGACAGGAAGTAATATCATTATGTTCCGTTCAGGTTATGGGGATGGATTTTATCCTTCCTATTGGGGAATCGATGAAGAAGGAAAACTTGTTTCACTTGTTACTGATTTCCAAGTATTACATGAGGAAGATTGAGGACAAAGTTAATAATGATATAGAAAGAGTTACTACTTTTTTCTTTTTCATTTGTTTAAAGAATACATGAAAAAAATCAGTTTAACTAAAAAATGACTCTTCAGATTTGGTTGTATAGAATTTTGATGTACTTATCAATATAACGAGTCGTATTTGTTATAAAAACGCATGTAAAGGGAGAAACGGACTTTATATGCGTTTTTAAGTTTTTTAGCGAAAATAAAAAGGGTAGTCATTATTTACGACTTAACCCTTTGTCTACGATCTGACGAATTGCTTCATTTCGGTTACTAATCTTGTTATCGTGCCAAAAATCCTCTATTTGCTTAACTTGTTCTTTTGTAAAAGTAACTAGAATTTGAGTGTACTTGTCTTTATTAACAGCCATATTACAACCTCCTCTATAAAAAGTATTATAAGTTATATAACTATATTGAGGAGGTTATTATATGGAACGGAAAGTTAAAAAGATGATGGCTGATCTTCAATTTATTATGAATCATGGTCAACTCAGTGTAGATTTTATGGATTTAGGCTATAAAAGAATGCTTTTTAGTGCATTAGAAGCTACTGGGAAAAAGTTTAATGTGCGTACTAATGAACATAATGAAACAACCTTGTTCTTAGAGTTAGTTTAGTAAATTTACGTAGTGAGGAGCTGTTAATAATGGAGTAGTTAACCATTTTTGACGTAATGGATGAAACTAAAAATAAGCTTTATGAGGTATTAGAGAAAAATGGATTAGATTATAAGATTCATAAGTA
>NZ_JAKUHD010000040.1:0-18108 GCF_022664325.1 Bacillus cereus group sp. BfR-BA-01310 | reverse complement strand
CACCTAGATTTAGAAACTCGCAAAAATATCCAGGAAGTAAGCCATATTATGGCTACTATGAAAATGAAAATTACATTATTAGTTGGTGCCGGGGGCATTTATTAGAACTAAAACATCCTGAGGAGATGGACGAGAGATACAAAGAATTTAAATTTGAACATTTACCAATTATTTTGGAACCGGAATATAAAGTGAAATCGGATAGTCTCGAACAAGTTCAAATATTGGTTAGATTGTTAAAACGTCCCGATGTAGATCATGTGGTAAATTCATGTGATGCAGACAAAGAGGGTGAGCTTATCTATCGAGAAGTGCGCCCATACGGGCTTGTAGAGAACCTGTAATGACCAAACAGTGGGTGAAAGGTACAAAGGAAATACACCCATCATCAGCCAGCTTATCCGGATGGGAAACCCAAAGGGGAGCATAGCATGCTGGAAAAGCCATAAGTTGACTAGTTACCATGTCACGACTGAATGGCAAGATGAAAGGTTATGAATAAGGATGAAGGCTATACTGCTTGAATGACAGTCTGGCTGGGATAAAGATACCCATAACGGAATGGTAAATATATACGTTATGCAGTCCAACATCTATACAGAGATATAGATGATAGGGAATTAAGATAATTTCTCGGTCTTAATTTGAAGTACCTCCGAACTGAGCACTTCCAATAAGGAAGATAACAGGCGAACGTCACATCCGATATCATAACAAGTCTGTCTCTATAAGCACTAAATGGGGATTACCTAAGTTGGAGTGCCGTAATAGGCTATGACAGTTTCGTGTCTAAATATCCAATATGGTAACGGAAATTCCGTAGTAGTCAGAGCTAGGGAAAGCCTAGTACACGGCGAAGGGGATTAGCTTGTTTCGTTTAATAGAATCCAGGAAGGAGCGAGAGGCTCTATGAGAAATCCAGAAATTGTATTAAACAATCTAGTCCAAAAGTCCAATACTATCAATTTTAAATATGAAAGATTATATCGAAACCTTTATAACAAAGAATTTTTCCTACTTGCCTATGCACGTTTAGCTTCAAAAGAGGGAAACATGACGAAAGGAATCGATGATTCCACTATAGATGGCATGAGTATGGAAAAAATAGAAAGACTGATTGAACTCTTAAAATCAGAAAAATACCAACCCAAACCAGTAAGAAGAGTTTATATTCCTAAAGCGAATGGGAAAATGAGGCCCTTAGGGATTCCATCTTTTGAAGATAAACTCATACAAGAAATCGTAAGGGCGATATTAGAAGCAATTTATGAAGGGATTTTTTCAAACCTATCTCATGGTTTCAGACCTAATAGAAGCTGCCATACAGCTCTTCAACAAATTAAAAGTACATTTGGTGGAACAAGATGGTTCATTGAAGGGGATATTTGTTCTTTCTTTGACAATATTCATCATCACACCCTTGTCACGCTTCTTAGAAAAAGGATACAAGATGAAAAATTTATCCGTCTCATTTGGAAGTTCTTACGTGCAGGTTACATGGAAGAGTGGCAATTTTATAAGACGTATAGCGGTACTCCTCAAGGAGGCGTTATAAGCCCAGTTTTATCAAACATATATCTAGATGAACTAGACCGATATGTAGAACAATATATTCAAGATTTTAACAAGGAAAAACGCCGAAAGACAAATCGAGAGTACAAAATCATAGACAGTAGGATATATAGACTTCGAAAAAAGATGGAACTGTATCCAATAAAATCGCCAGAACGAATGGAGCTCTTACAATCAATCAAAGAACTCCAAGGAAAAATGAGGGAAATACCTTGTACAGATCCTCTTGATGAAGGTTTTAAACGTCTCACATACTGTCGGTATGCGGATGATTTTATCCTAGGGGTAAATGGTTCGAAAAAAGATGCAGAAGAAATTAAGTTAAAATTATCAAATTTCCTTCAAAAAGAACTCAAACTTGAACTATCAAATGAAAAAACATTAATTACCCATACTAGTAAATTTGCGACATTTTTAGGATATAAACTGACGATGTGTAAAAATGAGTCTATTACAAAAAATAATTTAGGAATTAAGAAAAGACATTACAGTCATAAATGTAAACTGTATGTACCGAAAGAAGTTTGGGTAGGCAAAATAAAGGAACTCGGTGTTTTAAAAATTGATAAAAATGGGGTTTGGAAACCAGTACACAGACCATACCTTCTACAACTTAGCGATATAGAAATAATAAGTATCTATAATGCGGAAATAAGAGGTCTCTATAATTATTACAAACTAGCAAATAATGTGAGCGTGTTATATAAGTTTATGTATTTTATGAAATATAGTCTTTACAAAACATTTGCGGCTAAATACAAAAAAACAATGCGAAAAATAATCAAAAAGTATAGTCGTAACAAAATATTCATGGTCTCTTACGAGACAAAAGAAGGTACCAAATATAGAGCGCTCTATAATGAAGGATTTTCTAGGGAACTGAGACCAATAATACAACAACGAATTGATATACTTCCCAATACAACGATGTACACATGTCGGACGGAATTAACACAGCGACTTCTTGCCAATCAATGTGAATGGTGTAAGGAGGAAGGTAAACCTGTCGAGGTTCACCATGTGCGAAAATTAAAAGATTTAAAAGGAAAGAGTAAATGGGAAGTAAAAATGATTGCTAGGAAGAGAAAAACAATGGTGTTGTGCAAGAAATGTCATCAAGATTTACATGCTGGTAGACTAGATTAACAAGTGGAGAGCCGTATACCTTGAGAGGGGTACGTACGGTTCGGAGGGGAGTACATGGAAACCTACCATGGAAACATGGAAAGGCGCTGGGTACTTACCCTACATAGTTGAACATGCAGGTGTGAACAAGCGAGAATCCCGTCTTTTTATCTCTTCTTATGAGGCCGCAGAATTAGAGGGGGCTTTGAATCGATTAGAACCAGGAGCAGACTATGACGGACTTGCTCAATCAGCTAAAGCAAGGCAATACCTGGATTACATTCTAGGAATTAATGTTACAAGGGGCTGTACATCGAAACTAGCAAGAAACCAATTCTTATTGGCTTCTGGTCGTGTTCAAATGTGTATCTTGAATGAAATCCGTCAAAGGGAAATTGCTATCCAAAACTATAAAGAACAAACCTACTACAATTTAAAGCTAGTAACGGAAAATGGTTTATCACCCGTGATGAAAACAGAAGATCAACTGATAGATCCATCCCCACTCCAAAAACTTGGAGATAGTTTGAAAGAAACAAATGTAATCGTTACGGAATTTAAAGAAATTACGAGAAAAAAGAAACCAAAATTGTTATATAACTTAACAGATATCTACAAAGATGCTCACGCCAAGCTGAAGGTAAATGCAGAAACAGCAAAAAAACATATTCAGAGTTTGTATGACGAAGGCTTTATCACGTACCCTCGTTCTTCATCCAGGCACTTACCTACCGAACAAGTGGAACGAGTAAAAGAAGTAATGGGAGCATTAGAAAAAAGTGCCTATGTAAATCTAGTACAACAAGTGGTTCCATCCTCTATTACGAAAAGACATACTACTTTTAATGATGAGTTAGTAAGTAGTCACTTTGCCATCATTCCAACAACAAAATTATATGTCGGGACCAACCGAAATCCATTAGAAAAACAGTTATATGACTTAATTGTAAAACGATTTATCGGGAACTTTATGAAACCAGCAATCTACCTGGTAAGAGAAGTACACTTTATAGATCAAGAGGGCAACACATATAGTACAAAAGAAAAGATCCTACAAGAGAAAGGGTTTTTAAGTGTTTTTCAAGAGGATATAGAGGAGGGGTCAGTTGAGGCATTTCAAATACCCGTTTTACAGGAGGGAGATTCTTTCAGAATCGTTCAGTATGACTTGGTTGATTCACGAACAAAGAAACCAGCCTTTCATACGGAAAGTTCCATTTTAACCTTTATGGAAACGGCAGGACGTAAATTGGATGATGAACATTTGAAAGAGCTCATGAAAGGAAAACGGATTGGGACAGTCGCAACGGAAGAAACATTTATTCCGAAACTGTTAGAGCGAAGCTATATTGATGTTACCAACAACCAGATTCGAACCACTAATATTGGCCGTGCGTTTATAGATGCTTTTCCGGTAGATGAAATCAAAAATCCAGCTTATACGGCTGAAATGGAAGGGATGATCTACATGATCGAAAAGAAAGAAATGAAATATGATGAATTTGTAGAGAAAACAAACACGTTTGTAAAGGATACGGTAGAGCAACTAGGCGCAATGGATGATAAGGTGTCGGATAGCATTATTAATACTTGGAATCAGCAAATTGAGGTGTGTAAATGCCCTTGTAGAAAGGGAAAAATCCTTCATAAAGGAAATTTTTATGGGTGCAGTAATTATCCAGAATGTGAAATCTCCTTACCGAAAAAAATTAAAGAAAAAGCGATTCCGGAGGTGCAAGCGAAAAAGCTGTTTGAGGATAAGAAAACAGATCTTTTAAAGGGATTTAAGTCCAATGAGAAAGAGTTTTCCGCTTATCTAGTGTTACATGAAGGAAATATCAAATTTCAGTTTCCAACACAAGAGGAGCTGTCATTTGGTAAATGCCCAAAATGTAAAAAAGGTGAGATCCTTCATCGTAAAACGTTCTATGGATGCACGGAGCATAAAAACGGATGTGATTTTATGTTGCCAGCCAAGATGAAAGGGAAAGCGATCCCTGGTAATCAGATGAAAAAGCTAATTCAGTATAAAACAACGGATTTTATAAACGGCTTTCAAGGAGAAAAGGGAGAATTTACAGCAGCTATCTATATGGAAGCGGACGGAAGTCTGAAATTCCGTTTTCCAACAACTGAAGATCGTACAATTGGCAAATGCCCACTATGCAAAAGTAGAGTTCTTGTGGGAAAAAGTAATTACTTATGTGAGCGATATAAAAAGGGCTGTGACTTCATCATTTTTGGTACATTCTCTGGTAAAAATCTAAGTAGTAACCATGTGAAAAAGTTATTAGAAAAGAATGTGACAGATCAAATCAAAGGTTTTATCTCAAACAAAAACGGGAAGAAATTTGACGCTCGTTTATCATACAGCGTACAGGAGAAGCGATTAAAATTCTTATTCGGCAAATAAACATGAAATATATCAACTATAAATAGCAAAAGAGGACTAGGAAACGGAATAGTCCTCTTTTTTATTTCATTTTATAGAGTAAAGGGGGGATTCCGTAATGGCATATGTCAGTGCGGAGGATGCAATGAAAGCAAGAAATATTGACTTGATTTCATATCTGGAAGCAAAAGGAGAAACGTTTAAGAAAGAAGGGAACTATTATCGTCATACGGAACATGACAGTCTCATCATTAAAGGGAATCAATACGCCTGGAATAGTCGAGGGGAAAAAGGATATGGAGCGATTAGCTTTGCGATGATGTACTATGACATGACATTCCCTCAAGCCGTGATGGACATTCAGAAGGGGGACTACAAAGAGTTTGATCGTTCAAAAGCTGAAGAGGAACGCCAAAAAGAGCAGCAGCCCTTTATCTATCCAAAACACTTAGAGGTACCGAAACAAACAGAGATCAAGCGATACTTAATTGATGAACGGAAAATAGATCCTCGCTTGGTGAACTGGTTGATTAAAAAGGATCTCATCGCCCAGGATAAGAAAAATAATGTGGTGTTCAAATGGAGGGAAGAAGGAGGCAAAGGGCAAGTAATTGGAATGAACCGTCAAGGTACGGTCAAAATGGAGAATAAAAGGGGAAGCTTTAAGCAAATTGTCCCGAATTATGAAAAAATCAATGCCGGTTTTACAGTTGATGTGGGTAAGCCGGATAAAATCTATTTTTATGAAGATCCGATTGATATGTTATCCCATTGGAGCATCAAGCAAAATAATATCCAAAACGCTCGCCTGGTTTCTATGCATGGATTGAAGTCAAAAACAGTGATTCAATCTTTAATTGATGCGAAAAAAGAAGGGCACGATATTAAAGAGGTCATTATGGCAGTTGATAACGATAAGTCTGGGAAAGACTTCATTCAGACGATGAAATGCTTTGTAGATCTTAAAGAGGATATTCCAACGAATGAAAAAGATTGGAACGATGTCCGGAAGAAACAAGTGAGTGAACAACAGGCAAAAGAAACAGCTCAACCAAAGAAAATGAAACCAATTAAAGAGGTGGAGAGAAGTGTCTAATCTACCAGCCATGCCAAACATATTACAAATTTTGATTTATGGTTTTATCCTTTATGTTCTTTTTCGTATTTGTAAATTTATGTACCGGAAGATCCAGGAGCGAAGAATATTAAAGCGAATGGCTAAGTCCGGTATTCGCTATATAGACAAAAATGAGCTGAAGGCCCTTAAATAGCTATTTAGAGATAAAGCGATGTTTTAGGAATCTTTAAAATATTAACTTGAATAGCATATGTACTACCTACAAAACGTTGATATTGTGTATTATCAAGATCTAAAGTATAAATATCCTTACGAAATATAGAAAAGTACATATTAGACATGAACTATATGTACTTTCCTTTTATCAAATTAAAGAACTTGATAGATTAATGATAAGAAGCATAATCAATCTACTCTCTAATGATAATTGTATAGTTTATATATATTAAGGTGATTTTTTACTTTTATTAGATAACTTATTCTTAATAGTTTTAAAAAGGTTACACATCACTTGTATACTAAAACCATTTATCTTATTCGATATTTGATGTCCACAATTGTACTCTATTTTTAGTTTTGTATATTTAAACTCTGTTTAGACAAGAGAATTTTCTAATCTTCTTGACGAGGAGACAGGAGCATATTTTGTAATGCTTTTCCAAATAAATTTAAGGGCATATGTTCTTCGCTAATATAATAACATAGGGCCATACCATTTTCTAATGAAAGAATAGTCCATGCCATTTCGTTAGCAGATAGAGCAGATTCATTCTCATTCTCTTTTGACATCAATTTCTCAATAGCTTTGGAAATTTGTTCTACCGATTTGGTTATCATATTTGACCATTTATGGCGTACCGATTCTTCACGCATCGCATAAAGGAGAAACTCCATGTTAAGCATGCTCCATGTTCGATTTTTTTGTCTACTTGAAAGAGAATATTCATCCAAAATTCCGATGAATTGTGATAATGAATGCTGTTGGTCTATTATTTGATGGATGTTATGCACGTGTAAACGTATTTGTTTTTCCAATATGGCTAGAAAGAGCTCTTCTTTGGAATTAAAATGAGCATAAACGGCTCCCTTACTAAACCCGGCATACTCTGCAATTTTATCAACAGAAGCTCCGTGAAAGCCTAATTGAGCAAAGACCTCAACAGCTGATTCTAAAAGTAATTGCCGTGTTTCCTTTTTTCTTTCTTCTTGAGTTAATCTTCGTTTGATCATTTCTCCTCCTCCGTATCTTGACAATTATATCATATAGAACTAATATACCATATAGTATATAAATTCCGTTTGGTATTTAAATTACGGAAGGAATCTATGTATTAAATAATCAGCAATAATGTCATTTTAGATTAGATTATGAAAATTATAGATAATCTAGTAAAAGGAGAGACGAGAAATAATGCAAAAGATAGATCCCCTTAAAATACCAAAACAGACTCCAGCAAAAATTTTAGCGCAAACAGTTAAAACCGGGATTATTAAATCAAACCTGATTCCAATGTTTGCTGGATTGACATTGGCATTATATACATATCAGATTAGCTTGTTTGAGAAACTTCCAGAAATAATATTTGCTTTGATTGGCTCTATTTTAGTAATGGGTGCAGCAGGAGCTTTTAATAACTTGTATGATCGTGATATTGATTCTATTATGGAGAGAACAAAAAATAGACCCACTGTGACAGGAGAAATAAAACCAAAAGCTGTATTATGGCTAGGCATTTTAATGACCATCTTGGGATTGTTTTCTCTTGCATTAACAACTCTGCTAGCAGCATTCTTAGGGTTTTTAGGCTTATTTTTTTATATTGTCCCATATACAATGTGGAGTAAAAGAAGAACAATTTATAATACGGAGGTTGGAAGTATTTCAGGAGCAATGCCCCCTCTTATTGGATGGGCTGCTATTTATCCAGACATTACACATCCTGCTATTCTTGGTCTTTTTGTGATTACAGTCATTTGGCAAATGCCTCATTTCTATGCCATAGCTATTCGCAAACACGATGAGTATAAGGCAGCTAAAGTTCCTATGCTTCCAGTAGTCAAAGGTGTTAAAAGAACATATTTGCAAACTAATATTTATTTAATCATTTTAATTGCAATGAGTTTCCTATTTAGCTCTTTAAGCCTCGGCCTTACGTTAGTAGCACTTCTTTTAAGCATTTTATGGCTCGTCTTAAGTATTTTCGGCTATAAAAAAATGGATTCAGAGAAATGGGCAAAATCAATGTTTGTTTATTCCCTTCTTCATATGACTATCTTGTTTTCGACTGTAATTATATATTCTCTTATGGGCATTTTTTTTGATTTATAAAAATTATAATTTTGTAGTCATAACACGAAAAAATACTATTCTTTCAATAGAGTATAGGAAAGGATGGTGTTTTTGAAAAGAAGACATCGATTAAGATGTCTTCTTTTACTTGTAGACTTGGTGTTAAGAAAGTTCGATGTTTTCCTTTTTTTTTATTATAGTGAAATTGAAATTAAAATATAATAAATCAAACTGAGGTAGCGAATTTAAATAAAATTTCTACTACTTTTGTAGAGGGATCTTGATTAAATTTGGATGAAATCATATTTAAATAATGAAAAAAACGTTATTCTTTTAGTAGAAATATAAAGAAAGGATGGCGTTTTCGTATGAAAATTTCGGTTTCTGATGAACTACAATTGTTTTCTTCAGAATTACAACGATATATGTCACCTAATGCTTTAGAGCAATTAGCTAGAAATGTAGGATTTGTGAAACGAAAAAGTAAATACCGCGCACAAGATTTAGTGGCTCTATGTATTTGGTTAAGTCAAAACATAGCTCATACTTCATTGACACAATTATGTAGTCGATTAGAAGCTAACACGGGCATTTCTATGAGTTCAGAAGGACTCAACCAACGTTTTAATTCTCGAGCTGTACAGTTTTTACAACAGCTCTTAGCGTATTTACTTCACCAACAATTTTGTTCCTTTAGTAAGATTCCAAATTTGTATACAAACCATTTTTGTCGCATTCGTGTATTGGATTCTACACATTTTCAGATTCCAGATAAATTCGTTTCTATATACCAAGGCTCAGGAGGTAGTGGTCAAAGTGCCGGTGTGAAAATTCAATTAGAGTACGATTTGTTAAGTGGTCAGTTTCTACATGTTCATGTAGGATCGGGAAAGCACAATGATAAAATCTATGGTTCTACTTGCCTAAAATCTCTTCAACCGCAAGATGTATGTATACGTGACTTAGGATATTTCGACTTAAAAGATTTACATACCATAGACGAGCACGGTGCTTATTTCATCTCACGACTTAAGCTCAATACTCGTATATATCAGAAAAACAAAGAACCTGAATACTTTCAAAATGGAAGCATAAAAAAGCAATCTGAATACATTCAAATAGATATGGAGCAATTTATTGACCAATTACAGTCAGGTGAAACATATGAAATTCCTGAAATTTATATTGGGATGTATCAAAAGCTCCCTGCAAGACTGATTCTGTATAAATTAACTGAAACGCAAATGAAACGTAGACAAAAGGATTTAGCATCTAAAGAACATAAGAAACAAATTACCTATAAAGAACGCAGTAAACGGCTTAGTGCAATTAACTTTTACATTACAAATATTCCTTTGGAATATCTACCAAAGGAACAAGTATACGATTTTTACTCCTTACGATGGCAAGTTGAGCTTATCTTCAAAACATGGAAATCATTTTTTCGTATTCATCAATGTAATTCTGTAAAATTAGAACGACTAGAGTGTCACTTATACGGACAATTAATAAGTATCCTTCTTTGTTCCTCCACCATGTTTCAAATGCGCCAATTACTCCTCATCAAGAAGAAACGAGAATTAAGCGAATATAAAGCGATTTATATTATCAAAGATTATTTTTCACTTATTTATCAATCTTTACAAAAAGACGCCCAAGAATTAACAAAGATATTATTTCGTCTGTTCAATCTCTTACAGAAAAACGGACGAAAATCCCATAGGTATGAGAAGAAAACAGTCTTTGATATCTTAGGCGTCGTATACAACTTTTCTATGTATGACAATCAAGTAGCGTAATCTAAAAAAATTGAAATCCGATAGGGTTTATTTGGTATGCAAATCTTTAAAGAACCTACACTGGATCTTTAGAAAAAAGAAAAAATCACACCTGAAATTAACTTATATAATCTTAGCTTGATGGGCATGAGGCGGTACCCCAAATACAAAAAATCATATTGAGAAATTAATAAGTAAAACGAATTTTCTGTCTAATTAATTTAAAATAGAGTATGAGTTGTATGAGTTTTCTGTCATCGAAACCCTTGTACGAAAGAGAGATAGGATTATTCCTATCTCTCTTTCGTATTATTATTGAAATCTCATTCCAGATTGTTATAACATAAAAAAGGGAATTGAGTGGTGAGAGACTCAATTCCTTAGGTGAAGTACAATAAAATTACAGCTGTAGAAGCGATAAAAAAAATAGGAATGAAGAGTAATACGTTTTCTTATTCCCCCTTTTCGTGGTGGGGATGGGCAAAAACCCCCAATAACCGAACTGGAAATTGAAAAATGACTTATCCTATCGATAAGTCATTTTTATATCGCAATTATCAACAATATAATTTAATAAAGCCAAAAAATAAAAAATCCGATTTTAAATCATATTGGAAATAAAAGGAATGATGTGGCCTATTTTTACACGTATCTTCTCCTTAGCATATTTCACCAATTGAATTTGAAACACATCTGTATGCTATTTGGTGAAATTTACTATTCGAGACGTAATTATTGCAGTAATCAAGATGATAATAGCGGTTATCAAGCCAGATTCTCCAATCCAAATCTCAGTTTGATATCCTGTACTTGCACGTGCGAAAGGTCCTTGAATAATGGCATTCCAAGTGGTGTGGATGATAACCGACGGCCAAACACTACCTGTGATAAGTCGTAAATAAGCTGTAATATAACTGAATGGTACAATACAAAAATAGATGCCAAGTACAGAGAGAAAGACAGATGGTCCCTCTACGTATAGACCAGCAATAACAATTGGAACATGCCACGTTGCCCAAATCAATCCACTAATAAGGATGGGGCGTGAAAACTCTGCATCGACTAGCCTTGTAAGCATATAGCCTCGCCAACCCATTTCTTCTCCCAAAACTGGGATTAAGCTAAGCAAACTTCCGAAAATGCCGCTCAATACTACTAGATAAATGAAACTGAATGGGGCCGTTAGATACTGAAGCCCAAGTATATTGTAGATTGGTTCTAACATACCACCTTCGGGATTCTGAAACCCCGCAATTCCGCTCAACCAGGCGATAGAATAAGTAATTCCACAAATAATCATAGGGATTAGCAGAGCAAAACCAATCCCCTTCCATATCTTTAAGTTACCGAGACTAAAAGATACATCTTTAAACCCTTCTTTCAGTATTATGCGAGTCAAAATAGAAGAAATTGCTGGGGTAAACATATATACCACAATAAGCGGCATACTTTTAGTAATTATTACTACTACATTTAGGATAATAGAAGTAATGATTAAGATACTCAGAAAGAGTTGCAGTCCTATTTTAGCACGTTGAATTTTATCTTTATTGTGGAACGATTTTGCGTGTAATATCATTGTAATCCGCCCTTCCCCTTTAATTCACTTATTTATCGAATTTACTTCTTGTCATTTCCACAGACACAACTTAGAATAAAAATATTTTGGCATACAGATTCATTCATCTTTAAAATCCCTCCCAACTTTATAATCTAGTCTTACTTGCGACTCATCAATGTAATTATTATTTATAAGTTGTCATAGCCGATAGTACAAAAGTGTAATGATTAGTCTATGACCTGTGTCAATTAACCTTATGACAATATGTAACTAGAAAATATGATATGAGATAGATAACAATTGAATTAAGGCAATTGATTGGTGCAAGTACATGAATCAATCTTGCTTTTACAAATAATTCAATTGAGGTGGAAAAAATGAATAAGAAAAGAATAATTGCAATGGTTAGTACAGCTTTATTAGTCACAGGATGTGTAGAAGTAGGAAAGGCTCAAACAGTAGCAGTCGAAAATTCAGGTCAATCAATCCAAAAAAATATAGTTAAATCAATACAATCACAGGCTTACCCATTAAAAACGATAGAGCCGTCAAAATCATTTGAGGATTTAAAACCACTTAAGAAAATGATTGGGAGCGCACAATATGTAGGATTAGGAGAGAATACTCATGGAAGCTCTGAAATTTTCACTATGAAGTTTCGCCTTGTGAAATATTTGGTTACTGAGATGGGTTTTACAAATTTCACAATGGAAGAAGATTGGGGAAACGGCTTAAAACTAAATGAATATATCCAAACAGGAAAAGGAAACCCTAGGGAATTTTTAAACTTGTTATATCCTACTGATGAAATTATAGCCATGATTGAGTGGATGAAAGATTATAATGCTGATCCATCCAATAAAAAAAAGATCCAATTTATCGGGCTCGACTTAAAGGAATTGGACCAAGGTTGCTTTAATAAAGTAATTGATTATGTAAGGCTGCATCGACCAGATTTGCTGGCAGAAGTAGAAGAAAATTATAAAGAATTGTCGGCTTTTAATGGAAGTGTACTGGAATATATGAACCTTGCTCCTGAAATGAAAGAGAAGTTCAAAGCAAACGCTGAGAGAGTAGCCCAATTACTAAAAGATGAGAATGGGCAAGCCAAAACAGAATTAGTTTCACCCGAGTACATCTGGGCGAAAGCAACGGCAAGTGTAATAGAGAAATATACCACAATGCTAATTCCTAACGACTATCCAAGTATGTTAAAGCTACATGAGCAATACTTGGCCGATCATGCAATGTGGGCACAAGAGACATTGGGTGGTAAAACGATGGTATGGGGACACAATATTCATATAGCTAAAGGAATTATCGATGAGAAGTTATACCCTTATGTTGCGGGGCAGTATTTGAAGGAACGTTTAGACAATAATTATGTCACAATTGGCAGTACAACTACGGAGGGGAATTTCACCTTATACAACGACACCGCAGATAAGATTATAACGGATCTGATTCCACAAGATGTAAATAGTTTCAATTATACCCTCGGAAAAGTACCATATAAAATGTTTTTATTGGATAACCGTCACCTTAAAGGACCAGCAGAGAAATGGGTTAAAGCAAAAAGACCATTACTAAGTATAGGGGGGCGACTCGTACCGAACGAATCGGCATACTTTGATAAGTCATTGCTTGAGCAATTTGATATTATTTTTCATATTCGAAAAACAAGTCCATCTCATATTAAATAAAAATACAAAACAATCCCTTCTTGCATCTGCAAGAACGGGATTGTTTTATGGAGATTAATATAAGCATCTTTTTTAACCAGAAGTAGGTTACTCTCCCCTTTTTAGCATCATTTAGAAATGTCATATGACACTTTTACACTAGTGAGAATGACAAAAAAAGCAGTACAATTCGGTTATTACATAGATAGGAGCGATGAACTTTATGAAATCAAGATTCATCCAGAATGGTTATTTTTTATTGCTAACTTTCGTTACAGGATTGTTTTATTTTTGTTTTTATCTAATAGCTCTGCTATTCAGCTTCACCCTTTCATTTACGGTAATTGGGATTCCACTAGTTATACGCGTACTACAGACTACTACACCTTTTATCCAATTCGAGCGCATACAGACGAAAATTTATACAGATATTTCAACAGACTCTTATGACAGAAGTATAACAATAGATACATCGAACTGGACTCAGGTGAAATTGGTGCTTACCGATCGTCGCAATTGGTCTGCTGTCTATTGGTTAATGCAGAAATTTGTGATTGGCATTTTTAGTCTCATTTGTGCAACCATTTTTTATATAATGCCACTTATGTTGCTGTTGGCACCACTACTGTATCACTACATCGAAATGAATATTATATTCATACAGATAGATACTTTTGCCAAGTCACTCTTTGTAATGTTTATGGGTATAGTATTTACCGCCATAAGTATTAGAATAGTAGATGGTTTGACAAAGAAAATTGGGGGCTATACACGTAGCATGATTCGGCAACTAAATCGATAGAAGTTTGCCTTCTGTGAGAGATTGTAGTGTAAAATTAAAAATTATAACAATGTATGAAGGATTAATTTATACTATAGGGAGTAAAAAGGTAGGCTACTTAGGGGGGAAATAACTTGTTAGATATGGTTAAGTATTGGTTTTGGTACGATTGGATTATGTTAGGAGTCCGTATACTTGTTAGTGTCTCTATCGTCCTAATCACATTAGATTTTCAGGATGGTTTAACATTGCCACTTTGGATTATTATTTTTTGGGAGGTTGTTGCCTTCTCTATTCCATGGGTAGCCTTACTGTTCAATTACAAATATTACTTGTTCACAGAAATACTGCTATATGGTGGACTGTGTATATATTTAACCTCTTTATTTCCGGAAGCTAACAAGACATTTCTTATATCGGTTTTTCTGATTGCTGCGAATAGTAAGCATTTGTCCTATTATTGGACAGCTCCAACAACAGTTTTTATAACAACTGGAATTCTCTATGCGGTTGCGCCAAGTAATAGCTATTGGATTTTGGTTACCTACTATGGACTCGCTTATGTAATGGGCTTCGCTTTCCATTTATTAATCGTCAATCATAAGCAAAATGAAGCGATTCGTAAACAAAACGCGGTACTTGAGCAATATATGTCTCAGATTGAACGCATTACACTGGCAGAAGAACGGAACAGACTGTCGAGTGAGCTTCATGATACAGTTGGTCACGCTTATACTTCTATTATTATGGGGATGGAAACGTTGCGTACCGAACTTGCTACTGAAATGGGTATACAGAGGCTAGATTCTTTGCTTGAAATGGGACGTAAAAGCATCGAGGACGTGAGAGGTTACCTACATCAAATGGATTCTCCGTGTCAATCGTCTTCCTTGATTCAATCTCTACAAAATCTTGGAGCCGAATTTCAGGAGCACGCTCAGGTAAATGTAAGTTTTAGGACATTCGGAGAGGAATATCAACTGTCTCAGCAAGCGAAGATCGCATTCATTCGTTGCTTACAAGAATCTCTTACAAATGCAGTACGTCATGGTCAGGGGACTGAAATTATAGTTTCATTGCAGTTTGAACAACAATATACGAGGTTAGAAGTTCAAGATAATGGAAAAGGAAATGTAGAATGGCAGGAAGGCTTCGGTATGAATGCGATGAAAGAGCGGGCAATGAACTTGCAAGGTCAATTGTCTGTATATACAAAGCCAGAGGAAGGAATGCTTGTTACATGTACCATACCGCGACAAACTGAAATAAAAGATGGACTTATTCGTTTATTAATTGTAGACGATCAGCCGTTTGTTCGGGAAAGTTTGAGGACACTACTCGATAGATATGAAGATTTAAATGTAGTCGGTTTGGCTGAGGATGGCAATCAAGCCATCGATTTGTGTGGGCGCCTTCAACCCCATGTTATACTTATGGATTTAGATATGCAGCACATGGATGGAGTCGAAGCAACCAAAAAGATTAAGCAGCAATGGCCACATATCCGCGTATTGATTTTTACAACTTTTCAAGATACCGAACAGGCGTTGGAATCATTTCGCAACGGTGCGGATGGTTTTTTACTCAAATCTATTGAAACATTGGAGCTAGCTAATACGATCCGACTTATTCACAAAGGTGGGACACTGATTGATCAGGGAATGTCTCACAAAATATTTGAGAAGTTTGATGAGCAAAAAGAGACACCACAATCAAAAGCAACCGCTTATGAGCTAACAGCTAGGGAGATAGAAATATTGCAGCTAGTGGCAAAAGGACTTCGATATACTACCATAGCATCAAGGTTATATCTATCGAATGGTACGGTCAGAAATTATGCTTCCACAGCTTATACAAAGCTAGGAGTCAACAACAAAGAAGAAGCTGTTCAAAAGGCTCTAGAAATTGGAATTATTAGACCTCTTCGATAATTAAAGCTTTTATGATAAATTAGTGTAAAAAAAGAAAAAGAGGTTGTTATGAATATCTATGAAAAAAGTCACAAACTATCCGATGGAGAGTTCAAGTGTCTTATGGGGGTGCAAAGAGAAACCTTTGAAGAAATATTATAAAAGAAAGAGGTAATTATATATACAAACCCATTTTGTATGCAGCACAAGCTTATTACAAAGCACATGAGGGCTGGGTTGTAACGAACAGTATGTATACAATGCAAGCGAAAGAATTGGCAGAGGCATGCAATGTAAAACTAATAGATCGTGTAGAACTTCAGAAATTGATTAATAAAATTAATCCCGAATATTCGGCTGAAGATGTATATCAAGGGGTAAAACCTGCAGAACGGAAATGCCCAACATGTAAAAATCATTTAGTCGTTAGAAATTCAAATCAAACAGGGAATAAGTTTTTTGGCTGTTCTCAATATCCAACATGTACACATACAGAACCAATCAATTCATGAGCTGTGATGAAAATCCAGCTCTTTTTCTTTTTATTTAGGCGCTGTTAAAAATACTGCAAATGAATAATCCGCTATTATTTACGCACTCTAATCCATATTATGCAGTAAGTTTGGAGTCAATTATATGTTTAAACGGAAACTGTTAATGACATTTTGTGGAGTTATAATGATGATTTTATTTACATCTCCAATAGAAGGAAAGGCAGAAAATATATCTAATAAAGATTTTTATGATTCTTATAATACTTTATTAGCTCCTTACGCAAGTGAGACTATCCGAAGTAAACTTGGACCAGAACACCAGTATAGTTTAACGGATGCAAAAATTATAAAAATTGAGCGTTCTCAAAAATATACCTTCACCTTTATTGTAGTAGCTAAATATAGAACGTATACCAACGCTCACAATCCACCTAATCATGTTGTAACAATAACCTATAATGTTAGTCCAAGCGGGGTAAAAGTTATTGATTTCAAACAAAAAAAAGAAAAAAAGTGAGTTTACAATTCATTTTCTTTCTATATCAATAGGTAGAGTAGCTGACTTTTGGAATTCAAATAAACAGGAAATAAGTTTTTTGGTTGTTCTTAATATCCAACAAGTACACATACAGAACCAATTAATACATGAGCTGTGATGAAAATCCGGCTCTTTTTTCATTTATTTAAAGAATGCATGAAAAAATCAGTTTAACTAAAAAATGACTCTTCAGATTTGGTTGTATGGTATTTTGATGTAATTGTTAATACAATAAGTCGTATTTGTCATAAAAACGCATGTAAAGGGAGAAACGGACTTTAAATGCGCTTTTAGGGTTTTTAGAGAAAATAAAAAGGGAGTCATTATTTACGACTTAACCCTTTGTCTACGATCTGACGAATTGCTTCGTTTCGATTCTTCAGCTTATTTTCATGCCAATAATTTTCTATTTGTTCCACTTGTTCTTTTGTAAAAGTAACTAAAATTTGAGTGTACTTGTCTTTATTAACAGCCATATTACAACCTCCTCTATAAAAAGAATTATAAGTTATATAACTTATATTGACAACTAGAAAAACGAGTAATAATATGGTTATATGGGTTATATAACTTTATTGAGGAGGTTATTATATGGAACGGAAAATTAAAAAGATGATGGCTGATCTTCAATTTATTATGAATCATGGTCAAATCAGTGTAGATTTTATGGATTTAGGCTATAAAAGAATGCTTTTTAGTGCATTAGAAGCTACTGGAAAAAAGTTTAATGTGCATACAAATGAACAGAATGAAACAACCTTGTTCTTAAAGTTAGTTTAGTAAATTTACGTAATGAGGAGCTGTTAATAATGGAGCAGTTAACCATTTTTGACGTAATGGATGAAACTAAAAATAAGCTTTATGAGGTATTAGAGAAAAATGGATTAGATTATAAGATTCATAAGTA
>NZ_JAKUHD010000039.1:0-20406 GCF_022664325.1 Bacillus cereus group sp. BfR-BA-01310 | reverse complement strand
AAGCTGCCTTCAATTGCGTGAATCCTTGTGCATAAGAACAAATTTTACTCATATATAAAGCTTGGCGCACTGCTTCAATTAATTCGGCTTTTTCAACTCCAATTGCCGCTTTATCTTTAGGTCCAGATAAAACTTTGCTTGCGTTCACACGCTCTTCTTTTAAAGCAGAAATGCAACGTGCAAATACAGATTCTGTGATAATAGGGAGCGATATACCTAAATCAAGTGCGCTTTGGCTTGTCCATTTCCCTGTACCCTTTTGTCCCGCAGTATCAAGAATAACATCCACTAATGGCTTACCAGTTTCTTCATCTTTCTTCGTGAAGATGTCCGCTGTAATCTCGATTAGATAGCTGTTCAGTTCTCCCTTATTCCATTCAGCAAATATTTCATGAAACTCTTCTGCAGTCAAATCAAGTGTTTGTTTCAAGAAGAAATATGCTTCACAAATTAATTGCATATCTCCATATTCAATACCGTTGTGAACCATCTTTACATAGTGGCCTGCCCCATTAGGTCCGATATAAGAACAGCAAGGCTCTTCATTCACTTTTGCAGAGATATTTTCAAGCATATCCTTCACTTTTTCATATGCATCTTTCTGTCCGCCCGGCATAATAGACGGTCCCTTCAATGCACCCTCTTCTCCGCCTGATACACCTGCACCGATGAAATCGATTCCTTCTTCAGCAAGACGCTTGTTTCGGCGCATTGTATCGACAAAGTATGTATTACCGCCGTCAATCAAAATATCACCTTTATCGAGGTGAGGAAGCAGAGAATCAATCGCCTTATCTGTAATTTCCCCTGCATTAACCATTAATAAAATCTTTCTAGGTGATTCAAGTGAGTTAACAAACTCTTCAACCATATGAGTACCAACTAAGTTTTTACCACGGTTCTCCTCAATGATTTCATTTACTTTTTCCTTTGAAATATCATATAGGGCAACAGAATACCCTTTGCTCTCAAAGTTAAGTGCGAGGCTTTTTCCCATAACGCCCACACCAACAACTCCAATTTGTAACTTTGCCATATTTCATCGTTCCTTTCTATGCATGTTACTCTATATTATAGTATATATACCTAAAGTAACACTTTAATCAAATAATCCATCTTATTCATTTCAAGATGCGTGCAAAAGGTCATAGGGACACGGCACATCACCATCAAGTTAAAAAATAAAGAGAAGCTTCCGTATCCCACTTATGATCTTGCTCTACAAATACAATACCTAATTCATTATGTCCACCTGCATATAGCGCTGTTTGAGCAAGGCGAAGCTCACCTTTTGTATCAAGTGCTTCTAACTTACAAAATGCCCCTGTCGCCTTGGACTGCAGCGCGCCATAAAACCCCTCTGTACTTTTAGGAATCACGCCGTTTATTTTCGTAATAACCCCTCCGGGCTTCAGATTCAATTCTGTACCAACTGTATTCGGGATCGTGCCTAAACACTACTAATCCATCATCGCGCGCTGCAAAATACGCTGGACGCGTTTCATCAGCAATTCGTTCTCTCATTGGCATACGGTACGGACATTGACCCGCCGCATCTGTAAAAAATAGAATTTTTGTATCTTTTTTTACTTTTCCAAACCAGAAATGCTCTATTTAAATTGTTTTTTAACGATATATATTTTAAGTTCATCCCAGTAAAGTGTACTTAATTGGGACGGTAGACTATTTGCCAATTTTCCTAAGGAAGGAGTATCCCATATGACTTATCCCAAAAGTTTAATTAGAAAAAATTTCAAATGCGGCGGGTTATTCTTTGAATCGTTTCCGTACCCCTTTTACTGTCTAGAAAGATCTATACAAATAAGCTTAGTAATAAAGTAAATCCTAATCCGGCTACGGAAACGATGGTCTCAAGTAAGGTCCATGTTGCAAATGTTTCTTTCATGCTTAAACCAAAGTACTCTTTGAACATCCAGAAACCAGCATCGTTCACGTGTGAAGCAATTACACTACCAGCTCCTGTTGCAAGGACAACTAAAGCAAGGTTAACATCAGAGTGACCTAACATCGGGATCACTAAACCGACAGTTGTTAATGAAGCAACCGTAGCAGACCCTAATGAAATACGTAAGATGGCAGCGATAATCCACGCGAGCAAGATCGGTGATAATGAAGTTCCTTTGAATAATTCGGCTACATAGTTACCAACGCCGCCATCAATTAATACTTGTTTGAAGGCTCCGCCTCCGCCAATAATTAAGAGCATCATCCCAATATTTGAGATTGCTGTTGTACAAGATTCCATCACGTTTTTGATTGGAATATTTCTTGCCAATCCCATTGTATAGATCGCAACTAATAAGGATATCAACATGGCAGTATCCGCATTCCCAATAAACTGGATCGCCGCTAGTAAACTATTATCTTTAAATCCCATTGTCTTTTGCAGCAAAGTAATAATTGTAGCGATTGCCATTAAAATAACAGGCAATAAAGCGGTAAAAACACTGATTCCAAAGCCAGGAGTTTCTTCAAGTTTAAATACTTTCTGCTCGCCTAAAGATTTAATATTACCAGTTTTTGTGAATGCTTCAGGTACTAGTTTTTTTGCAATTTTAGTAAATACAGGTCCAGCTAAAATAACTGTTGGAACCGCTATCATAAAACCGTAAAGTAATACTTCACCGATGTTTGCATGCAATTCACCTGCGATAGCGGTTGGTCCTGGGTGTGGCGGTAAAAATCCGTGTGTTACAGATAAAGCTGCTGCCATCGGAATACCGAGATATAAGATAGAAACTTTTAATTCTCTTGAAATAGCAAATACAATCGGAATTAATAATACTAATCCTACTTCAAAAAATAATGCAATACCGATAATAAATGAGGCAGTCACAACAGCCCATTGAATGTTCTTTTCACCGAATTTTTTCACAAGGGTCATGGCAATGCGTTGTGCGCCCCCAGAATCTGAAAGCAACTTACCTAACATCGCACCAAGTCCAAAAACGAGTGCTAAATGACCAAGTGTTCCGCCTAATCCTGCTTCAATGGTTTTATAAATTTTTTCTGGTGGCATTCCAAGTGCTAAAGCAACGCCGAACGATACAATGATTAATGAAATAAAGGTATTTAATTTAAAGCGCATTATCAATAAAAGTAATGCTAAAATCCCAATTGCTACAATGACTAATGGCATCGTAGTTCCCCCCTAATATTAGCTGTATTTGTATTTATCCCGCTATTCGTGGGCAGTAAGGCCCCCCCACCTCAAGATTTAGATAGAAGCGAGGAGTGGGGGATTACTGATGAAAGTTTTACTTTATTAAATTTCTTTGATAATTTGCAATTCGTGTATAATCGTCTTCTAGCGCCCTTGATAGGTTAATAAATATCGGCAGTAATTGTCTGTATTCTTTTGTCGCTTCTTCTTTCGGTGTATGTTTGTAGGTGCTGCCAACCATTTCGGAAACGATTTCAAAAGAATCAATTTTTCCTGTGGCATAGAGACCTAATATACATGCACCTAGACAGGAGCTTTCGTAGCTCTTTGGAACAACGACTTCAGATGCGAAAATATCGGACATCATTTGTCGCCAAACGTCAGACCTTGCGAAGCCGCCTGTTGCTTGAATACGGGTTACAGGACCATCCATGCATTCGGTTAATGCTAAAAATACAGTGTATAAATTATAAATAACGCCTTCTAAAGCTGCACGAATCATATGTTCCTTCTTATGTGACATCGTTAAACCGAAGAAGGAGCCACGTACATCTGGATTCCATAATGGTGCACGTTCACCTGCGAGGTATGGATGGAATAATAATCCGTCTGCACCAGGTCTCACGCGTTCAGCTATTTTAGTTAATACATCGTATGGATCAATTCCTAGTCTTTTCGCAGTTTCTACTTCTGATGAAGCAAGTTCATCACGAATCCAGCGAAGGACCATTCCACCATTGTTTACCGGTCCACCAATTACCCAATGCTTTTCCGTTAAGGCATAACAGAATATTCTTCCTTTTTTATCTGTTTGCGGCTTGTCAATGATGGTTCGAATAGCACCACTTGTCCCAATTGTGACCGCAATCTCGCCTTTTCGAATTGCATTCACACCTAGATTAGAAAGTACTCCATCACTGGCACCAATGACAAACGGTGTTTGTGGATCGATACCAATCTTTTGGGCTAAATCTGGATTGCAGTTGCTAAATATTTTGGTAGTTGGTACGAGTTCAGATAATTGATCAGGTGTTACACCAGCAATTTTTAAAGCTTCCTCATCCCAATCTAGTGTTTTTAAATTCATCATACCCATGCATGAAGCGATGGAATGATCGACAACATATTGATCAAAGAATTGTTTAAAGATATATTCTTTGATTCCGATATATTTTTTCGTTCTAACAGCGATTTCAGGATGGTCATTCACAATCCATGTAATTTTACTTAATGGCGACATCGGGTGAATAGGCGTTCCTGTTCGTCTATAAACTTCATGGCCATTCAGTTCATCTTTGATTTTATGTGCCCATGCCTCACTCCGATTATCTGCCCAAGTGATACAAGGTGTCAGCGGCTGATCATTTTCATCCATGGCAATGACACTATGCATAGCACTGCTAAATGAAATAAACGATGGTTTTTTATCTGAATGATGTTTCGTTATATTTGATATCGCTTGCAAAACAGCTTGGAAAATCTCTTCTGGATCTTGTTCCGCTGTGGATATATCCGGTGTGCGAAGTGGGTAACCAATATTCTCGGTTTGGATGACTTCGCCTTTTTCAGTGAATAAAACTGCTTTCGTACTTGTTGTACCGATATCTATACCTAACATATAGCTACTCATGTCCTTGCTCTACTCCTTTAGATAACATTTGTTGTGACATCCAGAGGTCTTCAACTTTCCCTTGAACATCATCAAAGTTTTGATGTAAGGCCTCGATCATGAGGGCTCGATCTTTTGATTCGATTGCTTTTATATAAAGCTCATGATTTTTAATAACCCGTTCAAAGTCTTCGTACTTTTCCTTGAAACGGGTACGCATTGATAAAAGGATTAAGCTTTCCATAACAGGCTTTAAATTATTCCAAATCATCAGGATGTAGGAATGCTCAATGGTGCGAATAATCGTTTCATGGAATAAGAGATCTTGATAAGAAAACTCATCAGCATCATGATATTTAATGGCGATTTTCATCATTTCCATTATTTTATTTAGTTCTCTTACTAAATCATTTGTGTCCATCTTTACAAGTCGCTCAAAGATAAACGTTTCTATAAGTAAACGAACATCATATATTTCTTCGATTGCTTTTTCGGTTAAACCAATGACAACTGCGCCCATTCTTTCTAAGCGAATAATATTTTCAGAAGCTAGTACTTTTAATGCTTCACGAACGGGTGACCGACTTACAGAAAAATCGGCAGCTAGTTTATTTTCTGATAGGATGGTACCGCTTTCAATTTCACCTACAATAATACGCATTCTCAGTTCGCTCGCAACACGATCACCTGCAGAAGCTTTTGAAAGCCATTTTTCAGGATAAAGAAATCCAATTGATTCCGTCATAACTTCACCTCATATTAATCAAGTATACTTGTATACAAGTATTATAACTCAGATTTTTAATTATGCAAGCGCTTTCACTTTTTGTTTCGATTCTTTTAGGGAGGAACAGCCCCATCACCATCAAGCTAAGAAAAACAAATACCCCATAAAGAAAAGACACTCATATAAGAGTGTCTTTTCTGATAGTTTTTTTAGCAGAAGCAGCTCGCTCCAACTATGATTAATAAAATAAATAATACAACTAATAAAGCAAAGCCACCGCCACAACTACTACAACTACCACCAAATCCCATAATAGTTCCTCCTTTAGATAAGAGGGGAAAACTAGGGGTCACTCATGTATTTTAATGGATTCAATTTACTTTATGTTTTTACGCATGAATTGAGCAGGTCCTTTTGAAAACAAAGAAAAGACACCCTAAGGTGCCTTCCTCCGACTTGAACCATCTTAATTTTAATAATATGTATTGGACCCCCATCCAAATATTATTTTACCATGTTAAGTGGTATTGTTTATTGAGAAAAAAGAAAAAGCCCTATATAAGGGTACCCCCGCCAGCATTTCGGAAAAAAACTACGCTAAGCAAAAAATATAATAAACTGCCTATATAGGCAGCTCATTTACATAATTCTCGTTCTCGGAAGTTAAATAAATCTATATTTTTCCCTTCTTAGATAGAATGCTAATAATAAAAAAACCACCAAATATAATTAAACATGTAAATAAAATTAGATTTTGGATGGATATATGACCTGTTGTTACAAAACTAACGACAATGAATAAAGTAGCAATGCTCCATAAGATTCCACCAAAAACTAAGGTGTAACATCTAATGACACGAGGGGGATACAATGTAATGCATTTAACTAGATGGAAATGTCAGGACATTTGTGCTAGACGTGGCGATCGCAAATTTTACGTCGTAGCAACCGAGGGGGGATATTTCGATGGGCGAGAAAATGCACGTTGACGAATTAGAAATTGACGAGCGACTCGTGCGTCGTTTGCTTGTCGATCAGTTCCCCCACTGGGCAGACCTGCCCCTGTCGCGGGTCGAGCCAGTTGGAACGGTACACGCCATTTTCCGACTTGGCGACGAATATTCCGTTCGGCTCGCACGGAGGGCAGGACCGACGACACCGGGAGGTCGCGAGCTCACATGGCTTCCAAAACTCGCACCCTTGGTTCCGCTTGAAATCCCTGTGCCTATAGCTCAGGGGCGTCCCAATAATGAATATCCATGGTTTTGGGAGGTACATACGTGGCTTCAGGGCGAGACGGTGCCGATAGAGGCGATTGACGAGGTTCAGGCAGCGCGTGATCTCGCATCGTTCGTCGCAGCGCTGCAACAAGTCGATTCATCGGGAGGGCCGTTAGGACGCGGCATTCCTTTGGCCCAACGGGATGAGGACTTCCGATACTGGTTGGCACGATTCGATGGCGACCCAGCGGTGTCTGCTGTGTGGGAGTCGGCTCTTGCTGCGCCTCGGTGGAACGGCCCTCCTGTTTGGCATCACGGCGATCTAGATGTATGTAACTGGCTTGTACGAGATAAGCGTATCAGCGGTGTGATTGATTGGGAAACAATGGGCATTGGCGATCCTGCGTGCGATGTGATGGTCGCATGGAAGTTGCATTCGCCTGTGGCACGCGATGCGTTCCGTAAGGCTCTCCCGATGGACGACGCTACATGGGCAAGGGCCCGCGGATGGGTCGTATCACAGGCAGTCGCAATCCTCGCTTACTACACGCCGCAAAACAATCCGATTTTGTACAATGAGGCGAAAGCCTGGCTAGACCTAGTGCTGAGAGACGATTGTTTTAATTGACACGCAACTGGAGGAGTGCCAACCCCCTCCTTGTTCAACACCGAAATGGAAGCTCCTTGAACATATGAGGGGTGTTAGTTTAAGAACAATTCAGTGATTTCAGAATTAAGACATATCTTAGTTATGCCATTAAAGGGCGCGATTGTTGAAGATCAATAATTTGAAGATCAATAACAGAAGGTGGTCAAACTTTTTTATAAAAATTGTATAGTATTTTACAAAAAATTAACCTGCTTTGATCAATCTATTTTTCAAAACGGGTTCTAATTGTTCAACTTAAAAATACGGGTTTTTGGGATATTTTTAGTCAAACTTTATTCCAAATCAACATCTAAAGATAAAAAATGATTATAAAAATCAAATCCTATTCCGCAAGCGATAATAGTTAATATTATCGTTGAAGTTTTTAATGGTTTTTTCAATTCTTTACCCTCTTTCATTTTATCACGAGAGGTTTATCCCGTCGAAACCATCTGTTTATATGTATATGATATTCATAGAGGTTAACATAACGCATCATTATCGGTAGCGAAGAAAAAGACGAATCCTTACTCTCACAAGGGAATCGTCTTTTTTGTTCTATGGATCTATGCATTTTTTTATACATTCCTATCCTGGTGCGGTTTTAGGGTTCTTGTCTGTTATTGGATTAACCGAAAAATAGATGCGTTTAATACACCTAATTTTAAAAAGATTTTATATACCATGCATTCATAGTAGAGTGTTCAGAACCTGGTAGGGGTTCATTTAAAAGTATAAATCCAAATTTTTCATATAATAGACATGCAGTTTTTAATTCATGCATTGTTTCTAAATAGCACTTTTCATAATGTTTAGAGGCAAATGACAAAGCTGTTTCCATTAGTTTCTTGGAAAGCCCTAAACCTTGTGCTTTTGGACTTAAGTATAGCTTTTGTAATTCGCAAACTTTATCATGTTCGTTAAATGGTGCTATACCAATTCCACCAACAACTTCTCCTTCCATTTCTACTACCCAATAGTTCGCATGTTTTAGATTATTATAATATTGGTGTAGGTCGTTAAGTTGAGGGTCAAAATAAGCTGTTCCAGGAAGCGCTAATCCAAGTGATTTTAATGAATCTTGTATAATTTCTTTTACTTTTGCATTGTCTTCTTTTTTCATTTCTCGAATAATCATATACGATCTCCTTCAATTAGGTTTTAATAAAGATTGCGACAGATTTTTGAAAATGGCACCCCTAAAATGTTGACTCAGTCCACATTTTAGGGGTGCAGTTATATTAATATTAAATGTGGACTCAGTCAACTAAAGGAGGATCTATGGATAAAAAAATTATTTATGACATCAGACAATTCAACCGATTTTATACAAAGGTACTTGGTTTATTTAATAAACAGATTCTAGATACAGATTATTCATTAACCGAAGCACGAATACTATTTGAAATAAGCGAAAGAACAGAGGGTATTGCGAATAATCTTGTGCAAGAACTTAATATTGATAGAAGCTATATGAGTAGAATTTTACGTGGATTTGAGAAGGAAGAATTAATAGAGAAAAGAAGCTCAATAAAAGACAGCAGAAAAAACTTGCTCTTTTTGACAAAAAAAGGAGAGGAACTACTAGATATAATTCATATTCAGTCAGATGAACAAATAAATCAATTGTTTAACGGACTAAGTGATAGTGAGATTAATGAAATTCGTATTTCCATGATGATAATAAAAGAAAAATTAGATAAAAATATTAAACAAAAGTAAAAAAATGAATGATTTTAAAAAACTAATTGGGGTAGCGTCACACATCCATCAACTTAACAGAACAGGTTGCCCCTAAAACGATAAAAATGAACTTTGGTGCTATAAAAAACACAAATTTTTGTTTAGGGGGTACTTTAAAATATTAGCTTGATGGCGAAGGGGGAGCGCCAGCATTTCGGAAAAAACCACGCTAAGCAAAAAATACAATAAGCTGCCTATATGGACAGCTTATTTACATAATTATCGAAAGCGGAAGTTAAAAGTTTTTAGTTTCTTGCTCACTTAAAGCACCCGTTACTTTAAGTGTATTTCTTCACAATCTTATTTTTAAAATTAGAAAAAGATTTTACTCTTTTTTAAAAATAAAGCCAGTAGTTAATCAACGAGGGTTCAATCTCAATATTTTCTTGATTTAATGATAATAGAAGATGGTCTCCGTTTTTCATTTATTAATTCTGGCATTTTTTCTAATCCTGTTGGAGTTGACTCTGGCTCAATAATTTTCTCAATTACAAGACCGTTGTCTATAAGAGTATTAATTAATGTTGAAATTGTTCTGTGATATTTAACAACACCATCTATCCACCAATGTTCCTCCCTTTTTCCTTCTTCTTGGTAATTATCTAATGCCCAATGCAATCTGTTTCCATTATTATCCTTAAACCAATTATTCATTTCCTTTCGAGCTGTTACTATTGGATGTTCTGTTGAAAAGATAAATTCACCATCATTTTTTAACAGACCTCTTATTTTCTTAATTAGATGTGAGTAATCTTCTATGTAATGTATAACTAAAGAACTTGTTATTAAGTCGAATTTTTGATTTGGCAAATTAAGTTCTTCTATTGGTACACACATATAATCTATTTTTTCGTTTTTGTTATACATTTCAGCTTGTTCAATCATATTTCTTGAGATGTCCACTCCTATAACTTTCGAGGCACCACTTTCTACACAGTACATAGAAAAATGACCAGGTCCACATCCCAAATCTAATACAGACTTATCTGTAAGATTAGCAATTATAGATTTAATTGCTGGCTGTTCAACAAAATCATTAAAGGTAAATCCAGTTTCACGTAATGACTTATACTTTTTAAAGAAAAACGGATTATCATAAATGTTTTGTTTCATTATATACCTCCTATAGTACAATCTATATTTTTTATATTCTAGGGGCATCCAAAAAATTCCTATATTAACCAAAATACACTTCAACTAACCTGCCATTTAGTTGAATAAGGAACAGTGTATATCCTATACATGTTCGGTTGACATAACGTCTCATTATCAGTAGTCAACGATGCATAAAATTTTCGTTCTGGGGGTAATTAAAAATCTTAGCTTGATGGTGATATGGTGATCCCCCTATTAGGATATTTTTTTTAAACAACTCACCACGTAATGCTCTTTTTTTACAAGTCATGAAATTATGATTATATGCCTTTATGTATTAACGTTAACGTATATAACTGTTTTTCCACCCCGCACACGAGAAGTGCATAGTATAAATAATAAAAAAAAGCAGAAAATCACTCGCGATTTCCTGCTTTTTTTATAAATTTAAGTTCTTGATATATACATCGCTTCACGCGAGGTTGCTATTTACTAGTACACGATAACCGGTTCATTAGTGCTTAAATTATCATACACAGTTTTTGCAATACTAGGAGAAAGGTTAACACATCCGCCCGATCCCCCCGTTAAATAGGCATTATTTGCCCAGTTTGTTCGCCATCCGGCATCGTGGAACCCTTGGCCGCTATTTGTGAACGGAGCCCAGTAATCTACTTTAACGGAATAATCAGGTTTACCTACTGCACTGCCTTTGAGTGTGTACGGTGATCGTTTATAAAGGACGTACCACACGCCTGGTGATGTATCTTCACCCGTGCTATGTTTACCAGTTACTACATTTGTTGTGACTGCTAAATTCCCATCTTTGTAAATCCAAATTTGTTGCTCTGCAATTGAAACTTCCGCATACGTGTCTCCGATGCCATTATTCGATGTTGTTTCATAACCGATGCCTTCTTTATCCCAGCCATTTCCATGAATATTAGAAGCAGAAAGCGATTTTTCGCCTTTTTCAAAGGCTTGTTGAACTTGCTTTGTTTCTTTTTCAACATCTAGTGCCCAGCCATAGCCTTGTCCTTTTACTGATATGACCGAACCAGAATGGGTTTTAAATGCGAAGTCTTTATTTAATGTTGATTTAGCATTATTAATTTCAGCAATCTTATTCTTAATGTCGCTCGCATCGATTGTAACTTTCATATCCTTTGACATAGAGGCATTTTGAATTAAATCTTTCGCTTTTAAAGGATAAACTTCATTCTGTACCTTATAATCAACGGACTGTTGAAGAAGTTCCTGTAGTGCTTGCTCCTCTTTTTTGACAATCGGATTGTCTTCTTTAATAGGCTGTATGTATGCAGACTTCAGATGAATTTCGCTTTTATACTTTTGCTTGTCGTAATCTTTCAATAGGCTAGTAACGTCATACTGTTTTCCGTCAACGCTTTTCGAAATAACAACTTTTCCTTGTTCGAGCTTCGCCATAGCATCTTGAGGTGCTTTTAATTTCTTATTCATAGAGACTAGCTTTTCTTCTACAATTTTTCTCAGCGTTTCGCTACGATATTGATCCGCTTTTTCCGGTAGCAGTGAATAATTTGTTTCCTTTGATGAAGGGAAAAATGTCCACTGACTTTTTAATAGTTTCTTAACTTGAGGCAATTCTTTTTCCGTAAGTTCCGTTTGCGTATCTTTTTCATCTAAAATTTGTTGTTTACCGACATAGACTTTGTTTTCTAGTCCAGATGTTTTTAATTTCTGTATTGCCTGATCAGCAGTCAAACCATCGACTTTTGTGTCATTAATCGTAACATTTGAATTGAAGTGGGTTGCCTGATAATAACTCATCCCCCCAATTAGAAGTGCAATTATACCGCCACCCGCTGCGATAAGCTTCCAATTTGTAAAACGTTTGCTTGATCTTACTCTTTTTTTATCAACCTCTTCAACTGATTCATTTATTGTGTTGTTGTTCATAAACTATTCCTCCAAATACATCAACGTCAATCGACTGTAAACTAGTGTGTTTACATACTAATCCATTGATTAGTTTACCCTATTATTCTTATATTTTCATTATTTTTTTACCAGATTTTACAGTGTTGTGTCGATCTTTTTTTTTGCAATACCAAAGTGCAGGCAAATGCAAAGAAACATACACAGGCTTACAAACGTTTATATTCAATTTTATGGTTCTGGTGCAAAAAAGTATGGAGTAATGATTTAGAAAAATTAATTCATGATTTAAAAACGAAAAAAATACTACAAAATAATCACATTAAATCAAATCACCTATATTTATTTGTTCCATTTGTATTTGATACGTACCCGATTGATACTTAGCCATATTGAGCTTTTCATCTATCAGCACATTCTTTTTCTCTATTTCTCTCTAATGTTTCCCAATAAAATTGATTCATTTCAGGCGCAATACCATCTTGCAGAATAGAAGCTGATATTTGTATTACACTCAGTAGTGTTTTCAATTCATGTGAAACGCCTGCTGGATTCCAACACACAGCAAACCATTTCACAATAGCTTTTGTTTCTATATCTGATCGTTTTTCAAAATTTTGATCATAAAACTCTCAAAATCCATCTTATATGCCATACTGCGCCCATTCGACTTATTCTTTTCTTCACGACTTTTAATTAAATATTCATTTTCATCTCTTTCTTCAATTTACCGACGTAGTTCTCTTTTTAATGCCGAAGTCAATTGAATACGTTTCTGCCTTCTTTTCTCTCATTTTTAATATTTTTTTGTAAATTAACAATACCCCGAAAAATAATCCTCGCCTATTTTTCATACTTTCTGGTTATTAGCCACAGTGTGAAGAATAAGAGCTTTTTTATATACAAATAATAGACCTAAAGGAGTTGTTGACATGAATTTGATATTTAATATTATAGGGATTTTCATTGTATTATTATTAGTTTTCTTATGTTCGCCTAATAGAAGAAAAATAAAATGGAAACCAATCATAGTTCTGATAATATTTGAACTTCTTATTACATGGTTTATGTTAGGCACTAAATTGGGAAGTATCATAATTAATAAAATTGCATCTTTTTTCTCTTGGCTAATATCATGTGCGGATGAAGGTATTCGATTTGCATTTCCTTCAGCTATGGAAAATCAAACAATTGACTTCTTCTTTAGCGCATTACTTCCTATCATTTTTGTTATCACTTTTTTTGATATTCTTTCTTATTTTGGAATCTTAACTTGGATTATTGATAAAGTAGGTGCAATCATTTCAAAAATTTCTCGTTTACCAAAATTAGAAAGTTTCTTTTCCATTCAAATGATGTTTTTAGGAAACACAGAAGCACTTGCTGTTGTTCGTGATCAATTATCTGTTTTAAAAGAAAATCGTTTGTTAACCTTTGGAATTATGAGTATGAGTAGCGTCAGCGGTTCCATTCTTGGTGCTTACCTATCAATGGTTCCAGCAACATATATTTTTAGCGCGATTCCTTTAAACTGTATAAACGCATTAATTTTAGCCAATGTTTTAAATCCTATAGAAATCACTAAAGAAGAAGATATTGTTTATTCACCTTCAAAAAAAGAAAAGAAAGATTTTTTCTCTACCATTTCAAACAGTATGTTAGTTGGGATGAATATGGTTATTGTTATTTTAGCAATGGTAATTGGATATGTAGCATTAACAGCATGTTTAAATGGGATTTTAAGTTTTTTTGTAGCTGGTTTAACAATTCAAAAAATCTTCTCTATTATCTTTAGTCCCTTTGCTTTTTTACTCGGTTTATCAGGAACTGATGCTATGTATGTAGCTGAATTAATGGGAATAAAAATAACAACTAATGAATTTGTAGCAATGATGGATTTAAAATCACACCTAAACACTTTACATCCGCATACTATTGCTGTTGCAACAACATTTCTAGCCTCTTTTGCTAACTTTAGTACAGTGGGTATGATTTATGGAACTTACAATTCATTATTTGGCGAAGAAAAATCAACAATTATTGGTAAGAATGTTTGGAAGCTTTTAGTTAGTGGAATAGCTGTTTCTTTGTTAAGTGCAATGCTTGTGGGACTTTTTGTATGGTAAATGAATATCGAAGATACTTGACACTCTTACAGATGAAATTTATGTAAACAGTGCAAGGCATAAGGAAATATGTCCACTTTCTCATTCTAGCCAAGAAAACTCCCGCCTCAAGGAAAGTGAAGAGTATATCCCAGTGAGTAGTCGTGATTAGAATTGGCTTACTGCGTTAGCAAAAATTGCTAACGCAGTAAATGGTGGAATAAAAGCCTATAAAATATACACAATAAACATATTGAAAAGTCTTTTCGAGGGGAGTCTATGTTGTGTTTCCTATTTTTAAATTTTTAAAACAAGGACGTTATTCTATAAATGATCAAGGCAATAGAACTTCAAATATACAGAAAGAAAATGTAGAAAATCATAACATCAATTGTGACTTATTCCAAAACATAAATAATCTTCAAGTACTTTTTCAACAAGCTCCTGATCTGGTAATCCGTCAATTTCAACTAGTAAATAAATCAGAAGCTGCTCTAATATATTTATCCGGATTAACAGATACACAATCTATTCATAATAATATACTGTCCCCTTTGATGTATAAACCGTTTGATATTAGTAATAGTCTCCCTGTCACAATAGGAGAAGTTCAAACAATTAATACTTGGAATCAAGTCGAAAATGCTATTTTTCAAGGGGATAGCATTTTATTAGTTCACGGTTTAGACGCAGGATATCAATTAAATACAAAAGGGTGGCCACAAAGAGATATAACAGAACCTAAAAATGAAATCTCGCTAAAAGGGACTCATCAAGGATTTGTAGAAACATCTAGTCAAAATATAGCTTTAATACGAAGGTATATTCCTAATAAAGAATTAGTATTAAAAGAGGTTTTAATTGGTAGTAGAGGAAAGACCAAAGTATCTATTTTATATTTAAGAGATATAACTTCTAACGATGTACTTAAGGAATTGGAAACTAGAATTCAAAATATTGAGGTGGACACGGTTATAAATACTGGTGAAATAATTGAATTTATTGAAGATAATCCATATTCACCCTTTCCACAATTTCTCTTGACCGAAAGGCCAGATGCTACTGTATCTCACATCCTTCAGGGGAGATTCGGCATTGTTGTAGATCGAAGTCCCAGTGTTTTAATTGCCCCAACAAATTTCATTTCCTTCTTTCAAGGGGTAGATGACTACGACACACGTTGGTTAGTATCTTCCGCTGTTCGAATACTACGTTTTATAGGCTTTTTTATAGCCTTATTGTTACCTGCAACATATGTAGCGTTTATTTCATTTAATTATGAAGTTATTCCTGTACAGCTCTATTTATCAATTGCAGAATCAAGAGAACGCGTTCCGTTTCTTCCAGTGATAGAAGCTTTACTCATGGAGATTACCTTAGAAATGATGAGAGAGGCTGCCCTTCGTTTACCCACTCCCATTAGCCAGACCGTAGGGATTGTTGGAGGTATTGTGATTGGACAAGCTGCTGTTCAAGCAGGGATTGTGAGTAATATCATGATTATTATTGTTGCTGTTACAACTATAGCTTCTTCTATTATTCCTAATTATGAAATGGGTTTGGCAATAAGATTATTGCGTTTTCCTATGATGTTATTAGCTGCTTTATTTGGAATTGTAGGAATTACTATCGGCTGGATGACTATAATTGCACATCTTATAAGTTTAGAGTCCTTAGGTACTCCTTATGGTAGTCCTTTGTCACCTTTTCGCATTTCAGGTATGAAGGACACATTCGTTCGCTTTCCTTTGTGGTCAATGAAGAGAAAATCTAAAAATATTACAAAGAATCACAAAGAAACTAATCCTGATAAAGGGTGAAAATATGAAAAAATATGCATATAATGATATCACTGTCATGCAATATATCTTTATTATTAATGGCTCACAAATAGGAACTGGAATCCTATCCCTTCCAAGGGTACTTGCAGAAAAAGCTGGCACAGATAGCTGGATAGCACTATTTATTGGCTGGTTTTTCGCTATGACCTCCAGCATTTTGCTCATTCAAACAGCCAAACACTATCCAAATGATACCTTATATGAAATTCTTATTCGATTTTTTGGGAAAATCATTGCTACCATGGTAATTATTCTTTATATGATATATTTTGCTTTTTATGCATGGACAGTTCTAATTAATGGCATGCTTTATATTAAGGGCTGGCTTCTTCCAAAAACATCCGACTATATTATTTTGTTTTTGTTCTCTATTCCAACCTTTCTGGTTGCACGCAATGGTGCTCGGATAATAGGTCGATACTGTGAATTATGCTTTTATATGGCAATGTGGATTCCATTTTTTTTCTTCATACCATTAGAGAATAGCAATTGGTTACACTTTCTTCCATTATTAAAGGAGGGTTGGAAACCTATCTTTTCGGCTGTTCCATCTACTATCTTTTCCTTTATAGGATTTGAAATCGCATTTTTTCTTTATCCTTTTTTGCAAAAAAAGCAATATGCAATGCAAGGCATTATTATAGCAAATACCTTAACATTTGTATTTTATCTATTTACTATAGTTATTTGCTTTTTATACTTCAGTCCAGATGCAATTTTAGAGTTTAATCAACCCGTACTAAACTTGCTTAAAGTTATTGAATTTCGTTTTTTAGAACGGTTTGATATGATTTTATTAGCTATTTACTTAATTGTCGTCTCTACTGCATGGATTCCTTGTGTATACAGTGCTGCATTTTGTTCTAGTCAACTAATTGGAAAACAAGATCATACTTCTCATGTAGCTATTATATTATTGGCGGTAATTATCGTAACGTTTTGGATCCATCCCTCATGGAATGAATCTGAACTATTTCAAAATCTCACATCGAAGGCTGGACTTGTATTAGCTTTCTTATTCCCTGTATTTTTGTGGATATATAACTTAATCCACAAAAAATACTTTCGGGGGGAAGCACATTGAAGCAAAAAATATTATGTAGTGTTTTAATTCCGCTACTATTGCTCACAGGGTGTTTAAACTTAGACCAAATGAATGTAGAAGATGTTACACTCACTCTTATACTTGGTTTAGATTTGGACGAAAATGATAACTTGAAAGTATACTTATCCAGTCCTGTTTTCAATAAAGAAGCTAAGATTAAAGAAGAACAATATGGTGTGAAATCTGTTACAGTGCGAAACTCTCGCGAAAAATTTGATACCATGGTTATGGCTTTGACATCAGGAAGCAAGACACAACTTATTTTGATTGGTAAGCGACTTTTAAAACATAAGAAGTGGGTGGATTATTTAGATCCTTTTTATCGAGATCCCAAAAACACGGTTACTGCAAGAATTGTTGCTGTGGATGGACCTGTTTCAGACATAATTTATTCTGCTCCCAAAAATAAACCTCGTCTTCCTATATATTTGGCAAAATTAATTGATACTGGACATAGAAGAAATATTACTGTACAAACGACTCTTCAAGATTTTCATAACCAAACAAGAGAAAAAGGAATGACAGCGAGTATAAGTGCACTTAAAAAGAATAACGATATAAAGTTGACAGGTACAGCATTACTTGATGAAAAGAATAGATATAAGCTAACTATTACACCAAAAGAAAATTTATTATTAAGCACTTTACAAAATAACATAAAGGGAGAATTTCCATTTACTATTGCCGTACCGCTACAATCTGAAAGCAAAGAAAAACATTGGTTAAGTTTTAGTGCTCAAGGTACCAAAGTAAAAACAAGCGTACAATATAAAAATCATTTTTTGTTTAATATGAATGTACATATGAGAATTGTAATTTCAGAACGACTATTTCCTTTTAATGTTAGGAATAATGAGGAGAGATTAGAAAAAAGCATTGAAATGCAGTTGAAAAGGGATTTAGAACGTTTCATAAAGAAAATACAAAAAGCAGAAATTGACCCTATAGGATTTGGGGTGTATGCACGCGCGTATACATATAAGGATTGGAAAAGAGTCCAAAAGCAATGGGGAAAAGCATTATCGAAGGCTGATGTTAAAGTTAATGTACATGTTAAAATTAGTGGAATGGGTACAATCAAGTAACAAGAACTCAAAATAATAATTTTTGAGGCACTTCTTGGGTAGCACCACATTACCATCAACTTAAGAATTCAAAATTATCCATTACTGTCAAGCTATGTTTATGTAGTACCCCCTAAACGAAAAAATAAACCTTTTTGATAAAAGTTAGCACAAAATTTTGTTCTTGGGTACTATGAAATTTTAGCTTGATAACTATGTGACGGTCTTTCCTACTTAAAATAGTATATTGAATCGCTAATTAGATGCGTATGATATATGGACGCGACAAAAAGCAAGATGGTTCAAGTGAAGAGAAGACACTCAAAGGAGAGTGTCTTTTCTTTATTTTCAAAAGGACCTGCTCAATTCATGCGTAAAAACATAAAGTAAATTGAATCCGTTAAAATACAAGAGTGACCTCGTGTTTTGTCCTCTTATCTAAAGGAGGAACTATTATGGGCTTTGGTGGTAGTTGTGGCGGCGGCTTTGCTGGTGGATTTGCTTTATTAGTTGTATTGTTTATTTTATTAATCATCGTTGGAGCTGCTTGCTTCTGCTAAAAAAACTATCGGAAAAGACACTCATATATGAGTGTCTTTTCTTTATGAAAATTATAAGTTTGGAAGAGAGTAACGAACGGAATTGTATTAATCGACAAAATCGAACGAAATCGAAAAGAAGGAATGCCTATTAAAGAGGCTGTATTGAACAGTAGTCTTTCCATACTGGTCACGCATCTTTTCTAGAGTAGTACTATCAGTATGTCCAAGTTTAAGAGATTTTTTGCATCAGAACCTTATATTCTTTTATTCAAGGTTTTCAAATGAATTGAAACAAAAGCTCTCTGTTTTCAACAGAGGATTTTTTTTATCAGCCTTATTTGTCACCTGGTGCAGGTTGATCTACTCCCTTAACGCGATGTTTATGTCCATTATCTTCTGTCGTATAAAAATCATAATAATGAACATGCATCCCATTTCCAACTGGAATTGCTGGTCCAGAATATGCCTTATAATGGTGCGTATGCCCATCCTCAAAAAGAACATACCCTTCTGTATAATGTATATGTTCCCCATTTGGTGCTTGAATTGGTGGAGATGTAACGTCTAAACATTGATGCACATGCCCACCTACAACAGATGTATAATCCACTGATCCATGGTTATGCTTCGGTACAAATCCAGAAACAAAATCATCTTTTCCTACTCTGTTCATTCTACTCATGCTCCTTATACACAAAAATAAGTTCTATAACTAATATGTTTTCAATTTCAAAATAATTACTACTATATATTTATCTAAACTAACAAAAGTACTTTCTAATTACCTACTTTTATAACTCTAAACTTCAACAAGCTTATTTTTCTTGATACCACGGATTTAAGTGAATGAGCACTTCATCTACTTCTGGATCATGCTCCATAATAGTCGTTTTTACCTCTCTACAAATATCATGTCCTTGTTGGATACTTAAATAAGCTGGGACTCTAACCCTAACATCAATCAAAATATAGTGGCCATGTTCACGGGCACGCATTCTATCAATCCTTTTCACCAATGGATGTGCCTGAACTATCTTCTTATATTCACTACATTTTTCAGTAGGTAGACCACCTTCCATTAATATATATACAGCTTCTTTCCCCCTACTAATTGCAAGTTTTAAAACAAAGAAGGAAACAATGATTCAGGCTAATGGATCATCATAAGCTGCATATGGAATTGGATATCTATCGTTTAGCAAAGCAATTCCAATTCCAGCGGCAATAGAATCATAAACGTCAGCAAGATGATCATAAGCAGTTGCAATAAGACCTTTTACTATTTGCTTTTCGGCCAATCCGTATTGTATATACATATAAGATTTGTTTCCAAACTAAAGAAACAACAGCCGCTATAAAAGCAATCATATAAGGTTCAGTCGCTGGGGAAAATAATGCTTTTATTGATTCATAGGCAATAAATAAAGATACTAAAGTTAAAATAATAGCTACAATTCCTGAAGAAATGACTTCGGCCTTTCCATGACCATACGGATGGTCCTCATCATACCCAATTGAACTACCCCCACTTTCACTTCGTTTAGAAGTGGGGGATTCCTAAGTAAAGAGTTCTATCGAACTCTAATTTATTAGGCTATCTCCGCA
>NZ_JAKUHD010000038.1:0-20659 GCF_022664325.1 Bacillus cereus group sp. BfR-BA-01310 | reverse complement strand
CACTTTCAAAATAGTCTTTATTCGTTTGAGAAATGATACTTGATACGACTTGTTTTCTTATACTATCGTCTACACTATAAATCATTAAGTGCTCATTTACCGCACTATCATGGGAACAACTTCCACTTCTTTAAAATCAAGACCCATTGGAATTTGTCCTAATTGTAATGCTTGTTTCACTTGTTTATGGTTACGATATGTGGTTCTGTTGCAAAGTTTTTCTAAGGGAAGTTAAAATGTAAGAAACATGAGGCGAGGAGAATACTATATGGGATATTTTATAGGAAAACAATTTAAGAAGGATATTATTTTAGTAGCCGTTGGCTACTATTGTCGTTTTTCTTTAAGCTATCGCGATATCTCTGAACTTTTGAGAGAGCGTGACATATCGGTTCATCCAACAACTATTATGCGTTGGGTCCATGAATATAGAAATTTGATCTATCAAATCTGGAAGAAGAAAAACAAAAAGGTACAATCATCGTGGAAATTAGATGAAACTTATATAAAAGTGAAAGGAAAATGGCGTTATTTATATCGTGCGATTGATAAGGGTGGATATACATTGGATATTCAACTTCGAAAAACAAGAGATCATTAGGCGGCATATGCTTTTATGAAAAGATTGATGAAGGCTTTTGGGGAACCAACAGTTCTCACAACAGACAAAGCCCCAGCGCTACTTTGCGCGTTTAACAAATTAAAAGAACAAGGTTTTTATAGACGTACAACTCATTGTATAGTCAAACATTTGAACAATCTCATTGAACAAGACCATAGACATGTAAAAAGGTGTTTTGCCAAATCCGCAGGATTTCAAAGCCTTCGTCATGCTTCACGTACCTTGAAAGGTATTGAAACCGTTCATGCTCTATATAAACGAAAACGAAGTTTGCAACAACCAAATTTCGTTTTTTCGACGTATAATGAATTACAACAATTACTAACGATTGCATAAAATCCATCTGCAATCATACCAACTTTTTCTCTGTTAAAAAACTTTGCAACAGAACCAATTATTTTCTATTCCTTTACAATTAATTACTTTAACATTTCCCCCAATTCATCCCCAATTCTCCCTAAAGGCTCATTAGCTTTAACACGTTCATTAAAATCTGCCTTCCATATAAAGAAATCAGATAATCCTCCTCTTGGTGGATATAGATTACTATAAATTAATTTTATTTCATTTATAACATCATCAAAGTCTATATAATTATTATTTTGGCATTCATTTAAAATATTAATTACATATCTAACTTCAGATATCTGATAATCTATATCACCTTTCTTATTTCCCTCTAATATTACACTCAATTCACTAAAAAGTTTTTCTAATTTATCTATTACTAACTTACTTGAACTCACTATCATACCTCCTATTTTATTGGTGTTTCACTTAAAGGCTCTACCCCATTAATCTTCCATGGTTCCGAAATAAAAATTTGATTACAATTTTCTCCACCAAGGTAATGACCTCCTTGATATCCAACCGGCCCTTCATATATTGTAGTTCCTTTAGGAATTTTTATTGCTTATGTGGATTCTATTGGCGAAGTACCTGTCAGTACACCTGTTTTAGGATCTATCCATTGAGCTTTAACCGCAGAATCTATCCGTATAATTAAATATAATCTATTCTAAAAGGTTCTTTAAATAACTTCTTATATCCTTTTGTTCGATTCTAGTGACCTTTTCATTCATATTTCGAAATTTCAAAATATACTCCTTAATTTCTATTAAAGCATCTACTTCCTCTATTGGAACCTCTTTTTTAAAAACAAATTGTTCCATCTTTTCAAATCCATAATTTCTAGCTTCTTTTTCATCACTTGTACCTAGTGGAATTTTATTTATTTCTAGTATAAACTTACCTATTGCCCATGGAACAAATTCTTTTTCTTTATATATTACCTTGTATTTCAATTTATAAGCCATCTCTACTTCATTAATATCAACCTCTTTTATATATATTACTTTCGAAACGAATCCTTGTTCAAACTTTAATTCTTTAAATCCATATTTTATAGATTCATTTGAATTACTTATAAGCTTCAGTTTATTAACCGATACATTTAATCTATACAAATTATTTTTATAAATAGCATAGTCCCTCATAATTTATTATACTTCCCTCCTAATCAACTATAATCCATCCCAATTCTTCATTAAATTCAAGTTTTGTTGCTACATTGCCAGTTTCTGAATCTATAATATTCAATATATCTCCATCTTGGAAAGCTCTTGCATAACCCCTCTCACATGAAAATTCTGGTAATGTAATATTCTTACTTCCTGTGAACCCTCTTGCAGTAAATGGATGATTGCCAGCATTAGCTTCCCACCTTGGAATCATCAACTTTGATGGATCATTTTCTATATATTCAATAGTCCCATAAAACTTATCTGGTGCACCAATTGGTGTTGATACACCATTTACTCCATGATCTACTTTCCTAATTATTTATTATTTTTGTACCGTGCTTTATAATCTACATATTCTTTTTTTGCATCTTGATTATTACCTTTTTGACTATTAAAGTATGTGTGTATCTGTAACATATATTCTACTACTTTTCCCTCTTCATTCTTTTTCTTGTAGTCTATATCAATACTGACTTGCAGTATCTGCATTGGCTCTTTTGCTGAGTCAAAATGAAGTACAATTGTCGCCCCATCATATTCATCATATTGTATTTTTAGCTTGTCATTAATAATACTCTGAAATTCTGATTCAGTTAAGCTATATCCAACTGTATTAGGCTGATCAAACTTTTTGATATCATCGCCTGGCTTCATCTTCAATTTCCCTATTCCTTTTAAACGCTCCACAATTAAGTTAACGTAAGAAACATCAACATTGGAATCGCTTTGTACCTGCCCATTTTTATACATAATATTTGTACTATAAATGGTTTCTTTTTTATAATTTTCGTTTGTCCCTTTTTCCTTTTTATTCTCTATATCAGTAGCAATTGTTTGTGTTGTTTCTCCATATAAACTTTTATCTTTTGTATTATATACACCTTCTGTAGTTTGACGAATTGTTTTACTGTGCTCCCCATCTTCTTTTTGCTCGTACATACTGTATATACCTCTTTGTGTCACGTGTGCATATCCATCATCACTCGCAGACATAACCTTCGTCATATCTCCTTCTTCCAAAGCCTTTACAAATGGTTCATAGTCAATCTTCGTTTCTCCTAAACTACACCCTCCCAATAAAGACGCGACTATCGTCATAATAATCATCCCCTTAACTTTCTTTTTCATACAGTCACCTCGTTCGTTACTCTTGGCATTTTCAGTTTGATTATGTTTCCTTTTACATAATAATATACTTCATCTTTTCCTAAAGCTGGTTCGTTACTTACATACTTAATGTTGAAAATGCTTTGGTCGTTTAGAGGCATCGCGATGATTGCTGTTGTTAGTTTACTTCGATTTTCATTGGCAATGCATCTCTGTTTCGGTCCATATAGTCATATATGATATTACAATTTCTCCTGTGGTCTTATCTTTAAAAGCATATGCTGCAAATCCTGTATTTTCATCTACTTCATGATATATAAGCTCTGCATTAAAATTCGCTTGTAATCTATCTGTATTATCTTGTTCGGTTGAATTATTATACGGATCTCTCCCAGCTTGATAATCATATATATCCTTACCAGCTAGCTCCAATTTTCCCCAATCAGTAGCTACCTTTAAATCTTTATCCTGGTCCTGTCCCGCATTATTCTCCATACTAGGTTATCTCCTTTCTTAATTATTTTTTATACTGTGCTTTATAATCTACATATTCTTTTTTAGCGTCTTTATTGTTACCTTCTTTTCTATTAAAATATGTTGATATCTGTAATGCATATTTTACTAAATTCCCCTCATCGTTCTTTTTCTTGTAGTCTACATAAATACTTAATTCCAGTATCTGCTTTGGATTTTTTGCGCCGTCAAGATGAAGCACAATTGTCGCCCCACTATATTCATCATATTGTATTTTTAATTTGTCATTAATAATACTTTGAAATTCTGATTCAGTTAAGCTATATCCAACTGTATTAGGCTGATCAAACTTTTTGATATCATTGCCTGGCTTCATCTTTAGTTTCCCTATTCCTTTTAAACGGTCCACAATTAAGTTAACGTAAGAAACATCAACATTAGAATCGCTTTGTACTTGCCCATTTTTATACATAATATTTGCACTATAAACGGTTTCTTCTTTATAATTTTCGTTTGTCCCTTTTTCCTTTTCATTCTCTATATCAGTAGTAATTTCTTGTGTTGTACCTCCATATAAACTTTTATCCTTCGTATTATATACACCTTCCGTATTTTGATAGATGCTTTTAACGTGTCTTCCATCTTCTTTTTCCTCATACGTACTATATATATCTCTTTGTGTCACATGTGCATATCCATCATCACTTGCAGACATAACCTTCGTCATATCTCTTTCTTCCAAAGCCTTTACAAATGGTTCATACTCAATTTTCGTTTCTCCAAAACTACATCCGCCTAATAAAGACGCAACTATCGTCATAATAATCATCCCCTTAACTTTCTTTTTCTTCTTCATACCATCACCTCATTCGTTACTCTTGGCATTTTAAGTTTAATTACGTTTCCTTTAACAGAATAGTATACTTCCTCTCCCATTAAAACCGTAAATATCCTTCCCTGCTAATTGTAATTTTCCTTCGTCGGAAGATAGATGAAAACGCCCCATAATTAACCTCAATCCCTTCCTAATTATTTATTACTATTGAATTGAGTTTTATATTCTAAATATTTCGTTTTTGCATTTCGAGTATTTTCTTCCTTACCATCAAACCCTACTAATATTTGTTGAATATGTGTTAATATCTTTCCTTGATCATTTTTTTTCTCATAATCCACGGATATCCTAAATTCATCTATTTCCATAGGCTTTTCTTTTAAATCTTTAGCCTGGTTAAAATAAATAACAATTGAAGCTGTACCAAATTTGTCATATTGCAAATGTAATTTATCATTAATAATTTGTTGAAATTGCGACTCTGTTAAATTATACGAAATTCTATTCGGTTCATCGAACCCTTGTCTATCATCTTTTGGCTTTAATTTTCCAATTCCTTGTAAACGATCTATAATTAATTTAACTGGTAAAACATCAACATTTGGAGTTGAGCTTTGTACTTGTCCATTTCTATACATGAAATTCGAACTATATATTTCATCCTTTTTATATTCATCATCTTTATGCGTTTGATTAGCATTATTTATTAAGTTTCTTGTAGTTTGCTTTGTAGTACCATATATATTTCTTTCTTTCAAAAAGTATATTCCATCTGTTGATTGATATAGTCTTTTAGTATAAGTACCATCCTCTTTTTCCTCCATAACAGATTGTATACTTTCTTCTTCTACATGCGCATACCCATCATCACTCGCAGACATTACCGTTTTCATATCTCCTTCATCTAACGCCTTTACCAATCTTTCATACTCAATTTTTGTTCCTGTTTGAAGCTTTGTTTTAGATGAACCACATCCGCCCAATAAAGACGCGACTATCGTCATAATAATTATCCCCTTAACTTTCTTTTTCTTCATACCGTCACCTCGTTCGTTACTCTTGGCATTTTTAGTTTGATTATGCTTCCTTTTACATAATAGTATACTTCATCTTTTCCTAAAGCTGGTTCGTTACATGGTCAAGCCTAGCTCCTTCATAATTTTCAAACAGTGTTTTTAAATTTGCACTATGCTCATTAACTGCAGTAAATCCTCTTACACCTGTATATTTTTCGTCATATAAATACTTATATATATCACTTTATGGAATTATTTTTCATCTTTGTACCAACATCAGGTACTCCAATTTCATTTCTTATATTATCAACTACTGTCTTTTCATTAGCATTTAACACCCTATCAGGATGTAACAACTCAACAAATTCATCTACTGAATACCCACTATTATTAATAATTTTTTTAATACTATCACTGGTATTTAGCTCTGCATTACTTAACCCCTCTGGGGGAACTTTCCGACCACTCTTCAAATTCAACCCATCAAAAACTGCGCTGGCTTTTTCTCAAACACAGGTTCATTCCCTACAGGTGTTTATCGCATTATGGTATACCGAGTACTCCTTAGGAGAAAAACATTATTTTCTTTTCTCTCTTCAATCTTTTCGCATTATCAAATATTTTAATATCAATTCACAAGCATCATTTTCATTTTCAAAAATGTCTATAATATTCATTCCACCTCTCTCTAACGATTGATATACTTTCCATGTTCCTTCTCCTTTTAATATACCTAATTCCAATTCACTAAGAGATTTATCACCTAAATTGTATTCATATTCTTCTATTCCTAATTCATTCAATCTAGTTTTCAGCTCACTAATATTCATTTTAAACCTCCTACCTATTTAATTTCTTTTATACATCCGAATTCTTCTAAATACTCTATTAACATTGGTAATTTCCATTGTATTTCCCCAGCTACTACATCAAAAACAGGCTCAATTACCAGTAACCTATGTCATAATCTTAAAATAAAAAGCACTTGTTGCCTACCGTAGACAATCAAGTGCTTTAAGTTCATATGTTTTTAAGTAGCATTAGTTTTGTAAGTTTTATAGTAACAGTATGACACCTTTTATATGTCATGACATGTAATACGCTAAAACTTAGGAGCTTGTACGAGTTCGTTAATTTAATATAACATTCCATGTGTTTATATTTATCGCCCGGTAAAGTGTCATCTCGCCTAAGCTCGTACTTTGTTTTCTATTCTATCATTGCACATTGTACTCCATGATGGTACTACCTTCATCGGCTCTGAATTTCAGCATATCATCATTCATGTTGTCCAAAGCATAAATATCTCATAAAAAGCACCTAATGCCCTAAAAGGAAATCAAGTGCTTTTTAGTTAATTACATCATCAATTCATAATTTAAAAATATTCTTGTTCAATTTCGCAAATAACTACTCGGAATAAGGGTTATAATCTATCTCAACCTTACTAAGACCATCTAATACTTTCTCTATCCTATTAGTCAAGTCTGCTATTTCTTTTTGTGTCAGTTCGTTTGTAACATCTAAATCTTTAAACATACTTAATCTCCTTGTTATCCCTTCAACATATCCAATAAAGACCTTATTTTTGGATAACAATATTTCACCTACAGCAGTATCAACAATAAAGTCTTCTACCTTTCCAAGATTTATATATTCATTAACAGTTCTTGCTATTGCATATTCATGTCCCCTATTTAATTTTAAATAATCATTATAGTCTTCGTTAATCGCCTCAAATATTTCATTATATTCCCAGTCTTCCATGATATCACTCCTCTTTTATGGTTTAAGTCTTTCACCGTTATTGTGAATAACTTCCAATTCAATATTCTTATATTTATTAGCAAATTCAGCTATTACTTTGCTACAACTATCACACGTATCTAGTTCTGTGAATAACTTAATTTTACCAGTAGCATTTACATCATCACCCAGTTTTAAAGCAATTTCATTCAAAATCTTATACTCAGCGTCAGAATCTCGCATATAAGGTTTTCCATCTTTACCAGGTGCTAGAGATGCCTCAAAAATTGGCTCATTTGGTTTTAATGAAATTTCAGGAACTTTTTCTTCTAAATTCCCTTTAAATTCATCTATTTTACTTGAAGCATAAAACTCCTTTTTGTTTAAACTATTAACATCCACTTCTGCAAGGGCAAAATTACCAGCTTTTTTATATTTACTTGATAAATTCCCTCTTAGCTCTTTCACTCTATCAATTATATGTGCTTCCGCTACTGAATCTATTTGTCTTGTTGGATACACTTTTCCCGTACCCTTAATTACATCTTCTACTGCCTGTTTTTGAGAATGAACCTCTATTTGTTTTGCAAATTCTTTACACACTGGATTTGTTTTTAATAAATTATCTTTTGCATCCTCCGCTACCTTCGAACCATTCTTCAAATTCAACTCATCAAAAAACGTCGCCGATTTCTCCCCAGATAACCGGTTCGCATTTTGCGCTTGCCCCTTAGTTTCACTCTTAGCAACAGAAAATAACTCTCCACCAAGTGTATTTCCTTCTCCTACATTCCCAACGCCAGCTACCGAAGGTTCAGGGAATACATTCGGGATCTCAATATTTTTAATCTTCTTCCCGACATTCTTCATACTTTTCGGCAACTTATTCATGAATGCCGCTGCTTCCCCCAACTTACCAACTATTTATGAAGTTAAAACATACCAATCAATTAAAAAAGCACTTGTTGCCTATCATAGACAATCAAGTGCTTTAAGTTTGCAAGTTTTATAGTGACACCCTTTACATGTTGTGTTCTTAGTGTACAGTTTAAAAAATGTTTTAGACTGTACATCCTTGGTCTAATGGGGTATTGCTATTCGTATTTGTCTAATTAACTAAAATAAAGATTTAGACTGACGAATCGTTTATATTTCATGATAAGAGTTTTATTAAAATAAAGTATTAGACTGGATAGTGAATATACATTTTATGTAATGGAAATAAGGAGAATTCTGAGAAATTGTATTTGATAAAACTACAGTTTAGGAATTTTTATATTTCACAACCGAAAATTGAGCCAATTGAAACGAGTGAAATTCACATACTTTGAGAACATATTTTCATATCGTATAGGCTTGAGATAGATCCCATATGGGCATGATTACTTTGCGAATGTTGCGGTGGACAGGAATTTCACACCCTCACAATGGTATCATGCCCGCCTTTCCATATAGAGATGGTGTGGTCGATCTCTGAATTAATCTAAATTTTCAATTAAGAGATCTCTGAATTTTTGATCATTCAAAGTTTTTAACACGAAATCATTGTAATGTTCACTCAAGTTCATATAATCAGTTTCATTTAAGTCATTAAACATGAACACTAGTTCCGTCATATTTCCCTCTTTATCCTTTGCATAAAGGGAGTTTGTTAATAGAAATGCTGTTGAACCACCTTTTTGCCCTACATGTATTAACCATTCCTTGTTATTTGGATTCTCCATAGGCCATTCGACAATCTTGTCTAACTCTTTCTGCACATCCTGTGGGAAATAGTCTTTACGATTCAGTCGTTCCATCAATAGAAGATAGTCTTTTGCTGATGCGGCTGGTAAATTATCTGACCATATTCTTTGAAATTCAATATCGCCTAGACATGGGATATTACGTTGTTTAAATTCAGTAGAATTTTTCATCCATTGATGAATCTTAATGGATTCCCTAGCAAATTCTTTTTGTGACATAGCTTTCATTTTTATTAAGGTTTCGTTTTTGGTTAAATTCTCTTCTTTTTTTAAATTGCCAGCAACATATAAACTAGATACCAGTGGATATAATTCTTGATGATGAGGTAATTGTAAATTTTTCAACGTTTGATTAATATTTTCCAAACCTAATTTGTCTATTAAATAATCAGCATTTGCATTAGAACTAAACTGCAACATTCCTTTTGCAATTTGTTCTAATGTTACTTGATTATTTCGAATAATGTTTTTTTCATTTAAATAACGAATCCAATTAGGGTGGTTAGAGGCATCTGTATCTTTTATATAATATGCTTCTAAATCGCTTAAGGGAATTTGTTGATCAACTTTAATCGTTCCTTCAGCAGATTGTTTAGCAAATTCTACAGCAATAATGAGCTTCATCATGCTTGCTAAAGGAATTACCTCATCAGAATTTATACTTACTAGATTTTTTCCATTTCTTTGTAGAATAAAAGATACATTTTTATCTGTCTTATGTGTCTTTAAATATTCCATAACAAATTCATAACCTTCTTTTTGTTTTGAAATATTTTTATATACGATAAAGAAAATTGAAACAATTAGTAATATGATGGCTAGTTTTTTAATAGATTTCAACACAATTTCTCCCTCTGTATGTCTAATTATTTTGTAAACTTTCCTAATATAACTTTAACATAAATTCCCATTATGTTACACGCTTTACCAAGTGACATTCTCTAAAATAAAATTCACAAAGTTAAGGTGGCTCAATACAGAACTAGGAGGTGTTGCTTTTATTGATTACAGTCTATTTGGGTATGGGAGCAGTTAAACTAACTAGAAGTTACTGTTAACTAAGTAAAAATCATTTATTAACTTTAACAGAATTCATGTTAAAAAGGTGTTTTCAAATATGGAAAGCACCTTTTCAGTCTACAACTATTTTTTAATAGTCTAATACTTTTTTCTATAGTCTAAAACATTTTTTTAATTAAACACTTAGCCCCGCGATTTATAATGTCCAGGTCATGAATCTTTTCTACACCGTACATTTCAAGAGATGTGACGCTTCTGGAATACTATCCCTTAAGTTTTACAAGCAATTTAGTGCGCTAATACACCAGAAATAATTTCTTTGTTGAAGTCTTCTGGGAATTGATTTAGCGCTCACCTTTTCCTAATAGCTTCAAAGTGGTCGTTCTTCAATTGCATAGTTGCTAAAGAAAGTGCCCTCGGTTCAATACCGAGGGCACCTTTTTTGTCTATATTCCTAAAGTTTTTTATTAAACAGTTCATTTCATAGTCAACAGTTCACTATGTCACTGTGGACTTCTTTTATTAGTTAAGTTCTCTAAAAGATTTATAAAATAAACATATTAAAACTATACTTACTTCTTCAATCTTTTTCTCGCCATATGTGTTGCCAAATCTGCATATCTAGTGGTAATCGGTAAGCGACTATTTTTTTCTACAAAATACATGGTTATTTCAGTAGCAGTATCTAAATCAATCCAATTTCCACACGAAATAAAAACAGGTTTAACATCAGCTCTTGTTCTCAATGCACGACCATAGACCTCACCATCTATAACAATATCAGTAAACGCACCTACTTTATTTTTTGGTACAACAAAATCTTTATTTTTAATTTTCAAATAAGTTTTCGCTACTCCTATTGTTGGCTTTGCTAAATCAAATGATGCTTGTGTTGCAATTCCCATATGACGACTATGCAAATAACCATTTCCATCAAACATATATAAATCAGGAATGTTTTTTAATTTATTAACTGTTTCTAAAATCAATGGCAATTCTCTAAAAGCCAAATATCCTGAAATATATGGAAATTCTATCTCTCCCATATATTCAACTTGTTCAATGATTTCCTTCGTTCGATAATCTAATACCACAATACAGCATACACCATAATCAATATTACTTTCAGACCAATAGGCAATGTCTACCCCTGCAACTAGTTGAATTTCATCTAATCGAAAACTATTTTGTAAAGAAATTTTAGATGCTAATTGATTCTGCATTATATTTAATTCATTTTCAAATGCATTATTCATTTTTACTTCCTATTCAAACCTTTTAGCATATTTTAAATCTGATTCGCTTGGTTCTTTTTTTTGCTCTATTATATTCTCTTTTTCATCATACTTTATAAAAGTCATTTCACATCCAGTGATACATTCAGATTCATATTTTTTTACTCCGTTATCGTAAAATTCAACTTGATATCCTTCTGCTGCACTTTTATCCATATTCCCTATTCTTTTTATATTGCCATTTGGGTAAAATGAAACACTAACCCCTTGTCTTACTCCATTATCAACAAAAAAATAACTTTCTAAATTTCCATTTTCATATAAGTCATAGGCTAATCCTGTAAATAACTTTTCTTCATCATTTTCATCATACGCTACTATTCCTAAATCGTATGGTCCTCCAAATCCTAAATATTTTTCAAACTCCACACCATTTTTTATTACATATTCTTTCGTTAAAATATCATTCAACATTTTTTGGAACCTCCGAAATAAATTCAAATCCATCTGTAAGATAGGCACAATGGGGACATCTTATAAACATCATACCAGCTGGTTTTGTTTTATTTTGACCAGTACGAATTACATGGACAACAAAATTATCTAAACTAGCATTAGGATTAGCTTTTAAAGCTTCATTCAACGCTATTACTTCTGCATGTGAGCCAGCGCCCTTCGTAAACTGATAAGAATCATAATCCTCCAGCTTCTTTACATAAAAATAGAACCAACGCTTCTCCCATTAGAAACATTTGTTCTATTCTTAGTTATAATATATCTCTATTTATTCTTTTCATTACATCTTTCATTTAGAGCAAAAGATGATTAAGTGGCAAGATATTTTAAAACTAGTCTTTAGTTTCATTAACTTAAAATTACCTTTAATTTTATCTACCACTCTGGCCCCTCCTCACTACTTACTGCTTAATTACAGTTATGCAGTAGGTTAGAGCATAATTTTTCATTAGAAAATTATTATTATCCTTCAAATTTATCCCAAATCAATGTTCCTTTTTCACGAAAAATATTATCCAATGCTTCTAAAGCGTTCTCTCCTGCCCAACCTGTTGATTCAAATATTCTTACTGATTCTGATATGTATAGATCTATTTCAAAATTATAGAGTGAACCTACAGGAATAACTTTATCATCAATAAAATCATCTAAGCCAAAGCATAAACTATCTAACACCCCTATCACTTCCTTAATACAAGTGGTATGTTTAGATATTTTCTTAGATCCATCTGACCAAATCTTTTCAACATTGATTCGTAATTCTCCAAACTCCTCCATAAATTTTTTTGCACTTTCAAAAATCTCAAATCCTCTTTCTTCAAGGAACTTTACATTTTCTGATATATCTATTTTTCTCCCCTCGTACCATCCCGCTTTTTTTAATTCTTCTATTGTCTTATTTGATATTTCCATTTTCATTCCTCCTAGTAATCAATATTATAGAAATCCAAAAACGTTCTACTACAATTAGCACAAGGTTCAGCAAATCCGCCTGCTAAGTTTTCTGTTCTAATCATAAAATTATCATATCTTGCGCCTTTTAATATTGCATCTCTTGCGCTCCAAACCTCTGCACAATTATCAATATTCCATTTTTTAAAGTTACCTTTCCGATTCATTTTCTATATGTTTAACTAGATTTTTTTAATCATTTAGATTAAAAACGAAAAGAGAAGGGTTTATTAATGACATATATCCTTATAATATTCAAAACTATCTCTTTTGAGATAATTCATTATTAAAATTAATATAATTATTACTTTAGTATTTCCTTAATACTCCATATATCTACTGTGAAATTTTCAAATTCATATATTAAACAATAATGTTTATGTATATTCCTACATTCTTACTTTCCCAAATAACAATGTTTTAGCTTTTCTTTTATCCCCTCAGATGGTTGAATTATTGATGCTATATCCTTTATTAAATTTTCAAATTCAAACAATAGTCGAATATAATTATAGAAGACTATTACCGCCTTAGAGAATGTACGTCCACTCACAATGTTAATTTTTTCATTATTTAATCCACAATAATTAATATCATAAAAACCATTAACACTTTCAAGAAGAATAGCTCCTCTTTTTGAATTATTTAAACTGAAAAGATCTTCATTAAATTCTTTTGCTAAAATTCTTATAATCATATCGGAATCATCTTCCATACATTTACTAAGTTCATTCCTAATTAGTGTGTTTCTTTTAGGATGTTCAAATATTTTTTTACTTAAAATATACACCCCTAAAATCGCTGTATTGTAATCTTCAAATTCACAAATACCAAAACTTTCTCCTCTTTGCACCTCATACAAAGTCCAAGTATTAACATATTTTTTTATTTTTATATAAGTTTCTTGGTTTACCCCATAATTAGTTAAACGGTAAACCTCTATTCCTAGTTGTTCCTCTTTTACCACATACTCTTTCCCTAATATACTCTTTAATTTCTCTATCATTTTATCAAACCTTCCTTAACTAAATCAGTTACACCTTCAATTAAACCTTCATCTATTAATTCTTCTATTGATATCTCCCCGCTTGATAATCATATATATCCTGACCAGCTAGCTCCAATTTTCCCCAATCAGTAGCTACCTTTAAATCTTTATCCTGGTCCTGTCCCGCATTATTCTTCATACTAGGTTATCTCCTTTCTTAATTATTTATAATTTTTTGTACTGTGTTTTATAATCTACATATTCTTTTTTGGCGTCTTGATTGTTATCTTGTTTTCTATTAAAGTATGTGTGTATCTGTAACCCATATTTTAATAAATTCCCCTCATCGTTCTTTTTCTTGTAGTCTACATAAATACTTAATTCCAGTATCTGCTTTGGATTTTTTGCGCCGTCAAGATGAAGCACAATTGTCGCCCCACTATATTCATCATATTGTATTTTTAATTTGTCATTAATAATACTTTGAAATTCTGATTCAGTTAAGCTATATCCAACTGTATTAGGCTGATCAAACTTTTTGATATCATCGCCTGGCTTCATCTTTAGTTTCCCTATTCCTTTTAAACGGTCCACAATTAAGTTAACGTAAGAAACATCAACATTGGAATCGCTTTGTACCTGCCCATTTTTATACATAATATTTGTACTATAAACGGTTTCTTTTTTATAATTTTCGTTTGTCCCTTTTTCCTTTTTATTCTCTATATCAGTAGCAATTGTTTGTGTTGTGTCTCCATATAAACTTTTATCTTTCGTATTATATACACCTTCCGTAGTCTGACGGATTGTTTTAACGTGTCTTCCATCTTCTTTTTCCTCATACGTACTATATATACCTCTTTGTGTCACACTCGCATACCCATCATCACTCGCAGACATAACCTTCGTCATATCTCCTTCATCCAAAGCCTTTACAAATGGTTCATACTCAATTTTCGTTTCTCCAAAACTACATCCGCCTAATAAAGACGCAACTATCGTCATAATAATCATTCTCTTAACTTTCTTTTTCTTCTTCATACCATCACCTCATTCGTTACTCTTGGCATTTTCAGTTTAGTAATATTTCCCTTTACATAATAGTATACTTCATCTTTTCCTAAAGCTGGTTCGTTACTTTAAACATCGTTCCATCATGGTCATGCCTAGCTCCTTCATAATTTTCAAACAATGTTTTTAAATTTGCACTATGCTCATTAACTGTAGTAAATCCTCTTACACCTGTATATTTTTCGTAATACAAATACTCATATATACATATATCACTTTACGGGATTATCTTTGCCATCTTTGTACCAACATCAGGTACTCCAATTTCATTTCTTATCTTATCAACTACTGTCTTTTCATTATCATTTAACACCCTATCAGGATGTAATGACTCAACAAATTCATCTACTGAATACCCACTATCATTAATAATTTTTTTAATACTATCACTGGTATTTAGCTCAGCATTACTTACCCCCTCTGTAGGAAGCTTCTACCCCATCCGCCTTCTTCTAATCCTACTTTGGAAGCACCTTTAATCGTCGTCGTACTAACACCTGATTTTAAGCCGGTTGTTAGATTTCCAAAGGCATGCAATCATAATAATCACCGATTTTTACCTCTTTATTTAAAATACATTCATACTCACTTACAACTTATGTTACCTTTCCATCCTTACAACACTTAAGTCGTCAGATATTATGACTGTACGTTTGAGCAACATCACAGAAATAAAAAGAGACACATTCCCCCTCCTCTGGTATAGATAAGCTATCATACAAATCTAACCACAGTAGGAAGAATACGTCTCATATACCTATCACCTGTATATCCATATAAATCCTGTTTAAAACCATTTATACAAGAATCTTTAAACTTCTGTAATTAATATTTAAAATTTCATTTGTAGGTTTGAAGTAAAGTTCGATTAAAAATACTTCGCAAACTTATGCTTTACGATAAATAAAAAGAAACCATTTTGAAAAAAGATTGATTAAAATGGTTTCTTCTATAGCAGATTTAAGTTTGATTTTTATAAAAAAGTTTAATCATTTCCTATCTGTTTTGTTCAATAATCGTGCCCGATTGCGGAATAACGCTTTAAATTAGTTGCCTCAATATTAACTCCTGTAACTCTACTGTTTATTGAATGATCAAAATCTCTTATTTTGATATTAGGTATTTTTCTTTAAATATAGGACTTAATTCACTCCAAACATCAAATTTATTACCATCTAAATCATAAAAAATAAAGTTCTTCCCAGTGTGTCCTCTGTTTTCAATCTCTCCAACTACAATTTCTTTTTTAATAAAATCACTATGGATCGATTCTAGTGCACATAAACCATTAACTTCAAAGGTTAAAAAAAAGCGCTCTTTACCGTGAAAATCGTAAAAATTTAGGCTTTGATTATCTTGGGATTTAACAAGAAAAAAACTTTGGTTTGCAAAGTTAATAATAGCCTTGTCTTCATCTTTATAACTCAACTCTGCACCTAATTTATTTACATACCATTTTGAAGAAAGTTCTACATTGATAACTGGAATATAAGTAGTTCCAACTCTTAATAATTTTTCTTTCACTCTATTTTCTCCCTTCGATACCTTAAATAATACTAAATAAATATGTTCTCTATTTATGTACCTATTGCCTTTGTGAATTCCATAATTTTCTTTCTGACGTTTTGTTAAATAGTTTGATAAAAACTCACTTTTTTAGAAATGTCGTGACTTTATTCAAAACATCGCGTCTTTTTTAGAAACGTCGCAACTTTATTTCAAACTAACACCATTACTTTTACTTTTGAAAATATACTATACTTATACCTGCAGTACATGATCTAAAGTCATCCCACTGTGTTATTTTCCCCCACTCATATATATTTTCGGATAATATTCCTGCTGAATGCCCTATTTGTTCTACAAGCCACTCTCCATGCTGCGCAAGCATTTCTTTATAATCCCACTCATTTATACTTGGATCAGCTACTTTAAGATCAATAGACCAAATCACTCCATTTTCAAAGAAAAGACCTACGCCAAAGCTCTTAGTTCCTATTTTTACGGGCGCTAAAAATCTCACCACAGTAGTTTCATCATCTACTTTTACTATTTTAATATCATCTTTATTAAATCCCAAAATAACTTCTCTTAGTGTGCAATTAGGAGTTATGACAACTTTATTAATCTCTAAAACCCCTTGCTTCAAATTATTCATTATCTTATTCCTTCGCCGTTATTTTCTATGTTTTTGACCGCCTTTTGAATCTTCATTACTGCCGCTTCATCTAATTTATAATTATTGAGTTTAATTATGTTAGAATCATCTGTTAATACCTCTAAAGTATCACAAATACTCTTGCAAACATATTTTTCGTCTTTATCAACTTGTTGCAGTAATATAGGATTAAATTCTACGCCACTTTCTCTTAATCTATTCATCATTTGTTCATCCAATATCGGCTTTGCTTTTCCTTCTTTTACAAGGTTCAGCAAAACCACCTCGTAAGTTTTCCGTTCTAGCGATAAAATTATCATATCTTGCGCCTTTTAATCTAGCTAGTTATTTTTCGATAGCATAAATACAAAAAAATGACCTCGGATTAATATCCGAAGCCATTTTTAACCTTATATTCTCAAGAACCTTTTTGTAAAACCCCTCATTTTATATGGGTACAGTTCAAATATAGAAAGGGAAAGGCTTATAATTTTTATTCCTCCGTTTCAACTACCTGATCTGTCTGCTCTTTTTTCTTTGTTTCAATTACCTTTTCTACAAACTCATTACGCCACATTTTAAATTTAGAGGCAAATTGGCCTTCAATTTTGTTTCGGTATCCCTCAAATTGGACTTGTACAATATCTGAATGATTAAAGAGTTTATATGTTTCTTCTGTCAAGCCTAATGGATATAATACTCCTCCATAATCATAGAATGTTGTATCATCCAATAATATCCCTCTTGTTGTAATAACATAATCTGCATCTTCATCAGAACTTAATCTTACTACACTTCCTAATGGTAATACCTTCTCCATATAATCTTTCATATTAATTAACCGTCCCTTTTAATGCATTAATTTTCTCTTCTATTTTTTGCCGTTTTCTTTCTAACTGACGAATTCGATCCATGAATGCATCTCGTGTTTTCCCATTCATATGTGTATCAATACTGCTCTCTAAATTTCTAATATCTGTTGTTAAAGAAGCTGCAGTATTTTCAAGTTGTTTCACTACACTCAATATCTGATCTCGCCCGCCGTTATCCGAAAATGTACTATGAACTTTACTCATAATCAAATGCAAATCCATAACATTTCTCCTTACTTATATATTCTATAAATATCCGAAACTTCCAGACTACTTTTAGAACCCTTTAATAATATGCTACCGCCCCTAACTCTTCGTCTTTTGCCATCATGGAAGTAACTGCAGAGGAAACATCCTCATTTAATTGCCTTAAATCTTTTGCTAGCTCCTTCACATCTTTAGAAATTTCACCAAGCAATGAACGATCTATGCCTTTTCTGCTATCGTTCATAAAGAGATTAAGAAGTGATTGACGATGGCTTCTAATATGACTTTCTACAACTGCAGTAATATTTGTATCCATGACAAAATCACCTTTAAACACATCCACAATATCTTTCAAAAGAGATGGTGCTACTTCTCTTGCGATTGCCATAATTTCACCTGGGTTCAAATACACCATAAGAGCTCCCACAAAAACATCTATCGCTGCATTAAAGACTGATTTTAATACTTCTAACACTTTCTCTTTACATGTAGCTAATTTTGTTTCAATAAAGTCAATTGCTGCATCTACTTTACTTTTAATTTCTATGCTAGCTGCCATACTAAACTTAATGGCTTCTATTGTAACTTGAGACTTTAGCCCTTCATACTTTTTATTTAATCTAGAAATACTTTCTTCCACTTGACCCTTTATTTTTCTAATTTCTCCTGCAGCTTGTACACCGTCTGAATATACAAACAAGGTCGCTATTAAAGGTGCAAGTGGTGTCCCTGTTAGTATAAACTTTACTGCTGAACCTCCTGCCGCTTCCTCTACTGGAGAAACCTTTCTGTCAAATACTTTATATATAGTTCCTGTATACAAACCTCCTGACGATTGGGCCAGCTCGAAAGATCCAGGAATCCAATCAATTCCTGTGTCGTTAGAACTTGGTAATTTATCACACCATATTAGCTTATCATTTTTACCATAATCTTTTTCTGTAAAAGCGTAAGAATGCCATGCTTGGTTTGGAACTATATACATTCTTCCAGGAACGGTAAAATCAGCTGCCTTTATCCCAATGTGTAGTGGATCATTTTCATTAATAATGTTCCGAATGTTCTTCATATCAAATCCGTCACCGAATTTTTCAACATCTCGCTTTAGAACAGGAGCTGGATTTAATGTTAACGCTTCAATATTATCTTCTCGGTGTCTTAACGCTACCGTGTCAGCTATACCACCACCTAATGAATGTCCTGTTACACTAATTTCCGCATCAGGGTTATTATGTTTAATCTTCATATAAAACAAATCACCTTGATCGTACTGCTTTACCGCAAGATCCTCGTTCCAATCTCCCAATGCTATTTTATTTGCACCCGTTATATTGTGAATACCAATTTCACCGTCTGTTTTTGCATCCGTTCCATCTTCTGTTCCTACATATGATATTACAATTTCTCCTGTGGTCTTATCTTTAAAAGCATATGCTGCAAATCCTGTATTTTCATCTACTTTATGATCTATAAGCTCTGCATTAAAATTCCCTTGTAATCTATCTGTATTATCTTGTTCGGTTGATTTATTATACGGATATTTCCTCGCTCGATAATCATATATATCCTTACCAGCTAGCTCCAATTTTCCCCAATCAGTAGCTACTTTTAACCTTTTATCTGGTTCCTGTTTCTCATTATTCTCCATACTAGGTTATCTCCTTTCTTAATTATTTATTATTTTTTATACTGTGCTTTATAATCTACATATTCTTTTTTAGCGTCTTTATTGTTATCTTGTTTTCTATTAAAATATGTTGTTATCTGTAATGCATATTTTACTAAATTTCCCTCATCGTTCTTTTTCTTGTAGTCTACATCAATACTTAATTCCAGTATCTGCTTTGGACTTTTTGCGGCGTCAAGATGAAGCACAATTGTCGCCCCACTATATTCATCATATTGTATTTTCAGCTTGTCATTAATAATACTCTGAAATTCTGATTCAGTTAAGCTGTATCCAACTGTATTAGGCTGATCAAACTTTTTGATATCATCGCCTGGCTTCATCTTCAATTTCCCTATTCCTTTTAAACGCTCCACAATTAAGTTAACGTAAGAAACATCAACATTAGAATCACTTTGTACCTGCCCATTTTTATACATAATACTTGTACTATAAACGGTTTCTTCTTTATAATTTTCGTTGGTCCCTTTTTCCTTTTCATTCTCTATATCAGTAGTAATTTCTTGTGTTGTACCTCCATATAAACTTTTATCCTTCGTATTATATACACCTTTCGTATTTTGATAGATTCTTTTAACGTGTCTTCCATCTTCTTTTTCCTCATACGTACTATATATACCTCTTTGTCTCACACTCGCATACCCATCATCACTTGCAGACATAACCTTCGTCATATCTCCTTCTTCCAAAGCCTTTACAAATGGTTCATACTCAATTTTCGTTTCTCCAAAACTACATCCGCCTAATAAAGACGCAACTATCGTCATCATAATCATCCCCTTAACTTTCTTTTTCTTCATACCATCACCTCATTCGTTACTCTTGGCATTTTCAGTTTGATTATGCTTCCTTTTACATAATAGTATACTTCATCTTTTCCTAAAGC
>NZ_JAKUHD010000037.1:0-21755 GCF_022664325.1 Bacillus cereus group sp. BfR-BA-01310 | reverse complement strand
GAAGTAGAGGTTGTATTTACGGTTTTCACAGAATCAGCGTATTATATTAACGGGAAGCATTGTGCAAGTTAGAGCTATTTGAAAGATTTTTCTAACATTTATAAAGGGTAGAACCACATTGCCATCAAGCTAAGATTTTCAGAAACCTCTCATAACAAAAATTTTACCTTTTCACAGTTATTCATAAGAGTTCGGCTCATTTTTTCTTTTTTTGGGCCTTTATTTTTCTTAATTTGGTGGGTATGTAAGGTGACTCCCCTCATGCCTCCTTACAGGGAGAATGAGGGAGCATTTTTTATTTACCCAATTACCGAGCTTTCAAATGTTAGAATTAGTTACCTATCCCCTAATCACCGAGTATGTTTATTCCTCTAAATCACTGTCCATAATAATAAATAAAGACAAACCCTTTACCCTTAAGATACAAACTCTTTCTCAAGGGTATCAAACTCGGTGATTAGGGTAGAGTGGTATACTTGTTGATAAGAAACACCATAGCCTTCGGCTGTAAGTTGATAGTTTTTCTGATGCTGTAGACAGTAGTTTACAATTTGAATTCGTTCTTCTAATGTTGTTTTTCTTGTATTTGTCATAGATTTTATCATTCCTTTACCCGTATCATGTAATTCTCTATGACTATTATACTTTTTAATCCATTTTCCCAAAACGGCAGTACTAGATATATCGTATTTTTGAATGACCTTATGTAATGAATAACGTCCTGATAGATACTCATTAACGGCCGCCAATTTTAGTTCTTTTGAATACGACTTCCAAGAGATTGCGTCTGTTAAACCATCTTCACCATTCAATTCATACCTTCTTTTCCAGTCTCTAATCGTTCCAGGATCAATTGAAAATTTAGCAGTAATATCAGCTATTGAATGCTGACCATCTTTATAAAGAGCTAAAATAGCCAATTTTTCAGCTTTAGAATATTTTATTCGTGACATAAAAACGCCCCCTTAGATAAACAGATATTTATTTTTTATCTGTCTACCTAAGGGGGAGCATATCAATCATAAGGGATTCTTTTTTATTTCATTCAATTCTTTCTCGAATATTACATTATTCTTTGTTAAACAGATAAACAAGGAATAACAAAAGGCTCTTATTCATTACGATTCATCGTTATATAATTAAACGAATTTATTTTACTAATAATGAATATGTTCCCTTTCTATTTTCCTGATCAAAAAATGAAACTAAGTAATACTTCCCGGGTTTCGCTTCAAATTTACCTTTTATATTATTTCCATCCGCTTGACCCGTAATAACAGGATTCCCCAGATCTGATTCGTGATATACATCCCATTGTATCCCAATTCCCTGTTCATCTATAACAGAAATATCTACTTCTTTTGGAGATGTGACATTGAATGTGTGCATATACGCCATATTAGGACGATCCATATTTCCTTTTGAAAGCTTATTAAAACTAATTACCTTTGCATTTTGATAGTTATGGCCTGCTGGCTCATCTTTTTTTACGGTAACAGCTGTTTGTCCTCGTCCTATTTTTCCTTTATTATCTTTCACTGTTAGCTTTGCAGTATATGTTCCCTCTTTACCATATACATGAGTAGGATTTGCTTCTGTACTTGTTGTACCATCCCCAAAATCCCAGAGATAAGAAACAATTTTTCCGCCTGTGCTTTCTGTACCATCGCTATGAAACTCAACTTTTTCATTCAATATCTCATTATACGGTCCATTCATATTTACTTTAATCGCCTGTTTTTCTTCTTCCCCTGTTGCAACACCATGGAATACAACATCGTACTCAAATTGATTGTTTGAGTTCACACGATAATTAACAAAATACGCTGTAACTGTTTTGTAACCGCTCCATTCTTTTTGCGCCAACTGTTCTAAAGATTGATTGATTTGCTTGCTCATCGCTTTCCAATCCTCAGATTCTCCTTTTGTTACACCGCCTGTATATGTTCCTTCTAATGTAAACGTATTAAAGAATTGAGAATTATGCTTTGTAATCGTTGCATCTTTTATTTTCGCTACATCTGTAATGTCTTTCTTTACATCAGCTAGTGGTTTTGGTGCATGTTCAGCTAAATAATCATCTGATACTTGTGGTGTATTATATGTACCCTGATTATCAATTAACTGCTTCATATAGTCTTGGTATCCTTTATTTAAATTTGGATCCTTACTTAAAGTTTCACGATATGCATCATAACCATTCACATCATTTGCGCGAATTAAATCTTGAATCTTATCGAACGTTTCAAATTGATGAGTATATAAGTAAGACTGCAGTGCAAAAGAATAATTATAAAAGTCCCATTTTTCGTTTCCTACTCCTTCTCCATATTTCGAAAATAATGTTCGTTCTGCTGTATAGCGTTTCGCAGGATCAGATGATAATCCGCTAATTATACTTTTGCGTGGAACAACATTATTCGTACGAGTAGATCCCGCAAAAAATTCTGCATTTCCTTCTTCAAACCAAGTCAATCGTTCATTTCGATACATTTCTCCTTGTCCCCATGACCCTGGAACCTCGTATCTTCCCTGTAAATAGTGTGTAAATTCATGACGGAACAATTCTTCCAAACTATAACGACTTTGCTCTGGTGTACGCTCAAATGTAAAGAACGTTCCGATTCCTTCAATATAAATTCCACCATTATTCGTGTCATATCCATATAGTTGGCTATTTCGTTTATATTCATCTGGATTATTATAAATTACCATTGTCAGTACATCATCAGCTTTCCCTGGTTCTAGCGCTCCATCTTTTCCAATTACACGATGATACTGCGCCTTTACTTCTTTAGCAGCCCAATATAATCTCTTAACCTTTTCTTCCGTTACTTTATCCCCTGTTTTAAATACAATAGCACCGTCATCGAATGTATACGTTTTTGGTAAGTACTGCTTTTGGCCTTCTTCACGTATTTTCTTTAAATCTACTGTATTTCCGTAATAATCTTTTCCACCATAGTTTGTTGAAATTTGCTCTACTGCATTAAAATAAGCTTCACTAAAACGCGGGTACATATTCATTGCTTGTGTAAGTACTTCTAAAGGCTTATTTGGATTACTATGGAAATTCCCTAAACGACCAGTATAATAAACACCATTATTAATTAACCAGCTATTCTCTGTTGTTACATTTCTCAGAAGAGCCATTCGACTGACTTCATTTATGAAACTATCAATTTTTCCATACCATATTGTTTCATCCGCTTTTTTACTTTTACCATACAAGTGATTATCAATCCCTTGCATGAGCTCATACATGGCGTCCCCTTTCTTCTTGTCACCTACATATGTAGAAATATTATCGTTATATTGTTTTAATATATTCGCTGCATATTGAACAGTTTCAACATCACAAGAAGCGTTTCTAATTAATTTACCGTACGCAAATACCACTGTATCCTGTTTATCTGTACCAAGTTTAAAATTCGGATTTTTTGCAATTGCTTTTAATGCCGGTAAACATTTATCCTGGAAGCTTTGCTCATTTAAATAGCTTAACTCTTCATTATTAAAGCCTAAATAAAAACCGCAATATAAAACCTCAACAAACGTCTCAATTCTTTTTGTATCATCTTTTGTAAATGCGCTTCCACGGCGACCTAATTCATCAATCATAACCTGGATTCGCTCTTTATTTTGATAAAACGCTTTTGTTTCTTGATTAAATTGACCTAAATCTGCGATTTGATCCCAACTAACATTTGCCAATGTATCAATTAATTCGTCATTATTCATTCTATTCAGCTCTGCCACAGAATACTTTTGCTGAGATTGTTTTGCCGCTGCTTGTTTCACTGCCGGAGCTGGACGTTGTGAAAAATCGTTCACTTTTAAACGTTCTTCATAAGACAATGTTTCGTCTGCTTTTGTCGAATGTGCAAGTTCATCTTTTGAAGTTCCGATCCCAGTTGGTTTCACTTGTAACACATTATAAGGTGTTTTTTCTTCCGCTGATACTTGTGTTTGAATACTTCCAAATGATAAGGCCACTGTACTAATACCGAGTATCATTTGAGTAAATTTTGATTTCTTGTTCATAACATTTCCTCCGTTCATCTAATCCATCCAAAAGAATAACATTTTATCCAGGTAAAACAATGTATTATGCAATATTGCATATCTTTTCATCTTTCTAAGCATGTAGTTTGTATCACTTGGTTAAATCCCCTAAAAATGTACAAAAATGATACAGATCCTGTCGATAAAATGCTGATTTTATACAATAAGACATTTTTTTGAAGTTAAAATCCTGATTTCCATACACTAAGTAGGGATTACTATACATGCCCATCAACTTAAGGATATAAACTATTTCAAAAAGTAAAAAGCGCCATCCTTTCTGTATATTTCTACAAAAAGAATAGCGATTTTTTTGCTATATGGATACAAATTTATTTTAACTTGTTGGTGATGGATGGTGCCCCCTATTAAAAAAATACTAACATATTTTATAAAATATAAGCATTTAAGAATCGAATTTTTTAAAATTTCTAATTTGAATTAAGCCCTTTTTCCTTAAGAGTATTTACTATATTAATAAGAAAAATCAGTCCGAAGTTAAAGAATAAAAAAGGATGTAACCATGTTCTAAAATCAACAAGACTTATAATAAGCATTATAATGCAAAGAATACAACCTATAATATCAATGCTAAAAGATAGCTTCCCCTTTATTGTTTTCATTTATAACTATTCCCTTCCAGATGCTACTCTTAATTTTAAACTCTCTATATAACAATAATACGGTTTTTGATTTTCAACCATTTTTTACATTTAATCACTTTCGTTGATTCTGGTGCAAGAAATACTGTCATTGTGTACACTGGGGTAGCACCACACATCCATCAACCTAAGATTTTAAAGTACCCCCTAAACGGAAATTTTGTGTTTTTTATAGCACCGTAGTTCATTTTTTTCGTTTTGAGGGCAACCTGTTCTGTTAGGTTGATGGGCATGGGGTCACCATACCCAAAAAGAAAATTGTACGTTTGAACACATTTTGGACACAAAATAACCGGTACCTTGTACGTCAAAGAACCGGTTATTAATGTTACAAATCTTTTACTAAACTTAGTAATAATGAACTTAATTTATTTACATTGACATACCTGGTAAAAACTTCGCTATTAATACAATAATTGCCGCAAAGAATACCGCTTTAATAATGAATAGAATAATAATTGGAATCAATGCTTTCACTTTACTTAATCCAGCTGTAATATGTAATCCAAGCCAAATTAAGACTAAATTCCATACATAGAATATTTCAATTGTATTACCAATTCCATATGCAAATGTACCTTTCGTAAATAATAACCCTAAACTCGTATATTGGCTCATTCCACTACCAAAGATTAGACCTAAACTTGAATTAATAAGTCCACCAATAATAAGGACAATGTTTGTATAAGCTACAATATTCAATAAGGTTTTATAAGGCGTATCATTACCAAAGAACATCATAAACATTTTATAAATAGCAGTTATGAATAGTGTTCCAACCATCGCACTAGCAAAGCTTGTTCCAATTCCAGAAATAACTTCTGATGTAAGTGAACTTTGTCCAGCCATTTCGCCTAATTCTTTTTTCATTTTAAGCATCTCAGGTGAGGTATACATAACATACGCATTTAAACCACCTAGAAGCCCTTGTAACAATGCTACTAAGAGGAACATACTCCAAACTTTCTTGTTTGTTTTCATTCTTTCAAATTGTACTCCAGGAGATGTAATCATTCCAAATAATGATGGCTTTTTCGCACCTACATCTTGTGTATTAATATTCGCTTCCATTATTGCGCCTCCTTCTCTCTATGTAATCCTCTTAAAGAATGGTACAAACAATTGACTCAAACAATATGTATGTGTAGTAATGATATTTATCTTTACTACACTAGTAAACTATTCGTAGCGAAGTGCTTCAATTGGATCTAATTTTGCGGCTTTGTTTGCTGGAATTAATCCGAAAATAATACCAAGTGTCATCGAAAATAATACGCCTCCAACAACAACTTCCCACGAAACGAGCGGTGGCCATTTTGCGAATGTGGAGACAATATATGCCCCGCCATATCCAAGACCAATTCCAATTAAACCACCTAGAAGCGTTAACATAACGGCTTCAATTAAAAACTGTAATAAAATTTTACTACGCGTTGCTCCAAGCGCTTTACGTATCCCAATTTCGCGCGTACGCTCCGTTACAGATACGAGCATAATGTTCATAACACCAATACCACCAACGACTAATGAAATACCTGCGATACCACCGATGATCATTGTCATGATATTAGTGACTTTAGAAACTCCTTCTTGGAACTCTTTTAAGTTCACTAATTCATATTTACCTGGAATTTCACTAGGCTTACGACTATTTAATACTTCAACAGCTTTTTTTCCTGCTGATTCTAAATTGTCTACATTTTTAGCTTGAATTGCGATACTTTGAATTTCATCTGTTCCGTATAAAACAGGCCATAAGGTGAGAGGAATCAGTATTTCCTCAGTTTCAAATCCCATAAATTCATTGTCTGATTTATAGACACCGATAATTTGCACCGGCTGTCCTTTCATTTCAATAATTTTCCCTACTGGATTTTCATCTTTAAATAACGTCTCTTCTGCCTTCATACTAATCATCACAACGTTATTCCCTTGCGAAATATCTGATTCATTTAATGAACGGCCTTTGACCATTTTCACTTTATTTACTTGAAAATACTCACTATCAAGTCCAATAACATTAATCATTGCTTTTTTATCGTTTATATCAAGTGCTTCCATCGTACTATTCGTCGTAATAACATGGGCAACATCTTTTACTTGTTTCACCTCAAGAATATCTTCTTCCGTTAATTTTGGTACTTCATGCCCACCCATAGCAAACTCATCATTAATATCCGGCTTAAACTGAATTGGCATAAGATTATTACCAGAACCAGCGATTTTCGACTTCAGCATCGCTTCCCCGCCTTGTCCAATTGCAACGACAGTAATAATAGAACCAACGCCGATAATAATACCGAGCATCGTCAGAGCCGAACGCAGTTTATGAGCTAAAATAGAAGATAGAGCAATTTTCATACTATCTAGTAAACTCATACTGCACACCTTCTATCTTCAGTAATTTTCCCATCTCGCAGTACAATGCGGCGAGATGAATATGCCGCTACTTCTTCTTCATGCGTAACCATAACAATCGTCGTACCTTCTGCATTAAGCTTCGTGAAAATATCCATAACTTGTTCACCAGACTTCGTATCAAGCGCACCCGTCGGCTCATCGGCCATAATGAACGTTGGATTATTCGCAATCGCTCTCGCAATTGCTACACGCTGTTTCTGTCCACCTGATAACTCATTCGGTAAATGATGCACTCTATCTGCTAACCCTACTTTGTCCAGTGCTTCCAAAGCACGCTTACGGCGCTCAGTTTTCTTCACCCCACCATATACGAGTGGAAGTTCAACATTTTCCACCGCTGAAAGACGAGGCAGTAAATTAAAATGCTGGAACACAAAGCCGATATATTCATTACGAATTAAAGCGAGCTTTGACTCATCTGCTGTTAAGATATTCACATCATTCAGCATATATTCGCCTTCTGTTGGACGATCTAAACAACCGATAATATTCATAAGCGTTGATTTACCAGAACCAGACGGCCCCATAATAGAAACAAACTCACCACTTTGAATCGTTAAACTAATACCATGTAAAATCGGCACTGCCAATTTCCCTTGATAATACGTTTTAGAAATATTATTTAACGTAATCATTTCTCTTTCACTTCCATTCCGTCATACACGTTGTCGGAAGGATTTTTAACCACCTTTTGCCCCACTGTTACGCCTTCAACAACCTCTGTCCAGTCTCCATCAGTAGAACCTTTTTTCACATTTTGTTTACGAAGTTTTCCTTTGTCTTCAATATAAACAAATGCATCTTCGCCTTTTTCTACAATGCTCTTACTTGGAACAGCAATCATCGTCTTATTCTCTAAATTTACTTGTAAAGAAACGTGATAACCTGGAGATAAACCATCTTGGCTATCAAGACTTGCCTTATATGTATATTGAGACATATTTTGAGTTCCCTCACCAACTGCTTGAGCCATCTCTGCACTCGTTGGGAATTCACTTACTTCTGTAATTTTACCTGTCCACTTCTTCTTATTATTTGCTTTCGCAGTTACAGTAAACGTTTGGTCTTTTTGAATTTGTGACTTTTGAAGTTCTGTTAAAGTCCCTTGAACTTGGAACGGATCTTTAGAAGCAACTTGTAAGAATGCTTTCCCTTGGCCACCTAAAGCTTGAGATGAACTTTGTGCTGCATCTTTATCTAACTTTTGTACAACACCTGTAAAATTACTATAAATCGTAAGTTCTTTCTGTTTTTTACTTAACTCTTCTTTTTGTAACTTTCCTTTTTCCTTCTCAAGTTCAGTTGTTTTTTGTGCCATTTCTAATTCACTTACTTGCTCTTCCATTGGGTCTGTTACTTCTTTCCCAGCCCCACTATCTTTTGCCTTCTTAATTTCGTTCTTCAATGAATCAATTTTCTTTTTCCCTTGATCATAACGCATATCAGCCATCTTCTGATCAAGCTCAGCTTGTTTCACCTGTAAATTAATTTCTTCATTATCATAAGAGAATAATTTCGTTCCCTTTTCTACCTCTTGTCCTTCTTTCACTGCAATATCTTTCACTTTTCCTTTAGTTGGATCCGCATAGAAGCTTTCAATATTCCCCGGCTTCACCTGACCCGAAATTAACTTCGTATTATTTAGCTTACGCTCTGTCACTTTCTCAAAACTTACAGCATCCGTCTTCGTTGTATCTTTCTTCTTACCTTGCATAACAAAAATATTAACCGCCGCAACGATAACAATTAGTACAATAACCCCGACAATAATCCATTTTTTTTTCTTATTTGGAGTACGAACTGTATTTGGTAACATAATCTTTCCCCTTTCAAAATTAAATATTACTAAACATATAGTAATTAAATAATATAACACGAAAAATACTCATAACCAATATGTAATATTGCATATAATTAGATTAAAAGATTTTTATAAGAATTAATATTTAGTTAAATGAAGAAAGAAATTGTAGGAAAATTTAAACAAACGTTAGTTTAAAACATTTTGGCGATGAGGAGCATGTAAGGTGACCTCTAAAACAAAAAAAGAAAACAACTTGTATAAAAATAGGTGGTTTCTGTTTCATTCGCTTGAACAGGGGCAGAAAAAAGAGAAAAAATAAACATTGATACACTAATTAAAACTAAGATTCTCTTCATAAGCATCACCTAAACCTAATATCCTTCTTTCAAAGAATCTTATTCAACTAATGAGGAGCTCAGTGGAATAACATATGATAATTGGTTGAGGTAAAAATTTTGAAATGCGTAGTTTTTGCAAAACAATACACAGGAATCTAAGTTATTAGCAGCTTCCGTTTTGTTGATGTGAAAATTTATTGAACTAGCTACATATACAATCCAAAAGACAAAACATAGATATTAGCAGGATATCTCGATAAAAGATAAGGACCTTTTTAAATATTATCAACGATATTATTATTTTTCTTTTTTGAAGATGAATTAAAACTTTGTTGTTGTACAATAAGAATGAGGTGATACATAATGAAAAAAATGCTACAAAATGTGCTCAAAGAGTATGGTATCGTACATCTAGAGAAGCGTATTTTAGATACACTTGAACCAACGATTCAAATACACTTATGCCAAGAAGCTGATGAAAAAATAGCAGTGGGAACATCAAAATTCGGAGGTTTTCCTGATTTACCTGATGAATTAGAGATTCCAACCAAAAATGACATGCCTCTATATTTTATTGGACAACTGAATTTAGAGGAAGTGCAATCCTATCACAAAGGAAATCCATTACCTACGAAGGGCATGTTGTATTTCTTCTATGATGTAGAAGAAGAACCGTGGGGGTTTGATCCAAAAGATATTGGAGGACATCGTGTTCTGTACACAGAAGATATAGCAAATCTAAAACGAAGAGAAATCACAACAGAAGTATTCCCTTCTTCATTAATTTCATTTGAAGAAACATGGACATTGGCAAAAGAAAAAATTGGAGAAACAGGTTTATCAGATGATGATGAATGGGATTTTTACGAAGAAATAGAAGAATCGTATATCAGAGAAGAGAACGATGGATTTCATCATTTACTTGGTTCAGCACAAGCTATACAATCCGAAGAAATGGCTGAAGAGTGTCATCTTGTTACAAACAGATTTTATTTAGGAAATGCGTCGTATCCTTCAGATAAAGAGATAAAACGTTTACCTGGTAGCCCGCACGATTGGATGTTACTTTTGCAAATTGATACCAATGATGAGTCGGAAATGTATTGGGGAGATTCTGGTCGACTATATTTTTGGATAAAAAAAGAAGACTTATTACAAAAAAACTTCGAAAATACTTGGTTAATTTTACAATGTTGTTAAATTAAAAAACACCTATTATAGTAGTTCAGATAATGTAGAGAAACATAATAAATAGCATAGGAAACAACATGTGTATCCTATCCATAATAAAAACAAGAAGGGATATGTACACTCCCTTCTTATAATGGGCTTTCAAAAGTATACGTAATATCCACCGTACCATCTTGATGAATACTAATTTTTTGAATTAACGTCTGAAATACATGAATCAAATCTTGCTCCTGATGTTGCAACTGTTCAAAAGCTTGTTTTATTGTTTTAATATCCATTTGTACAGCATCACTATTTTGTAAAATAAGCAATTCATGATTCGCTTTCGTTATTTCTGTTTCAAGATCATTCCGTTTTTTTTCAAATTCTTCTTTATTAATGAGTTCTTCCAAATACAAATCCAGTATTGCTTTTTTCTTTTGTTCGTTCACATTCAGAAGCTGTTGTAACTTTTTTATCTTTTTCTCTTGTCCCTTTTCGATATTGCTTTGAAGCCTTAAAGTAACAGACTCTCCTTTTTCCACTAGTAAATTTATGATGAACTGACGAAAATCCTCATATTGAATTGGCACATGATTTACACAACCATGTTTCCCTGCTCGACGATATTGAGAACACTTTAAATATTTCCATTCTGTTCGCTCTCCACTTGTCTTTTTCAAATGAGACTGTATAATTACCATATTAGAACCACAGACCGCGCATTTTGCTAGATTGCGAAATTCATTCCAAGCTGTGATTTTCGTTTTATTTGTTTTATTTTTTTTCGATTTGCTTGATTCCATATCTCTTCTTCAACAATCTTGGGGTGATGGTTAGGAAAAACAAACCATTTTTCTTTTGCTTTTGCCTTTTGCAACAGTAATTGGATAGAAGGTCTGTCTACAAATAAAGTCCCACTTATCCCTTCATCTTTAAAAACACGTTCCTCATCCCAATTGAATCCATTTCGTTCTAACCAATTCCGGCAAATATCTATTTGGTTTTCGACGGATGAAACTTGTTCATCTCGGTCAGTTGATACACGAACATATACTGCGTAAGACTCCAATACTTTCACCTTCCCATCTCCGAACCACCAGACTACCGAATTTCACATTAAATGTTTTTTATCCTTTTATAAAAGATATGACATCTTGCTGTTTTTTCATTACTAATATTGAAGCAGCTTGTTTCAATATTAGTATGTCTTTAACAAGGTATAAAATTCATTTTGATAAAAGTAATTTACAAAAATGAATACACAAAAAAAAAAAAAAACATTGCGAAATACGCAATGTTTTTCTTATTTATGGGCAACCTGCTCCATATCTGGACTACAAGTTTTTGACTGACATGATTTACTTAAGGAGCATGCTGCGCATTTTCCTTTTTTACTTCTCTTCACAAAATTAACTAACGTATATGCTGCATAACCAAAAATGATAGCTCCAATTACTATACTGACCATCATTGTAATACATCTCCTTCTAGAATCGGAGTAAGGATCCAACTTGGTATATAATGAGCGTTAATACATAAGCAACAACTAATGGATAAACGACAGAAAAAATTGTCCATTTCACCGATCCTGTTTCGCGCCTAATAACAGCTACTGTCGCTAAGCATGGAACATATAATAAAATAAAGAACATAAATGCATACGCTGATAACGCAGTATAATGTGCCCCCATTACATTTCCTAGCACATCTTCTTTAACCGCATAAATAATCGCCATTGTTGAAACGACAACTTCTTTTGCCAAAAATCCTGTTAAAAGGGACGCCCCAGCTTGCCAAGTTCCAAAGCCGAGCGGCGCAAATAATGGTGCAATAAAACCACCAATCATCGCTAAGAAACTGTCTCCCATATCAACACCAAGTCCTGATGGACCTGCATAATTTAATAGCCAAATGATAACAGAACCACCGAAGATGAATGTACCCGCTTTACGAACGAACCCTTTACCTTTCTCCCATGTGCTCAGCCATAACGTTTTCGCTTGTGGCACACGATAAGGTGGTAGTTCAATGACAAAAATTGACTTTTCCGCTTTTAAAATTGTAAGAGACATAATCTTTGTAACGAGTAACGCAAGAACAATACCTGCGACATATAAAGAGAACACAACAGTCGCCTGACTATGAGGGAAGAACACTCCCGCAAATAATGCATATACAGGTAAACGTGCTGAACAAGACATGAATGGTGTCACAAGGATTGTAAGTAAACGTTCTTTTTCCTGCTCAATCGTTCTCGCTGCCATAATACCTGGAACATTACATCCAAAGCCGATAATCATCGGAATAAAAGCTTTTCCGTTAAGACCGAAAAACTCCATAATTCTATCCATAACAACTGCAATTCGTGCCATATATCCTGAGTCTTCTAATAATGAAATGAAGAAGAATAGTGCAAAGATTTGTGGAACGAATACTAATACCGCGCCGACACCGGCAATAATACCTTCTGTAACGAGCGCTTGAATAAAGTCAGAAGCCCCAACACTTGCGAGCCCAGCTGTAACCCAATCAGTAAGTTGTCCACCAAAAAACTCATCAAGCATATCAGATAAAGGTGTACCAATCCACGTAAACGTAACCTGAAAAATAAAAAACATAACTGCTAAAAAGATTGGAAGTCCTAAAATTTTATGTGTAATTAACTTGTCGATTGTTTCCGAAAAAGGAATTTTTCCTTCTTTCTCATGCTGAATGACATTTGTTTTTAACTTTTCAATATACGCTTCACGAGTCTTGTAAATATGCTGTTCTAACGTACAATCAAGTTTTTCTTCTAAGCGGGATCGAATGGCTATAAGTTCCTTATAAATTGGTAATGCTTTCATTTCTTTTTCTACTACTTCGTTATTGCTTAAAAATTGAAGAGCTAACCATCTTGGATGCTCATAATTCGCTGTCTCTAAAAGAGTGATTACCTCTCCAATCCCTTCATCCATTTGTACACCATATGAAATAACGAATGGTTTTTTCTCTATTTGCTTCTCTTCATGAAGAGTAGCAAGTAATTCTTCACAGCCTTTTCCGCTTCTTGCAACGACAGGAACGACTGTTACTCCTAATATTTCTGATAATCGTTTGACATTAATAACAATTCCTCTTTGCTTTGCCACATCAATCATATTTAAACCAATTGAAACTGGCTTACCAAATTCAAGTAATTGCAATGTTAAATGCATATTTCGCTCAAATTGCGAAGAGTCCACTATATTTAACATATGATGAAATTCGTCTGTTAATAGAAAATTTGTAACGACGCCTTCATCACGTGAAACTGGATTTAAATCATACACACCTGGTAAATCAATTAATGTTCCTTGTCTATCTTTTAATTTACCAACCTTCTTTTCTACTGTTACACCACTCCAGTTTCCTACATATTCATAAGAACCAGTGAGTGCATTAAATAATGATGTCTTCCCTGTATTCGGATTCCCTAGCAAAGCTACCTTATTCACGCTAATTCCACCTTTATCATTTTCGCGTCACAATGACGAATACTAATTAACTGTCCACGACACTCCAATGTACAAGGACCTTTAAACATTGCTTTCTGTTTCATACGAAGTTCGATTCCTTCCGCAAGACCGAAAGCAGCCAGTCTACGCTTTAATAACTGATTTAAAGACTGAATATTTTTTACTAACACTTTCTCGCCAATTTTAATATCTACTAAGCTCATAACCTTTCCCCTCAGAAGAGAATGATAATTGTTATCAAAAAGATTATAGCATACTTTTTTTATTTTAGACTATACCTTTCAATTTGTAATATATACAAAAGTGAGGGTACATAGTATATTTACTAGATTTTAGATGAAAGGATAAAGTTTTTTGTGATCAATAGAATAAAAATAACAAATGGAAATAGTCTAACTTTTCCATTGACAATGATAATTATTATCTTTAATATTAATTTGATTTTTCATTAAATTTAGGGGGATATGTATGAAAGTTCGTAAGGTTGTTGGAAAGATTCATTTATACCTTAGCATGATAGCTGGGATGTTTATTGTGCTGATTGGATTGACAGGGAGCTTACTTGTTTTTCAACACGAATTAAATCGTGTGTTACATCCTGATTTATACAAAGTAACAGAAGGCGAAAAGGTTACTTATCAGAAAGCACTTCAAACTGTATTGGCAGTACATCCCAAGGGTGAGATTCAGCGGGTATATACCCCGGATGAACCAAGTGCTCAAGGTGTTTATTTATTTTATTTGAAAGAAGGAAAGGCGAAACAAGAGGTTTACATTGACCCAGGAAATGGTAGGATCAATGGAGAGTTAGGTGAAAAATCATTTTTTAATCAGGTTGGGGAACTTCATTATCATTTACTTCTTAATGATTTTAAGGGGAAAGAGATTGTTGGCATCATTGGATTTATTTTCTTTTTCATTATTTTATCAGGTTTATATTTATGGTATCCCGGGATTAAAAAATGGATGCGCGGATTTGTTATACGCCGAAGTAAGAATTCGTATGTAAAACAATATGATCTACATAGAGTTATTGGAGGTATTTCAGTTCCGTTTTTACTAATCGTTTCGCTAACAGGTGGTCTGTTGGTGTATGATAAAACAATTTTTGGATGGTTTGGAGCGAAAGCTAGTGTGGCACCATCAAAAGAGACACTCATTTCGAAAACGCTTCCAGGAGGGAGGCTTCCCCTTGATCAATTGTTGAGTGAAGCGGAAAAAGCAGTACCACAAGGGAAAATTATGCAAGTAAGAATACCGGAGAAAGCGAAAAAAGGCAAGGCAGAAGGTGCTGTGGAAATCCGAATGAGCCGTTCATATGATCCGGGGAATGGGAATATAAAAGTATGGATGGACCAGTATAGTGGAAAAGTATTAGCAAAGCTAGACCCAAAAGTAGATAGCGGACTTACATATCAAATATGGCGTCTTCCTTTACATACAGGAACATTTGGAGGAGTATTTACAAAGATCTTGTATGTGATTGGTGGGCTTACTCCATCTATTTTAATGTTTACTGGTGTGTATATGTGGTGGTATAAGAAAAAGAAAAAGAGAAAGGGGAAAAAAGCCTCAGTATCTGCAGCGTAATTATATAATTCATATACGAGTAAAAACATGATTTGATGAAGAGAGAAAGCCACACACATAAAGCGACTAAATCCTTTGCTTAATACTTACTTTTTTAATGTAACAATCATTTTTCGTTTCTAAATTGAATATCTAGATATCAAACAAAAAAGGCACCTTGCAATGCAGGGTACCTTTTTTATTTGATATCTCCTTTTTACAGTGAGATTTCCTTATGAGCTTATATTAGCAAATCTCATTTTTTATAAGTCTATTTGTAGTTATATCCTTATAGAAAATGAAAAGAGTTAAAACTTTAACATACTATATAGATTTATTTGATTACCGATAATTTAGACATAGATTGATACCCAATACAAACTGGAATTCCATCATAAGGATCATTAATGATACGTGCATCAATTTGAAAAAGATCCCGCAGTATATCTTCTTTCATAATATGAGACGGCTTACCTTCCGCAATTACTTTTCCAGCTTTCATCGCAATCATATGATCTGAAAACCTTGCAGCATGGTTAATATCGTGTAAAACCATAACAATCGTTCGATGTTCTTCTAAATTCAACTCACGAATTGTATCTAGAATTTCTATTTGGTGACATAAATCAAGAAAAGTAGTTGGTTCATCTAATAATAATACATCTGTATCTTGTGCAAGCGCTAAAGCTAACCATACTTTTTGTCTTTGTCCACCTGATAAGCTTCCAATTTCTCTTGATCGATACTCTAATAATCCTGTTTTTTCTATAGCCCACTCAATTATTTCTTTATCTTCTGGTGTTAAACTATAAAAACCTTTGCGATGTGGATAACGCCCATATGCAATCAACTCTTCTACCTGTAGCTCATATGGCGCGACTGGGTTTTGTGATAAAACAGATAATTTTTTTGAAATATCTCTCGTATTCATTTTTTGCATGTCTTTTCCATCTAAGTAAACTTGACCTTTTGTTGGTTTTAACATGCGACCAATTGTCTTTAATAACGTCGATTTTCCACATCCATTAGGACCAATAATTGTCGTTATTTTTCCTTTCGGTAATTCTAACGTTAAATCCCGATAGATTGTATTTTTTTCATATCCAGTTTCTAATTGCTCTACCTTTATGATACTCATTACCTCAATCGCCTCCTTACTTCATAGATTTATATAGCAGATAAACGAAATACGGAACACCAACTATAGACAAAACAACCCCAGAAGGAATTTCAGCAGGTTGCACAATCGTTCGTGCTATAAAGTCTGATCCTAAGACTAACACCATACCAATTAGCATTGTGATTGGTATAGCAAGCTTATGTTTAATCCCTACCATAGTTTTTGCAATATGAGGAGCTAATAATCCAACGAAACTAATTCCACCTGAAACAGCTACACAAGCACTTACTAATGCAACACATGAAAACAGAAGAATTCCTTTCTCCTTATTTACAGAGACACCTAAGTTTTTTGCCCCGTTCTCATCTAATTGGAATAAATCTAACACGGTTGCTCTCCACCATATAATTGGAATAAAAACTAAAAGCCATGGTAAAAGTGCTAATACAAAATCCCAGTTTGCATTCCATATACTTCCTGATAACCATGCACGTGCTTTTTCGTATTGATGTGATTCTAACTTCATACCAAAATAAAGAGCAATTGCATCTAATCCAAAGTTTAATCCAATACCAACTAAAATAAATCGCTCCGAATCTAGTCTACCTTTTTTCCATGTAAACATATATAAAAAGACAGCTGCAAAAAGCCCGCCGATTAAAGCGAATAATGGCATAGAAAACATTGCAAATGATTCTAATCCACCAACATTCCAGTGGAAATAAAATACAAACACAAGAATTGCTGCTCCCGCTCCGGCATTTATCCCAAGTATACCAGGATCGGCTAAGTCGTTCCTTGATATCCCTTGTAACACTAATCCTGCTAAAGCAAGACCGGCACCAACTAAAGCCCCAATAATTATCCGAGGTAAGCGAAGCTTAAACAATACAAGCTCAAAATCAGGATCATTACCAAAACCAAACATGGTACTAAAAACATCGTATACAGGAATATCAAACATACCATTGGTTACGCCTAGATAGATAATAAATAAAATTAAGAATACGGCAATCGCCATACTCGTCAAAAATTTACGCTGTACAGTTTTAAACATAACTTTTCCCTCCTCTTGTTCTTGCTAAGTAGAGGAAGAACGGCACCCCGATAAATGCCATAATAACACCAACTGGTGTTTCAAATGGATAATTTATGAATCTCGCTAATACGTCAGATAGTGTTAAGAAAACAGCTCCTAAAACTCCCGAACAAGGAATGATCCATTTATAGTCTGATCCTACTAAAAATCTTGTGATGTGAGGAATAATCAAACCGATAAATGCAATTTTCCCAGCAAGTGCAACTGAAACTCCAGTCAATACCATTACAACAACAGAAGCAACTATTTTTATAATTGTTGTTCGTTGTCCTAGGTTTGTAGACATCTCATCTCCTAAAGATAAGATTGTAATAGATTTTGACAACCAAATTGCTGCTATAATTGCTACCACAGCAAATGGTAATGAAATTTTAATAAGCTGTGGATCCATTTGATCTAATCTCGAATTATACCAAAAACTAATACTCTGCGAAATCTGAAAGAAGCTCGCGAACCCAGTAGCGAGACTACTTAAAAAAGTACCAATAATTGTACCAAGTAACGCCAATCGTACTGGTGAAAAACCGTTTGGAAGAATACTAGCAATACCAAACACAACCGCAACACCTAATGCCGATCCCAAAAATGAGAATAGTATCAATTCAATCGACGAAGCATTCGGTAGAAAAATCATACACATGGTAATCATAAATACCGACCCATCTGAAACCCCCATAATAGAAGGAGATGCAAGAGGATTACGTGTAATCCCTTGCATAATTGATCCTGAAATAGCTAAGAAGGCGCCGATTAACAGCGCCCCTATAGCTCTTGGCATACGTGAAGAGAGTATAATTTCATGATTGATATCATTAGCATCATAATGAAAAAATGCATTTATTATCGTTTCCACTTCAATATTTTTGGCACCATATACAACAGATAATACAAGTGATAAAATCACCCATACCGGCGCGGCAATTAATATAACTAATGGAAGGATTTTTCGTATCTTTGAGAAATTAAGACTCAACATGATCACCACATTATTTTTTTAGTAATTTTTTTGTAGCTGCATCTAAGAATAGATCTTCTGTTAAACCAGTTTTACCGTTTACAAGCGGTTCAACTACATTTACATATACTTGTTTGTTTTGAGAAGCTTTCATTTTAGACCAAATTGGATTTTTTTGTAATTCGTCTAAGATTTTTGGATTGTCACTATTTTCAACTTCAGCGAACTGAACAAATAGGTGATCCGGATTGATTTCTGAAAGTTTTTCAATTGAAATCTTTTCTTGACCTTTTACTGTTTCCATTTCTTTTGGCATTTTCAAGCCTAATTCATGATAAAGTACCATATTTAAATAAGATTTTGGACCGTATACCATGATGCTTTTTCCACCACGTACACGAACAGCCATAACTGTTTGTTCTGTAACTTTTGCATCTTTTAAATCTGTTTTTGCTTTTGCAAGTCGTTGATCAAAATCTTCAATGAATTTTTTCGCTTCTTTTTCTTTACCTGCTACATCACCGATAAATGTAAGGTTGTCTCTCCATTTTTCTTCTTTATCAATGATTTTGATTGTTGGAGCAATATCCTTTAATTTAGCCATGCTTGCATCATCTGTATGATCGCCAACAAAAATTACATCTGGCTTTAATTTTAAAATAGCTTCTAAGTTTGGTTGACCTTTTTCACCAATTGAAGTTGCATCACCCATAACATCTTGTAACTGTGGAGCTACTTTTCCAGCATATGTAGGTACACCAACTGCTTTAATATTTAATGCTGCTAACATTTCAGCAACGTTATGATCGGTTACAACAACCTTCTCTACTTTACCTTTTAACTTTGTTTCTGTACCTTCGTATGTTACAACTCTTTCTTTTGCATTTGCAGAGTTTTCCTTACCGCTTTCCTTAGTAGCGGATTCCTTCGACCCACATGCAGCCAATGCGAAAATCGCGAATACTGACATGAATAAAAATAATAATTTTTTCTTCATCCTGGTACTTCCCCCTCTTTCCCTTTCGATCAAGAATAATTCTCAATCAAAATCTGACAAAACAGTTATTTTTTAACCACCTTTAATGTTATTGAAATTAATTATCAATGTCAATACCTTTATTATACATATATAAATTTTATCTCTATAGATAAACATGGTACAAAACTGTCTAGATATAGCGATTATTTCATTGTGTAATAAGGTCCATCAAGCTAGTGAAAATAAATACCCCAAAACAGTAAAATTGACATCTCCGGATTAAAAATGTACAAAATTCTTGTTTTGGGGAACAATCAAATATGAAATTTATATGCTAAATTCATTTATTGAGTTATTATTTTCCAGTGGAATTAAATAAAATCATCTTTTGTGAAGTGTAATTTGTCCTATCAATTTTTCACTTACATGCAGGAATTACATACTTACCAAATAAGTCTAGGGATGAAAGCACTTTATGATGTTCTAATCCACCAAAATTCATTACTGCCATAAAATTCGTAACACCTATTTCCTTGTAGGACTGAATTTGTTTAATAACTTCATCAGGACTTCCTATCACTGGATTGAATTTATGTTTAAGGTCTTCATATGAGATATTCGTCCCACGCGGAGTATTCATAAATAGTTGATAAGGATCTTTTGCATTGGATTCAGCATCTGCATATGTTTCACCAACATGAACATGAAATGCAACAGGGATTTCTAACTCTTCTGGATTACCATATCCTGATTGTAGATACGTATTCTTGTAAGTATCAATCAGCTTTGCTAATTCATCTCGTGATTTACTAAACCCAAGCCCCATGAATTTGTTTCCCATACTAGCAACATGACTAACACCTTTTTCACTAGAGGTTGCAATCCAGTGAGGCGGAAACGGTGCTTGTATTGGCTGAACATTAAGCCTAAGGTCTTTGTATTGAAAAAAGTTCCCTTGATGAGAAAAAAGCTTCCCTGACCATGCCTTACGTAACACTTCTAGTGACTCGTTAAAACGCTCAGTTTTGTCCTCCAATGAAATATTATAGCCATCAAATTCCTTCTGTGCATATCCACTACCTAACCCTAAATCTAATCTTCCGTTTGACAAAAGATCCACCATCGCATAATCTTCAGCAATTCGTATAGGGTTGTGCAATGGAAGCACTGAAACCCCCACACCAAGACGAATTCTATTCGTCCTTTGAGATACCGCAGCGAGCAGAACTGCTGGAGAGGGATTAATACCAAAATCAGAGAAATGATGTTCTGCAAACCATACTCCATCAAAATTCTTTTCTTCAGCCCGAACGGCTTGCTCCAATACCTCATTATAGAATTGTCTAGGAGTTCGAGAAAGTTGATTAGGATAATTATCAAATATTGTTAACAAACTGAATTTCATTTAATATCGCTCCTGATATTTTTATTTAGCTTTTTCACTTCATGGATTGCTTACAAAAAATCTAGATGGTACTGTATTTGAAAATAATCATTCTAGTTTTCCGAATCATTCCACTGACGACTTATTTCTAGACCATAATCCATATCGTAAACTTCTTTTATAGCTTTAACTTTTTCAAGACTTTCCTCGCTAAACACAGGTTTATTTTCAAAAGAATGAAGAACTATTCTTTCAAGAAGAACGCCTAGTGAAATATCATGATACTCTGCCATCGCTTTCAAAACTTTTACCATTCTTTTTTCCATCCTAATTCCAGTTTGTACACGTTCAACTTTAATTTTTTGATCTTTTCCATTTATTTGTTCATTATTTTGTTTCATAATTTCACATCCTTCTCGTCAAAAACACTATTTTGTTACCTACATAACAATGTACCATTATAGCAACGCCGCATATTTTGTCAACTGCGGCATTTTATTATCGATTTAACATAATGGAGTCTCCCCCATCATTATTAGTAGTCAATAATGAATAGAATTTTCGTTATGGAGGATTTTTACCCTTTAGGCTGGTGGTGATGTGGCGGTACCCCACATCCATCAACTTAAGGATTCAGACTATTCTTGAAGTTGAAAGTACGTTACTATTCTCTTATGTTAATGAGAAAG
>NZ_JAKUHD010000036.1:0-22923 GCF_022664325.1 Bacillus cereus group sp. BfR-BA-01310 | reverse complement strand
ATTGCCCTTCTTGTAGTACACATCATGATAGGGATATTAACGCAAGTATCAATCTAAAGAATGAAGCGATAAGGCTTCTAACCGCAAGGACCGCGGAGATAGCCTAATAAATTAGAGTTCGATAGAACTCTTTACTTAGGAATCCCCACTTCTAAACGAAGTGAAAGTGGGGGTAGTTCAAAAAGCCAAAGAATCATAAAATAGGGGTCACTATATCATTCTGGGAAAGCTGTAAGGACTACAAAACCTTATCATTACAGCTTTCTTTAAAGGCGATTGAATGTTAAGAAAGATAAAAAGCTAAGTTTAATTGAACATTGCTTTGTTTACACACTTTATGGCGTACCGCCAACATTTTAACGAAAATATACGCTAAGCAAGATTCGACATGAGAAAGCGTTGATTTTACTACTCTAAGCGATATCACCAACAAATGCACTTCAATGTAAAAGGTGCTGAAAAGAGCTTAAATAGTGTCTCAAAACTCATCTTTAAATCAAATTCTCAATTTAACTTGTGTTATGGAGTTTTGAGAATCCCTTAGCGTATAAAAGCGTTAAAATGTGCGTCCTACCCCTTTTTAGCTTTCGAATCAAATATAGAAAGAGGGCAATACGTCACTTTATATTCTATTTCTACAAGAAATCACAATGTGCAATCCAATCATTTGTTTTACTATTTTTAGCAAAGTAAATTCCGCCGCCATGAATAATCTTTAAATGTGCTTTTGGATCGTCTGTTATTTGAAAAATAAATTCATAATCCGCGGGCCATTGGATACCTGATTGGGCAAAGCAAGCATAGCCTCCTAATTTGTGTATGTAATGATTTTCTTCAAAAATATCCTCGTAGTAGTCAATCTCAATTGTGTTTTCAAGTTCAAAAATTCTATCTTGCATGTTGTTGGGGAAATCTTCCGTATCCCATTGTGGAAACTCATCAGTTACTAATCTTGGTATTAAAGGAAAAGGTTTTAGATTTGGAAACGTAAGTGACATTTCATTCGGTACTAGTTCCTCTAAAGAATCATATTCTCTAATACAAAAATTTCCTGATAAGTTGGACAAATCTTTAGCAAAGTTTGGAGAAAGAAATACTGCGATGGCTTTCATATCTTTTACTGCTTCTGGAACAAAAGGTATTTGAGTTAAATTAAGCATTATGATCGCATACATTTTGTCTTGATAGCGGTCGATTGGGTAAGTTTCATTTGGTAATGAATAGGGAATCTTTCCAATCCAACTTTCATTTATAGATAAATCGGGTCTTTTTCCGCCTGTTTGAAAGATAGTTGCTCTTTTTCTCAGGGTATTCTTTATATAATCTATTTCCAAAGTATTTCTCCTCCTAAATATATATTTCGTTTTCTCTTTATTTTAATGGATAATTATATTATAACAATAATGTATGTTTTTGTTATAACGATTCTTTTGAAAGGTGTTGTTAAGCAGCAATTTCACGTGTCTTTTTGTGGTTTTACTGTCAATTTAAAACAAAGTTGTACTGTTTATAAAAAAGTCATACCGTTTTGAATAAAGTTTAACCGTTTGTAAAAAAGTTGCACCGTTTTGCATCATCGGGTAAAACTCCTGAAGCTTTGATCAAACTTTATTCCAAACCAAAAATTAGAACAATATCCATTCTAAAACAAAAAAATAGGATAATTCTATATAAATTGTGATTAAATAATATATGCAATGTTGAAATTATTATTTGTTATAGGAAGCAGGTGTACTGAGAGTGAAGAAAGTAATAGCAACTATTTTTATAGTAGGGTTTTGTGTACTACTACTATATTTATGTACTGATGTTTTTACAAAAATAAAACTCCAACAACCGGTAGGGAATTATTTAAAAGAGCATTATGGGATAAAAGATGGAGAGTTTAAAATTCTTTCTGCACATGATAATTGGATTGAAGGAGGGGATATTCAAACTTATGTAGAAATAAAAAAACCGTATTATACTACTACTTATTTAACTGTAGACCGAAATTCTTATGAGATAGATGAAGAGGGTAGTAGGTATGTCTTCTTAGATATATTTAAAGGGGCTTATATTCAACAACATAGTGATGTTTTAAAACAATCAAATAAAATTATTAAAAAATATAACTTATTAAGTGAATCTACTGACGCATTTGAAATGAAGAAACAAAATTTCTATTACTATTTACACTTTACTATTGATGAACAGCAGGAAAAAGAATTACTTACAAAGTTCAAACAAAGCCAAGAATTAAACACAAAAAAATTAATTAAAACTTTAAAAATTAGTGAATCTAGAATTAATGCTTATTATATGGGAGTTGTGAATTTTAATTATTATTATAACGTCGAAAAAAATCAGGGGAATATACCGGATATCCTAAGTGTTATGGATGACTTTAAAAAGAGTAATGTTTTAACAGAAGGTATTTATAATATAGTACTTCAGCCCAGAAGCTCTTCAGGTGGACATGATGGTAAGGAGAGTTATGTTTTGTTTAGCGTAGATAAATCAGGTGAATTTAAGGTAATAAAAAAAAATGAATATGGGGGATGATTCATACATATAAGCTTTAAAAAGTACGCATATCAAATAAATCTCAACTTCATAAACGGGCGTAGTTGGGTTCTGTTGCAAAGTTTTTAAAACTAGGCTAAACTTTTGCAAAACAGAGTGAGGAGAATTATAAATGGGATATTTTAAAGGAAAACAATTCAGGAAAGATATTATTTTGGTAGCCGTCGGCTACTACTGTCGTTTTTCTTTAAGTTATCGAGATGTATCTGAAATTTTAAAAGAACATGGTGTATCGGTCCATCCCACACCCATCATGCGATGGGTTCATGAATATGGAGATCTCATTTATCAGATTTGGAAAAAGAAAAACAAATCTGCGCAACTCTCTTGGCATCTGGATGAAACCTATATTAAAGTTAGAGGAGAATGGCGTTACCTGTATCGTGTAATTGATAAAGATGGACACACATTGGATATTCAATTTCGTAAAAAACGGGATCATCAGGCTGCCTATGCCTTCATGAAAAGATTAGTAAAACATTTTGGAGAAGCAACGGTTCTCACTACAGATAAAGCGCCGGCATTACTTTGCGCATTTAACAAATTAAGAAAACAAGGATTTTATCAAACTACAATCCATTGTACAATCAAACATTTAAACAATCTTATTGAACAGGATCATAGGCATGTAAAGAAACGTTTTATCAAATCCGCAGGATTTCAAAATCTTCGTCATGCTTCACGTACGATTAAAGGTATTGAGACCATTCATGCCCTATATAAACAAAGGCGAAGTCTTCAAAGAGACTCCGCCTTTTCCACGTATAATGAACTTCAACAATTACTAGCTACTTCCTAAACATTGTTCCTCATTTACCAACCTGTTTATGCTTTTTTCAAACCTTGCAACAGAGCCTAAAGAAGGCTGGATGTCCTTTATTGTTGAACATCCAATCATATAAAGTGGTGTATTAGGGTAAGGTGCTTTTGACTCAAATAATACATATACTGCGTTACAATTCATATGTAAATTATCTTTGATATCAATAGCATCATTAAATTAGTGTAAAATACAAATGTTTAAGGGGTTAATTTTCTTGAAATATAAAAAGGGAATGGGGAGGATTCAAGAGTGCATTTAGTTTGATTATTTGGTTTTGGATCATTATGTTTTTGATATTTGGCGAAAGCTTGCTACAATAGAATCAAGTCGAATATGAAATACCCTTAGGTAGCTCTCATAGGTGCAAGATCTATGGGAGCTTTTTTAATAAAGAAAATAAAAATTTCACGTATCATAATGTTTAATAAAAACCAAATACCCAATCATTAGTCTACATTTAATTTTATGCCTAATTAATCCGATAGGGGGTACCGCCATATGCCTATCAACCTAACAGAACAGATTGCCCCCAAAACAATAAAAATAAAATTCGGTGCTATAAAAAACACAAAATTTTCGTTTAGGGGGTACTTTAAATCCTTAAGTTGATGGATGTGGGGTACCGCCCCATTGCCATCAATCTAACAAAAACGAGATAAGGGTTCAGCCGAGAGGCGTGTATTTACTAAATAAAATGAAACTATAGTCTGGACTTATTAGGATTTTTCACAATAAAAAGAATTACTTAAAGTGTATATTCCATTCTAATATTTTATTATTAATAACTGACGGTATCATCACATTTCATTCTACTATTTATTTAGAAGAGTCATGTACATTTTGGAGAAGTTCTTCAATAAGTTTTGTTTTTTCATTCACCTTTGTTGCATATGTGAAATCACCATAACAATATGGATACCTAAAATTATTTTTATTTCCACCACAAGTGTACATCGCTGGATTTTGATCAACTTTCATCTTAGAAAACTTTTTAGCCGACTCCTCCGAGTGTTGTTTAACTTCTTGACTGGCAATAAAATCAATATACCCTGGTCCCATATTATAGCTTTGAATAATTGTATCCATGCTAACATCTTTTTCCGTTCCATATTTGTACATTTGAGCAAAGTGTTTTACCCCTTGTTTAATGCTCAAGCTTGTCTCTTGAAGTTCATTTGGCTTTAATCCAAGTGATTCAGAAGATTGCATAGGGTCGTTGCCCTCACCTCTACTCTCTTGGTACATAATTCCTAACAAAACTGCTGTTTTCTCTCCTAAATTATATTGTTCTAATTCTTTTTTCAAAATGGGCTCATATTGCAATAAACGTTTTTCGGTAGCAAGTACTTTATTTTTATGATTATTGGTTTTATGATTAAAATATAGTATTCCAAGCATTGTTCCTAAGCCTAAAATACTAAAAACGAATAATATAATTATTCGTTTTTTACTCGTATTCTTCATATATTCCTCCTTTTATAAGAAATTCCATTTTTCAATGGAGGTTTGTTCATTACAAAATATGTAATGAACAGCTAATTCCCTGATCCTTTTTAGACCCCAAATTATTTCTTTTAAGTTTAAAGTTTAATATGGAAATCTAAAGATTAAGTAAAGATAAAGTAAAGTTAAGATAAAGTTCATTTTTTAGAGTACTTTAAAAAGATATTGGTACAAACGGATATGAGGGAAAACTTGTTGATATGAAGAGAAATAAAAAGAGCAGCTAGCAAAAGCTAACTGCTCGGATCTCCAAGGAAGAGTGAAGAAAATATTATATCACCAACAAAGAAGAACAATTTGAACTACCCCCACTTTCACTTCGTTTAGAAGAGGGGGATTCCTAAGTAAAGAGTTCTATCGAACTCTAATTTATTAGGCTATCTCCGCAGTCCTTGCGGTTAGAAGCCTTATCGCTTCATTCTTTAGATTGATACTTGCGTTAATATCTCTATCATGATGTGTACTACAAGAAGGGCAATCCCATTTACGTAGGTTTAGATTTTTAACGTCTTTGTTTTGATATCCACAACAAGAACATAATTGGCTTGAAGCAAATGTTTTCGATACGACAATGACTTGTTTACCGTACCATGTTGCTTTATATTCCAACATGGTTCGAAACTGTGACCATGATACCTCACTAATTGCTTTTGCTAACTTATAATTCTTTAACATATTCGATACCTGCAAATCTTCTATACCGATAACATCGTGGTTTTTGATGATTTCAGTTGAGATTTTGTCCAAGTAATCTTTTCTAGCGTTTGTCATGTATTCATGAATTCTAGCAACCTTTATTCGTTGTTTATTCCAGTGAGAAGATCCTTTCGTTCTTCTAGAAAGAACACGCTGGGCTGCGACCCTTCACGTTCCTTGAGGAAGGAGTCTTCTTGGCTAAAATGATAAATTACTCTTGATTCCTACAATTATAATACATATTTAATGTTATTTATAAGTGTTCGGGATCGTCCGGATAAGCAACAGGGATGTGAATTTTGGTTTACTCTTCCCGTTACATCAGAAAAGAAATGAGACGGTTGAAAGACTTTTGTAATAATTATGTTATAAAAATGAAAGACCTTCGTGTTAACTTACATATAAGTACTATGATGTTACAGGGGAGATTATTTTATGAAAATAAAATCTGTTTTATTGATTGCAGGGTTTGTAATGATCGGGGGGATTTTATGGTTTTTATTCCGTCCCGAAAAATTATTTATTGATAAGCAAATTAATGAAGCATTGCCACAAACAGAAATAAAATCAAAAGAAGTTAAACAACAAGAACGAGTAATAAGCAAAGGGCAGTTTCAAAATGGTATTCATGAAACGACGGGAGTAGCAACAATCTATCAACTATCGAATGGAAAGCGCGTTCTAAGACTTACCAATTTTGAAACTTCTAATGGTCCAGATGTTCGAGTGGTATTGCTTCCTGTGAAAAGTTTAAAAAATAATGAAGATGTTAAAAACTATCAGTATATTGAATTAGGTAAGTTAAAGGGAAACAAAGGATCTCAAAACTATGAAATTCCTGAAGAGGTAGATATCGATGCATATGGTTTAGTTTCTATATGGTGTAAGAGGTTTAATGAAAATTTTGGTATGGCTCATTTTGAGAAATAAAGAGAGATATAGGAAAATATTGATATGTATATAGGCTACAAGATTATTCAAAAAAGAATGTTAATGATGTTGTAAGTTTTACAACTATACATGTGTCAATATATAGAAAACAAATATAATTACTAAAGCACCTTCTTTGAAATCAAGGTGCTTTTTCTTTTTTAAACAAATTCAACTTCATCATACGACTCAGCGGGAACCAGGAAGTATGGTTGAATTGCCAGCTAGTAAACATCGGGAATACTCAAAACAGCTTCATGGCACAATTGATGATGGGGAAAGTTTTAGAAATGATGAGATTTTAAAAGCTCATTACGAGCGATTTCGTGATTATTACTGAAAACAGAGAGCACAAGATTACCAAAAATCTAATTAAAGAAGGAGTAATTTAAATGAAAGAATGGATTTCTAACATTTTTTCCGAATGGGAAGATAAAGGAGATTTTTTTGGAGGAGTTGAAGACGAATTCATTAATCAACTTGAAAAAAATTAGATTGTAAATTCCCAGATAGTTATCGATGGTTTTTAAATCATTACGGTGGTGGAGGTGTCCTAGGAATAGATTTAACATGTGCAGGTTACATAGATAACTCACCAATACTTTCAGAAACTGAAGTGTATCGTAAAATGGGACTTCTCAAAAGTTATGTTGTTATATGGGATATAGGTGAATACGTATATTGCCTAGATACATCAAGTCTTGTAAATGGCGAATGTCTAGTTGTAACGTGGGATCTTGTAAGCAAGAAAACTCTGTTTGAAGCTAAAGACTTTTATGGATTCTTATCTAAGAAATTAGAAATTGCACTTGAGGATTACGAAGATTAATAGGTCATAACTAAGAATCTAAAGTAGTATTAATGATATAGAATATTTCAGTATGAAGTACATCTTTTGAAATAGAATAACATATGATTTTTAAAAAGAGATTGGAGTAGAAATTTTTTCTACTCCCTTTATGTTTAATAAAATTCAAGATTTTTCTTCATTACCCTAGCTACTTAAATTAGATTCCCTTAAAGATTATTAACTAAGTTAATATAAGTTGATTCGAATTAACTGGTTATAATTTCTATATTGACGATGTATAACTCTCACCTGTCCAGAAAATCAGCTTTTTCTTTATGAAATTTTGCTTAGCGTACGAAATTCTTAAGTTGATGGTGCTACCCCATGCCCGTCAACTTAAGAAATTGATTGTTCCCCAAAACGAAAAAAATGAGCTGAATTCTCATAAATAACTGTAAAAAGGTGAAATTCTCGTTATGGGGACGTCTTAAAATCTTAGCTTGATGGGCATGGGGGCTTGCACACTAAATCCCCACCAAACATAGCGAACATTTTCCCTCCCACCTTATAACGATCTGCTTGCCATTCTATTTTGTAATCATGAATTGCTCCAGGCTGATTTCAACAATAATCTTCTAATATATGTTTCTCCATAACTAGACTCCTTATGTGAAAATTTATCACTACTAGCCCAAACAACATTTATCTCAAATCATATACCGACTTACAGTTTGATACGTAAATAATACAACTGGTTCTTTTCAGTTCCAATTGTTTGCCTCCTTCTGAATTAACTCTCGATGTTATTTAGCAATATAACGAATCGTTTTTCCAACCGACTTTCTTACATATAATCCTTAAGATTAACTTCCTGTACTAGTGAATGCACTTAATCCATATTTCCAAAAACGATAAGCAATGAAACATAGTATGATAGCAACGAGTGGTGTACACAAAGATACCCATTTATACCCCTTATCGAAGAAAAAGGCAGCTGGATAAAAGGATGTGAAACTGTAAGGAATAATAAACGTTAAGATAAATGCGATAATTTTATTATAAATTGTAATCGGATACCGCGAAAAATCACTTAGATTGAATACTGCTGATACAACAGGGAGACTATCTGTCATCCAAAAAGAAAATGTTATAAAAAATAAATTTAATGCAACAAAGATAAGACCACTTGAAATAATCATTATGATGAGTATTAGTACATTACCCAATGAAATTGCAATATCTAGATTACTAATGGAATAATAAAGAACCATTCCCCCTATTATTAGTTGCCCTATTCCATCTTGCTGAACACGCTCTGCTATAATTTGGAACAGCGGGTTAATAGGACGGATAAGCAAACGATCTAAATTTCCTGTCCGAATGTATTGCCATCCAATCGTCCATAAATTATCAAAGAAAATGTGATGGATTGCCCTTCCTGCAAACGCAATACCGTAGATTAAGAGAATTTGATAAAAGTTCCACCCTTTCAAAGTCTCAATATGATCAAATACCACTTTTAAAAAAAAGATAGCGGCAAATTGTTGAATGAAGACTGAAGAAATTCCTATTAAAAAGTCTACTTTATATTCCATCATAACTTTTAAGTGTTGCTTAAAATAGACAATGTATAAGAATGAGTATCGTTTAAGAGTTTGCAACAATTCAATCACCCCCCAAATATTGTGATTTTCCGGATTGCTAAAGTCCATAAAAATCTAACAAGTACTGTAATAAAGATTAACCATATGAATTGTGTCACAATTGCCGTATAAGCCTGGGTACCTGAAATAGAACCTGTATAAATAGAAACAGGTATATAGACCATAGACTGAAAAGGAAAAAACATACTAATTTCTTGAAACCATTGTGGATAAAGCGATAATGGGACAAGTGCTCCGGAACAAAATTGAATAACAGACTCTCGTAGAAGTCGAAGTCCCCATATATTAACGGTCCAAAAAGCTAATATACCAATAATAAGATCTAATTGAGTTCCAATTAAAATCCCTAAAACTACACTTACCGTAAATAATAGAAAAGACTCTATTGATTGTGGTAGTTGAATTCCTACAAACCAGACGGCAAACAGTAGCATAGGGAACGTTGTACGCATAGAATTAGAAATTTTTTGTCCTATATCCAACGCTACAAGTTTATCTAACAAATGATATGGCTTCATAAGTTCCAATGCTATATCACCTTGTTTAATCATTCTCGCTAAATTGGTTCCTACTCCAGATACGTATTGTTCCAATAACAAAGCTATAACCATATAAGTTAGCATATTAGATAGTGAAAGTGCTCCAACAGTCTCTTTATTCTCGTATACAGCAGTCCAAAAATAATACAACGTACATAGTTTAACGATAATTGCAAATGTACCCGCCCAATACCACGCTGCATATGAGGTATCTAGCTTTATCTGCACTTTAAGCATTTCCCAATATTTCCTCAAGGGATTCCTCACCTCCATGCTGATAAAGATCTTTAATAATTGTCTCTAATTTAGGGTTTGAAATCGTCAAATCTGATATTTTATTGTGCCTTGCAAGTTCGGAAAGCACAAATTCCGATGAAACTGTCTTTGTGTGAAAACTTAACTCTACGCGAGATTCATTTTCTGTTTCATTCTTCTGTACCACTATGTAATTTTGTAATGATACAGGGATCTCAAACATTGTGTGCTCTTCTAATTCTAAAGATAGGATGCGGTTATAAGAAAAACGATCTTTTAAATCTTGTAAGTCCCCATCATAAATAATAGACCCTTTATCAATAATAATAATTCGCTGGCAAAGCTCTTCTATGTCCTGCATATCATGAGTAGTTAATACAACTGTTGCGTCCAATTTCTTATTCATTTCCTTAATAAAACTACGTATTTTTTCCTTTACATCAATATCTAAACCAATTGTAGGTTCATCTAGGAATACAACAGAAGGTTGATGAAGAAAAGCAGCAGCCAACTCACAACGCATTTTTTGTCCAAGTGATAGCTGGCGAACAGGTAATGGCATTAAAGTTCCGAGATCCAGTACATCTTCAAATAAATGCAACATTTCCTGATATTTTGTTTCTGGAATCTCATAAACATGTTTTAATAGTTCGAAAGACTCCCGCACCGGTATATCCCAAGCAAGTTGTGTCCGTTGTCCAAAAACAGCTCCAATATTTTTAGCATTTTCCTGCCTATTTTTGTATGGAATAATTCCATTCACCTTAATTTCACCAGTATCTGGAGTTAAAATTCCACACAACATCTTAATAGTGGTTGACTTTCCCGCACCGTTGAATCCGATATATCCAACCATTTCTCCTTTTTCAATAGAAAAAGAAATCGGTTGCACTGCCTGCTTATCATAGTATTTCCGTTTTATTAAAGCTTTTATTGCACCCATTAAACCTGGCTTTCGCTCTAAAATCTTATAGCTTTTCGTAACATTCTTTACTTCAATCATTTATAAATCCCCTACTTCCCCTTTTACAAAAATTAGCCGTTATACAGCTAAAGTATGATAGCAACTAAATAAATTCCTTCCCCCCTACTACAACTGCCTCCCATAAAATAAAGATTAATTGTAGATTATAAGCTAACACCTATTTTTACGAAAGCGTTTGCATTAATAAAAACTAGTATAATTTTACAGGAGCATTTAAATATAATCAACAGATTTAAGTGTTTCGGAACAAACCACACGCAAAGACATCTTTTCCTTGACCTAATATCTTTTATATAATTTTTCAAGCCTCTTCCATATCGATCTTTTTCCATAATTAATTCTCTAGATGCTTTTCTTTCTCGAATAGAGTAAACGTCAAGTAACTCTAAAATATACAATAAAAATAGTAGGTGGGGAATATTTGACGCTTACACGAAAAGCGTTTTCCCTATCGCCATCAAGTTAAAAAACTAATTATCCTCCAAAACGAAAAAAACGAGCTGAATTCACATAAATAACTGTAGAGAGATAAAAATTTCGTTCTGGGGGTACTATAAAATTTTAGCTTGATGAGCATGTGGGGCGACCCTTATAAATAAAAATTTTATTTTAAATAAAATCAATTTATGAATATATGTAATTTAAATTATTAAAAGTAGTTAATAAAAAAAACTCTGATTTTAAAAAAATCAGAGTTTTTTTTAATGATAGGTAATCCCTTATATAATAATAAAAAAATTATGATAATTGCGCACTAACAGTAATAGTAAGTCCAACACCTAAAACTAGAATAATCCAAGTCCAATACTTATTTCGAATGAAAAATAAGGCAGAGTTATCTTTTATTTGAAATCTTTCTCCGGTATTTTCATCGACGAGTGTTCGTACACTATCAGATATAAACTTTTTAGTGAAAAAATAATTACTCATTGCTATAAATATAGTACAAAATATTCCATTAAAAATAAATCCAGGGTTATGTACCGTGTCCAATTGCAAAATACTAGAAAAGATTCCACTTATCAGACTCCCTAAAATTAATGCTAAGACTACTAACAGTCCTTTACCTCTCCAAATAAGCATTACATAATGACTCCTTTCAACTTCTAAATAATGGGACATACAAATTACATTATATTACATTATGTTAGTTTTTGGAATATTAATCTATTTTAATGCTCTTTTAATCCGTTCTTTTGTATCCTCAGTCAAAAATGGCTTTAGAACCTTGTATTGCTCCTCAAAAATTCAATTTATTCCTTCATATTGGTGCTCCCCTCTATGGACTTGATTGAGAAATGGTTAAAGAAAAGCAACGTGCGGGAATAAAGTTAGCGAAACAAAATGAGTGTATAGAGGAAGATTGAAGAAATACATGGATAAACACCCAGGTATGAATCATGCGATTGAATTACGGAAGCATACCACTAAAACAGTGAAAGAAATATGCCAAATTACAGGTGTGAGTCAGGCCGCCCTGTATCGTAGATTAAAAGAACTTGAATAAAGTTCTTTTTTAATTTGTAATTAAATCCCAGAGTGGCCCCTCATACCCAGAATCGTTTCCGTACCCCAAGTTTTTGCACCAGCCCCCCTTTATTTATATACATAAGCAAGAAAAAAACACCAATATATGATAAGAATATCCAAAAAAGTAAAAAAATCTTTTCAACTTTTCTATTTATTGTTATAATTTAGTAAGTAAAATTGAAGTATATTTTACAGTTTTCACAAAATGATAGGGGGAATATAAATGGCTGGACAAATTCGTATGAGCCCAGAGGAGCTTAAAGCAAAAGCAGCTCGTTATGGTAACGGTGGTCAACAAATTGAGGACATTCTACGCGATTTAACAAACTTACAATCAGACTTACGTGGAGAATGGGAAGGTCGTGCATTCGAAGGGTTTGACCGACAATTTATCGAATTAGCACCGAAGGTAAGAAATTTTGCCCAATTACTACATGACATCGAAAGACAATTGAAGGATACAGCAGATGCTGTGGCTCGACATGATGAAGACTTATCCCGTAATTTTGGACTTAGCTAATTACGGTGATGTTTGTTAGTAGATTAGGGGATTTTTCATGCTTTACATAGTAACGGGCGCGAGTAAATTCTCTGAGTAGTGAGCCACGCAGCAAGTGCTGCGTGGTTTATTTATTGGGATTATTTGCAAAAAAGGGGAGAGATGCTGCCATTTTTCTTGGGATTATACTACAAAATAAATATAAATGCTTAGTAAAAAAAGTATAAGGTAGCTTGAAGTTTGTTTGCATCTCTCTCGCATTAGCGGATAGTAAAGCTCCTACTAATGAAAGTTTCACCTTATTGTGGGTATGAAAAGGAGTATCCGTTTTCGCGACTACTAGAAGTAAGCGAATAACAGTATACAGACAAAGAGTTTTACTAGCAGGAGTGGTGATGTGTGAAAAAAATAAAGTGGAGCATAGTATTTTTTATTATACTGACGCTTGCGCTGTCTACTGGAACATCCTTTCTAGCACTGAATCAAGTGAAGAAAGGAAAGAGTGATAAAGAAACACAAAAGATGACGGTTGCGCTGGTTAACGAAGATCAAGGTGCAAACCTGGGTGGCAAAAAGATTGAATTTGGTAATGAATTTATTACGAGTGTGGAAAAAGATAATAAGCACGATTGGTATGTAGTTAGCCGCGGGGTAGCAGAAAGCGGACTATCACGTAACGTCTATAATATGATGATCGTTATTCCGAACGATTTTTCCAAAAAAGCATTATCAATTGAGTCGAATGCGCCGGAAAAGGTGACGCTTAACTACAAGGTAAATACAACTGGTAATAATGATATAAAAGCAGAAGCAGAAAAAACAGCAAGTTCGATACTTGGAGATTTCAACAGCCGAATTATCGATGTTTATTTCGCTAGCATTATCGGAAACTTGCAAAATGCGCAGGATAACATTACAACTCTTGTAAAAAAAGAACAAACTTACACCGATGTGTACAATAAAGAGGTTCATAGCCCGCTAGCTGGTTACACACAGCAGTTTAAAGGTGTTCAAGATCAAACAGGTGTGGCGAAAGGCAGTTTTAAAGGGTTACAAGAGATTTTAAATGGGTTTAGCAACAATTTGAATGAAGGTATGAAATCCAATCAGACCGGTCAAACAGCTTTTGGTGATTTTAATAAAATGAAGGAAGCAAATGGCCTTGCCTTAAAGGATTTCACGACACAGTTGACTCAGTTTGACCAAAGTATGAATACAACAGATATAATGCAACAATTTGCTAATTTAGAATTAGCGAATAAAGTAATTTACGATCAATTTCAGTTGAAAGAAGAGCAGCCTAATATTTTATCGGATTCAGCTGGTATGCAAAAGTATTTGAGTGATAACAGTGCGAAAATTCGCAGTCACAACACTGAGTTAGCAAATAGACTAGGACCAGAGCTTACGGCATCAATAACTGAAAAGCTAAAGCAGGAAATTTCAAATTCTTCTGAGGGTCATCAAGACGTGTATTTAAATAAATTCTTTGATGCACCGGATAATCGTGCGAATCAAAAGATTCAAGAGGCTATTAATCAGTTGCCGTCATTAAATAAAGATGATATTCAAAACATTGGTTTATCAGATGGGACGAAGAAAGAACTGGAAAATGTTATTGATATCACAAATAAATATAATGCGGAAAAACTTTATACACCTGCGCGAGGTACAGATACTATTCCAATGGTGGAAATGATAAAAAAAATTAAAGATAATTTGACGACATCTGGTGTTGAAGTAAACGATAAAGCAGTATTGCCAGCTACGAAAAAAGAAGGGCAATATATCACATTAAATGTACCAGACGATTATGAAGTGACAAGTGTAAAACTGGTTATCGGAAATGAAGTAGATTACACAGAGGAGTACCTTGAAAATAAAAAAGTTGTTTTGCCAGCTACAGACAAAGGCGATTTCGAAATTAAAGCGACATTACGTTTAAAAAATGCTAACAGTAATATTTCTGTCTTTGAGCCTGTAACTTGGAGTTGGAATTTGACACAAGAGGATACAGATTATGTCATTGATAATCCATCATCTGACATGAAACCAAAACCAACTGAACCGCCTATACTAGGTCAATCACGTACAATTACTTATCAAAATCCTTTGAAGAAGGTAGAAAAAAGTGACAGTCAAACGCAAAATAGTGGTAGCCAGCCAGGTGAAGGTAGCGGTCAAACGCAAAATGGTGGTAGCCAGCCAGGTGAAGGTGGCGGTCAAACGCAAAATGGTGGTAGCCAGCCAGGTGAAGGTGGCGGTCAAACGCAAAATGGTGGTAGCCAGCCAGGAAAAAGTGACGGTCAAACGCAAAATGGTGGTAGCCAGCCAGGAAAAAGTGACGGTCAAACGCAAGATGGTGGTAGCCAGCCAGGAAAAAGTGATGGGGAGACACAAACAGAACCGCCAGGAAAAAGTGATGGAGAGACACAAACAGAGCAGCCCCCTACAAAAGATGAAGAGACGAATACAGAAGGGGAATGGAAACATGTAAATAATAATTATATTACTCACCAAGTTATGTCGTCGTTAGATTCGAATGCGACTAATAAGCTTATACAAGCAGTTGAAGATACGATTAAAAATTATCAAAAACTATCTAACATGTATAACTTGTATTACGGGTTTGAGGCATCAGCCGATTTACCGGAGGATTTTAATAAAAAATCACTTGCGGATTTAACAGAATCACATCAAAATGCATTATACTACCTGTTCAACAAACGCGATGTGCTTGACTTATTAGCGGAATACATTGCTAAGCAAACGACAGAAGAAGTACAGCAACAAACAAAAGATTTGAAAGACAAAGTAGATGCTTATCTTAAATTGGTTGATGAAGCAGATAAAAATTCTACACATTTAACAGAAGTAATTAAGCAGACAACTGAGCAAGCAAACTCGATGAATACGAATCTTACGCAAACGTTAAAAAATTTAACAACATGGCGTGAAACAAGCAATAAACTAATCGATCAACAAGGGAAAGTTGTGACAAATAGTGATGGTGAACAAACGGCGACGCTTGCGTTAGACGGGGAATTCAAGTCTATTTATACACAAAGTCAGATACTCGCTGATCAGTCGAAGAGTAACTTAATATCAGCTGACGATGTGTATAAAACGTTTGATAATATCGATGACCAAGCGAAAACGATTCAGGATAGTGGAGATTCGCTAGTTGGTCAGGCGACAAGGCTTTCGGGTGATCTAAGTAAGAAACTAATTGATGATAAAGATTACTTGAAAAATTTCACGAAAGTTCTCGCAAACAGTCGCGTTGGCGACCGACAAAACGAAAACTTATATAGCTTCCTTGCAAACCCAGTGCAAAAGAAAAACGATGGTGTTGTTGTAGCCGCAGATACGTTTACACCATATTTATTAGTACTGATTTGCTTCATTGTTTCTCTATTTACAGCTTATGTAATTTCAAACCAAGAACGAAAACGTATAGAAAAAAGTGCTTTTGAGGAAGAGATGTCATTGGTACTGAAAAACGTACCAACTACAGCTGTTCAAGCTGGTATTGGAGTAGTTGAAGGGATTCTAATTGGCGGTATTTCAGGCTATTTATTGAAAATTAGTCATGCAGAATTCCCAGTATGGATCAGCATGTTTACCAGCATTATGTTAGTGCTAGTTCTCATTTCAGGCTACTTATTACGCCAAATGAAAATGGTCGGAATGTTTATTTTGCTAGCCATATTTAGCCTGTATCTGTTCCTGACAGATGCAGTTGGGTTGAATCTTGATAAAATGTCGACTGCTGCTAAAATACGTGAATTTTCACCGCTTCAATATATTGAGATTATGATTACTGGTTTTGCAAACGACCGAGCAAATTGGTCGACTATTATGTATAGTTTAATGGCAGCTGTCGTTATTGGCCTTGTGGTAAACTTGTTCGTCATACGCAAATACCGGGCAGAAGAAAGGGATGAATATGAAGCTGATTCTCATACGAGCTAGTTTCATTACTGCTTTTTTGTTGCTTTTTCTTGCTCCGTCGTCCCTTCACGCTGATACGGGCAGCTATCTTGATCATAACGGAAAGATGGATTTGAAAACGGATCGTGTGGAACAGATGCAACAGGAAAAAGTCGAAAAGGAACAAAAGGAACCCCAAGAAACTGAGCTTGAAAAACACGCACCAGACTTGTTTAAAGAACAAACAAAAGATGTAATTAAAGAGAAGCAGAAACAAATAGAGGGCGAAACGAAAGCTTTAAATGACTCATTGTTTGTAACATCAAACAAGAAGGATACAACTGTGAAGGACAGACAAAACAGCTTGTTTGCTCAAAATTATACGGTTAGCAACGCTGTTAACGCTGACCAAAACACTAATCAACTAGAAACGGAACCTATCAGCACACAAATGATAGGAATCCTATCTGGTATAGTACTAGCAATTTGCTGCGGCATTTATGTTGTAATACGGAAAATTTGGCAGTAAGGGAGAAGGAAGTATGGCAGGACAAACACATATTAATGTCACAATTGACTTTAGTAAATGGGATAGCAGATTATATGATCTGCGTATCCCGACCCACCAGCCCGTCAAACAGCTGCTCATGAACATTGCTGAAGCACTAAAACTTGATGTGATTGAAGTTTCTCGCTGCGCTATTAAGGTTGTTAATAAAGAACTGTTACTCACTGACGATGATCGGTTAATTGATTATCAGGTAACGGACGGGGATATATTAAAAGTTTTGTAGAATTAAAAACCTTTCTTTTTAGTTAGGTGAGAGTAACTGACCGTGCATAGAAGCGGTCAGTTACTGCTTTTGTCAAAAAACAAAGCTAGAAAGCAAGAGTGGATCACTTCTACATGGCAGCGACTTATATGTTGAAGAATCAAAATGAATTTATATAGAAAAGAACATGAAAAAGAGGAGTAAGAGACTATGACAGAGAGAACGATTCAGCTAGATTCGATGCAGTATCTATTTGAAACGACTGAGCATATACGGACATTGAAGTTATCGAAATCACAGACGCGTGTGAAGGACATGCGGCAATTAGAGTTAATCACAGAAAAATCTAACTTCTTTGTACCGGCTACAGTAGAAGATCATGAAGATATGTTTACATTTGAGTTCAACGTTAAGGGATATACAAAGGAATGGGAAGATGTACACAAACTAGGAAAGAACGATAAATTACGATTATTGCTTAATGCTGCTCGTTTTCAAGAGTGCTTACAAACGCGAAAAACTTTCTTCCTTCATCCAGACAATCTAGTATTCGATGACAATTATATGCCCTATCTAGTTTATCGTGGTATCCGTGATATTGTACCACCGTATCGCTTAGATGATGAGAAGTTTTTACGTCAGTATAAATGTTTAGTTGTCGCAATATTCTCGAAAAAATATAGTTTTGATGAATTGTATTCTGGTTCATTGAACAATGCAAAAGATACAGCATTCGAACGTAATGTCGTTGAGACTGGTACATTTGATGACCTTGTAAAGTTGTTAAATGAGCATTACAGAAGAGAACAAACGACAACAGAGAAAAATATGCAGCTTGTGCCGAAAAAACGATTCCGTTTATTTAAACGATTATCCATTTTGATGATTGTTGCTTCGATTGTTCTCGCAGTACCGCTTGGCTATTTCAGTTTTGTAAAAATGCCGTATCAAAATAAATTGTTAGAAGCAGATAAGAATTTCTTGGCGACAGACTACGATAAAGTAATTAGCACTTTAAAGGAGCAAGATCCTGAAAAACTACCGGATGCATCTAAATATGTTTTAGCTTCTTCATACGTGAAGGCAGAAAAACTAACAGATGATCAAAAAGCAGCAATTATGAAGAACGTGAGTCTAAAAAGTGATAAAAATTATTTATTATATTGGATTTACAATGGGCGCGGAGATTTCTCTAAGTCTTTAGATCTTGCGAAATATATCGATGATCCGCAATTGATTATGTACGGATTAATTAAACAAATTGAACAAGTGAAAAATGATCCGAAGTTGACTGGTTCAGCGCGTGAAGAAAAAGTACAGAAATATCAGCAACAATTGGAAGAGTACCAAAAAAAATATAATACAAATTCCTCAGATGACTTATCAAATAAAAACCCATCAGGAAATAAAGCGAACTAGACATCAGACGAAATAAAAATAAAAGAAACGGGAGATAGAGATGGTACAACTACTAACAATTAGTTACGGTAATCAACTGCATAAATGTCATCTTAATCCGAAAAAACGTGAATTAGTCACAATCGGAAATGAATGGTCCGACACAGTTACTTACGCGGACTTGGAAACGCGTGTAGTGGTGAAGTGGGACGGCGAAGCATGGAAACTTGAGGATGAAGCATTACGTGCAAATGAACATGTGACTCTAGATATTACGAAAGAGAAACAAATGCATTTTTACTTAACGGATGCAGGAGAAGAGTATGTGTATGACATGGCGTCCAAGTATAGTATTTCGTTTGGCGCAACGGATCGCGATGATGTGACAATTAAAAATATGACAGCTGCTAACTTGCTGTTTATCCGTGAAACATTGGGAGATTGTTTTAAAGTCGTTGTGAATGACGGCTATGTATATCACAACTTTTTTCGCATGACTGGTGAGGCAATGCTTGAACCAGGCGATCAACTGTATTTTGATGGTGTAACAATCAAAGTTGGGAAAGAAGATATTCAAATATTAGCTTCACCTAATCGCATTACATCAAAATTAACACCTTTAATGGAAGCTGATAATGATTTAGGTGATGAATATCCGAATTATCATCGTTCGCCGCGGATTATTTACCGTGAGCCAGAGGAAAAACTAACGATTGGAAAGCCATCTCACCTACCATCAAAACCAAGTGAACACCTGGCACAGATGATCGTCCCGCCGATTGTGATGATCGTGTTGACTGTAGTCGTTTCAATCTTTCAGCCCCGCGGGATTTTTATTCTCGCATCACTCGGGATGACAGTGGTAACAGTAATTATTGCATTAACCACATATTTAAAGAATTTAAAGAAATACAGAATTGATACGAAAGAACGGAATGAAAGTTATCAAAATTATTTGAAGCAGAAAACGCAAGAATTGTATGCCGCAAGTGAAGAGCAAAGGCACGCTTTAGATTATCATTATCCAAACATTGAACAAATTCGTGATATGGCAGTAAGAGTAGATTCGCAAATCTATGAAAAAACAATGTTCCACCATGATTTCTTGACATATCGGGTTGGATTGGGCCGCGTTGATTCTAGTTTTGAAATTCAGTTTAACAAAGAAGAGTTTACGCAAAACAAAGATGAATTAGTAGAAGCTGCAAGCGGCTTACGTTCGCAATATATGGGTTTAGAGAATGTACCAGTTGTGACCGACTTAGTGAATGGCCCGGTAGGCTATATCGGACAACGAAAATTAGTAATCGAACAGCTGCAAATGCTCGTTATGCAAACAGCTCTGTTTCATAGTTATTATGATTTACAATTCATTACGATTTTCCCAGAAGAAGAAAAAGCAAGCTGGGAGTGGATGCGCTGGTTACCGCATGCGAGTTTACGAGATATTAATGTTCGCGGGTTCGTGTATCATGACCGAAGCCGAGATCAAGTATTGAACAGTTTGTATCAAATTCTGAAGGAACGCAAATTAGCATTAGAAGAGAAAGGCAATTCCAATGAAAAAATGTATTTTGCACCTCATTACGTTGTATCGATTACAGATGAAAAACTAATTTTAGATCATAGTGTAATGGAGTTCTTTAACGGAGACCCGAGCGAACTTGGTGTATCTCTCATCTTTGTAGAAGATGTGATGCAAAGTTTACCGGAACATGTGAAAACAGTTATTGATATTCGCGATGCGAAAAACGGGAATGTTATCTTAGAACAAGGTGAACTAGTGAATCGCCACTTTACGCTCGATCACTTCCCAGATGGTTTCAACAAAGAAGAGTTCTCTCGTGCATTAGCACCGCTGAATCACTTGCAAAACTTAAGAAACAGTATTCCAGAAAGTGTTACATTCCTTGAAATGTACGGCGTTGAAAAAATTCATGAGCTAAACATTAAGGCTCGCTGGGCGAAAAACGAAACATTTAAAAGTTTAGCTGTACCGCTGGGCTTACGTGGTAAAGATGACATCGTCAACTTGAACTTACACGAAAAAGCACACGGACCGCATGGATTAGTCGCAGGTACAACAGGGTCTGGTAAATCAGAAATTATTCAATCGTACATTTTATCTTTAGCGGTAAACTTCCATCCGTATGAAGTCGCATTCCTACTGATCGACTATAAGGGCGGCGGAATGGCGAACTTATTCAAGAACTTACCGCATTTATTAGGAACAATTACGAACTTAGACGGCGCTCAAAGTATGCGTGCCCTTGCATCGATTAAAGCAGAATTACAAAAACGTCAACGTCTATTTGGCGAATATGATGTAAACCATATTAACCAATATCAAAAACTATACAAACAAGGCAAAGCGAAAGAAGCAATGCCGCACCTATTCTTAATTTCAGATGAATTTGCTGAGTTAAAATCAGAACAACCTGAATTTATGAAAGAATTAGTATCAACGGCACGTATCGGTCGTTCACTAGGAATCCACTTAATCCTAGCAACGCAAAAACCGAGTGGGGTCGTAGATGACCAAATTTGGAGTAACTCCAAATTCAAATTAGCACTAAAAGTACAAAACGCATCCGACAGTAACGAAATTTTAAAAACACCAGATGCCGCAGAAATTACACTGCCAGGCCGCGCGTACTTACAAGTCGGAAATAACGAAATCTATGAACTGTTCCAAAGTGCATGGAGCGGAGCGGATTATATTGAAAACAAAGAGGACCAAGAACAGCTAGATACGACGATTTATGCGATTAATGAGCTTGGGCAGTATGAGATTTTGAGTGATGATTTGAGTGGACTCGGAAACAAAACGGAAATCACAACTGTACCGACTGAACTTGATGCGGTTATCGATTATATTCATGATTACACAGAAGAAAATCGAATTGAAGCATTACCAAGACCGTGGTTACCACCGCTTCCAGAGAAAATATTCTTGCAAGACTTACATCCAGTAAACTTTAAAGAAGCATGGTCAGGTGAAAAGAAACCATTACAAGCAACAGTTGGTTTACTAGACCAGCCTGAACTACAAGCACAAACACCGCTTACGTTAGACATAAGTAAAGACGGTCATGTTGCAGTCTTCTCAAGTCCAGGATACGGAAAATCAACGTTCTTACAAACAGTTATTATGGATGTGACACGTCAGCATAGTCCGGAGCATTTGCATGTGTACTTAATCGATCTTGGAACAAATGGTCTTTTACCATTAAAAGGATTACCTCATGTGGCAGATACAATTACAATTGACGAAACAGAAAAATGCTTAAAATTGGTAGAACGATTAAATCAAGAAATGAAAGCTCGTAAGCGCATGTTAAGCCAATATGACGTAGCAAGCTTAGAAATGTATGAAAAAGCTAGCGGAAATAAAGTTCCGAATATCATTGTAGCAATTGATAATTACGATGCGGTAAAAGAAGCTAGATTTTACGAAGAGTTTGAAATGCTTATGATGCAAGTTGTCAGAGAAGGTGCAAGTGTAGGAATTCATACATTGATTAGTGCTGGTAGACAAAGTGCACTACGCATTCAACTATACAATAACATTAAGGTACAACCTTGTCTGTACATGATTGATCATAGTGAAGTATCAAGTATTGTAGGACGATCTGATATTAAGATTGAAGAAATTACAGGACGTGCACTGATAAAACTAGAAAATCCTACATTATTCCAAACAGCATTACCAACAACAGCAGAAGACGAATTGCAGCAAATTCAGTTGTTACAACAAGAAGCACATGAAATGGATGAAGCATGGCAAGGAGAGCTTCCTAAAGCAATTCCAATGATGCCAGAAGTAATTGACTTAATGACATATCGTAACCATAAACAAGTGAAACAAGCATTACAATTAGGACAAATTCCAATGGGTCTTGACTTTAAAGAAGTGGAAGTTGTTGCCCATGATAGTGCGGTAAATGACCACTTAATGATTTATAGTGTAGACGATAGTATAAGAAAACAAGTCGTATCAAGTATCATTTCTCAAACGAATAAAGACTATTTTGAAAGTG
>NZ_JAKUHD010000035.1:0-24128 GCF_022664325.1 Bacillus cereus group sp. BfR-BA-01310 | reverse complement strand
TAGACATCGTAAACGGTGAAGCAATTATGGGCGCAAATATCGTACGCGATATCTTCGCTTCTGTTCGTGATGTTGTCGGTGGCCGTGCTGGCTCATATGAAAGTAAATTAAAAGAAGCACGTGACATTGCAATGGAAGAAATGAAACAACTTGCTACGCAAAAAGGAGCAAATGCAATCGTTGGTATCGATGTAGACTACGAAGTGGTTCGCGATGGAATGTTAATGGTTGCAGTAAGTGGTACAGCTGTACGTGTGTAAATAGATAGAAAAGTCGCATCTCATTGGTGAATCGCACATCCAATTGTTAGACACAATTAACAATTGGATGTGCAATTTTTTATGGACATCTACATTTAAGTTTATGCCTAATTAATCAGTTAAATGGATAATGTATTGTTTGTTTTGATTACACTCCCTGTCTCTTTTATTAATGTGGGTAACATGTGCATTTTTCTGGAATGCAGGAAATCCCTACATTACTTTTCATTTGGATTTATTTCCTTCATTTGAATTTGGAAAATATCACTGTCTTTTATGCCCAGGACCAGCATCTCATCTTTTAATGAACGTCAGGGCTCAATCTTGATGGATCCAGTAGTTTTATCCCGTAAGGTGTATTCGTGAATGGGGTAGCACCACATCGCTATCAAGCTAATAAAAAGAAATGCCCCATGCCCATCAACTTAAGATTCTGAAATACCCCAAAACGAAAATTTTGTGCATTATGCTCATTTTTATTGTTTTGAGGTAACCCGTTCTTTTTAGCTTGATAGCGATGTGGTGGTACTTTTTTTATATATTTGCAAGACTTTTGTAACATTTATGAAAGACATTTGAAAGATATATAAACTATGATGATCTTAAATGCCCATCAACTTAAAAATTTTATAACATCGCAAAACAAAAAAATTATGCATTTTCACATAAAGATGTCAATTTTCTCGTTTTGGAGGTATTTGTATTTCTTAGCTTGATAGCGATGTGGTGGTACCCCTACTTAAGGATATTGAATTTACTGTTTATATATATAATAATTATTATACTATTGTATTCAGAAAGGAAAATGAAATGAAAAAAATTATACCTACACTATGTATAGCTGGGATGACTTTAGCTATGTTAGGCGCATTCCCTCATAATAGCTATGCTCATACTGATCAAATTGATTTAACTGAGAATGATCCCATTGTTGCAAAATGGTCTGCAGAGGCTCCCTATCATTCTGATAAAAGTACACATTTATGGATTGCAAAACAAGCTATTGAAATTATGAAGGCAGAGTCTAATGTGGAAACAAATAAGCAGGCTGTAGACTTCTTAAATTTCCCACAATATAAAGATTTATTTTCAAAAGGATTGTATGATGCAGATTATAATTCTGAATTTAACGATGGCGGGTTAGGAATTGGCGGAGTTTTCAAAGGCGGATGGAAGTCACACTTTTATGATCCTGATACTCAGAAAAACTATCGAGGCGAAACAGATCCAACAGCTCTTACACAAGGAAAGAAATACTTTTATGAATCTGGAGAACATTTTCGAAATAAAGACTATGAAAAAGCTTTCTATTATTTAGGAGTAGCCACGCACTACCTTACAGATGCTACACAACCTATGCATGCAGCAAATTTCACTGCAATTGATACAAGAGCTATCAAATATCATAGCCACTTTGAAGACTATGTCACAACTATTCAAGATCAATTTGCAGTCAATACTGGCGGGAATTATAACGATTCTTTCTCTAAACCTGAAGAATGGATCGATTATGTAGCAAAAGTAGCTAAACCTGAAATCCAGAATATCGTTAATGATAATACACTTAAGTATTACAATAGTGGTAAAGCACAATTGTGGCAAGAAATGGTTAAACCAGCTGTACAGCGAAGCTTAACAGCTGCTCAACGCAATACAGCAGGTTTCTTAAATCTTTGGTTTAAAACTTTTACTAAAAATGAGCAGGCTCCAAGTATAGAGAAGGCATTAATCTATGATACAGAAGGAAATATCGTAGAGGAAGGCAAAAACTATTATATCGTACCAAGTGAATCACCTTATCAAGGTTTAACATTTAAATGGTTCGCAGCAAATCGTTACGATTATGTGTTACTTGCAAATGGAAATAACAATGCACAATCTGGCACACCTATAGAAATTGAATTTTACAAAGAAAATGATACAAAATTACACCATGGTGAGAGCGTATATCTTCACATGAAGAGCTCGAGTTATGATCAATATCAATATTTAAATTGGTCTAATTATTCTAGTTGGGTTCACCTTTCTCAAAAATCTGATAGTTTAGCTGATTTCAAAATTCAAATAAACCCGAATAACCCTGCAGAATATAACATTTATACAGATGGTTATCCGTTAAATTATGAAAATATAAACGCAGAAAAAAGTTGGATCGTACTAGGAAAAAAAACACAAAAACCTAGTTCCTGGAAGTTTATACCTTGTAGATAAAATAGGTATACCACTCTACCCTAATCACCGAGTTTGATACTCTTGAGAAAGAGCTTGTATCTTATGGATACAGGGTTTGTCTTTATTTATTATTATGGACAGTGATTTAGGGAAATAAACATACTCGGTGATTAGGGGATAGGTAACTATTTAAAACATTTGAGAGCTCGGTAATTGGGTAAAGAAAAAATGAGCCGAACTCTTATGAATAACTGTGAAAAGGTAAAATTTTTGTTATGGGGGTTTTTGAAAATCTAAGCTTGATGGGCATGGGGTATCGCCAGCATTTTGGAAAAAACCCACGCTAAGAACATGCAAGATTTTATGCAGTTTTTCGGCTAATTTAGTAACAAACGAGAACTCTAAAACCGCGCCAGGATAGGAATGTATAAAAAAATGAATAGAGTCATAGAAAAAGAAAAAGACGGATTCCTTGTGAGAGTAGGAATCCGTCTTTTTCTTGCTACCGATAATAGGACGTTATGTTAACCTAACATGAATACCATATACACCCAAAATTACACAACATATCGTTCCATTATAATGTTAAAATACAAAAAGGGAGGTGTAAAATCATGAATAAACTTTTAGGTTTCTTGTTTGTTGCGGTTGGCATGTGCTTTCTCATGTTAACTTTGACAATGAAAGTTCAGAATGTTGCATGGGCTGTAATGTTAGGAGTCAGCATTGTGTCTAATATAGCAGGAACAACCTTATTGTTCAGATACATTAGGGAGTATAAGAAACAAGCATTTTAATTGTTTTTGCATTGTTGAAAAAAGCAAACTCCTCTCCGTTCGGGGAGGAGTTTGCTCTAATATTAAAAATTAGCTTCCTATAACTATAATTATGTAAATGATCTAGTGGTGGAGGTTCTGGTAAGGACAAGAAGAGGAACGTATAAAAATAGAGTTGTAGAAAAAGAAAGAGTGGATTCCTTATGAGAGTTGGGATCCGCTTTTTTATTACAACTGATAAAGAGACACTATATCTGACTTATATAAATATCCTATTTGTTCAAATTTGTCCTAGCTGATGGTACAATTAAAGTCATGGAGGGATATTATGGTAATTTTTTATGTAATACTGTTTCTTATATTCGGCACTGCAATATTCTTATTTTTCTTGTCTGGTACATCAAAAATTAAGGCTAAAAACCTATCATTGATAATGGTCTGTTTAGGGATAAATCTACTCACAAGTCCAATGGCTTTTTTTATAGGTGGGATGGCAACAGCCCCTCCAGATAGTACTACGCTTGATTTTTTTGGAGGATTTCTCTTTATTCAGGGAATACCGCTCCTCCTCCTACTTGCAGCTTTTTTGAAGTTTGCACTAACAAAGAAAACAAAACAAGTATAGAAGTACATAATGAATAGGTGGATGCCTTTTTAGAGGAGGGATCCACCTTTTTCTTGCTATCGATAATGAGACGTTATGTTAACGGAGTATGTATATGGTATACATACATTTTTTTGTAACAAATTGATTATTCTAAATGATACAATAAAAGAAAAAACTTTTCTTATAAATTACGACTACAAAAACGAGTAAAAGAACAATTAAAACCGTATTGTTTTCATTAGAAATAAATAAAGGAGAAGTATTAGAATGAAGAAATATACATACTTACCCCCTAAGGTAAAAGACTCTACTAAATCAGTCGATGTTATAGATGAAGCTGGAAATAAAGCATTCACATTTAAAAGGAATTACAAAAATATATTAACAAAAATGGCAACCTATATATGGAATATTGATTGGAACGTTCAAATTGATGTCTATTCCAATGATAGAGATATAGTTTATCAGTGCATAAAGAATACCAAATGGTTAGGAAAGCCTACGTATAAAGTTATTAACTATCTGACAGGTGAAGAATATGAAGTAAGTTATATTTCATGGCAAGTTGTATCCCCTGAGCTTCTTATTAAATCTGATTCTTGTGAACTCATAGTAAAGAAAGTACCAATGGATTGGGCAAAATTTTATTATCAAGGTAAAGAAGTAGCAAGGTGGAGAATGAAGACATCAGAATGGTTTAAAACATACTTAGAGATAGAAAAGGATTCTCCTATACAAGAACCAGAATTTTTTACGAGTATTGCACAAAGTCTGTTTTATATCGGTGAATAATTGACTTCCAATAACGAAAATTATGTAAATAAGCTGTCCATATGGGCGGCTTATTATTTTTTGCTTAACGTGGTTTTTTTCCAAAATGCTGGCGGTACCCCTTTATAAGGAGTCACACGACCGAAAAAAGATAATTGTACGTTAAGGAATATTTTTATTTCTTCTTTATTCTATTTATAAATTGACTGTGCACCTTTTTAGGAGTAGAATCATTTATGGATAATCATTATCCATAAATGATTCTGTTTTAAGGGTGGTTAATTTATGCGCATAAAATCTGGAATGGAACAAGCTGTTTATACTTTACTTTTGTTAACAAGAGTACCTGACCGTAATACTCTAACTTCCGAAGCGATCAGTGAACGTTTAGATGTATCTCCATCTTACTTGAAGAAATTAATGAGATTACTGGTACAGGCCGGATTAGTAGAATCAATAACAGGAACGAAAGGAGGATTTTCATTAGCAAGATCTCCAAAAGAGATTACTTTGTATGATGTTTTCCAAGCAGTCGAAGGAAGAGGCGCTTTTTTTCAGGGAAAAGGCATGGCTTTGTCTGTTTTTGATTCAAAAGAAACTCATCCTCAAGAAGACTGTGTTTTACCAAGGGTTATGAAAAAAGTACAGGATAAGTGGGCTCAAGCTATGAGTGAAGAAACATTAGTAACATTAATGGAGCAGATCGAAGAATTTTATGATGTAGAAAAAGTAGACGAGTGGATACGTGAGAAGACGTTGATGAACTAAAGTTTTCATAACACCGAATTATCCCTTATTTCTACAGGTATACCATAATTTCTTTTCAAGGATTGTGAATTCTAATGCAATCCAACCGAAGCAAGAATAACAATCCTATTGAATTTATGTTTTAAGCATTAGGATTGTTATATTAAATTAAAAAGCCTAAAATGTACCACTTCTTTACCGTGTAAATCTCTTAATAGAATGGGGTTATGCACATACATAATCCATTTCTATTACCCTTACACTTTAATTGACCTTGTGTAATAAAATTTTTATAGCTGAAAGAACGTAACTGAATGGAGGGGTTGATTAGAAATGAAATTACAACGTGCTGGCAATATAAACATGGAAGAATCTAAGGTTGAAGTACAACCATCCGCTAGCACTTGGAAACTTGTTATCCTGGCAATGGGATTCGTAATGGCAACCCTTGATACAACGGTAGTAAATGTCGCAATTGCAGATATTCAAAGCTCTCTTGAAATTAACCTTACTGGAATTACGTGGGTTGTAGATGGCTATATCCTAACATTTGCTTCTTTTTTACTTGCAGGAGGTTCACTAGCCAATCGTTATGGTGCAAAAAATATTTATATACTTGGTTTAGGCTTCTTTGTAATTGCATCACTATTATGTGCTACAGCACAGACTGCAAATATTCTTATAGCAGCTCGCCTTCTTCAAGGTGCTGGAGCAGCATTATTTATGCCAAGTTCTCTTAGTCTACTTGCACTTTCTTATACAGATGAGAAACAAAGAGCTAAAATGTTGGGTATCTGGGCAGCCATAGTCTCTACATCTGCCGGTATAGGTCCTTTTATTGGTGGGGTTCTAGTAAATTTGGCTGGATGGCAAAGCATCTTTATTATTAATCTTCCGATCGGTATTATTGCCCTATTTTTTACTTACAAGATGATTGCTCAGTCACCTCGCGTACAGAGTGAACTAAACTTCATTAGTCATGTTTTAGGTATTATTGCATTAGCTGGTTTGTGTTTTACCCTAATTGAAGGTCCTTCAATGGGTTGGTTTTCTCTTCCAATCGTTGGTTCGACCCTTATAGCACTTTTAACTGCAATTCTTTTTGTTATAAGAGAACGTAAAACAGAAAATCAAATAATTCCAAGCCAGTTATTTAAGAATCCGCCTTTCTCTGCGGCAAATATGGTAGGGTTTTTGCTTAACTTCTCTCTTTTTGGTGGCGTCTTTATGCTGAGTCTATTCTTACAAGAAGCTCGTGGTTCAAGTCCTTTTATAGCGGGATTACAGTTATTACCTATGATGGCTGTTTTCGTGGTAGGTAACCTTTTATTTGCTAAAGTAGCTACCCGTTTAGGTTCAAGATTACCTATGCTCGTAGCTTTATTTACAGCAGGAATTGGCTCATTGTTATTGGTGATCTTCATTTCGCCATCTATGCCATATTGGTTATTAGCAGTAATTTTCTCAATAATCAATTTAGGAGTAGGTGTAACGGTTCCAGCTATGACCGCAACGGTTATGCAAGCAGCAGGGCCATCTCATGCAAACATGGCCGGAGCTACATTAAATGCAAATCGACAAATTGGTGCTTTAGTTGGCGTAGCAGTTATGGGGGGGATCATTCACTTATCAGGAGGCTGGTATAGTAGTGCAAGTAATACATTCATAACTATGACTATCGCTTATTTAACAGCAGTATTTTTAGTGTGGCGTTTCATTCGAACAGAAACTAAATCATAATTCAATAACCGTATCATAGTACATCTTTACATAAAAAGACGATTCTGTTTATATTAAAGAGTCGTCTTTTCATCTTTTTTTAATTCTCTTAATTTCCGATATAAAGCCGCTTGATTTACACCTGTGATGGCGCAGGCACCATATCATTTCGGGAAAATTGTACGTTTAGACACATTTTAGACACAAAAAACAAGGGTATTTTATTCTTGATTTTTCTTTTCCCTTTCCTTCTCTTCTCCTTCTTCTATATTCCATTCATCGCCCCAGTAAATTTGAATTTCATCTCCTTCTCGCATGTTGTCATAGGCGGGAATTGTAACTTGAACACCTTCTCTAGCATTTTCTATATTAATCAATTCATCCGTGTCTGGAGTTTTTGGGATTGCTAATTCTTCTTTTGAATCATTTGATTTATTATTAGTCATCTTCATCTCTCCTCTGTAATTAAATAATTTCTACGTCCCCCGATATTATTTCCACTTTATGTAAGCTTATACCTATTCAATCGTCTCGTAGTGTACAGAGATAATAAAGTTGTTTAAAAAACACCAGTCATGATATTTAACAGCCGGACCATTTTGTTGAATATAAGCAAAGAAGGAATGTATACAATTGTGTTGAAGTAGATTAAGGTCGATGTTTAAAAAATGGAGGGGTTATGGTGATTATTGAAACGACTGTGCAAGTTCGTGTTTCAGACTTTGAAAAGGGAAAGGAATGGTACAAGTCACTACTGAATAAAGAGCCTGATTTTGTACCTCATGAAGGATTTATTGAGTTTGAACTCGTACCCGGGAGTTGGTTACAGGTAGCCGAGGGAACGCCAACAGAAGGTAGCGGTCCGATACGCATGGGTGTGATGGATATAGAGGCTGAAAGAGATAGAATGATAAAGGAATTAAATATTGAGCCTTTTGAAATATATTCAAGAGAAGAGGTTCCCGTAAAATGGGGAAGCTTTACAGACCCATGGGGGAATCGCTTAGGTTTTTTCGAATATTTGAATGAAAATGAAAAGGATGAAACAATAAAAAGAGTTCATGGGACGACGGCTAAGTAGTTAGTCCTTATAACCACCCCCTCCTCAACTAAAGGGCTCTATTGTTGAATAAATCTTAGATTTTTAAACGACTTTATTGTTATATTTTTGAGTACAGTGAAGTATCTTATATCGAAAATTAAACAAGCATAACCCCGTCCTAAATTTAGAACGGGGTTATGCTTGTTTTAGGTTTTAAAATTAAATAGCTTTATTGTCTTTTTACATCCATCTGTAAAAGTATACCTTTACAGATACATAGGAAACTATAAAAAACCACGTCTATAAATATCCGTTTATTTTATATATCTTTACAGACATAATTGTTATCATTATCAATGAGGTGTAGCATATGAAACATAAAAAATTTGGATATGTGCGAGTTTTGAGTAAAGATCAAAACGAAGAACGGCAAATTCAGAATATGAAGAATTTAGGGATAGAAGAACGGGATATTTTCATAGATAAAGAATCTGGAAAAATATGGAACAAGAGAATTATCAAATGCTAAAACGTCTTGTTCATACAGGAGATACCATTGTGTTTGATTCCTTGACAAGACTTGGAAGAAATATGAATGATACATTAGAAGAATTTAGATATTACGAAAAACATAAAGTAAATTTACAATTTATAAAGGAACTATACATTAACGTCAATTACACTGGAGAAAGTACAAATGATGTTATTCAGAGTGCAATTCAAAAAGCAACACTGACAATATTATCTGCCTTTGCAGAAAAAGAGCGCATTGATATTAAACAACGTCAAGCTGAAGGAATTGCTCTTGCCAGAAAACAAGGTAGACGTTTAGGACGTCCGCCTGTCGAAATAACAGAAGAATTTACGGATGCTTACAAGGAATGGAAATCTGGCTCGATTACGGCCGTAGGAGCTATGAAAAAGTATGACATCAAACGTTCTTCTTTTTATCATTTTAGCCAAGAAGACTCCTTCCTCAAGGAACGCGAAGTGAGTAGGTGGGAGATGAATTGGCTTCGGACAAGGGATGGCAGGAGGCCATCTTAATTGTTCGACATACATAAACTGTTACTTCACTACCTATCGAATGTATGTTTGTTGTATGATAGACGTATATCGAAATGGAGGTGAAATGAATGATGATCAATAAAGCATATAAATTTCGTATCTATCCAAATAAAGCACAAGCGATCCTAATCAATAAAACGATTGGCTGTTCTCGTTTTGTATTCAATCACTTCCTATCTCTGTGGGATAATGCATATAAAGAAACAGGAAAGGGTTTGACATATGGTACATGCTCTGCCAAACTTCCTGCCATGAAGAAAGAGTTTGTTTGGCTAAAAGAAGTGGATAGTATTGCGATTCAGTCGTCTGTTCGCAACCTTGCGGATGCTTATACACGCCTTTTCAAAAAACAAAACAATGCCCCGCGTTTCAAATCTAAGAAGAACAACGTACAATCTTATACCACAAAACAAACAAATGAAAACATTGCCGTTGTAGGAAACAAAATTAAATTGCCAAAACTAGGTCTTGTTCGATTTGCCAAAAATCGTGAAGTAAAAGGACGTATTTTAAATGCTACAGTTAGACGGAGCCCTTCTGGCAGATACTTTGTGTCATTGTTAGTTGAAACAGAAGTGCAAGAACTTCCGAAAACGAGTTCTTACATTGGAATGGATGTGGGACTAAAAGATTTCGCCATTTTGTCAGATGGAACAACCTATAAAAATCCAAAGTTTTTTCGATCATTAGAAGAGAAGTTGGCAAAAGCACAGCGTGTTCTTTCTAGAAGAACGAAAGGATCTTCTCGCTGGAATAAACAACGAGTAAAAGTAGCTAGAATTCATGAATACATGACGAATGCTAGAAAAGATTACTTGGACAAAATCTCGACTGAAATCATCAAAAACCACGATGTTATCGGTATAGAGGATTTGCAAGTATCGAATATGTTAAAGAATCATAAGTTAGCAAAAGCAATTAGTGAGGTATCATGGTCACAGTTTCGAACTATGTTGGAATATAAGGCAAAATGGTACGGCAAACAAATCATTGTCGTATCGAAAACATTTGCTTCAAGCCAATTATGTTCTTGTTGTGGATATCAAAACAAAGACGTTAAAAATCTAAACCTACGTAAATGGGACTGCCCTTCTTGTTGTACACACCATGATAGGGATATTAACGCAAGTATCAATCTAAAGAATGAAGCGATAAGGCTTCTAACCGCAAGGACTGTGGAGATAGCCTAATAAATTAGAGTTCGATAGAACTCTTTACTTAGGAATCCCCCTCTTCTAAACGAAGTGAAAGTGGGGGTAGTTCAATAATACAGGAACCTTACAAAAAAGCGAGATACAATCCATATTAATCAATAAGGCATACAAATTTCGTATTTACCCAAATCAAGAACAAAAAGCCTTAATTGCGAGACTCATTGGTTGTAGTCGTTTTGTATTCAATTGTTTCTCTGTCATATAAAGTTATACTTATAAAAAGATAGGGAAAGGATTAACGTATCATTTTTTCTGACGAGCTTACTCAATTAAAAAAGAAAATGGTACGGGAAGCAGGTTGTAGTTGTATCAAAAACGTTTATTTCTAATCAGCTATGTTCGAGTTACATTTATCAAAATAAAGATGTTAAAAATCTAAATCTTCGTGAGTGGGATTGCCTTTCTTGTAGCACACATCACGATAGAGATGTTAACGCAGGACTAAATCTTAGAAACGAAGCTATCCCTCTTTTAACCGTAGGAACTACAGGGATAGCTTACTCAATTAAAATCGTTAGGTTTCCATACTTAGGAATCTCCTACTTCAAACAGCCCTTCAGGACGTTAAATGATGAGTAGTTCGAATTATTTGAATTTTGAGGGGCGCATAATATTTCTAGCAGGCTTATTAGTGGATTCTGCTACTTGTTTATATACCTGATTTAGTTTTCCTGCTGTATGCTTAAATGTGAAATTTTTTTCCACAACGTTTCTGCCGTTTTCAGCAATCCATTGTGCAAATTCTCGTTGAGATAACAAAACATGGACGAGTCTGGCATACTCCATTGGATTAGTATATTGTTCTACTAGACAGCTGTTATGTTCATCTGTTATAACTTCAGCATTTTTCCCACGGTATTGGGATTCCTGCAGCCATTGCTTCATAATGAATACGTGCCAATGGTTCGTTCCAATGTGAGCTACATATAAATATATCCCCCATTAGAAACATATTATGCATTTGATCTGCCGGAATAAATTTAGTGAAAATTACGTGCTTTTTAATTGGTTTAGCGATTCTATATAATTTTCTAATATATTTATTTACTCTGTTATCACTAAACCATTTACCACCAACAATTACAAGCACCGTATCTTTATGTGTTTGAATAATTTTCTTCATAGCGTGAATGAGTAAATGTGGACCCTTATTTTCACATAATCGGCCAACAAATAGAATCACTTTTTTATCTTGGATATCGTATTTTGTACGAAATTCACTTCTTATTTTTTGCCCTGTTGGTGTCCAGATAGAAGGGGACTGTTTTAAATTAACATCAGAGTAGACAGTAGAAATTTTATCTTCAGCTTGTGGAAATCTCTCAATCACAGTTTGTTTAATATAGTTACTAACAGTCATGATGGCGGTAACCTTTTCAATAATAAGATTGCCTGCATAACGATATGTTCAGCGAACATATCGTTATGCAGGCCTAATACAAATTTACTGTGTGGAGAAGCTTGTTTATATAGAGGTATATTTTTGGGACGATTAAAGACACGTATAATATCAAAGGTATTGGTTTGGAGTGTCCTTATAACATTCTGCTCATATTCTTTTTGAGGAAAATACATGTAATTGACATTATCTCGTGTTATTTGCTCTGGAAGACTTGGATCTGAAATAGAGAAAATGGTAAGCTCATACTCTTGACTTATATAGGGAGACACCCCATCAATCATCATTTGAATTGCTCCACCTTTAAACGCTGGAGATGGTAATTTTTCTGTACATATATATGCAATTTTAATAAATTAATCTCCTTTGTATAATTGTTTTACATAATGATATTCTGCCTCCAGACCGTCGAATAGAGGAACGGTTGGAGAATATTGTAGTAATGTACTGGCCTTAGATATATCTGCCCATGTTTGTTTCGGTTCCCCAGGAACTGATTTTAGAAAGTTTTTAGTTGCTGATTTACCTAATATTTTTTCTAGCATAGAAATAATGTCTAAAATGGATGCTTGTTCTTTTCCACCGATATTGATAATTTCACCTATTATATTTTTTTTTGTCTCTAAAGCGGCCACAGTTCCTCGTATACAGTCATCGATATAGGTAAAATCACGCGTTTGTGTTCCATCACCAAATATCGTGAGAGGTTTATCTTCTAACAATTGTTTAATTAATCTATGAAATGCCATGTCAGGACGTTGCCTTGGCCCATATACTGTAAAATATCTTAAAATAACAATTGGTATGTGGAAATTTTTGTGATAAACATGACATAAGTGTTCACCACTTAATTTTGTAACACCATATGGAGATAGAGGGGTAGGTAATAAATCTTCAGAAACCGCGCCAGATTTTTCACCATAAACAGAAGATGTTGATATATGAATAAATTTATCTAATTTTACATGTTTACAGGCTTCAAGTAAATGTTGTGTAACCATTATATTGTTTGTTACATAATCCTGAAAATCTATTCCCCAGCTTGTTCTGACACCGGGTATAGCAGCTAAATGATAAACTACGTCTATATCTTGTAATAATTGCGATAAATCTGTAGTTAAAATGTTTTCTCGTATGAATTCAAAACGTGAATTCAATTGAAGGGATTGGATATTATCTGTTTTTAAAATAGCTGGAGTAGGACCGATGAAATGATCAATTCCAACTACATGATATGCATCATTTTTAAGTAACGCTTGACACAAATGAGAGCCAATGAAACCAGCGGCTCCCGTTACAAGGATTTTCATGACCGACCCACTCCTATATAGTGTAATCCGTATTTTTCTATTTCATCTTTTTCGATGCAATTACGTCCATCCACGATTGTGCATCCCTTCATAACTTGTTTGACTTGTTTCCAATTAAGTGTTTTAAATTCATTCCATTCCGTAGCAATAATAATACAATCAGAATTTGTAATTGAGGATTCTAGGTTCTCATGCTGTGTAACTTGTTTTTTTAAATGTGGAGGGAGAAAAGCTTTTGGGTCATAAGCATGTAGATCGTAGCCAAGAAGGATTAACTTTTCAAGAAGTAGTACAGCGAGGGAGCTACGAATATCATCAGTATTTGGCTTAAAGGAAATTCCTAAAACAGTTACTTTTTTTGAAGAGGGTTCTTTTATAGTATTTTTGATTTTTTTAACATAGAGATCTATCTGTGTGGAGTTAATGGATTGTACAGCTTGTAAAATAGGAACTGCTACGTGCCTATCATTTGCTGTATAGATGAGTGAATGTAAATCTTTTGGGAAGCATGATCCCCCATACCCCATTCCCGCTTGAAGAAAATGAGGGTTAATTCGAAAGTCATAGCCAATTCCTTTTGCCACTTCAACAACATCAATGTGATATGCATCACAAATTCGAGAAATTTCATTTATAAAAGATATTTTTGTAGCCAAAAATGCATTGGATGTATATTTAATCATCTCCGCCTCGTTTAATCCAGTGCAAAGGAAAGGAGCGCTAATCCCTTTATATATATCCTGCATAATTTCTAACGACTTTGTGTCATCTTTTTGGATACCTATAATAGTTCTATCTGGAATAAGCATATCGCGGACAGCAGAACCTTCGCGAAGAAATTCTGGATTAGAAACAATATTGAATAGGGATGATGAAACTCCACTTTTAATGAGTGTTTCATATAATTGCTGATTTGTACCTGGTGGAACTGTACTTTTCGTAATAATTGTTTTATATGATGTTATGGCTGGAACTAGTATATCAATAACGGAATAAAGATATTTTAGATCCGTCTTTCCACTTGATGTAGAAGGAGTTCCGACAGCGATAAGAATAACAGGTGATTGTCGAATAGCCTTATCGATATCACAAAGGAATTGTAATCGATTTTGATTTTTTCGAATAAGTTCTTTTAAATCTGGTTCGTAAATAGGACATTCTCCCTTTTGGAGAGAATGAATTTTATCTTGATCTTTATCTACACAAATAACATTATGACCCAATTCTGCTAATACCGCCGCTGATGTGAGCCCAACATAACCAGAGCCTATAATACATATATTCATATGATAGTCACCTTTCTGTACTTAGTACTAGTTGTTACAGTATATTGATGAACAACTTGGATTGGTGACAAGTGAAATGCCTATTCATATAAGCAGGGAAAGAGAAAAAAAGTAAAGGCCCCTTTTGATTTCGTCATGAGCAGGTAAGGAGTTGAATGAATATAAATATTTTAAATAAGTGAAGGAGAGAGGTTAGTGATTAAAAAAGCAATCATTCCAGCCGCTGGTTACGGCACAAGGAGTCTTCCAATTACAAAGGTGATTCCAAAAGAAATGTTTCCAATAGGGAATAAACCCGCGATTCATTATATTGTAGAAGAAGCTGTGAAGTCAGGCATTGAGCAAATACTAATTGTACTTTCTAGCCGAAAGGATTTAATAGTTGATTACTTTGATTATTCATTAGAATTGGAGGCTTTTTTAGAAAAAGAAAAAAAATCACATCTGTTAAAAGGGCTTGCTATCCCTAATGTTCAAATCCATTATATAAGGCAACCATATGCGAGAGGACTTGGTGAGGCGATAAAATTAGGTGAAACATTTATTGGTAACGAACCTTTTGCTGTACTTTTGCCAGATGATATTGTAGTTTCGGATAAAGAAACCGCTTTAAATCAGTTGATTAGTATTTATAAAGAGACGAAAAATAGTGTAATAGGCATTCATACGGTACCAGATGAATGTTTAGAGAAGTATGGTATTATTGAAGGGAAGATTGTAAAAGAAAATTGTGTTAGTATTACAAATATTATCGAAAAGCCGAAAGTAAATCCTCCATCTAATCTTGCCGTACTTGGTAGATATGTTTTTACACCTGATATTTTTCCTTTATTAAAAAATATTCAACCTGGTGTTGGGGGGGAATATCAATTAACAGATGCAATTCATTCTTTAATTATGACTAAAAAAGTATATGGAAAAATGATTGATGGGAAACGATTTGATATCGGACAAGAGGATGAATATATGCAGCTTCTTAATCTTATATACGGACAAAACAGAACAAGTAAGAATTAATTTGTGGAAAAGGGTTCAGCCAATATACATTTGAAATCAATGAACGATTCCTGAAGAGTTGATGAAACACATGTGAAGGTTAAAAGTAATTAGGCGTATTTGTATCGTGCTTTTGATTCAGAAGGGAATACAATTGACTTTTATTTAAACAAGAAAAAAATCATATGGCTGCAAAGTACTTTTTCAAAAAAGCTTTGCGGTCTTTTCATGTTTCTAAGCCTCGCGTTATCACAGTAGGCCAGAGTCCAATCTTTCCGATAGCAATTGTAGAATTGCAAAAAAGAAAAAAAGATACCCGTAGGCAGCTCAATCAGACAAGTCAAATATCTAAATAACATTATGGAGCGGGATCATCGTTTATTAAGAAACGGGATTCTGCCGACATCGCCATCAACCTAAGATAAATTTATACCATAATTCACAGAAAATAGGATTCTTTTTGTAGAAATATACAGATAGGAATCTATTTACAACAGAAATGGAATGCGAATGCTCAGTCATTCAAGAATCCCAGCCGTTAATTCGTTAGGATTAGGGCTCGCGACTTTAGTCGTGGAAGTCTCAATTCGGGTTATTCTCGCTATTATTTTTTAGCTACTGAGCACTTTCCTGAAGAAGTTCGTGGTACTAAGTCTTTATCTTCATAAATAGCATCTTCACACAACGGACACCGTCCAACGATGCACCCTATTCCGATTAAGCCACCTCACTTCTCTACAAAATGAAACATTTGCCTATTTTTTTCACATTCTATTGAAACAAACGTATATTATAGTAGGAGACATTCCTTTCTTGCGAAACTCATAAGGGCCCTTTTTCAGGGCTTTTTTATACTTAAGTATGTCCGAAGAGTTTTGCAATTAATTGACGTTTACATATCTAAGTAAAATAAAGATAACAAATTTGGTTATATGACGTGGGAATTTTATTTAAAAAATGATAACAAGTATATTCTTATTCATCCAACATTGTATGTTTTGTTTGTTTTATATATTAATTGTTTTATATGTTTTATATGTTTATATGTTTTAAGAGCATGAAATGTCTTGATACATAAGGGATGATGACATTTAATTATAACAAAAATGGTTTTAAAGATAACAAATGTGGTTTTAACCATAACAAAAATGGTCTTAAAGATAACAAATTTGGTTGCTTAACTATAACAAAGATGGTTTTAAAGGTAACAAATGTGGTTTTAACCATAACAAAAATGGTTCTAAAGATAACAAATGTGGTTGCTTAACTATAGCGAAAATGGCTCTAAAGATAACAAATGTGGTTGCTTAACTAAAGCAAAAATGGTTCTAAAGATAACAAATGTGGTTGCTTAACTAAAGCAAAAATGGTTCTAAAGATAGCAAAAATGGTTCTAAAGATAGCAAATTTGGTTGCTTAACTAAAGCAAAAATGGCTCTAAAGATAGCAAAAATGGTTCTAAAGATAGCAAATTTGGTTATATACTTGTTATAGTTAGTAGAGCAGTAGAGGTAGGAAAGAAGGGACGTATGTAGGTATGTCTAAAAATCAAGATTTGCAGATTAAAGAGAACAATATTGTTTCAAAATCAAATACTTTGATTGAAGCAAATTCACGTTTGAATTTAGTGGAACAAAAAATGTTACTTTGTTTGGCTAGTAATATTGAACCCAATGATTGGGATTTTAAAACTTACACATTCCCCATTAAACATTTTCATGATCTACTTGGTCTAAATGGATCTACTAAATATTCGGAGTTAAGTAAAATTACAAAGGAATTATTATCAAAAGTAATTGAAATTCGGGCTGGGGAAGAGCTGATACAGGTATCCTGGCTTTCTTCAGCAATTTATAACAGGAATAAAGGAACAATTGATATGCGTTTCGATCCGTTATTAAAGCCATTTTTATTAGAATTAAGCAGCAAGTTTACAAGCTATAGACTAGCTAATGTTATTAAATTGAAAAGTACATACGCTATACGTATTTATGAACTACTTAAACAATATGAAGATTTAAAGGAGCGTACAATTAGTCTCGAAAATTTAAGGTATTACTTAGATGCGATGGATATATACCCCAACTATGCAAATTTTAAGCAACGTGTATTGAAACCTTCCCAAAAAGAATTAGACCAAAAAACAGATATTTCTTTTGAATATGAAGAAATTAAATTAGGTAGGAAAGTACAAAAAATTAAATTTATTATCCGTAGCCAGAAAAAGAAAGATCACAATTTAGTTCATTTTGAAAAGAAATTAGATAAATTTCAACAGCCCAATACATTTGAACAAAAAATTAAAAGATTTGAAGAACGCTGTAAAGAAAAAGTGTTTCCTAAAGTGTTTAAAAAATGGGAGGCTCATAAAGAAACTGTATTAGAAATAATTGAGGATATACGTTTTCGTTCAGATATTGATTCCCCAATCGGTTATGTAGAATTCACTCTAAATTCCCGATTAAAAGAACTGTCCGATAAAGAAATACCAAACCCAAGTAGCCAAATTGAAAATAAGTCTCATAATAATAGTGTATTAGGGATTGATAACATTATTAATTTAGTTATCAGTAAATATTCAACATCTACAGGAGCTGTAGCTACATTTTTAGTTAAAGATACAGCAATTGAGGAACTAGTTAGAGTAGTTACATTAGAAGAAGCTGAAGCCATTTGGACAGAACATGAAGCGTTTGTCATGGATAAAATTTATGAATGCATTAAAAAGAATAGAAGACAGAAAAGATACTAGATGTAAACGATCTACAAGATTTCCTGACCAAATATTAGTAACCAGCGTTGATAAAGCCCTAATAATATATAAACCAGATACAGCAATGGCCGACTCTGTTATGTTAAGAACGATAAGGTTTAGAGTAATAAAGTAAACCCAACTTCCAACACTTGAAACACCAATGCTAAACAATAAGATAGATGAATACCGCCAAGTTTCCAATGCTTTTTTAACGAATTTACCGAATGAATTCTCCTTCCTCAAGCGTGTGAAGGGCGATAGCCCAACGGTAGGTGGGAGATGAATTTCGGTTTGGCATAGCCAAAAATTTTTGATAAACTAGCTATATGAAGCTCTTTGATAACTTGATATATGAGGTTGCAGGAAGAAAATAGAGTGCGAAAACCAAGCCATTCGGTTCCTGCGTAAAATATCAACCGTACCAAAAGAGCGTCCAAGCGTTGGACATCTAGGATTGGAACACTCCGAAGTAACGCTCAGGGAGATGAAAGGTTGCTTTCGTCGTGGAACTGAGAAGCTCTCACTTCAAGCTTTGCTAAGTGGTGAGTAGTTCACACTCAATTGAATTCCTCCTAAAATATAATGCAGCACTTAAAACAAAATAAAAAAATCCCACCCCGAGACTTAATTGTCTTGGGTCGAGATTTTAGATCGCGGTACCACCCCAGGTTATTAATACGTCACCATATTAACCTTATCAGGTATAACAAAAATACCTATACCCTAGCTCTATAACGGGAGCACCCGTCACACTATCCCCCTATAGCAGGTTCCAATGTGCTGTTCTGAGCCTTACTTCAATAAAGAAATTCTAACCCTTTTTCAGCTACCAGGGTTCTCTGTATAGAATTCACTTTATTTACTCTTCTCTTCATTGTATTTAATTTCATATATAATAACATTATTGGATATACATCATAAATATTTTTGTTATATCTCATATACATACTTAGTCAACATAATCAACAGTTATGAACGGCTTTGGAACCTTGTATTGTTCCTAGAGCATTTGGCTTATTCTGTGACTTTACCCATAAAGTTGCCGCTAAAGGAAGCATATCTTTGCCGTGGATTAATTATTAACCCATAAGCTTGCCGTGAATGCTGTTGGTTTGTAATAAAGTTTGATCAAAATGCTTGAGTTATTTGTTGCTAGTGAATAATTTTTCTACCTGTGTTTGCTCAACAATCGCGCCCGATTGTTGAAGATCATTGCTTAAATCTTATTCAAGATAAGCACCCGTTCGCTGAATATGGAATATCGTTTAACAAATCATAGGATATTGTGAATCTAACCTTTTAGAAGGTTTAAAAAGAACGTTCTAAACTCTAGAAGCGGTCTTTCCTTATATATTCAAATGTTAACTACTGCTCTCGTCACTACATTCCCCATGAGGTGGATGATGATGGGCGCAGCTCTCTTCCCGGTCACACCGGTAAGCTAGTGTTGCGGGATTCGTATTGCCAAATGTCAGGTACCACGGTACTCCCAATGGTCCGCCCTTTTTATAAGGGGGGACCACCTCCTTGAACTTCTTGCTATGGACATTATAACGCCGTACTGAACCGGTAAATTCGCCTGTAGGAGCCCCCGTAGCATTGTCAAACGGGCCCGTAATAGGGACAAATAATTTTCCATCCGGTCCAAAAAGGAGTGCCTGTGCGAAAGCACGTGGTTTTCCCGGGGCATAGAGGTCAATCTTGCCGATAAACTTGCCCGTATCACCATCGAAGATCAGAATTTTGTCGGTGTCATTAGGATCATCAAGATTTTTGAAACTAGTGACGTAGAGGTTGCCGTCAGGACCGAAGACTAAACCTTCGGGACGATGGAGGTTGTTCTTGTTATTACTCACAATAAACACATCGAACCCCCCTGATTTCAGGTTGAAGCGCAGCACCCAGCCTTTATTTGGATCTAAAAAGTCAATGGCGGAGACATACAGCAAGCCGTCAGGACCGAAGACCAATCCGCGGGGGTGGAAAGGGTTGAAGCAGTGGTGGTCGACGTTGCCTAGAAACATCCCAGTGGAACCATTGTACATCCGCACTTCTCCAGGCACTTCTATGCCCGTGTTAAAGTCGAAGTCACCAACATCTGCCACAAACAGGACATTATGTTTGGAGAGTACGATACCGCGCGGTGCCAACGGAGCGCCTGGTTCGGCTGAACGGACGAGTTCGCCCAGAAACGCCCCGGTTTGCCCATTAAACTTCAATATGTCGCCATTCACGGGTTGTCCGACGTTCTGGTTAGTGACAAGAAGATTGCCCATATGGTTAAAGATAAGTCCCCGAGGACCATGCAAGATGCCACTATTTGGTGCGACAAAAGTGCCAAGGAACTTCCCTGTTTTCGGGTCGAAAGTCTTCACGGTGTCGTCGAAGCTATCACCAATGTAGAGAAAGTCGCACTGGAAGCATCTGTCCTGATCTTTTTGATTATGCATTTTATCACCCTTTTAAAAACATATTTTAAGTAAAAAACTAGCTTTTATCTATATTAATATATGCTTACGGAGATTTTTCGTATAGGACAAGCAGCTGATAATATAGCATATTTTTAAAGTTTGGAGCATATCTTTTGTTCTCTTCATAGCAACTTGCTTAATCATCTCTAGATCCACAAGTTTCTTCATTAAACGTTGCACAGTTTTATATGAAACTTCCATCTTTGCAGTAATTCTATTTTTGCATAGGAAATTAACACCTACATATTTACAGCTGTGGCGTTTTAAAATTTCAAGTAATGGATTGTATATCGGTACGCTTAATAGACATATGGATAGTGTCTCTGTATGTGCTCACAGTTTTATTTAATTCTTCTACTTCTTCAAAAGTAGAAAGGTTGCAATAAGATTCTTTCCTTGCGATAACATCGATACGAGTTTTCATTATTCGACTCCTTTGGTAAAACAAAAAAGCAACGTCACCAATGTGGTAAACGTTACTTAAGAAACCCTACTTGATGTACAATAACTCCTGAGAGTATGGCAAGTGTTTACTTGGGTGTATCAGGTGGACGGTATATAAAGTGCTGGCGCACGATATATACACGCTATGCTCTTTTGTTGTATTTGTTGTTTTGCCCACATACTTTTCCTTTTATAACGTTTTTTATCAATAAAGAAAAAATATAGATGAAATGCGGGGCTTGTTGTATAAACGTTTTTAACTTTTTATCGTCTATTATCTGATGCTGGATTAAAATCCAGCATTATCAGTAGTCAATAATGAATAGCAATTTCGTTATATGGGGATTTTGATTCTTTAGGTTGATGGCGATGTGGTGGGATCCCTATTTATATAGCCAGACTGAACTTTAATGGATGGTATTTTAATTTATATCTATTCATAAGAATAGAACTAGCATAGTATTTACTGGAGGGATTGAAAATGAATAGGAACGAAGCCTCATTACATCCTGATACGGGTGTTACATCTGGAATGTTTGTTGAACGATCATTAAATGAAATCCGTTTTTGGTCTAGAATCATGAAAGAGCATTCTTTATTTCTTCGATTGGGGTTTAGATGTGAGGATACTCAACTAATCCAAGAGGCTAATCAATTTTACCGATTGTTTGAACACATCGAACAAATTGCACATTCCTATACAAATCAAACAGATCCTGAACAAATAAAAAGATTTAATTCAGAAGTACAACAAGCTGCAACTAATATTTTCGGATTTAAACGAAAACTTCTAGGGTTAATTCTTACATGTAAATTGCCAGGGCAAAATAATTTTCCACTGTTAGTTGATCATACAAGTAGGGAAGCTGATTATTTTAGAAGACGTTTAATTGAATTAAATGAAGGTAAATTAGATGCTCTTCCGGATGCTATTATTAAAGAAAATGTTTTCTTTTTAAGGATTATGGCAGACCATGCTAAATTTATTGGTCATCTTCTTGATCCATCGGAAAGAAAGCTTGTAGATACAGCTCGGAATTTTAGCAATGATTTTGATGAATTGATGTATCAAGCAATTGACTTAGAATCTATGAAACCACAATCCCAAACAGTTCCTCTTTTAGACCAATTTTTGGATCAAAATCGTGTGTCGGTTACATCTCTTCGGGATTTTAAGAAAACAGCACGTGATTTAATTGAGCAATGTAAAATAAAGAGTATCATTCATCCATTATTAGCAGACCATGTTTTTCGTGAAGCTGATAGATTTCTTGAAATAATTGATATGTTTGATGCTCATCTTACAAGCGTTAAATCACAATATAAATAGTAGAAGAGGGGGAAAAGTACTGTTTTTTCGAGAAGCTAACAATTTATTGCTAGCTTCTTTTTCTTGAGATGGTATCATATTCCTTATTCAACGAACAGGTTCTTTAGTGAAGTAACGGTTCTGGTGCAAAAACTTCAAGGTAATTACAAATCATCTCTAAAACTTGGACATACTGATACTATTACTCTAAAAAGGTGTGTGATCGGTATGGAAAAGAAAAATTGGTTCAAATGGAAGCACTACCAGCTTGATATTATCTTATTAACGGTACAACCTAAGTTTTCGTGATTTGGTGGAAATGATGGAGGAACGGGGTTTATTCATTTCTCATACAACGATTATGCGTTGGGTTCATCAGTATGGTCCTGAATTGGACAAACGGATCCGACGTTACCTCAAACAAATAAATGGCTCTTGGAGAGTCGATGAAACATATATCAAAGTAAAAGATCAATGGATGTACCTGGATCATGCTGTTGATTCGAACGGAAACACAATCGATTTTTGCCTAAGCAAAACAAGGGATCATAAGGGTGCAAGGCGCTTTTTCAAGAAAGCTTTGCGGTCTTTTCATGTTTCAAAGCCACGTGTGATAACAGTCGATAAGAATCCAGCTTATCCTATAGCAATTGAACAGTTGAAAAAAGAAAAAAGCATACCTAATGGTATGCGACTTAGACAACAAAAGTACTTGAATAACATAGTAGAACAAGATCATCGCATTATAAAGAAGCGAATCCGTTCTATGCTAGATCTTAAATCTTTTGACACAGCTACATCCATTCTTTCTGGAGTAGAAGCCATGCATATGATTAAAAAAGAACAGATTACTTTATGGAACCAGTCTGTCCAAAATCAAAAAGAATTCATCCATCAATTGTTTGGACTTGCAATAAAAGATACGATTCCGTTAGGAATATATGTGCTTTATTCTCTTTTGTTTAATGTTTGCACCAGAACCGTTTTAGGCATATTTGGGGTTGAACTTCATATAATAGTAGTGAAAGGTCCTATCTCACATGTTACCTTAGACGATTTACGAGAGAGTACTTAAACGGGGAGTACTCTCTTTAGTTTGCACCTTTTGAAAAAGACAACCATATAATTGGAGTATAAGATATAAGTTTAGTCGTTTATATCGTATTCAACGTTTCTGGAAATTAAATCCTTATCACACGTTTGGGCATTTACGATTGTAGATGTCCTTTTTTATATAAACTAACAATTTTTTGTTAGAACACATGTATTAAGTGTCAGTCAACGGTAAGCGGAACGAAGTGAGCATTAAAGAGTTGACCGATTTATCTATCCCAGACCCTTGTAGGTTGTCAAACGGATACGGTTTGACCCTGTCTACCGGCTCGATTTGCTTTTATTGTCAAGTCGAGAGACCTAAAAGTAAGGAGCATACCAACATCAAGAAACAATGGAGAAATACTATGTTAACTTATTACGTTCGCCAAATGATCGCAAAGTTAGAATAATAATGTTTTGTGATTTTTCATGTTGTATATTTTATCATTTCCCGACAGAAAACTCCCACTTCAAGGAATGGGTAGGACATGGTCCAATGAGTAGGTGGGAGCTGAATGACGGTTAGGCAAAAGCCTAAAGGTTCTTCTTGGTGAAGAATCAGTATAAGGTACCGGTATCGTAATCAGTTCGTTCCAATAGAAAGAAAATGTTGCAGCTCCGAGGCATTTTTACATCTACGAAATTGTTTCATTGTAAAAGTTCTTTCATTTGTATATTTTTTTGAAA
>NZ_JAKUHD010000034.1:0-25226 GCF_022664325.1 Bacillus cereus group sp. BfR-BA-01310 | reverse complement strand
ACTTTTATAACATCTATAAACGATAATAAAATACTACGTGAAAAGACCGCATTTTGTATAAATATATCCCTTAAGTTGATGGGTGTGGGGTCCCACCACATGCCCATCAACCTAAGGTTTTGAAGTATCCCCTAAACGAAATTTTACTTTTCTATAATTAGTTACTTATATGGGTTCAATCTTTTTTTGTTTTAGGGAACAATGAATTTCTTATTTTGATTACGATGTCCATCTAAGTTAAAAACGTAAAAATCAGCTTTATTATAAGGATTGACGAAATAAAATTCATTCTAGGAAGTTTAAATACAATCCCTACTTTTAATACACCAATCTAACAAAAATGTTAAAATATACAAAAAGACTTAAGGAGAAATGTATATGAGAGAAGATTTCAGCAATACAGCATTAATTATAATTGATGTTCAAAAAGCTTTTGAAGAAGAGAAATGGGGTACTAGAAATAACCCTGATGCTGAAGAGAATATCCAAATTCTTTTAAATATGTGGAGAGGAAAAGAATATCCAATTATGCATATTCAGCACTTATCTGACAATGATCAATCCATTTTCCACCCTAGTAAAAAAAGTTCAGATTTTAAAGATATTGTAATTCCAATCAAAGATGAAAAGATTTTTAAGAAGAAAGTAAACAGTGCATTTATAGGAACTGGACTTGAAGAACATTTGAAAGCAAATAAAATAAAAAAAGTCGTAATAGTAGGATTAACAACTCCTCACTGTGTATCAACTACTACTCGAATGAGTGGTAATATGGGATTTGAAACTTACCTAGTATCTGATGCAACAGCTGCATTTGCAATAAAAGGTGCAGACGACACATATTATTCAGCTGAACAAATACATAATGTATCATTAGCAACTTTAGATGATGAGTTTGCCACAGTTTTAACGACTGAAGAATTGATTAATAAGTTGCAGTTAGTTAAAACAATACAGTCGTAAGGTGCTTGTTTTAATTGTATATGATATACACAGTTAGAGGTACCGTCTTACGCCCATCAAACTGAAACGAAAAAAGCGCTATTCTTTCTGTAGAATCATAGGAAAGGATAACGTTTTTTTTGCTTTATGGATAATGAAAAAACTAGATTGATAGGGATTTGTTGTGACCCCTAGTACACCAATTAATCAAAAATAAAATAGTTCTTCAAATTTTTTATCTAGCGCTATACAAAGTACTAACGCTAACTTTGCAGTTGGACAAAATTGCCCTGTTTCAATAGAACTAATTGTTTGCCTAGATACTCCTACCATTTCAGCTAATTCTCCCTGTGATATTTTTTTCTCAGCTCTTGCGACTTTCAAACGATTTTGCAGTACTAATTCATCTTTCAATTATTATCCCTCCAGAAAGAAAGCTATGGCACTTGCAATTGTACCCATTATTGCTAAAATGCTTGCAATAAGAAATTTTTGTGCTTTCAATTTTTTAAACTTATAAAAGCTTGTACTAGCTATATAACCAGAAAAAATTGAAATTAATTCGTAGCTTTTAATACCGTGCATCAATTTCCAAGAACCAAAGAATAGGATTAAAACAAGTACAGCTATTAAGCCGTAACTAGATGAATCTAATTCTATAAACTCTTTACGTTCATCTCTCCCCATTTTTTTGTATTTTCTTAATATCTCTTCTTTTTGCATCATTAGTACCCCCCTTATTAATTATATTATTATTGTACAGTTTTATTATCATTATAACAAGTTAACTTGTCATAATGATAATAAAACTTGTCCTTAATGTGTAGAGAAATAGAATTTGCAAAGATATAAAAATTTCATTATGGGGGTAATTAAGAATCTTAGGTTGATGGATGTGGTGCTACCCCTTATAGTTTTCAATCCCTTCATTTTTAGTATTTGAATGTATACTTTTCTTTTTAAATTTAAGGGTGTTAGAGGATTTGACGTCGGGTCAATGGTTTCAGTTATTTGAAAGTAAACTAATGGCTAAAAGTTTACTTTCGTTTTTAAAAACATTTACAACTAAATTTGTAATAAATTTCTCAATATAGATATACCTGTTAATTATGGTTTTAATATTCGTAATTAACAAAAATTAAAGTATCATAAAAATATGATGGTTATTCCCTTTGTTTACTCCTTGTGCTAAAGATAAGATTGTGTTCCCGATCTTATCTTTTTTCTTTGTAGATTTTTGATACAAAAAAAGGAATCCTTATAATAAGGATTCCGCTGTAGCTGTAGAATAAAGTTTGATTAAAAACACTCCAAAAATCTGTGTATAACAACAAATAAAAATACTCCATTTTGAAAAAGATTAATCAAAATGAAGTATTTTTGTTTGCTTAATTCATTAATTTTTATAAAAAAGTTTGATCATTTCAATGACACTTGTTCACGTTTGACGGAAACAGTAATCCTTTGATTATTTCATACTTGTACATTTGTTGAGGGATAATTTTCATTGAACTAATGCCCTCTTACTTTAATTCGATTCTTATTTGATCTTTCCACTTATTTATGTTTTCGATTGCATTTTTTTCTTTCCCTATATATATATCATTGATTGTCATGGACCAAAATTTAAATGTACGCTGTCTATCCTTATTAGGTACAGGATTTGTTATTTTATCTATATTGCTAACTAATTCACGGTTTCTCTTTAGAATATAAGCTACTTCCCATTCCTTATCGTATGCTTCAGTAAATAATGTAATTAAATATCTATACCCTTCTTCTGTATAATTTGATGGATGTTGTATCATATAACAGGAAACAAGCCAGAAATGTAAAGCATATAATGCTGGATCGTTATGCTCCCAAACAAGCGGAAAACCAAATTGCTCATAACATGAATATCCCTCTATCTCTTTGGCCCCACATTCGACACATCGCCCAAATTTCATTTCTGTATCGTTATTAACCATAATTAATTTCCCTTTCCATAACTTAATTATAACCATATAAATTTTAAGTCATCACGTTACGTAAATGTCAATTAATTGTGTAATCATGGTTCTTATAATTTTCTACTGTTATTTGTAGCTTTAAAATAAAATTCGATTAAAATTCATTTAGAATTCTTCAATCGAAAAGGAATAAAACGATACAACTTTTTTGCAAACGGTATAACTTTCTTTAAAACGGTACATCTTTTTTATAAACAGTACGACTTTATTTCAAAGCTACATCCGCAACAGGAAATAACAAAATATAAATAATAAAAAGAATTACTTATATTATAGTTTATATGTTAATAATATAATATTGAGAAATTTTTACATAAATTCAGTATGTATTATGTAGTGTAAGTAAAGCTAATTTCAAAATTTGATATACTAAAAGAAAAAATTAGGATGATAGGGTTATGCCAACAAAAGAATTCCAAGATACAGTACAACATTTTTCTTCCTTTTTATTAAATAAAGGAAGAAAGCCTTCCACAATTAAACGATATGTTTATGATATTGAAGACTTTGGTCAATGGTTGCAAAAATCTAAAAAACTCCCTCTACATAATATATGGACGACGCTTGATACAAAGGATTATACAGCGTATTTCTATGATTTAAAACAGCAACGAAAGTACTCTGATAAAACAATGCATCGTGTCTATATTGTATTAAATAGACTGTATCAGTATTTAGAACTGCCAAATCCATTAGAAGAGATGAAACTTAGTATCCAACCGAATCGTGCGTTACGTGATGAGGATTTTATCTTGAAAGAGGAAGAAAAAAGGTTACAGTATATTTTAACCTCATTGGACGGATTAACCGAGAGGCAAAGTGCTGTTCGTCCTATACTTCAGGATCGAAACATTTCTATTGTACATTTCCTTCTGAACTATGGACTATCACTACAAGAGCTTGTGGGATTACAAATGAAACATGTTCATTTTGAGAACAATACAATCACAGTTCCAGGAATAACAGGGATAGAAAGAACGATTGTATTAAGTGAAGATGATAAAAAGCGATTATTTGGCTATTACAAAATCATTCCGGAACCTGTTCGTCCCAAATATCATAGTACTGACCCACTATTTGTGGCATTTGATTATAATCGAAATACATTTCGTTGGGTATATGAAAATGATGCACCAAAAGCTTTAACGGAAATTGCTGTTCAAAAAATGATCCGACTTGAAGTGGCAAGGGCTAACTTACGTAAAGGAATTTCAGCACAGCATTTACGTAATACTTTCATTCTAAGTTTAATTAGAAAGCAATTATCAGAAGATAAAATTATAAAACAAGTAGGCTTTAAATCTAAAGTTTCGTTAAAAAGATACTATGATTACATCAATCAAAAATAACGGAGTCAGATATTTTTCAAATTCAGTTAACCGAAAAGAAATAATAGAAAAATGAAGGGGAATGTTGCAATGAATAAAGGAGATGCTATTTTACGGTTACTCATGGAAATGAAACTGGAACTAAAAGAAGTAAAAGAACAAGTGGAACAAATGCAAACATCACTGAAAAATATAGAAAAGCAAAATCAAAAAAGAGAAGTTCCTTCAACTGCCACTAAGAAAAAACAGGATTGGAAATATCCGTCCAAAATGGGATAGCACGCACATTTTAACGTTTTTATACGCTAAGGGATTCTTAAAACTCCATCTCCTCCAAAATATAAAGCATCCACTATGTGAACAATTCATGTTATTATGGTTAAGCTGTATTAATTCAGATTGATATGTAGGTGGAACGAATGGGAAATGAAGAACCTAAACAAGAATACGATCTAAGCAAAATATACACATACAAAGAGTTCCCTGATAAAATTAGCGGTCGCTGTGATAATTGCGGCAATACCTCATTCAAAAGTTCCGTTAAAGATTTCATCTTTTTAAGAGAATGTCGTCAATGCGGTATGAAGAAAATCATATAGTGTTGCTTTATAATAAAGTTTGATCAAATTGATACTAATAACCTTGATAAACGATCATAGAAAGAGCGTGTTTTGAAAAAAGATTGATCAAAACACGCTCTTAATATTTTCAGTTGGTTCATTCTTTTATAAAAAGTTTGACTAAAATGTTTCGGGAAAATAAAATATTAGACTTAATCCGTTGGTTTTATGCGGGTTCTTGATTTATTAATACGTCACCTTCTGAAAAATAAGTATTAAACTGAATTTAATTTAAAAACCATATCGGCAGTTGGAACGAAAAATAAAGTCCTAGACTGCCGCTGTGACTTGATTAAACTATCTTTCCATATTCAATCTTCAAGTACCTCTACTCAAATCTTTTTTGAGTACATGGCATCAGAATAATGCTTATGAAATCGTCGAATACCACCAAAAAATTCAAAAGTTACGTATCCAACATATCCCAGTCATCACCCAGAACCCAGCGTAATGCCGAGAGCTTTCCGTTAATCATTCCCCACTCAAAGTCATCCCAGGGACCTAGGCTATCTAAACCGAATCTTTCCTCCACCTTCGCCGCTGCTCTAAGTGCCCCTTCCCAAATGTTACGTTGAATCGGTCGAGTTGCATGATCATTAATGGGATAGGTCTCCTTCTCGACAATTTGAATAATTCCTGCCTCAATTTTTTCTCTTGAAATCTGATGACGATTGTACCAAACTTTGGTAACAAGTTCATCAATAGCTTCAACGATTTCAGTCAGTCTCCTCGGTTCTTCAACCCAATTATGTTCAATTATTAGATCATCAAATTGTTCTGGTTGAATGTATTGTAGTGCTTCACTTAAGGTTATAAAATAAAGTGACTTTGCCGGTGAAAAACATGCTCCAATATCCGGGTGCGGTAATTTTTTACTTGCTTTCGGGTGGCTAAAATCATTAGTGTTATGCGAGATAAAGGCAAACCGATTTCCAGCCGCCTCTTCTTCTCTGATCACATCTGTATAAACCTCAATCAGAATCGCATCGTCAATTCCATTACGTTGTCTGTGAAAGGGAGCACGTTTATCGATAGCTCGCTGTGCTGCACGGATTTTCACTGAATCTGAAATCTCAATTATAGGAGTGCTATTGAATAACTGTTCTATCCGACTAACCATGTCAACTGCAGCCTCACCCAACATAGGAAGACGATGATCAACGTCGTTAAGCTGAGCTAGCACAATATTTTTTTGCTGTGGATCGCCAAATTTATCCACTGCTTCTTTTACTCGTTTCAAAGTACTAGACATACTGCGGCTACTCTGCTCGATAACACGCTCTTTGTTACGATCGAATTCATCAATAACTATTCGCGGCAGAATTAGCTCTATATCTCCCTGTTGAATTAATTCTTCAAGAACAGCCAAAGTCGCTTGCTGTTGGTAATCCTTTGCTATATCAAGCCAAACACAAGTGTCAATAAGAATCTTAAACAAGTACTCACGACTCCTTTCAATAAGTAGATGTTAGTGTTTAGTCGAGGCTTATGCATAAGCTTCAAAAATTCTGCACTTAACAGCCCATTAGTTACAGGAGCTGCCCTCTTCAGTCTACAACAATATTTTCTTAGTCTAATACTTAATTTTTCCAGTCTAGTGTAGTTTTAAAATAAAGTTTGATAAAAAACATCTACTATAAAACGTATAAAAAATTTTGGAATAGCAACACCTATACGTTATTATTCTCCTTTTTTATAGAAATGGTTCGAATCACAGGCAATAACCCATCCAATAATTATTTATGTTAAAGAAAATATCTTATAAGATATTTAGTTTCTTTTAAAGATCTATTGTAGGTTATTTAAACTGAAAAACAAAAAGAACTTGTAGGAATCTACAAGTTCTTTTTAGTTTTGGGTGAATATACGGGACAATCAAACTATCATCATAGAAACTACAGGGGTAATGCTTTGACAAGTATATTATATAACAAATATTAACATCTATAGATTTTGATTTTGAAAATTATGTGAATTAACAAAACAAAACGGTTTATCACTTTCTCTTCCTAAAAAATCCATTTAGTTATTTTGTATAAATAACTTTAAATTAATATCTACATCATAATTAATTAGTGAAAATATAAGTATAAGTAAATAGAGAAGAATATAGTATTCTTACAGAAAGACCTATATTTATATTTAGGATTAATTAACTATAAGAAAATGAATTTCATGTTATCGATACATATAATTCTTAAATAGACGCAAACCACTGACAAGAGAATCCTTATAACAAGACAAGGATTCTGCAAAAGGAAAGAACAACTTAGTAAAGGCGTACCACCCACATTGTAAAGAAAATATACGCTAAGCAAAAAATACAATAAGCTGTCCATATGGACAGCTTATTTACATAAAATCCGTTATCAGGGGTCTAATTCTTGTCTAAATATATAAATATGCAATATTGCATATAAGAATGTATTGATAAAAATGTAAGCGCTTACTATAATAAAAGCATAAAGATAAATCACATCTTGGCATCAACAACAGAGGAGGAAATAATATGACAATCGCAATGGCAGTTTTAAAATTTGTAGGTGCAGCACTTCCATTAGTTCAAGAACTTTTAAAAGCATTTATGTAAGTTCATTATTTAGCAATTATTTATAAAATTATCATACAAATGATCTGTATATCGAAAATAAATTGATGTGCAGATCATTTGTGTGAGCAAAGTCCCTTTAACATTATTAAGGGACTTTTTTAAATTTCTACATACTTGAGGTTCCGTCACATCAACATCAAGTTAAAAGCACTTTTAAAACATTAAAAAGTGCTTTTAATTTATTATAAATACGAATGTAAACTTTTAAATATTAGTTTACATTCAAATTGCCGAAAACATTGACTTTTCACCAATTCCCCTCATATCCTCAATTTATATAACAAAAGTATACATTCAAAATACCAAAAATAAAAACGTTTCAAGAATCATCTCCTATTCATGAATCAAGTAACAACTATGGATATATTCGGGATGTTTTTATAATATAATTCGTCAAACTCTTGCTATTACTTCAAGAAATGCAGTCGATAAAGGAAAAATAATCCTATTGTTTTACAATTGAAAGCAATACTTTTTCAAGTTCTTTTTGGGATAGTATACTACTATTAATATATACTTGATACGCACTTTTCCCTTCTTTTTCTGGAACAACTAGTTTCATTCCTTTTATCTTACCAGATCGATATTTTCCAAAGCTAATGGAATATCCTTCAAGGGTATAATCAGTTACTGTATCAAAAGTGAATTTTTTACTATTGGTAAAAGGACCTATTTCATCTACGATATAGTCGTGATTAGTAGTCTCAATGTCAGATTGCACGATTGTGAATCCTTGTTCAGCAGTAGATTTTGTTTTATCCGATTCACTATTTTTATATCTCATTACCACAACCGGTTTAGGTGTCCCTACTGTGGCTTGTGCTTTAGCCATTGTTTCTTCTAATACATACCCTGCAGGGAGATACGTAGGACGCTTAATTGGAAAAACGGCCAATTTTTGTGCTTCTTCTAAAGTGTAAGTGAAACTGGCGTTTATCTTTTCTTGATACACGTTTAATTCTGACGTGATTTTTTCCGCTTTTTTGTGCTCTTCTGGCGTAAGGGAATTGTATCGATCCATGTCCGTGTGTCGTTCTCCATTTTCTACAACACTAATTCTCTTCATATAATTGAAATCTTCTTTTAATAAAGCTGTATAACGTTCCAACTCTTCTTTTGTAAAGATTTGTTTCGCCACTTCAAGACTTTTGTTCAAGCTTTCATATCCTTCTTTAGAAGTACCCGTCTTTTGTTTTGCTTCCTCAGAAGTACCAATTATTTTCTCTAATAATGATGGTAAATTAGGACCTGCAAAAACCCCTGTAGGCACAAGAACCGCGGCTGCAACTATAGCTGTTATGAACCGTTTTTTCATATAAGTTCTCCTTTTCATTTTTTCTTGTCTATATGCTTGAAAAGAAGCTGATACCCTTGTTTGTAATTCTTTCGAAGGTTGCATATTTTTTGCTGCTTTCTTCAAGTCATTATGTAATTGTTTTTCAAAATCCATTAGCTTGGTTCTCCTTTCCAATCGGCAAATTCTCCATCTCTTTTCGTAATTTCTTTAATGCTGTATATAATCGAGATTTTACCGTACCAAGAGGGATTCCAATGAGCAATGTAATCTCATCCAAGCTGTATTCATGAAAATACCGCATAATCACCACTTCACGATGCTTGTACGATAATTTGTTTACTAATTCCAATAACTCACTACGTGTTTCCATATGCAGAACCCCTTCATCTGTTATATAAAAAGGTTCCTGTCGAAATGCCTTTTTCCGCTCTAAAATACGAAATCTACGCCAAGCCTTCCTTCTCCAGTCTTTTACTTGACATACAATCAGACCGTGCAGCCAAAATCGAAACGAACGATTATAATCGTAATTCGATAGTGATTTCCACATATGAATGTACACTTCATTCACAATATCATCTATGTCTTGCTTATCGACTATAAGAAATGCTACAGTTCGATATACATCTTTACAAGTAGCGTCATAAATGTATTGAAAGGCTTTTTGGTCACCGGTAACCATTTGTTGAAGCCATTTCTTTAATTCAATTTCATTCACTCTAAGGGCCCCCTCTATTTCCTGCAAAACAGCTTTCATATCTATATTCGCTCGATAGTTAAAAAAAGTTCATTTTTATTAAAAATATTTTCTGAATTTCATATATAACATATATATGATGAATACTTCACTCATTTGAAGTTACCATAACTCCACTTATCAGTAGTCACTGTATCTAGAAAAACCCCCTTCAATTTACTTGCTGAAGGGGGTTCGTATTTACATAATTATCGTTAGCGGAAGTCATTTACTTCATAAAGGGAAAGTTGATTTCTAACAAATAAAAAAAGTTCGTCATTTGACGAACTTTTTTTATTTGTTGTTCCAATCCTTTGATAATAAGCTATAAGTAATCAAGTCTTCATAATGGTCATACAGCCATTGTCCTTCCCTTTTGATACCTTCTTTAACAAAACCTAATCTTTCAGGAATAGCTATACTCTTATGATTATTAACGGCACATTGAATCTCCACTCTATTGATATTCATGGTTCCAAAAAGATAGTTTAACAATGATGACACAGACCTTGTGATAATACCTTGACCTTGGGCTTCTTCAGATAGAAAATAACCGATACTCGTTGAATTATTTTTCCAATCAATATAATGAAGCCCTACCATACCAACTAATTTTCCATTATACCTAATGCCCACATCAAAACCGTTGTTGTCTGCGTAATTTCTTATCCAGATAGGAATTATGGATTCAAAATCTTCCGCTGATTTTCTTTTATCGACCCATAATAGCCATTTTCTAAGATGTTCACGATTTGTATCAATTAGTTCATACAATTCTTCCTTATGGTGTTGCTGTAATAATTCAATAGATATTTCTTCATCTATTCTAAATGAAAACAATATTATTCCCCCTTATCTATTTTTAAAATTATACCATGAATTTTCAGAAAATTAAGGACTTAGTGATTTCACTTTTTTAAGTAGGGGTATCACCAGTAAGGACCATCTTGTGCAAATTTGGATGAATAGGATATTCATGCTCGGTTAACATAACGCATTATTATCGGTAGCAAGGAAAAGGAGGAACCCTACTCTCTCAAGGGAACCTCCTTTTTTCGTTCTATGGACCTATGCATTTTTTTATACATTCCTATTATGGCGCGGTTTTAGGTTTCTCGTTTGTTGTTGGATCAACCAAAAAACTGTATTAAATCTTGCATGCTCTTAGCGTGGGTTTTTTCAAAAATGCTGGCGATACCCCCTGCTCATCAAGCTAAGATTTTAAGACACTCCCATAACGAGAATTTTACCTTTTTACAGTTATTTATGAGAATTCGGCTCATTTTTTTCGTTTTGGGGAACAATCAATTTCTTAAGTTGATAGCGATGGAGCGGGACCCCTTATACAAGAAATACCCTATAGAATAGACTTGTTTTAATGTGTCTATTTTATAGGGTATATTTTATGATTCACTTATTTTTTTTCACCCATTGCTTCTTCTAATGTTAGGTGATTTTGATATAAGTATGTAGCATATGGATTGCCAACGTAGCGAAGATGCCATGGTTCATATGCATATTCTGTCGTATCTGTCTTATCCTCTAAATAACGAATAACGAAGCCAAATTCATGGGCGTGTGCTGCTACCCACTTTCCTTCTTCTGTTTCTCCAAAGATAGGATCTAATTTATATTCTGCAGATTCTGAACTAATATCCATTGTAAGTCCTGCTTGATGTTCACTCGTTCCAGGAACTGCACTAACTGAATCAGCCTTGGCTTTCCCTTGACGTTTGATATACGTATTATGTAAGGATTGTTGTCGTTTATATGAACGATAACCTGATACAGCTGTAAGCTCTAGACCTTGCTCTTTTGCAGATTGGAACATTTTTTCAAGAGCAGTGGCAACATCTTTACAAAGTAATGTTTTTTCTTTATCTTTTGGAGATGTAAATGGAACGTTTGGTTTAGTTAAATCTTTTGGTATATAGCCATCTGGTAATTTACGATGTTTATTTACCAATACAAGGGGTGAATCTGGATTTGTAACAAGAAGAAAGTTCCCACCTATATTTTTTGCTGTATCTGCTGCTTTCGGAAAGGCGGGAATCTCTTCTTTTGGATGTTCATCATGTTTTTGTGTTTCAACACCTTTCACTTCATTGTGTAGAGGAGATTTCGAACCAAAATAAGCGAAGGATGTGATACCGATTCCAATCATAGCGGCTGAAATAATAAATATTTTTTTCATAAATCTGGGTAATTCCAGTCCTTTCTTATAATTTATTTTTCCATTATAAATTTAGTTATTTGAAAAAGAAGTATAAAGTGGGTGTGCTCATTTTTAAAGATATCAAATATTTTAAGAGTTTTTTCGTTTATATGGGGTAACCACAGGGTTGCTGCTTTAGTCCATCACATTATTAACATAAGATAGAATTCAATTAATGAGCTATAAGGGCTCCAAGGACCGGTTTTAGGAATAAGCGTAAAGTAACCTCCGATTGTCTTGTAGCTTTCTATCATATACCCATTACCTTTATTGATTGAACTAATCCAAAACACTTTACTCTTAGGTTGGGTTTATATATCCTAATTCTTTTAAAAGCTTTTTATAGAATTTGAGAAAACAAGTGGATTACACACAAAGATAATACATGTAATTAATAGAATAATCGTTATAACTATTAATATCCCATTTCCGCTATATAACTTTTTCATAGCACTCACCTCTATTTTTTCAATCATACATGGGGTCCTGTCAACCAAATGACATAAAATCCACTCCAAGATATTTTTTGGAAGTTAGAAAACCTATTTTCCTACGTTAAGGGGAGGGGGCTGCAACGATTCCTTCTTTTTTGAGCCACTTACAAAACTAAAACAAGAAGCTACGTGTTGCTTTAAAATAATATTTGATCAAATTGCTACTAATAACCTTGATAAACGAATATAGAAAAAAGTGTATTTTGTAAAAAAGATGTATTAAAACATGCTCTAATTATTTTTTATTGACTCATTCTTTTATAAAAAAGTTTGATCATTTCCTACTTATGTTGCTCCACAATCTTGCCGTTTGTTTAAGTGCAGTTCTTCACAAAATCTAGGAAGTAACCACCATACAATAAAGAAGATACTCACCATCCAAAAAGCTGAGGTTCCCACTATCCTCCAAACTATGGATTGGATAGCTGAACTTTGAGGGATCTTACTTTTCACATTTCTTGTTATAAAAGCAAGAATAACAAATCTGATTATGATGAACCCAACAGCTATCCAAGATAATAAATCCACTTTAACTTCTATGACTACCTCTAAAAAGGAAGAACAAAAAATTGAAGGAAGAAAACAAGCAACTAGAGAACAGCTGAAAGTAACTTATACAGATGTTTACAAAAAGTTATGGCATACCTCATATATAACGGACGACCGTCGGGTATGTGATCATGAATAAGTCGGTTTAAGATAGAGTGTACCCTACCAAAAAATAAGGCCTGTGACCCGCAGTTCCAGTAGGGAACATAGAGATTCACAGGCCAAGTGCATTTTTTACACATGGTGGTGCCCGTCAGGTCTTGAAGGTTTTGGACTGTCACAATACTCCAACTTGGGGAATATTGAACTGTGCATTACCAAAATTGAAATTATTACAATACCTTCCATCCTCTTTATAACATAATGAAAATCTACTTTTAGCCCAATCCCACTCCGCGCTCTCCTGCAGGGAAGATCTGAAATTGCTCTACTTTCTGGAGATCTTTATTGACAACTAATGTCCATTCTTCTCCATTGCAGTTATAATAGAAAACATATCCGTCAGCTTTTTTACCCGACTTTGCATTTTCCTCAATGCTTTCCTTCTCTACAAACTCATAATCTGCATTATTGAATAAATTATTATCTGTAACAAATTTATTTGCTATATCTTTCGCTGAATCATAAGAAAAGTTTTGATAATCTTTATTTTTAGGATCCTCTGGAAAACTTGCTAAGCGTAGTATCCTATTAGTTTTTTTATCTATTATAGCATCATATACCATAGTCCTACTTTTATCGAGCCACGCTACAGCAATAGTTTGCGACTCTGGAATATCTGTTGCCTCAAATTTTAAACCTTTACTATTCTCTATTACATCTAGATTAAAATACTTTGTAAAAGCATCTAGTGCTACTTTTTTATAGGTTTCACCTTGCTCACTTACTTGTGTAGTACTTGACTCCGTCATTACTTCGTTTTTTTGTACTGTATTTTTTGATACTTGTGCAAAAGTTAAAGCACCACCACTAATACTTAATGCTCCAATTAAACCTAATGCAATGATTCCTTTTTTCTTCATGAAATTTTTCCTCCTTTAATTTGTTTGCTACAGTTAGAATAATACATCCTACCCTTATAGAAATAATCTACGAATTGTAACATAGTTGTAAAATCATAAGGCAGCAAACAAAATGCCAGGAACTTTCATTACGAATTCAAGGTAAATGTTATTCTTATAATTGTACCCTTATTTAGTTGGCTTTCCATTTCTAATTCAATTTCATGGATTTTTGCTATTTCAGAACATATTGTAAGTCCTAATCCAACTCCATTATTAGCTCTAGTTCTTGATTTATCAGCCATATAAAAGGCTTCAAACACTTTAGGTAAATCTTCTTCTGAAATTCCTATACCTTCATCTTTTATTTCAAGCATAGTTTTATTTTCTTTATTTTTATATACATGTAAATATATATTGCTACCTTCTTTTGAAGCCTTAATAGAATTATCAATAAAATTACAAATGAAATTTCTAATTAAATCGCTTTCGACAACTACCTCATAATCTTCACCACTAATCATCAAGTGGATACTTTTACTCTCTAATCTGGGCTTTAATATATCTTTTATATCAAATAATATATCTCCTATATTTTCTTTTTTCATTTTAAATTTTTCTCTTTCAAGCAACATTAAATCCATCATTTTCCCTGATAATTCCTCTAATCTTTTTCCTTCTTTAAATATATGGTTTAGCCCTTCTAGAAATATTTGTTCATTATATGCAGTTAAGCGAAGAAAATCTGCATAGCCAATTATGGAAGTTAAGGGTGTTTTTAATTCATGAGTTAAATTATCTATGAACCTTTGTTTTTCTGCAGCTTTCATTTCTAGTTCACTGATTTTTTGTTCAACAGCAGCTGCCATTTCATTAAAATTTTCTGCTAAAATACCTATTTCATCTTTAGAATCAATCTCTACTCTTTTTGAGTAATTCCCCCTTGATACTATTTGGGTTATATTTATTAGCTTCTCTATAGGCCTTGTAATATACCTACTTAACATATACATGCCAATAGCTAAAATTATAGTTATACTTATTGATAATCGAATATAAAAATTATATTGTTCTTTTTTATCTTCATAAATATATGTTACATCACGAACATATGAAAACTTCAAATCTTCTCCATTTATATTTATTAAACTAGTTACAAATAATAATGTTTTATTTTCTACATCTCTTATAATGTATTGTCTTTTATCGTGAGATGCATTTGTTAACTCTTCTCTATCTTGTGAAACCTTAAAATCTAGGTTACTAAAAACTACATCATTATTTTTGTCTACTATCTCTAAATAATTATTCTTTGAATTTAATTTTTCTAAATATTTTTTTATAACTTCTTTATAATCAGCGCTAACTCTATTTTCAGATCCAAAATATAAGTAATTATTTGAAATCATATTATAATAACTAATTCCTGTCGAAATATTTCTATGTTCATCTAATGACCTATCAATCTCTCTTTTTAAGCTTAAGTTATGACTATTTTGTATTAAGCAAACAGCGCCGAAATTAAATATTACTAAAAATAACAATGATGAATATATGGATATTTTATGCCAAAATTTCATTTAAGTCTCCCATCTGTACCCGACCTTATGAACCGTTCTAATTTTCTCATCTAAATCAAGTTTTTTTCTAATCCTTTGAATATGCATATCCACAGTTCTAGTTTCTCCTAGGTAATCATATCCCCAAATCTTTTCTAAAATTCTTTCCCTAGATAAAGCAATTCCTTTATTTTGTATTAAAAGACATAACAGCTCAAATTCTTTTAGAGTTAAATCAATACTATTGCCATCTTTTTTCACAATCATTTCTTCTATATATATTTCTAAATTCCCGAAACGTATGGCGTTATTTTTTTTATTGTAACGTCTTAAAACTGTTTCAACTCTTGCTAAAAGTTCTATAGACTCAAAGGGTTTTCCTATATAATCATCTGCTCCCATTTTAAGACCCTTAACCTTATCCGTAATGGATGATTTGGCTGATAAAAAAATTACAGGTATGTCCTTATGCTTTATTTTATCTAGTATGCTAAACCCGTCTATTTCTGGAAGCATAACGTCTAAAAGTATTAAATCAAATTGTTCCGTTTCTATTAATTCTAAAGCGTTTCTTCCATTGTAAACCTGGGTGGTTTCATAATTTACCATTTTCAAATTTAGGTTTATTAAATCTGAAATAGTTGGCTCATCTTCTACAATTAATATTTTTTCTGCTTTCATCTGTTCACTCTCCCAAAAAATAATACTTATCGTACAAATCCCCCAAAAGGGATAAATAATACATTAGACTTCCATCACAGTTAGTATTTAATTTGCCAAATTGCTGTTTGTTCAACTACCTAGCCCATCTTACCAAATAAATATGATCCATTTCCAGTTCATATTGTTACCAAACCAAATATTGTTTTATAATGTTGTTGAGGAAAGATGGAAAGAAAATTCAACATAAAATTAAATGTAGATTATTGATTGGGGACTCTGATTTTTATTAAGCAATACGATATGTGAAATTTTACTTTCTTTATTAAAAAAGCCCCCATAGATCATAAATCTACGAGAGCTGCCTAAGGGTATTCCACATTCGACTTGGTTCTATTGTAGCAAGCTTTCACCAAATAGGGCTCACCTTATCGAAAAAAGAAAATTGTACGTTACGACACATTTTAGACACATTTAAGTCAATACCCTGTACGCTAAGGGTAAAATAGACCAAATTAGGCGTTGCAAAAATTAACATATATGCAACACTTATCTTGGGGTTGATTTTTATAGCGCCACAACGTTGCATATATTATGTTGCAAATTAAATCTCGAAAATGATACAATATTTGTAGCGAAATAGAAAAATAGATTTATGCAACGTTAGGAGAACAAAAAATGAATTACGCATATATTCGAGTGTCCACTCCACAACAAGACTATACATTTCAGAAGCAAGAAATACTTACATATTGTGAAGTTAACAAAATTGAATTATTGGAAGACTGTATTTTTGAAGAAAAGCAAAGCGGAAAAAATATGGAGAGAGAACAATTCCAAATTCTTATGCAACAACTACATCCAGGTGACACGCTTATTGTCTATAAATTAGATCGTTTAGGAAGAAATCTTTCTGATATGATCCGTACTCATGAAAAACTGATCAAAAATGATATTGGAGTCATTACTATTAATGATAACATTGATACGCGGAAGAAAGATGACATGACTACGAAAGTAATGGTTACAATCTTATCTTTATTTGCTGATATTGAACGAAACTATATACTGGAGCGAACACAGGCTGGCCGTATGAAATATGTAGAAAATGGCGGGAAACTGGGAAGAACTCCTAAAATCAATAAGTCTAAAACTGATTTGATACTTGAGTTACTTGATCAGGGAAAAACAAAACAGGAGATTGCTGATTTTCTAAATGTTGACAGAACTACTATTTATCGCACATTAAAACGAAATGGTTATTAGGCAATTCATTGATAACGATTGGCATCTATACTTCTATAGAATATATTTATTTCTAAAAAAATTTAAGTTCTTCCTTAAAGACCTTATCACAACAAAAGGAGCTAAATCATAGATTTCAGCTCCTTTTATTTGCAAATTATTTAATTATAAGGGCTACGATTGATAAAATAACAAGCAGAATTCCACCTAAGAATTGTCCTAATCCAGAGGCCTCTCCAAGAATCAACAAATTGAAAAGATTTTTTCTTGTTTGGTTTTTTCCTACGAATGCATCATCTTTTTTCAGTCTATATACGCCCCATAAGATTAATACCAATCCAAAAACGGTTCTGGTGCAAAGATAAAATGAAAACCAGTAAAACAAGTGAAGTTCATTCATCAACTATTTGGGATTGCTGCTTAAGACTAGAGTCCACTAGGAAACTTTTCGCATCTTTATGTCTTTCCTAAGTATTTGCACCAGAACCAAAAATATATTGTACTTTATTTTTGTTCCTTAACCTTAATTTTCGCATCTTTATAGAATGCTAGTTTTCCTTCGTTATACTCTTTTGTATATCCATTAAATTTCTCTTTTTCTTTTTGTATTTCTTCCGTTAATTTATTTACCTCTTTCACTTTCTCACTGATTTCTTTTAATTTTGTTTCTTTTACTTTTAACTTTGCATACAGCTCTTTTTCAATCGCCATTGATTTCACATAGTTTTCATTCATTTTTTGAAAAGCATCATAACGATTTTTATAAGCTTCTTCTACTTTTTTCGCTTGTTTTTGTATTTGCTTATCTTCAATTTTCTCTACATTACTTTGAACCGATTTCGTTTCTTTCTGTGCTTCCTCTAATGCATCTTTTTCACTCTTTAATACTTTTTCACGCTCTGCTACATTTGCAACTACTTGATCTAGTTTTTGTACAACAGCTTCATTATGCTCTTTTCCCTCTTTTATAATTTGAGTATATAGTTCTTGTCCTTGTTTTTCTAGGGTCTCTAATTTTTTCGCATCTTCAAACAACGATTTCTCTTGTTTAGCCGCATTTTCAAATGCAACAAATAGATTTTCTTCTGGTTTTTCACCAAAACAACCTGATAATAATCCTACTGATAGTACTCCAACTAATGCTACTTTTCTATAACTCAACTTCTTTTCCTCCTATGTTACATACGTTTGTCATGCCAGAAGTTCAATGAGAAGTGATCCTCTTCGTGATACGCTTCAAATTCATATCCTTTTTCTTTTAACCCTTTTATAATTGCTGGTACTGCTGCAACAGATTGTGGATGAATATCATGCATTAAAATAACCTCTTTGGGATTTGTTGCACCTGTAATTACACTTTCAGCAATTTTTGCTGCTGCAGCATCCACCGGCATTTTACCATATGTCCAGTCTTCAGTATCTATCGTCCAATCCCAAACTCTTAAACCACTTTCTACAACCTTATTACGAAGTGCTTCATTTAAACCCGGCATAGAACCATATGGAGGACGTGTTAGTTTTGGAGATTCACCAATAATATTTGCTATTAACCCCTGATCTTCTTTCATTTCATTGACATACTCGCCATTTGTATATAACTTCTTGAAATTGTGTGTCATACTATGCATACCTACATAGTGCCCTTCTGCTTTTTCACGTTTTACTAAATCAGGATACTGCTTTACATTTGCACCAATTAAGAAAAATGTTGCTTTCGCATCATTTTGTTTTAATATATTTAACAATTCAGCTGTATATTTTCCTGGCCCATCATCAAATGTAAGATAGGCAATTTTCCTCATTTGACCATTAAATTGAACTGGTTCAGCCTTATTCATCTCCACTTTCGACTGTTCACCTACAAGCTGTACCGCATTTACTTGATTGGCTACTGCTCTAGCCGGTGAAATAATTGATTGCAACATAAAATACCCAATTGCGATTGCAATAATAGCCACTATTGTAACTATAATGCTTTTTACATTAAATACATTTCTCATTCTATTAAACCCCTTATCGTTTAAAATCTATATATATATAAGTTAAAATCAATTATTCATATAGTTGCTTTTATAATGCAACTATATGAATCTTTTTTTCATCTGCCTTTGGCGTTAACTGCCAAACTGCCTCATTGAGTATATGGTGTAAATTTTCACTTCTCTTAGAATTTCACACATGAAAGAGTATAATTTATATGTGTGAAAAAATCGTTACAGAAAAGTTACAACTCAAATTCTATAAGTGAGATAGGAAAATTATATTTGTTTTTCATATTTTGCATATTTTTCTATTTTAATCTACTACATAGCTTTATAGATTCTATTACAAAGGTTAATTTAGCACAAATAGACACTTACAGCAAAATGAATAATCGGGTAAAAGAAGGAATACTTTTGTATTTCAAAGAATTTTATACTTATTAAATATTTAATAAGTATGATTTAAATGTGGATAGAACCACCATTTATCGCTCATTAAAACGAAATGGTTATTAAGCAATTTATTAATAACCAGCATCATCTATTCTTCTATAGAATAGATCTATTTCTAAAAAAATTTAAGTTCTTGCTTAAAGACTTTATCACAACAAAAGGAGCTAAACTATAGGTATTAGCTCCTCTTATTTGAGAATTATTTAATTATAAAGGATACGATTACTAAAATAACAATCAGAATTCCACCTAATAATTGTCCTAGTCCAGAAGCCTCTCCAAAAATAAACAAATTGAAAATATTTTTTCTTGTTTGAGTTTTTCCTACGAATGCATCATCTTTTTTCATTCTATATACGCCCCATAAGATTAATACCAATCCAAAAACAATACCGAATAATTTTAAAGCCATTATATTTACCTCCATTTATTATGTATATATTGAATTTTTTCAATCATTTTATAGTTATTGTTACAACTACGAACAACACTTTCTTATCATTTTTAAAAATTCATTATCATATTTCATGATTTTATTATTACATTTAAACGCTAAATCAACTATCTACTAACCTTACATAACAATGACATTTCTGTAAGGTTAGTAAAACAAACAAGCTATCTACAAAAGCCTTTGTTTCTTGTTGTAGACACATATATTAAAAAACACTTTATCTTTCTCATTTCATTATGTGTTTTTACAAGTGAGAAAGATAAAGTATTTTAACAACAGGCTACTTAGAATATTAACTCATAAACCTTATGAACTTATATTTTTTATTCAATCTAAGTGTTTTTTGCAAAATAAAAGTGCAGAGAATTGCAGCGAAGTTTCCTGCATGCAACTTTACTTGGAGAAGAGGGCATGATAGCCTTGGTTGGCGATCCAGCCCTTGATACAGCTGGGTTCTTGGCGGACGAGTCATGCCCTCAGAGGCTCCATGTCAAGTTGCTGACCTCTGCACTTTACGTTGCAATTCTCTGTATTTTTTGCCTGCTGAAAACAAATCTAAGGAAATCTTGCAACAAACATGCAATTGTGATGATTGCCATTAGACCATTCACTGTAAGAGCTATCACAATCGATAATTCCGTGGTAGGTGATAACATAATATATAGTGAAACAATAGATGCAATAAAAGGAACCACTTTTCTTGTTCTTGTTATGCAAAATTCATTACTGTCTTTTAGTTGGGGCATGATTCTACCTATCATTAACAAGAAAGGACTGGTGGCTAAGATACCTAACCAACCAAAAACACTTTCAATAAACCAAGGAAAAAGTGGCAGAGCTGAAGAAAATATAAATAGGTTCAGTATTAAAAGAAATAATTGTATGAGAGATAATCTTATATGTATTAATTTCATTTTGTTACACCTCAGGGAAATATATATAAATAAAACGGGTCATATGATGGACATAAATTCCATAATATGACCCGTTTTCACACATAGAACTTCACTCTTTATAAGAGATAAAGCTATACGTTTCTCCATTCTTTAACAGTAATACGTCCCGTGTCGTCAGTTTCAATATACTCCTCCCGCGGCTTACCACCATTAGCAGAACTTGTAATACCTGTGTACCCCTTGAAGTTTCGCTTAGTTGCACCGTTTTCATCAGTGTAATACTTACCATACCAATTAGGCCACAATGTTCCATAACTTAAATATTCACCTTTGTCGGCGAAGTAATATAATGTTCCATCTATTTCTTGAAGACCGCCTACCCTTTCACCTTTATCGTTCAGATAGTATTTACCATATTCACCACCATCGTCACCCCATCCTGTAGGTAAAACTTCTCCATTTTGATTAAAGTAATATTTTTTCCCATCAATGGTTTCATTAGCATCGAAAATGATATTTTTCCCATCTTTGAAATAATATTTTTTTCCATCAATTATTTTCCAACCAGTATAAGTAGTGCCATCTTCTAAACTATAATAGTAGATTACATCTTTCTCCGTGTCACCAGGGTAGAGAGGAATCGTTTTCTTTTTACTAGTCAATCCTGGTTTTCTAATTGAACCATCGCGCTCAAATACTACTTGTTTTCCATCAATAGTAATCGTGTCAGGAGTACCTAGTGATTTTATAACTCTCTCTAGTACACCTTTGTCAGAAAATTGAAGAATCATATCTGGATTTTTTAGACTGAGTTGATTTGTAGTAACCTTGTAATCTTGGAAATAATAAAGTTCACCATCGATTTCTTGTAGACCTTCTTCAATAATTACTCCAGATGCATCAACATAGAATCGGCCGCCGTCAGAACCTTCTATCCATTTTGATCGTTGTAAAGCACAGTCATCATCGAAGCTGTAGAACTTACCATCAATCTTTTTTCCACCTGCTGAGGCTCGGATACCATCTTCACTAAAATGATACGTCTTACCATCAATTTCCTGCCAACCTTTTAATAATACCCCGTCAGAACCTGCATAAAGATAATTATAGCTTTGTTTTATCCAACTGTTCTCTATCAAATCTCCAGAGGAATCGTATGCACGTCCATCTTCTACTGTTATACTTTCATAGTTCTTTCTCTCATTTTCTTTACCTGGATACCAATCAATCAACCAATGATTCCATTTATCTCTTGACGTGCGAGCTGTGAATTTTCCAGCTGTATTAATATCGGTAGTAGTCCACGCTGGTGCACTTCTACCACTTCTAGGAACGTATATATATTCCCCTTTATTATTTTGTAAAGAAAACTGCCCATTTTCTCGATTAACAAGAGTCCATATTTCATCAGAACCAATATTTTCTGACTGAGTATAAACCCACTGACTGCGATCTCCTAATTTTTTAGATGTAAGATACCTTACGTTTCCATTAAAGACAGATGTTATAAAGACCTTATCAGATCCTTTTTTAACCGGCGTAATTGTAAAATCAGTCCCTCCATTTGGGTCCCAATTACCTTCTTCATGAATATAATCCCCTGCTTGTAAGTTCAAGCCATCATTTATAATTTTTGTAGAAATAGTTGAATATTCCCCTGCTTTACGTTCTGTGAGGATATCGAGTATACGTTTCTGCATATCTTCGCGAACTGATTGATTATTTTGTGCAGAATCAACCATTTCTTCTTTACTTACCGGCTGTGAAGTAATTGTTGCTAGCATTCGTTTATCTTCTGGTAATTTACTGAATAGATCTTCGTTTACATAACGAAGATCACGCACACCAGAAGAAAGATAATATCCTGGGAATTCTTGTCGTTCAAATCTATCCGCTAAAACATTTTTACCACCGCTATTGTCGCTTTTTAGATAATAGGTTTTAAAATTCGTAAGTGAAACACCCGTATTTCCTTCATCTAATTGTTTTTGTGTAATATACAAAGTATCATGTTTAGATAGATCTGGTTCATCAGGATTTAAGTCTACGATTGTACCAGCATCCTTAATACGAATTTGTTCTCCATGTTTGATTGTTTTATATTCAACTTTCCCATTTACATAAGCAATTTTAACCTTCTTGCTAAAATCTTTATTTTTATAGTAATCAAATGTACTAATACCAAATTCACCCTTTTTAAAAGTAGGGGCTTTGTAAGCAACATTTTCAAGACGAGCGGCATAACTGTTTTGTGCATCTATTTTTTCTAACCATTTTCCAAATGGCTCTGCAAGAAACGCATCATATATTTTTCCAAATGTTGTAACAATTGTTCCAAACGTATCAACATCTGCTTGCACCTTATTTTCCGTTAATGGACTTGCTAATGGGCTAGCACTGAATAAAATCCCCATTGCAATTCCTACAGGGAGGACTTTTGGGATCCTTTTTTTATACTTTTCATTCATAACGTCATTCCTCACTTTATATTTGTGTTTTTTTCTACTTATTAAACTGAATGTAATGTTCCGGAAGTTCATCATAATTTAAATACCTTTCAAATTTCTTGCATAAATGTTACAAAAGTCTTTCATGAAATTACAAAAAAATAAGACTTCTTTTGAACTTCTCAATATCGTAAATGAATTTTGATCTCTTTCATTCCTTAACAAAGAGGGCGTTACCAAACGACAACTTATGTATGTTCAGATAAATATATAGAATTAAGTTATTGAACAAAAGGAAAGAAAAAGGAATGAAGGTTGGATATGTTCGAGTATCTACAATTGATCAAAATTTAGACTTACAAATTGATGCTTTGAAATCTTATGGATGTGATAAAATATTTCAAGATAAATTGAGTGGGGTTAAAGATAAAAGACCAGGTTTAGAGGAGGCGCTTCAATATGTACGCCCTGGTGATTCTTTGGTAGTTTGGCGATTGGATGGCTTAGGTCGTAAGACTGTTAATGAATTGAATGAACGAGGGATTGGTTTTTATAGTGTTCATGAAAATATTACAATGGATCGTTCAAGTGCTACTGGTCAACTAATGTTTCATTTGTTTGCTTCCTTTGCGGAATTTGAACGTAACTTGATTCGTGAACGAACGGAAGCTGGTAGAGTTGCTGCACGAGCAAGGGGGCGATTTGGCGGTAGACCAGAAAAACTAAAAGACAAGGAAATAGAAATGATACAAACTCTTGTCGCTAATAAAACTCCTATTAGGCGTACCGCCAACATTTTAACGAAAATATACGCTAAGCAAAGTTAGACATGAGAAAACGTTGATTTTACTACTCTAAGCGATATCACCAGTAGGTATTTGAGACAAATGCACTTCAATGTAAAAGGTGCTGAAAAGAGCTTAAATAGTGTCTCAAAACTCATCTTTAAATCAAATTCTCAATTCAACTCGTGTTATGGAGTTTTGAGAATCCCTTAGCGTATAAAAATGTTAAAATGTGCGTGCTATCCCAGGCATAAAAAATAAATGTAGACTATTGATTTTGTTTTTTATTAAATATTACGATACGTGAAATTATAATATTAAGTCTAAAAAAGCCCCTTGAAAGGAGCCTCTTATTTTTTAAGGTATTGTTCTATTTCTTTTATTAATAACTCTGCACCTTCTGGACTTAATGCTATCTTACCATTTGCTAATGATATGTTACGATTTGACACTTCTCCTGTTAATGCACAAACACCACCAGGCTGATATTTCTGTAAAACAATGTCTTCACCTTCTACAAAAATCTCTAATGGTGATTTTTCTTTAATACCAATCGTATTTCTAAGTTCTTTTGGTATTACTACACGCCCTAATTCATCTACTTTTCTAGTCACTCCGGTTGCTTTCATCTAGCATCTTTCCCCATCTCATTATCAATTTGTACCCAAGTTATTCTTAACTATTGTAACAGGCTTTCACCATACACAAGAAACATAATGATCCAAAAACTGACGATCATAACAAGAATTTCTTTACACCTTTGCTGAAAGGAAATACGACCTTCTCTCATTCTACATGCCCCTTTTCTGTATAACTTTTTATATGTTAAAATATATGGGAAAGAAATCCGCCAATTTCTTTCCTAGACGGTCACTCATGACTTTGCTCTTTGTTTGCTTTTGCAAATGAAGAGCTTTTATTTTGCATACTTATACTTGCT
>NZ_JAKUHD010000033.1:0-27934 GCF_022664325.1 Bacillus cereus group sp. BfR-BA-01310 | reverse complement strand
TGTCCGAAGCCAATTCATCTCCCACCTACTCACTGGGCTGCGACCCTTCACGTTCCTTGAGGAAGGAGTCTTCTTGGCTAAAATGATAAATCCGGTTCAGTTATATACCAATTGAACTTATTTTTATATTTTACACCTACTATAATATTTTCTACATATAAAGGCTTAATCATTTAATGAGTTCTCCTCTCTCACTTAATAAGTTTAGCATTTTGGCCATATTCTACCAATCACCGCCTAATAGGGTCAGGTAATTCTTATGCAACACCTTCAAATCCATATTTATCAAAAACACCCGAAAGTAAACTTTTAATAATTAGTTTACATTCATCTCCTACTAAATACTGACTTCATCCCAATTACCCTGATATCTTCAAAATACAAAATAAAAGTATACATTCAAAACACTTTAAATAAAGAGTTGTGAAATCCATGAACAAAAAATCACATCTCATTGATGTCCAACCCATCCGTATCAAAGAACAAATCAAAGATATGAAATGGGCCCTTAAACGTCATTGTTCCGAACGAGACTATATCCTCTTTCTGATTGGTATTCATACAGGATTGCGTGTAAGTGATTTACTCCAACTAGAGACACAAACCATAGTAAAACTAAAACAAAAAAAGAGAAAAGAATTCAAAATAAAAGAAGGAAAAACGAAGAAAGAACGAATGATTAACTTAACTTCTATTTTTGATGAAATTTTTTTGTATGCCCAAATATTAGAAAGTACCTGGTTATTCCCTTCTCGAAAAGGAGACAAACCCATTAGTAAGATTCAAGCATATCGACAATTGCAAAAAGCTGGAGATTTTTCCGGCATAGAGTCCATTGGTACCCACACCATGCGCAAAACCTTCGGATATTGGTTCTATAAACAAACAAAAGATGTTGATATGTTACAAGAAATACTAAATCATAGCACTCCACAAATTACTCTTAAATATATTGGAATCAATAAAGAAGAAAAAGATAATATACTAGATAATTTCTATATTTAATCACATATAATCAGTATAAAGAAAAATAACATAATTATAGTTAGGGAATGCTTGTAAACTGATATATACTGCATTCCCTTATTCTATGTATGCTTCACTCTTATTCGCCTTTTCCTAACAGTAGAACCACGAATCTTGGCGAAGACATTAGTTTTTGTCCTGTCCGGGAATCCGTCCTCGCTTTTTATTCCACGGGCCTCCAAACCCTCATCGTCAAGGAACTTTCGCGGAATAAACGCCAGGACTCAGCGAATCACTTCTTAAATTGATGAGCATATGTTGTGACAGAACCAACTGAAAATGGAAACGGCAAGCGGGTGCACTCCACTTGCCGTTTTTTCATAGCTTAGTATGTATTTGAATTTCTTTTGCTTTCTCTTCTTCACCCTTCACACGTACAATTAAATCATATGATCCGGATTTTGGCGCTTCAAAAGAAAGCAAACCTTCTTTTTGAGAAGTGACTGCTTCTTCATAAATAACCTTATCATCTTTTGTAACTTGCAATAAAATCGTACCTTCTTCAACCGCTGCTTCATAAGGGATTTCCACATTTCCTTTTTCAGCTTTAAGCGTTTGCACATCGTAATACCCTTGCAGGGAACCAATTTTTAAAGTCGTTTCGCCATTTTTTTGAACCTTTGTGACTTTTGTTGCTGTATTGCATGCGCTTAACAATACAACAAGAGTGAGAATCAGAAATAAACGTAGTAATTTCATAAAGATTCCCCTTTCTTTAAGTATATTTGTATTAAAATTAATCCTTTAACTATTTCAAAAACACCAACAACTTAAAAGAATCACTGCTTTTCTTCAATTTCTTTTTTAAATAATTTTGAAACTCTAATTCTGTTTCATTAATAAAACCAAGATGTAAAACACTAGAGATATCTTCATGATTCAAAAAGAAATTGTACTCCGAAGAAATATTACCATGAGGAAAATAACAACATACATAATCCCATGTTTTCTTTGTTTTAGAATCCATCTGTCTTCTTCCATAAACCATTAATGGATGTTCTCAATCTTTAAACATTACAACAGAACCTATTGGAAGTAATTCTAACTCTAAATTTTGTCCCATCTTATTTCCCCCTTCTTAAAATAGCTTTTTTTACAATAAAATAAATAATAGAGAATAGTAAACAAGCTCCAATTGTACCGAAGGTTGCAACTGAAATTTTCCCTGCTAATGATTCATTTGGATCTAATGCATTAGGTAAAACTGTACCGAAAATTGCAATGCAAGCTAATATAACCATAAAATATTTTAAAATTTCCACTTTCTTAGTCATACCAATTTTCTCCTTTATTCTTTAATAGCAAATTCCCCACCAAATCCCCATAAACCTACACCAGGACCAAATGGTGCATGGAATTTTATTCAGATTTTTCCAACTTCTAAAGATCCTCCGACTGTCCCAAGTGACGCCGATCCTCCAATTTGTAATTTTTATCAGAAAATGGAAGAGGGGTTTTTATAGCACTCTCCTATTTTACTAGAGTAGCTTCAGCTCCTATATGTAAAGTAGGCGAAGGACAATTTGATTCAAAATTGGCAGAGGAATATCGTACTCGATATTTCTAGCCCCGTCGACTGCAAGCAAAGCAACTTCTAGAGAAGGGAATCCAAAGAGGAGAATTGAGAGAAAACCTCGATGTTGAATTAAACATTGATCTCATTTACGGACCAATTTTCTATCGGTTGCTAGTAACCGGTGAAAAGCTGGATGATTCCTATGTACATCACTTAGTAACAAGTGCATTCGAGGGAATACGATTAACATGAATAACATTCGAAAAAAGACTTAAATACTCCCTCCTCCTATACGGATAGAATTTCTCTTAACTTAATAAATAAGATATTTAATTTTTTAGGCTGATGTATTTGGGGCGACCCCCCCACATACATCAGCTTAAGAGTTGAGAATTACCCTAAAAGAATCAACATACAAAAAAAATTCGTTCTGGGGGTAATTAAAAATCTTAGCTTGATAGCGATGGGGTTCCGCCCACATTTTAACGAAAGCATACGCTAAGACCGTTTTTAAAAGTGAAATCTCATCTTTGCTACTGTAAAAATACAACTAGCTCCCCGAAAGAGGTGCTAGTTGACGTAAAATTCGTTAGCGGAAGTCATTTTAAAATTCTATGTGTCGATTTTTTCTTTGCCCTTGCGGATAAACCACCATATCAAAGCTACAAGTAGTATGAGGAGCGGTATTGCCTGAATAAAGAGAAATCCTCCCCAAAAATCAAGTTCAGTACTATATGGAGAGTCTGTTGCCATCACACCTATAAAAAAAGCCACTGGAATTGTGCATAGATTTACCCCTAAACTGCCCATTATGAATATTAGATTTTTATCCTTAGTTTTTGGTGAATCAGACTTGAAGAATGAGAATACTGCCATGCCGAATATAAAAAGCAGTATTACATAAAGTTGATTAAGATATCCCATAATATTCCTCCGTTATCCTAATTGTACCATTAGTAAGGACGTTTTTGTACAAATTTGGATGAATAAGATATTCATGTAAAGTTAACATAACGTCTCATTATCGGTAGCAAGAAAAAGACGGATTCCTACTCTCACAAAGAATCCGCCTTTTTCTTTTTCTATGACTCTATTCATTTTTTTATACATTCCTATCCTGGTGTAAAAAGACAATAAAGCTATTAAATGTTAAAACCTAAAACAAGCATAACCCCGTTCTAAATTTAGGACGGGGTTAAAAGATAGTTGTTTAATTTTTGATATAAGATACTTCACTGTACTTAAAAATAAAACAATAAAGTCGTTTAAAAATCTAAGTTTTATTCAACAATAGCGCCCGTTTGGTGAATATCATTTGTTTAATTCAGTAGGCTGTCACCGAAAACGATTTTCATAAGGCTTCGCCAATGCTCTCTTCCTCGATTAAAGTTAGATTTAAATCTTAAGATAATGAATTAATTACATGCAGGATGTTTGTCCGATTAATAGTTCCCTCTTTCGGAGTTGAACTTATTAAAGTCAGTTTTTAGCATTCCGAATACAATACTATCGGTCCACTCATCTTTATTCCAAAAGTCTTGTATAAAGTGAGCTTCTTTCCTCATCCCAACCCTTCTACATAATTTTCCTGATGCTATATTTCGTGCATCCAGATTCGCTTGAATACGGTGAACTTTTACAACTTCAAATAAATAGTTTATTAGTGCAATAACAGCCTCTGTTGCATATCCTTTTCCAGACACAGATTTTGAAAATGTATAACCAATTTCAACAGTATCTTTCATATCTGTGTACCAAACAGATAGATCGCCAATTACTTTAGTGTCCATTAAGACCGCTAAGCTCAAAGCATTTTCCTTTGTTAATTGATTATTATTTAATTTCTTATCAAATTCCCTCCCTTTATCTTCATGGGTCCATTTATCATGCAAAAGATATTGACATGTTGAGTCATCATTATAAATTTCATAAACGTTATTCAGATGATGTTTTTCAAAAGTTTTAATCAGTAGCCGGTTAGTTTCAATTTTCACAAAATCACCTCTTTAAGACAAGAATATCAATACGGGTAAAACGGCACAACTTTCATATTCAATTATGCAACAATCTGGCCCTTTAATTGAATAACATATGACTGAAATTTTCAAACAACTTTATTATGTTTTGAACGACTTTATTGTAAATTAAAGAACTTTATTGTCACTTAACAGAAGCAGTCTTCATGATCTTCAACTATCACATGCGTTAGTTTAATAGAAAAATGGGAATCCCCTTTCCTTTTCAAATGATGAAGAAGGATTTCACAATCTCCTTCGGTGGGTGCAATCTCTACAAGCATCACACAGTCTAACTAAAGCCATTGTCGGGATGGAACCTACCGGTCACTACTGGCTTAACCTTTCTAAGTGGCTCTCGGATCACCAATTCGAAGCAATCCGCATCTCGTGAAAAAGAACAAAGAAAACCGTGACAACACGCCTTCTAAGAGCGACAAAAAGGATGCACTCGTTATTGCGGATATGGTCAAAAAACGGCTATTACTCTTTCATTCGCAATACACCTGAGGCCTTTGAAGAGCTGCGTGTTTATCTCTCAAACCGTGACTCTGTCGTGACGAGACTCGTAAGTGCTAAAAAGACAGAATACGGATGCTTCGTCTCTGCTGTTAACTGTGCAACCAATGATAAATTGGCTTACAAGCAAATGATGAATAACAAAAATCGGTATGGTAAAGAAAGCGGAACTCAATGGTTTGGTTAAACGGGAGATATACCCCGAAATTCCGCCCAAAGTAGAATACTCTTTGACCGAATATGGGGAAAGCCTCATCCCGCTGATGGGTTTGTTGAATCAATGGGGAGAGGAACATCAGAAACTCATTGATTGGTCGGAACGCATCTGCTAAAACAATGAGGGAAAGCGATTGCTTTCCCTCATTATATTGATATGGCCAAACGCAGAATAAGATCGTTGTTACGCGTATCTGAACCGCGCCAGTGTTCGTGAACCCCACAGGAATGTGACGATTATCGCCGCAAAGGTTGTTACAACACCGGTTATGCCCGGGACATAACTCGCATCATAGCTTGGTAAAAAAGAATCAATGACATTCAGCATCGCGTGGATGATGATGGATGCAAAGATGCTTTTTTCCGTATTGTTATACACCCAGACGATAATGACCCTTGCTGTAACGGTGCCAAGGAACCAGGCTGCAATCCATGCCGGAGAATGATGGGCCTCGATCAACGGAATAACATGCCATATTCCCCACACGCAGCCCAAAATCAGGCCTGCCCCAAGTGCTCCCCACCGCTCCTGCATCGGCTCAATCGCATAACCCATCCACCCCAGTTCCTCAAACGTGGCGGAGATAAAAAACAAAATAAAGAGTAGTGGGAGCGCCAGCAATGGAGTTTGAACCCCTGATAGTGGGAGCCCTAACATACGTAGAATTGCATATGAGAGCAGACCGATTAACGGTATGATAAAAATAATAGGAATATACCAGATCTTATGCTTAATTCTTTTGTAATCGAGCACTCTAGCCAGCAGCCGCTTTACGCCTTTCGTCCGATCTTGTTTGTAAACAAGAATGGCTGCGGTGATGGCGGGACAAACAAACATCAAGGCACTCGTTGGGAGATTCATCGGCAGCCCTTTCATGCTTCCCGTCATGGCGCCAACCACCCAAAAAGGGATCGCGAAAGCAAAAACAAGACCAAGGAATCCGGACAATGACCTTGGGGAAACGGCAGACTTCATATCTCTTACAACCTCCTGAATTAACTGTTAACAGAATTTTTAAAATGGCTCAACATCATGATTAGTGCTTGCCCTTATATGATTTTTTTGAAAGAACCTTGCTTGATTTAACTTTTTGTTTCTTCAGCGGTTTGAAGGAACCGAACATACTCCCCCTTTTTAGTGCTTATTTCTACTATCAATGCAAGTTAGGAAGGAAATATGTTTTTTTTGTTCGACAATGCAAGATAGAGTGTGCCAAAGTTCGAAAAGGGATTTATACGAGTATTTTTGTGGAAGTACACAGGGTTGTTTGAATATGGCACAATAATATTTTATGGTGAATGTATTTTATCTTTTATGAATCATTCCGATACGTGAAATTTTATATCCCCCTTATTAAAAAAGCCCCTATTGGTTTGGAATAAAGTTTAATCAGAAATGTTTTACAAACCCTTATTTGATAAGAGACAAAAAGAATCCATTTTGAAAAAAGATTGATCAAAAATGGATTTTTCTCCAGCAGATTTAGGTTTGTTTTTTATAAAAAAGCTATATCATCATCTTCAAGTTGATATTCCACAATCTGGCCCTTTAATGGAGTAACTCTATTGATACTCAACAGTTCCTTAATCCACCTTTCAGTTCAGATCTTCTTTTCACTTTTCACTATAAAAACACCCCTTTAGATAAACAGATCCAAAGGGGCAAAACATCGCGTCTTTTTTATAAACACCGTGACTTTATTTAAAAGCGACATCCAAATGTTGGTTTGGAATAAAGTTTGATCAAAAAGCATTCACAAACTCTCATATTACGCCAAGACAAAAGAAACTATTTTGAAAAAAGATTAATCAAAATGGTTTCTTTTTGTTTGGTTGAACACTTCATTTTGTAAAAAGGTTTGATTGAAAATTATATAGAAGTCTCATTTTTATATACATAAAATATTTTATACTTTACGCTCTTTAAAAAAGTTAGACGCAATGAAACAAGCTATTCCAGCAATAAGAAGACTAAATGATAATACCTTATTTGTATTTTCAAACTGTATAATATCTGTAATCACATTAAGCATAATTATAGTTATATTCAAACAGGTTACCTATAAACAAGCAACCTGTTACTACCCTCTTACACTACTATTTACGTTTTTGTGCGTCTACTCTGATACCATTTGAGTCTACCATGTTTAAATAACCGTTATAGAAGATTTCGACAGTATAGTCTATAGTAGTCCCCTTCATTTTTGAAGCATCTAATTTATTACCGTCTTTCACCATTTCATCAACTGTCAATGAAATTTGTTTTGTATCTGCTTTGTAAGTCCATTTACCTGACATATGAGTAGTTTCATATGGTAATTTCTTTACATCATCATATGCAATGTATGTACCGTCTTCTTTGAAGTCTAAGGACTTAGTGAACTCAGAACCACTATACTGACCCCATTCACCTACAAACTCTTTAGCGTCTTTCGGGAATTCAGCAGGTTTTTGAGTCTTTTCCTGTTCTTCTAATTTCTTCGCCCCTGCTTTTACTACTGCATCAGCAAGTGGTGTATACCCCTCAAGAATTAACTCATTACCTTTTAAGACTAGGTCTTTTGACTTCTGTGTCGTTTCTTTCGTTATAGAATTACTCTTTGCTGACTTAACTAAAAGTGTAAATGACTCACTATAATAGTCTACTCCTTTTAGAATTGTCTTATGCTCTTTCTCAAACTCTTTCGGTGGTTCTATCTTATGGAACTTTTCAATGATACCTTGTATTTCAATCTCTTTCGCATACAGTTCTTTATTCAATTCTTTGATGTCATTACTCTTATCTTTCGTTTTAGCCGATATATCCCTAAAGTTCTGTAATTCAAACTCTAAGTCACTTTTTAGCTTATACATATGGTCTGGATACTTGTCTAGTGCTATCTTTTCCTTTGTTACTGCTTTCTCCTCCACTTTATCTTTTGCTTTCGTTTCTGCTTTATCTGTAGCACAACCACCTAGTAACATGATTGGTAGTGCTAACGTTATAAGTCTTTTAGATTTCATTGCAGTATACCCCTTTGATATTAATATAAATTATTTACGTCTTACTGCTTCTATCGTAGTTCCTTTATCGTCTACTAGGCGTAAAGAACCATCTTTCAAATGCTCAACCTTGTAGTCTACTGCTACTTTCATTTGTTTTGCGTCAATTTTCTGTCCGTCTTTTACAAACTCTGTTGGCATAATTGTAACCTTCTGTGCTTCAGGAATATAGTGCCATGCACCTTCCATGTGGTTGTCTTCAAAAGATGACTTACCTGTATCATCATAGAATGTAAATGTTTCATCTTGTCGGAAGTCTATACCTTTATGAAATACACCGTCCTTGTAACTACCCCATTCACCCATTAACTCTTTACCGTCTTGTGATATTTGAACAGTACTGTTATCAGATGTAGAAGTTGAAGGACTGTCAGACTTAATACCTAATTTATCTTTAATCTCGTTTGACTTACTTAGTGTAGAGTCTTCAATAGGTTGATACCCTGACTTCCAATAGTCATTACCTTTATAAATCAGTTCCATAGCTTCTTTTGCTTTTTCTTTGTCTTTATCTGTTACCTTTCCTTTACCCTGTGTAAGTTTAACCTGTGTTGAATAGGCTTTACTGTAACAATCAACCGCTTTTAAGATGTCTTTATGGGAGTCTTGATACTCCTTAGGCGGTTCAATCTTATCGAATTTCTTAATTATTACCTGTAAATCAGATTCTTCTTTTGCTATTTCTTTTATTAAAGTCTTTTCATCTTTCGTTTTATCCATAGCCATTTCTGTTATAGCTGATACTTTCTGCATTAACTCAGAAGCTAAACTTGCCATACGTATTGGATACTGGTCTTTTGATAACTTCTCTTTTGTTTCAGCTTTAGACTCTACTTTATCCTTTACTTTAGTCTCTGCTTTGTCAGTTGCACAACCACCTAATAACATGATTGGAAGTGCTAAAGCTACTAGTTTTCTTGATTTCATTACATACACCCCTTTGGAATTATACTATATTACTTCCGTTCCTTCCCTTACCCCTAGTTACTCCTTTCATTTTAACTTGAAGGTTTTGTTTCGGAATCTGTTATGTCAATAACAGGTATCTCTAAAGTTAATAGTTTCTTTGTATACCATTGCTTACTTGTATGATTATATGAATAATTGCAAGTTACCTTATTTCTTTTGAAGTTCTTGTAATTTCTTATCCATTACCTTAGACATACCCTCTTTGTCTTCTTTAGCTAATTGGTAAGTTGCTTCTTTCCACTGTTCTCCATCCATACCTGACATATGAGGAACACTATTCATAATAGCTAAACTCACTTCGTTTGCATCTTTATCTTTTGCGTCTAATATAAATTTTGTACCTTTTCTTGCATCAGTGACACCTTCTAATACAAGTTTGTGAATGTCTTTATACTTATCAGGTACTTTTATGTTTTCCATACGGTCTAAAGCTTCGTCCATATCACTTACTGTTTTGAATACTTCTTTATATTTTTCATCACCTTTTTGTGCGTTACCTAAACCTATTAGTATGTTATCTTTTTTAAATTGAAACTCTAATAGTTGTTCATACATATAACTTGGATACTCTTTTTCTGATATAACTGTTTTCATCATTGCTTTGTTAGTTTGCTCAGTCTTAGGAGTAGAAGATTTTTCCGCTACCCCACAACTTGATAACAGTAAGACAGGTATTGCTAAAGTTACTAGTTTACTTGCTTTCATTATTGTGTTCCTCCCCAGTTACTAATAAAACGATAGGTAAGTAGATATTAAGTTACCTATTTACCTATCGTTTTAGCAAGTTCCTCAATCTCTTTCATATAAATATCGTTTGTTTCATCTACAGATTTAACGAATTCGATAGTAGCCCTGTTCATATCTTTTATAGCTTCTTTCAGTTTTGTTGAGTCTTCTTTCTTTATAGCGTCTGATTGTTTATCAAAAGACTTATCTAACAATTTTGTTGCTTTAGATACTTCTTTATGGGTGTCTTTATAATTAGACTTTGGTGTAAGTCTTCTTATTTCTGCTGTTACAGACTTCAACTTTTTAACCTTTTCTTCAAACTGTTCTTTTTCAGAATCAGTAGTAGTTCCTTCTAATCCTACAGTAGATAAACTCTTAGCAACATCTTGAAACTCTTTCTCTAGTTTAAATAAGTTTCCTACATAGATGTCTTCATTCTTTGCATCTTCCACTGAAACAATAGCGTGGTCTTCGTCTATTACACTACTTTCACAACCAACTACCCCAGTTAATAGCATGAAAGGTATAACGAGTTTTAAAGCCTTTCGTTTCATAACTACCCCTACTTTCTATAATAAAAACTCATAGATTGACAGTCTTATTAGTTAAACTATTAATCTATGAGTTTACTTTAGATATTACTTAAATAAATCAATTAATCTGTTCCACCATGCTCTGTATAACATTCAGTCTCACCTCCTTAAAGTTTATTTACTTCGTTCCAAACTTAGTTACTTTCTCCCATGTCTTTTAGCATATCATGGGCTTCTACTATCTTCTTGGAAGCCTTAACTACTGTTTCATTACCTTTAGTCATTAGACTTCGGTCTTTTAACTCAAGACCGTCTCCAATTGATTTAAGTGATTCTTCTAATAAACCCATAGCTACATTCATAGTTTCTTGTACGTCTTTATACTTTTTACCTGGTTCTAATTTCTTTACTTTGTCAGAGATTGTAAGTAACTCCTTAGAAACCGATTCGAATTCTTGTTTCTTTTCCTCTACTGGTTTCTTACTCGTTAATACATCATTCATAACTTTTGACTGTTCAGATACATCTTTCATTAAGTATGCTAGATTCATCTTATAGTCTTCTTTCTTGTTTTGCTCAATGGAAACCTTAGGGTCTACAGGTTTATCCTTTGCACTACAACCTACCCCTGTTATAAGTAAAATAGGGATTGCTAAAGTTAATAATTTACGTTTCATGGTTATGTATCTCCTTTAATTGTTATTTCTTTTTGTCTAATTCTTTTGTTACTTTGTCTACTAACTTAGAAGATGATTCTAAGTCTTCTCTCGCTACGTTAACTAAATCCTTATCTTCTTTTTCTAAACCCATTTGTACAACCTCTACCCCTGACTTTGCGGATAGCATTGCTTTACCTACGTTTTTCTGTATTTCAATGTCTTCAGTTAATGCATAGTCTAAGTTATTTATCTTATCTACTAACTCAAAATAAAGTTTGGTTAACTCTTTCAGCTTAACTGCCTTTTTCTCCATCGACTTTCCACTATCTAAAAGGTTATCTATTTCTTTTGATTGTTCCGAGAAATCTTTAAGCAGATACGCTACATTCTTATTGTAGTCTTCTTTCTTATTTTGTTTAACAGAAACTTCCATTGCTTTGTCTTTCTTCTTATCCTTTGATTCACAACCTACTCCTGTTACTTATAACATCGGAATTGCTAAAGCTAACAATTTACGTTTCATAGATATGTTCCTCCTTTTAACTTTCTACTTTTCTGATTTCGTCTATCGTCATACTAAGGTAAGTTAAACCTTCGAATATAGACTGTAAACTTGACTCAGTCTTTTTATCATCATTCTCAGCTAGACCTTGAAATACTTGGTCTATTGACCCTTCAACTACTTTCATATCGTCTCTTAGTTGTTCTTTGAAGTAATCATACTCCTTAGGTGGTTCAAGTTCTTTTATCTTCCTACACTGTTCTTTTACTGATTCAAACTGTTTCTTTAACTCAGCTTGATTTGTTTTTAAAGTCTTATCTTTTTCAACTATAGGTTTTGTAGCTTGTAACGCATCTGATAACTTACTCATATGAATTTCTATCTGACCTTGATACTGACCTATTGTTACAGGTGAGTCAGTGTTCCTACTGCGTTTTTACCCATTAGTTCTCGTTCTTCAGCTAGGGTTCTACCACCTCCGATTACAGCTTCTTTCACTACTTTATCGTTTGACTCTTCTTTATTAGTTGAAGACTTACTTTCTTCCTCAGTCTTACCTTTCTTACTTTGTAGTTCTTGACCTTCATGGTATATTTTATCTACTTCTTTATATAACGGTACTATAATGTCCCTTGTACTCTTAGAATCATCTTTCTTCTTTTCTGACTCTGCTACTTTTAAGCTCTCAGTTTTCTTTTCTTCTACTTTATCTGTTGCACAATCCCCTAGTAACATGACTGGAAGTGCTAAACTTACTAGTTTCCTTGCTTTCATTATGCATACTCCTTCTTAACGGTGTTGTAATTGACTAACATATGGAACTGTAACATAAAATAAATAAACAAATATAAGCTCATTTTTTGTCTTTAAAGGAAATTTTAGGAATTTCAATAATATGATAACATGTATTACGGTTGTAGAGAATCCCCCCTCTGCATGCTTTTTTTCCCAATTTACCCTTATTCGACCTCTAACGTTTAGCGTTTGGGGGCTTTTTTATGCGGTTCTGGTGCAAAGATTGCATCTATTTGAAAGAGGTGAATAGATCCCTAATGGAATCTATTCTTATGCAGCCATTACGAATAGTTGATGAATAAACTTCATTTCATTTTGGACATACTTGTCCCGTAAAATAAGTTGGCCTTTTTTAATGATATGCATCGCTTCTATTCCTGAAAGAATAGATTTAGCTGTATGAAAAGATTTCAATCCTAACATTAAACGAACTCTCTTTTTAATAAAACGATGATCTTGCTCTACAATGTTATTAAGGTATTTTATCTGCCTTATTTGGATACCTATAGGCATCTTTTTCTCTTTCTTCAATTCTTCAATCGCTATAGGATAGGCCGGATTTTTGTCTACTGTAATCACACGGGGCTTTGAAACATGAAAAGACTGCAAAGCTTTCTTGAAAAAACGCTTTGCAGCCCTATGATCTCTTGTTTTGCTTAAATGAAAATCAATTGTATTTCCTTTTGAATCAACAGCACGATATAAGTACATCCATTGACCTTTGACTTTCACATACGTCTCATCAACTCGCCAAGAATCATTGGTTGATTTAAGATGACGTCGTACGCGCTTATCTAATTCGGGGCCATATTGATGAACCCATCGCATGATCGTTGTATGAGCAAGGGATAGCCCACGTTCTTCCATCATTTCGACTAAATCACGAAAACTGAGGTTGTACCGTAGGTACCATCTCACGGTTAATAAAATAATATCCGGTTGATAATGTTTCCACTTGAATAGATTTTGCTTTTCCATACCAATCACATCCTTTTTTAGAGTACTAGTATCAGTATGTTCAAGTTTGATAGACTACTTTCATATAATTCAAAGTTTTTGCACCAGATTCCCCTACACTATGTAAAAGTTCTTCAACACTCTGCTTAAATTGGGGTATCGTTTGCAAACACAAAAATAGTGGCAGTCGGATTCCCCAAACTACCACTACTTTTAACCTCTTAATTTATTGAATTCTGTACACCTTTGTTTTTCAACATTACTCATGATGTACAATATTTTGATTTACTTGTTATAGAACTTCGTCTACATCGACATCCTCTATTTTCACTTCATACATATTTTGGATATCCACTTCTTTCGGTACCCATGCATAATAATTTTGATCATTATCTAAAATAAATTGAACTAATTTTGTTTCTGATTCACTCCAGAAATTTTTAATATTATCAATGTAGTCCTCTAAATCCTCTTTATAGTCCAATTGTAATATGTAATCTTTTTCTGTGAGGGCAAAAACAATTAAACTTCCTAAGAGATTTTTTTGCTCATTTTCTTTTTCATACTCTTGTGGTAAAAACCATACTTGGCCTATTCCTATCGTTTTTTTGTATTTTTCATAAAAACTACTATCACTCATAATCTTATAATCATGTATCAATTCATTGACAAATGAGTGCCATCTTATTGGGATAATCGTTTCCAATAAAGGATTATTTTCAATACCTTCTATTATTTCATCTATCTCTTCTGTCTCATCCTCATTGTTATATTCACTTAGGGATATATGATTGAATGTCATTGAATCCTTGTAATGCGCCAAATCATATGGATAGTGATTATTATTTATTAAACTTGTATCATCAAGTTCTAGTATCTTTGCTAGTGCGGCTGTCTCAAAGCTCCAATACCCTACATATCCAGGTTCTTTATGCGCATTTTTCCATTCATAATCATAATGTCCTTTAAACCATTCTTTTTCCATATACGTTTGCAACCTTTTAGATGCTTCTTTCTTATCTGTTCGAGCAATTTCTATAATCTCTCTAGTTTTTGCATATGGATTTTCTTTAAAATAAATATTGGTAATTTTTGTGTATCCGATATCACTGGCACATAATAAAAAATCAATCACTGGATCATTCATATTTTTTTTATCAACTATCTTTTTTAATCTTTCTATATTCTTTTTATCCGTTTCTAATAAAATTCCTAAGGAAATTATCCAAAGCAGACTTATATATCCAATTTCCCTACTTCCTGTATGCTCTAAATCATAAATTACATTATGAAAATCTTCCTCTATTGCGCTAATATCTTCTCCTAAAGAATACTTTGCCCTAATATCCTCCATCCCATATCTAAAATTCCATAAATATCTCGCTTCTATAATACTTTTATTATCTTTAGGCTTTCTTTGAATACCATTTTTTTCATCTTCTTCTAAACTTTTAATATCTTCTCTATTTTCTTCAATAAATTCTTTATTATATTCAATTCCTTCTCTACATTTTTCTTCTATACATAAATGATCTCTCATACCATTCGATTCCTCCTAGCTTCTAAAATTATGGCCATTCTCCAATGTTGTTACCCTCTGCATCTAACCTATATGTTTTTACATTTCCACTACTATCGATTTTTGATAGTACTCTTTCAACTTCACTATCTTCCAACGCTTTCGTAATCTTATCTGCTAATCGTTTATCTCCATCAACAGCTTTCAATATTCTACTTTTTTCAGTTTTCGTACCTGTCAACCAACCATCTGACATTTGTGGTCCATCTTTAGTTTTTCCTAATTGTGAACTACCAAACTTAGCTTCATCAATAACGTATTTAATATTTGAATTCGGATTTGCATTTTCGTATAATCCATCAATTCCTTTTACTATTTTATCATTTATGGTTGATGGTGCACCTTTGCCGACTGGCTTTAAATCAAATCCAGCATCTTTTAAACTTTGATTGTTTAATAAATTATCACTTGATTTTATTTCACCATAATTACCTTTTTGTTTATTTGTAGCTGTTTTTGCATCAAAGTCATGCACATTTGTATTTTTACTACCACCGAAATTACCATTACCCGTACTACCATCTTTAGACTTTGCAAACTTATAATAGGCTTGAATTAATTCACCTTGAGGTATTTTGGTTATGATATTTCCACCAACACTAGAGAAAGCATATGAAGCATCTCTCTTAAAAGATTGTAACATATCAAGCGCTGGCTTCAATTCTTTTGCTAGTTTTACTCCATTAGCGATTGTACTTGCTCCACCTACTCCTTTTGCTCCTTTTGTGACGAGGCCTGCTTTACCCAGTCCCTTATCGGCAAGTAGACCGATCGCTATTTGTGTTAATCCATAAGTGATCCATTGTGTACCGCTCTCTGCATCTCCATCTATAATATCTCGTTTCACAGAATTTGAAAATGTATGCCACATATTTTTTATCGTTTCATCCAAATGTAAAGCCGCATATGTAACATTAATAAAAGTTCCTATATCCATATTACTTAAAGTTTCCATGGACTTGATTTCATCCTCAACAGCTTTCCCTGTTCCGATTACAGTACCATTCCACATCTTTTTTACTGTTTCGAACATTTTAACTACATCGTCTACCTTATCGTCCCAAGCCTTTCTAATCGGAGATTTCTCTTCTATCCTACCGCACATTTCTCCATCCTTAATTGAACGGTCAGCTTTTCGAGATTTCTCTTCTGTAATCGCTTGGATAGAAGTCGTCCATTCCATATTCAATCCTTGTGTACTAAACGTGCCACTTGCAGGACTAAAGCCTTTTCCACTTTGGACTTCCGCCAAACCTGTCGCAATGCTAGCGGCTAATTGCATTGCTGTACTATAGTTATTGCTAGAGGTCTGATTGAATTGATACAGATGATCTAACTTTTCTTGCAGTTTTTTCCTCATGATAGTAAAAAGATTCGCCATAGCGTCCATACCTGGTATTGGCATAACTTGACTGATAGCTTCCATACTTGTTTTCATGCGATCAATTTCTCGGATTTGTTCTAATAATTCTTGTTCAATAACATCAGTTGAAGCCACCCTTGATTGAAATTGACTTGGAAAGGCTTCGTTCTGACGGATTAATTCTTCACATAAGTAAATGATTCCTTGTGCTAAAGGACGAAAGGTTTGTACAAAAAATGATTTTGCACTGCTATATGTTTGTCCTTGTAGAACAGTATCCATTGCAAAAGCATCAATCGACTGAATCGCTTGTTCCATACCTTGAATCGTAGCCGTACATACAGCGTTCATGCTTTGTGTTTGCGTATGCACTTCCCCTAGATACATATTCAAACTCATGAATTGACCTCCTTTGCTAGATTCTGTTTTTGATAGTAAAGGTCATTTTCTAAGTCACTAAGATTTCGTTTTTCCTTAAGCAATGTTTCTTTTTGATCTTCCAATTCGAAAATAAGTTTTCGCTCAATATATTGTGCATCTTGCCGCATATTCATAAAAAACAGCGACATTTCTCTATCTCTATGCCAAGTTCCTAAAATACGGTCAAACAAACGATGGTTTTGATTTTTCCATACATAAAAATCTTCTTCTACTTGTTCCTGTGTTTGAATCGCAGATTGATTCCGATTCTGTTCTTCAAATACACTTCGTAATTTTTGATTTAATTGATTCATTTGTTTTTCAATATCTTGACTCATCTTTTTCCTCCTAGCGTTTTACTTTACATAGGTTATTACATTAGCGAAAAGTATTTTGAAGTTCGTTATCCATTCTCTCAAACTCGTTAGCTACCGAATGAATATTATCAACCGCTTGTTGAAAAGCAGCAGAAAATTGTTTCGTTAAATCTAAAACTTGTTGATTCGCTTCTTGTGCTTTTGAATTAACAGAAAGCGTAGTACGCGTCGCCTTTTTTATAGAGCGATTTGTTGCACTTTGGATGGTATCCGAAGCTGCTCTCATCTGCGTAGCGATTTGTTGTGCCGATTGAAAATTACTTTGAAATTGTCCCATCGTATAACCCCTTTCTATATTTCTATGAACGTATTTAAGAAGGGGAGTGCCCAGTATGTATGTCCAATTATCCTATTGTTTTTTATAGGAACCCTCCTGGAAAAATATTGCGGATATAATTATAACAATAAATGGATAAAGTTTCCTCAAAAAATATATTTTACAACATATGTGTTTGTTATAGTTTTCAATAGGTAATGTAGTATATCGTAGAGGTAAAACACTAGTGGGAAAGTAATAAAATGATGCTAATGATTTATATTATGCTGTATAGGCTGAAAGGGATGGTTTGTTAAATCTTGGTGGAGAGCAATGGATTAAGAATGATCCATCTTATGTGAAGTTTAATAAGAAAAGCACAGTGGATTCCTCTATTGTTGGTAAGCGTGTTGTATCTAAAATTAATAACCTACGTTTCTATGATTCTCCATCATGGCAAGATAAAGATGTTGCTGGTACTTTAGATACGGGTTTAGGATTTATCATTGATGTAAAAGTAACTGTCAATGGATCAACGCAATACAAAGTACACAACTCGAAAGGGAATACATACTACATTACCGCTAGTAATGCGTATGTGAATTTGAAGTAATATGCATAAAAGACCGCCTACTATGGGCGGTCTTTTTGTACTAATTATTTTTTAATGCTTGTTTTATCGTTTTGACTGTTTGTTCAAGCCATTCTAATGGTGTTATTTCTAATCCTTCAAAATATATCCCATCTGCAGAAAGCTGTATGTATTCATTTTTTTCTTTATCACTATAATCACTTTGAATAAATTCAGCTAGAAAAATAATAGCGTCTTGTAAATTTTCCGTACTTTCTTCTTCAAGTAACTCTTGGAGTGCTTCTTCGTAAAATGTATCTTGATGAAATGTTGCTGCTAAAAACTGATAAACCGGATCTTCTGGATTTCTTTTTAATAGCATATATTTCTTTCCTCCTATTAGTCAACTGGATAACCTGTTAAAATGAAATTTCCATTTCCGTCTTTTTTTAAGACAATTTTGGCATTTTTCATATCATGAGCTGTTGTAGAACCTCTCTGTATTCCACGCCCAATATTACCTTCCATTTTAATTCCTTCCTCTATTTAGAGTCACGGTTTTGCAAGTAATTTTCATATTCTGCTAACCATATTAACATCAAGTTTTTTAATTCAATAGTTTCAATTTCACAAGTATTTTCTCCATCTTCATAATAACGGTGTGAAATTCTTGTGTAATCTGCTTTTATTGCTAAGTCACAACTATTCCCGCTCATCTCAAGAAAATCTAATTCTCCATTTAATACCTTATCCAAATATTCTATACCATGATTGCTATGAATATCATCTTCTAAAAAATCTGCAACTAAAGAAATTTTTTCAGGTAATTCAATCATTAGGGTGTTTAAGGGACCCTCATAAATTCTATATGTGTATTTCATAAGCAAATATTATCTCCTTTATAAATTAATAGATTGGAAATGCTGAAATGATTCTTCCGTTTGAAGCAATAAATAATCTAATCTTCATACCATTTGGGGCGGTACCAAAATTCCCGATATTCTCAACGTTGTTTATTATTTTTGTGTCACGCCAACCATCTGGAAATACGGTACTACTTTTTATTTTAGATAATTTACCATAGGGAAACTGAGTAGTTGGCAAGTGTTCTAGATTACGGCTAGTGATACGTATGTGAATGCGCGTTAATTTAACGAAAAAGGCCGCCTATTACGGGCGGTCTTTTTCGTACTGTATGTAACATTATTTACTTATTATTTTTTTCGGTTGTCAATTTTGTGTGCTCATTTAACCAAATATCTATTAGATTTCGTAATGTAATAGTTTCTATTTCAAGGGGGATTTCAATTTCATCTTCATCATACTTATTAAATATAAAAGTTTTATCTTTTCGAACATCTGCTCCAAAAATATTCGCACTTATTTTTTCATGATCACTTTTCTCGTTTAAAACTTTATCTACAGTTTCTGCTATCCAATTACCGAATTCAGATACCTCTACATTTAAAAAAGCTTCTAAAATATCGAATTCCTTTGGTAGTCTAATAACCAAACTACCTGTACTAAGTAATTCAAATTTGTAATTCATATTATTTTCTCCTTCAAAAATTAATTATCGACCTTGTCTTGGAAATGCGGAAATAATTTTACCATTACCATCTAGAAACAAACGAATAGGTAGACCGTCTATCCCTACTCCATCATAGATATTAGTATTACCACCCATGTGGATTTTATTGCCGTATGCCTCGTTTATATTGTCTACGATTTGTTGCGGATGCCAATCTTTAGGGGAAAATGACGCTAATGATTTATATTATGCTGTATAGGCTGAAAGGGATGGTTTGTTAAATCTTGGTGGAGAGCAATGGATTAAGAACGATCCACCTTATGTGAAGTTTAATAAGAAAAGCACAGTGGATTCCTCTATTGTTGGTAAGCGTGTTGTTTCTAAAGTTAACAATCTACGTTTTTATGATGCTCCTACTTGGCAGGATAAAGATGTTGCTGGTACTTTAGATGTAGGATTAGGATTTACCATTGATGTAAAGGTAACTGTGAATGGAGCGCCACAATACAAAGTACATAACAGCAAAGGTAAAATGTACTTTGTAACAGCAATTGAAGCCTATGTGTATGTAAAGTAAGAGTTGCAAAAGAGCAACCACTTAAATAATAATTTTTAATTTAAATCAACAAAAGAGACCTCACATTTGAGTTCTCTTTTGCTGATTATTCTCCATATGTAACTTTCTCTTCACTTACTCCAAACTAGATAACATGGTTCATTGAAATATTCAATCTTAAAGAAGGCTTGTTCTTCAAAAAGTTAATTTCTTGCCCTCAGAATCTAGCAAAGTAGCTATTCAATAAATTTTTTCTCTGAATCCAAAAATTTATAAAACCTATTTAATAAATCTTTCTTCGTAGCTGGGGTATCTTGGGGCATATAAGTAATAAAACTTGTCATATCTTCAGGATAATCATGTCTATCATAAAACTCTGCAATTCTATTTAATAGTTCATCCTCATCAGTAATCTTTTCTTTTAACTTAGATAAGTAAACGAATCTGAGTTTCCTATTCTCATTCTGTAATTCTTCACTATTTTCTTCTAAATTAGGAAAATGGAAATCTTTAATTTCAAACAAAGTTTTATCTAAATCACTAGAATCTATTCCCCAAGCTAGTTCATTAACAAAGGCTTCATCATCACCAGCTTCCATTAGTTCCACCGCATAATCAGAAATGACATTCGGTTCAAAATATTTTTTATTTACACCAGTATAAATAGTTTTCCAATCATACTTAAGACCTTTGTTCTTAAAATCTATTAAATCCATATAATTCTCCTTTTACTTTTTTGGAACTTGATTTGGTTTCCCTGTAACAATACCATTTTCAATAATTTTTCTATGACTTACATTTCCATTTAGTTCAACAATCCACTCAAAGGCACCTTTTTTACCACCGTTGCTTCCTTCTATTTAGAAGAATCTTCCACTAACGCGATTTCCTCCTACTAATGGAAATTCATCAGCAAATCTTGAGTAATTATCAACAATATTAGAAAAGCCATGTTCCTTAGGGACATGAGGAAACTCTTTTACTATGATGGGCTTCCATTTTTATCTCTTCCCCCAAATAGGTTTTACCTTATCAATCTTTGCTCCACTTCCAACTCGCTTTCCATCAATAACAGGTCCCTCTAATTCCTCAGTTACTTTTGGATTATCTCCGCTAGTTTTCTTACTAGTATTATCCATCCCCTTAGTAGCATTTTCCTCTTTATCAAGCTTACCATTCTCTTTAACTTTATTAACACGCCCACCAGAAGGTGAAGAAGATTGGAATTTTTGAAGAGTATCCTTAGCATTTTGAATTGATTTATCCCAAACAGATCTACCATGTGCAAAAAGACCAGCCTACATTACGGCTAGTAATGCGTATGTGAATGTGAAGTAATATGAACAAAAGACCGCCTATTACGGGCGGTCAATTTTTACTAATTATTTTTTAATGCTTGTTTTATCGTTTTAACTGTTTGTTCAAGCCATTCTAATGGTGTTATTTCTAACCCATCAAAATATATTCCATCTGCAGAATACCGTATGTATTCATTTTTTTCTGTATTACTATAATCGCTTTGAATAAATTCAGTTAGAAAAATAACAGCATCTTGCAAATACTCTTTTGATGTCTCTTCTAGTAATTCTTGGAGCGCTTCTTCATAGAAAGTATCTTGATGAAAAGCCCCCCCTAGAAATTGAAATACTTCATCATCTTCGAGATTATCGAAATTGTCTTCTAATAACATAATCATCCTCCTATTATCAAAATGGATATCCAGTTAAAATGAAACTTCCATTTATTGTAGGGAAGCGTGTTGTTTCTAAGGTTAACAATCTACGTTTCTATGATGCTCCATCTTAGCAAGATAAAGATGTTGCTGGTTCTGTAGATACAGGATTAAGCTTCACAATTAATGCAAAGGTAAAGGTTAATGAATCACCACAGTACAAAGTACACAATAGTAAGGGTAAAACATACTATATAACTGCAAATGAAGCCTATGTGTCTGTAAAGTAAGAGTTGCAAAAGAGCATCCACTTAAATAATAATTTTTAATTTAAATCAACAAAAGAGACCTCACATTTGAGTTCTCTTTTGTTGATTATTCTCCATATGTAACTTTCTCTTCACTTACTCCAAGCCATATAACATGGTTCATTGAAATATCCAATCCTAAAGAAAACTTTTTCTTCAAAAAGTTCTTTTCTTGCCCTCAGAATCTAGCAAAATAGACTAAATCAATTTTTATAAATTGCGATAAATTCACTAGGAATCTCATCTGCTAACCAAACTTTTTCATTTCCTAAATAAAATTTAATGCCTTCTTCTCTAGCTTTTTCAGTATTAACTCCTAAAATAACAGGATGCTTATCTTTTCTTTTTCCCACTAATTCAGCAGTTGCAAGATCTTCAGAAAGATGAACAAATTGTCTAGACATAGGTGATAGCCCATTGGATTCAATAGAATTTAAAAAGTGAGGAAATGTACCATGATAAAGGAACTTAGGTGGAACGCCTTCTTCCTTTACTATTTTCATGGGAACAGAATGTCCATACAACGCACGAATTTTATTTTCTTTTAGCTCATGTCTTTTTTTCTCTGATTTCTCAATCATTATTTTTAAATCCTCTATTTTCACATCTCTCCATTCAATTGATTGATGAAGCGCGTGTAAAAGTTGGTCCACAGACACCCAACCATTTTCATCTAATTCCAATTCGTATTCCCACGGAGCATGACGTAAAGCATAAGATACTTCTTTACTTAAATTTGTATAGAATTTTTGTTTATTCAATTTCTTCACTCCGATTGTAATCAATCATTTCTTTTATAGCAAATTCGACCCACTCCCAAAAATCACCAAACTCTTTTCTTTGTTCAAAACCTTCAGAAGCAAAATCATGAATAAGTTGAACTTTACTTCCTTTGCCAATTTCAAAACATGCTATATCATCGTTGTCATCTCTTCTAGCAAAAGGAATTAAACTTCGTCTGGGATACCTTTCCTTTAAATCATGATATCTCCTAGTACCCTGTCCAGATTCAATTAAATACCATACATCAAAATCAACTAAATTCAATTCGATCAATTTTTGGTAAGATTCAGGATATATATATATATCTTTATCAACGTAAAACTTTTCCATAGCTATAGCACTTCTTTCTATTTCATTTTTTCTAAATCAAATGACCCCATCGGATTATTATTTCTAAAACTAGCCTTTTGCTTTTGAATTCGTAAGTCTAAAGCTTCACCCCAAGTTTTAGGTACTCCCTTTTTAGTTGTAAATCTATCAACCAGATTTGCTGGAAGTGGATCATTATAGTTTCTAATAGTTGCTTGAACTTCTATTCCAACCTCTCTAGCTACAGCAACTCTTGTATTATTAATAGTCGTAAATTTGCCATCTGGCATTTTAACAACATCAATTGGATCACCTTTCCAGCCTATACAGCATAATATAAATCATTATCATCATTTTATTACTTTCCCATTAGTGTTTTACCTCTACGATATACTACATTACCTATTGAAAACTATAACAAACACATATGTTGTAAAATATATTTTTTTGAGGAAACTTTATCCATTTATTGTTATAATTATATCCACAATATTTTTCCAGGAGGGTTCCTATAAAGAACAATAGGATAATGATGCCTTTCCAAATCAATTTCAATCACAAGTAGCTTCAACAGATGTCATCGAACAAGAAATACTAGAACAAATTCGAGAAATTGACCGAATGAAAACAAGTATGGAAGCTGTCAGCCAAGCTATGCCAATCCCGAGTATGGATGCCATGGTAAATCTTTTTATTGTCATGAGGCAAAAATTGCAAGAAAAGCTGGATCATCTGTATCGATTCAATCAGACCTCTAGTAATAACTATAGTACAGCAATTCAATTAGCAACTAGTATTGCTACAGGTCTTGCGGAAGTTCAAAGTGGGAAAGGGTTTAGTGGCGTCAGCGGTACATTTAGTACACAAGGATTGAATATGGATTGGACGGGGCCTATTCAAAAAATTACAGAAGATAAAGCTCGTGAAGTTGAAAGGTTAAATAAGGATTCTGAATCTGGTGAAGTAGACAAAAAAGATTCATTTTTAGGTATGACTGGATTCAATTGGAATGCACCATTGGATGGACTGGGGAATATATTCGGAACACTTACAGGTGCAGCGGCAGTAATAGAAAAGGCTAATAAGGTAATTAATGGTTATAAGGTAACATACGATTTGGACAGAAGAGCACAGCGCGTCCTTGTAAGAGAATATTCCGGTTTTAAGGGCAATAAAAAAATTAATGGAAAGTATAGGGATTATAAGATTTATTATGTAGATGATGTCGCGGCAAAAATGAAAAATGGGACTGCTAGCAAGACGATAAAAGAAATAGATGCTCTTATAAAAAATGGAAGTGTGCTAAGTGCGTCTAAAATGACTTTAAAGGATAAGCTTGGATGGTTTAGTGTGGGTATAGACTCATATATGGATACAAGTGAGAATATCAAAAATAATGAATCAAGTGATAAAATCGCAGGAGATATTATTGGTAATGTTGTTATAGGAGGAGTAGTAACCGTAGGGGCAACGGCTCTTACAGTTATGGCCCTCCCAGCAGCACCAGTTCTGGCGGTTGCCGCAGCTGGATTTGCTGTTTCAGTAGGACTAACATATTTCACAGGAGGTGTGAAATGGGATGTTGATTCAGATGGTGATGGTGAAGATGACAGTATTAAGGATATGGTGAAAACGGGTTCGAAAAAAGCTTGGTCAACAGTAGCGGGGTGGTTTAATTAACATGAAAAAAAGTATAGATTTTAATAAGAAAGCTTTTGCACATTATATGGCTCTTTATCCTGTAAATGAAATAAGAGTCCACGTAATTGGCCTTGTCCTTTTGGGAGCAGACGTGTTTGTTCTTTTGCCTGCTTTTGCGAATCCTTTTCGATTACTCTATGTATATATAGTAACTCCTCCAGTTATTTTTTTAAATTTGTGGGCGATATGGATTGCTATCAATCCTCGGAAACGACAATTACAATACACTCTATTTCGAGGAGTATATGGCACCATATGTTCAGTCGGATTATTGGTTATAACTCAAAAATATGCCTATGAAGTGTTACAATTACAAACTCCTATTTATTTTATTTTTTCAGTTGGTTTGTATGGTTTTGCTTTGTATCATTTTTATAAAAATCATATTGAAAAACTTCAGGAACCAAGAAAAAAATCAAAATCGTCGAAAGGAACTGGTGGTGTAAAAGTAGCAGCTATTGCAGCTGGATTGGGGCAGTTAATTGCTAATATAATTCTTAGTATTGCAACAAAACAGATGGGGGCAATTGTATTTATGTGTGCATGTACAGTGTTTTCGTTTGTTTTGTTTTATATGATTATAGAACTCCATAAGTATTATTATTTACGGAAGCATATAGAAGATGGAGGGAAAATACGTATAGGCTTTTAAAGAGGCTGTATTGAATTTTAAGTATATGATCGTGGTCCTTTTATAGGGGTACCGCCACACATCCATCAAGCTAACATTTTGAAGTGCCCCCAAAACGAAAATTTCATCTTTTCATATGTGTCCATGAGAATTCAGTTCATTTTTTTCGTTTTGGGGAACATTTAATTTCTTAAGTTGATAGCGATGTGGCCGGACCTCTAAAATAAACTACTTTGGTTCAAAATTAATATTTATTTTCAGTTATTAGGTGGAAAAACACTTACTGGTATGTCCGACTTATACAATTGCTCTAATATCTTTTGGTCTTTACAATATACGTTTGCATAACCATATTTATTTACTAAATCAATTCTTACAAAAATTGTTTCTTCGGTATTGCACCACCACTCAAAATATTTATCTGAAAATGATTCTCTCTTAATTTTATTTAAAGCTTCCGTTTTTTTAAACTCATCAATTTCACTAATTTTAGCCCCACGTGTTAGCCAAGTTTTATGCTTATTAACCATATAATATTTAATTGCATCATCGTCTAAAAATTCTTCTATATTGTCAGCTCTAATGAAAAAACGTCCCATGCAGAAATCATATATTTTCCCATCCTCATCAATACAAGGTCCAAAATCTCCTGCATAATGATAATCCATACATTGAACATAGTATTTTCCGTTTTCTTTTTCAAAAAATTTAAGTTCATATTTTTCTTCAAATTCATTGAAGAAAAACATATCCATTCGGAAACCTGTATAAAATCTTTCACCAATTTTATACCAAATGCCACCAAATGATACTTGAAAATCAATTACTTTATCAAAAAAGGGTATTCCTTCATTGGCAAATACTCTTTTAATTTCATCTTTATTTTTAATTGTATCAACTTTCTTACCAGATAATATCATGTCATTTACTGTCTCAGATAAGATTTTTTTCTCCATACTTTTAATACCCTCCATATGAATTTTTGTTACGAATTTTATAACAACTATTCTTTAGTTTATATATTATACATATTAACTCTTGTGACTATCTACATAAAGGATATAGGCCAATAAAAAATCACTTCTCGTTCTCAATTTTTTCGTTTTGGGGTATCCGCTTTTCTTAGCTTGATGGCGATGGGGTACCGCCAGCATTTCGGAAAAAAACACGCTAAGAGCATGCAAGATTTTATACAGTTTTTTGGCTAATCCAGTAACAAACGAGAACCCTAAAACCGCGCCAGAATAAGAATGTATAAAAAAATGCATAGGTCCATAGAACGAAAAAAGAAGGTTTCCTTGTGAGAGTAAGTTTCCTCCTTGTCCTTGCTACCGAAAATTAATGTGTTATGTAAATTAGCAATGAATAGAATATACAATTTCATCGTGGTATTTTAATTATATAATAATATTAGAAAGTAGGTACGGAGTTTGAAAGAATGGATTTTGTTAAATGAACAAGAATATGAGAATGTTTGGGATAGATTTTATGATGAATTTGCTTTTAATCCTAATATAGATGGTGAACAGTCATTTAAATTTTCTTGTCCATATATTACTTATGATTTACCTAATTATTTTGAAGGAAAATGGACTGATGACGATGATTATATTTTTGATCATATATTATTGGAAGCTCTTATTTTATGTACCGAGAAACATGAATATATATATGCGTTAGATTGGCATCATGATAGCTACTGGATGAATCCTAGTTTAAATTTAAATCTAAACGAAAAGGATCATCAATGGAAAATCCCATTTTTTCCGGATGGAGATTATTATTTCTTTTTGCAAAAAGACTTTAAGTGGGGTTATTTAGGGCATCCATGGGAAAAAGTTATTTATATTTTCGGAGAAGAATTAATCAAGAATTTCAAAGAATTAAGGGCTAGTAGATTAAAAAAGACCAATGATAAAGTATAAATTTCACTTCCCATATCGATAATTATGTAAATAAGCCGTCCATATGGACGGCTTATTTTATTTTTTGCTTAGCGTTAGTTTTTTCCAAAATGCTGGCGGTATCGCAATATAGTAAAAACTAAACCAAGGTGCTTTATGCGTCTTTTTTTGTATAAAGAAAAGACACCCTAAGGTGCCTTTTCTTTTTAAAATATATAAGCGCACCATCCCTTTCCTAATAGAGGCCCCCCTCATGCCTCCTTACAGGGAGAATGATACGGCATTTTTTATTTACCCAATTACCGAGCTCTCAAATGTTTTAAATAGTTACAATACATGTATTGCTTCAATAACATATGATCATTCTTAAGAATGTCATTGAAATGTACCAATAGATTCTAGTACAGCAAAATAAATTGTGCTATGATGTGAGCAAATATAAAGCTATCTAACGGAGGGATTCACATGCCGCATGTTGTGTTTCGTGGAATTACT
>NZ_JAKUHD010000032.1:0-34249 GCF_022664325.1 Bacillus cereus group sp. BfR-BA-01310 | reverse complement strand
ACGTTATGCGATGCTGGAAAGCAAGTATAAGTATGCAAAATAAAAGCTCTTCATTTGCAAAAGCAAACAAAGAGCAAAGTCATGAGTGACCGTCTAGGAAAGAAATTGGCACATTTCTTTCCCACTTATTTTAACATATAAAAAGATGTAGAGAAAAGGGGCGTGTAGAATGCAAGAAAGTCGTATTTCCTTTCAGCAAAGGTTTAAAGAATTTCTTGTTATGATAGTCAGTTTTTGGTTCATTATGTTTCTCATGTATGGCGAAAGACTGTTACAATAGAAGAGAGTCGACATATCCTTAGGCAGCTCTTATAGGTGTAAGATCTATGGGGGCTTTTTTAACAAAAGAAATATAAAATTTCACGTACCGTAGTATTTAATAAAAAACAAACGACATAATCAATAGTCTACATTTAATCTTATGTTGAATTACTCAGCTAAATGGATACTGTATTGTTTATTTTGGATAGATTGCACTTCGTCGTTCAGTTGCTGGTTTTACCTAAAAGTTTCCCGGTATAAAAAAAACCGGAACGAATCCGGGTTAAATGAAAATGTTGTCCCTTTTTATTATCGATCCCAAAACGCTGGCGGTTCAATCCCAAGTAACCGTAAGTAAATAAAACCTTGGCCTCGATGGTGGATTTCATTTTCCAACGCATAATGTAGACGTTCGAAATGACTCATTTCGCCACCAAAAAAGGGATCTTTTTCTACGGTGTGCAACCGTTCCTCAGTGATTTTTGGCCACCATTTTTGCACAACCTCCTTTGTTTCATGACAACCGTCTAAAAGTTCCTCTTTGGTCGAAACACCAGCAAAAGGTTGGCTATATTCCCATTCACCGAGAGCGATACCGCGTATATATCCGCGTTCAATATCTAGTATCTCTAAAATCATTTTTGAGAATGGCCGCAGCGGTTCGACCGGTGCAAAGGTGAATAATTTGTCTTCAGGAAAAGCCGCAATTGTTCGAATGGTTAAACGACGATTCTCATCCAAAATTTCGCGAAATTGCTCCAATGTCATGACCATCGTTGGTCGCCTCCTTAATTAGTTGTCCCTTTCATTTTAAAACGTCAACCCTGACAAAAGTAGTCAGTTAAAAGAAAGAATCCTAACCTTTTCAATATGATTCCGGTCAAACCCTTTAATATTGTATAAAAAACAAATATTATTTTCCTATTTTTGGGCAATTTGCATTTCGTCATTTAATTGCTGGTTTTACCCTTTTTAGGCCTAGTGACAGGGGAGCAGCTCTAGTCCGCAGGATTATTTCCAATAAAAGTAAAAGAGTTTTTCTATCGCTAATGATTGAACTTATAAGATTTGTTCTGTAAATTGAAAATCAAAAAGGGTGAGATATCTTGAAAAAAGCTAAAATAAACGATCAGATTCAGTCTAAAAAAGGGATCATCGGGATTGTAAAAAATGTTTATGAAAGTTCCGTACTTATTAAAATCCCTTAAAAATCCTACGGAAAATTGATTATGAAAATAACGTAACCGTTGTAAACCATAAAAACTATGAGATTCTGGATTAAGAAGTAATGAAATCATAAAAAAGAGAGTGGATTTATTCCACGCTCTTGAATTCAAATGTTGATTCCAACTTACCTATAAATACTAAAAACATTCCTTAAAACGAGCCGTTTATGAACAAAACGAGACCCAATAGGGCTATTCTCGAAAGTTCCCACATTCACATAAAGCTGTTATTTTTGCCTCTATTCGGTCCCATAGCTTCATCGCTTCAAGTTGCGCTAGACTGTAAATAAAGATAGGGTTCGGATCTGTGTTGTTATCTTTATACACAAACTGCTGGAATACTGTACCATTTGCATGATTTTTTCCAGCTATTCTATCATTACAGTACGATTTGAGAAGATAATTTGGAAGATATTGAATACCTAATTCTAAGAGCTGACGTCCGATGTTGGCTCTATTTTGTTTATCACTGACACTGGATCCAAACCAGTTATTAAACGTAGTTGCATTGATCAGCAGCTTATCAGTCGGAATGGGTGGAACTCCTCCTATACCCACGGGTTCTTCCAAGTTCATAAATTGATCGTAGGGATCGTCACCATGACCTAGGTGTAGATCATCCGCCATGAACCACGGCTGGGCGTGCCCTTCATCCACGATTTGGCCTGTATTGTCTCTCGTAACCCCGTTCTGGATCAGTTTAACAGGAATGTTGATTGCACTTAGTAACAGTCGAAGAAGCCCCGTGGTGCACCAGCACCCTTCCGTCCAATGCCATAAGACTTTTGGATTTGTGGGATCCTTAATTCCTTCAAGGATACTTTTCATCAGAGGATCCCCATAGTAGTTCCAAAATTTGATGCCATCCCCCGCAGTGCGGATTGCTGCGTGCCGCAGATTATCGCGGCACCAATTAAGGATACGCACAATCGTATCATACCGCGAACTCCCGATTAAATCATTCGTTCTGAGGAATTGATAACTATACGCGGCCGGTGCGGGAGTGACCTCTTCACCATCCGCAAATATAAAGCCTTGTTGATGGGGTGCAGGTGCCGATTTGAACATTCTTCTGCCATCAAATAACTGAGCGAGCTGCTCCTGGGAATAAGTAAGGATGGACCACAACACCTGCTTTCCAATCTCGACCGCCAGCGACTGTGCCACAATAGCCTTAAAAAAAGCCCACGCATCGTCAGGTTTCAGGACGGTCCTAAGGATGTTGCTGCCAGGGTCCAACATGTTGTCTGGAATATAGTTTAACGGGATAATCGAGCCGCCATTTCTTGCCTGTTCGAAGGCATCCTGAAGCTCAAGTTTCCAACCCGAACTCCAGGAAGAATAAGGGTGGGTGCCGCTAGAGTCTTCCCAGATAATGTTGTCCCTAATGATTGGATTATCATTCAGCCAGACATCGAGAACCGGCTGGGGTTTGACCAGGATCCGCCTTTCAGTAGTCACATTGGTCCCACAGTACGACACAATTAAGTAGATCTGATGGCGTTGTTTTAGCCTTCCGAAATTTGAGAAGACTACGGTAGATTTTCCGGTGTCGCTCAAAGGAGCGTAGCCAGAATCCAAGTATCCAGAATCATCCCAAAGTTGGACGTAGGCACCGGCGGTAACGTCATTCACCGTTACGAAAGTATCCCCATCAAAGAGAGGCTCCACAATTTCCCCTGTGCTGAAAATACTCGGTTTGACACCCTTTGTGTCCGTTTCCGTTTGTCCGCAAAAGTCGTGCTCGACAGTAATGGTATCACCGTTTTGAAGGCTGGCAACCTGAATCGACATAGTATCCTCCGTCACAGGTACATTGGCGATATCACCGAAGGTACTCGAAATAACACGGATTCTACCTGCTATTGGGAAGATATTCTTCACCGGTATCGTGATCTGGCACTCGTACAGCTCGGTTGCGATGTGCAAATTCTTGTTCGTATCGTCAGGCAGATAAGCCGTATTCCGGTCAATCAACTGATTTACTGTATGCCAGTCAGACGGATCACTCCAATGTTCACATTCTCCTTGACTTACTGTCACAGACCAACAGTTTTGAAGCGTCGGCAGTGGCGGGAGAGATACGTACTGATTGCTGCAAGGGGCTGCAGAGTCGTTGCAATGTTTGACAGTGGCGACCGTATAGTATGTACCATTCAAAAGCCCATAACTATCATAAACATCTATTTTAACGTTAGCTTCGGGCTTGACCCCGGATACGAGAATTTCCGGAGTGGTGCCACAGTATATCAAATCTACACAAGGTTTATCAAGCTTTTTCGTTTCGTCCCATGGAGCAGCATTGCCGACAAAAACTCCTGGAATCCTCTCACAATGCGGGGCTACCTCCTGCCGAACTTCGACCTTTTCCCCCTTGGCCAGGGCCGTCGGAAGGGGGATACAGAGGGGGGTCTGGTTGGAACCGCCATAAAACCACCCCCACGCCGACCAATGTCGGTCGAGACTCGTGACTGTCACGGTCGCCCCAGGGTAAACGTTTGTTACTTTGACCGCACGTGAGCATTCATAAAGTCCATCTGCCACCACAGGGGTGTCAAATGCACGGGCAGGGGCCTCCAATGGCACCACTGGCGGTAAGTCGGATTCCTTTATAATATTGGAGCATGTTTGCCGGACCTTTAGGACCGTGCCGCGGGCAGGCAGGCCAGCCGTCACATCAATCACGGCTTCCCCGGAGGCCGTCGCCTCCGTTTTTTGACTGATTGGGTTGGATCCATTGAGTACCTCCACCATGACTCCCGGCCGCATCCCGGCAAGGATCAATTTTTGCGAGCATTCATAGAGAGGCGAAGACCATGGGGAGGTGAGGGCACCGCTCTTCTGTACTGTGATGGCGGCATTGTCGGGCATTTTCAAGCTTGTCTCTGTGCTGGTTTTCTGGTAAACCTTTATACGGTCACCATCTTGAAATTCCTCGCTCGGATTCAGAGGAACGCTGCCTGTACTCGTTTGGACTTGTACCATTCCAACCTCTTGAGTCGTTCCATTACGAATCCGCTCGAGGATCACCGTCGCCCCAGGTTGGGCGTTCTGGAATTCGACCGAGCGGCTGCACTCAGAGATGGCACCTGAAATGGATGGGGGGAGAAGCTGGTCTGACATGAATAAACCTCCTTGATTACTTGTCTTTTGGAAAATTGTTGTTACGTCATTCTGGAAACTATATCTCTTATGTGACCGACGGAAACGAAGAAACTTTTGTCATTCTCGATTAATCTTCCAATTATAACTGGGCGATATACAAAAAAATAAGACAAGTAAGAACAGCGAATGATGTATTTATTGATCTTGATAACCTGTAGAAAAATGAGGCCGGTTTCATCATAGAACCCGGCCCCAATTTCATTATGCAAGTTCATAAACCTTTTAGATCTATATATTTCTAATTCCCAAAGTTTTCATACCAAGTTTAATTACAATAGCGGTATAAAAAAACAAGACTATCAAAGTCTTGTTCTGAACAATTTATTCCATATCATCGGGCGCTTTATTTCTATATTCGCTAACTAATCGACTTTATCCATGAGGATCTGTCCCCCACTACCTCAATTATGCCCGGCGAATACTTTGCCCTTCTTTTTGTGTTGTAATTAATTCCTTCGGATTGAACTCTTTTTCCCCGATTTACTAAAAGAAACAGATTTTCACACAGAGTTTACCAAACACTTTAAAACCACAGCCAATCGAGAGATTTTAGAACGGGAAACCGTCCAACGACGGCTTCTTCTAAGTTTATTTGGATTAGGAACGAATACATGTTTAAAAACTGTTTCTGCTGGAAACCACCTAGATAGTTATCGGGAACTTCGGTATATACGTCAAAAATTTGTTCATAAGGACCATTTACGAAAAGCCAACGCAGAGGTTACCAACCATATCATCTACAATCGAATGAAAGAGGTATGGGGAGAATCTACCACTGCATGTGCTTCCGATTCAAAACATTTTGGCTCTTGGGATCAGAACCTGCTTTCTGAATGGCATCCTCGTTATAAGAAACATGGAGTTATGATCTATTTGCATACAGATCGAAAGTCAGCTTGTATTTATTCTCAGCTAAAGTCCTGTCTTTCTTCGGAAGTGGCAGCTATGATGGAAGGGGTTCTTCGCCACTGTACGGAAATGGAAGTCGACAGAAATTATGTCGACACACGTTGTCATTTCTTTTCTATTACCTTATTAAACAATTAAATTACTTTTATTGGAAGAAACCCTGCGGACTAGAACAGCTACCCTGTCACTAGGCCTTTTAGGATCATTTAGAATGTCCGCTATTGCTTGTTGCCTCTTTTAGTTCCGTTGGCTACACACAGACCAGTTCTTGTTCATATGACCCTAAACACCTTATCATTCTATCAACCTCCCCCCCAACAAGGAACTAGCCCCTTCTAATTTCCCTTTCCTTAGACCTAAAACATGAAAGTAAACTTTTAGCCATTTATTCACATTCAAACTACCGAAAACATTGACTTTACCCCAATCCGCCTAATACCCTCAAAATCAACAAGAAAAGTATACATTCAAAACATTGTAAATAAGGCATACCGCCAAATATAAAACATATTCATAGGGAATCGTGTAGCACCTTGCTATAATAATATTGGAATTATTTCCTAATTATTGATGAAGGAGCTTAGACATGGAAAAGATTAATAGAATATTAAGTGATTTTGCTAAGGTTAATGAATATGATGGCGTAGGTAATGATTATAGACTATATCTTTTATCAGAAAATACAAAAGAAGATATATGTGAGCTTATAAAAAAGGATATAAAAGCTACTAGTGACGACACAATAGAACTTATACAGTTGAATGAATGGCAGCAGGATTTCCTTTCTTGTGAATTCCCTGACGGTGAGGAGTATTGGTTCGGAACAATACCCAGTGGATATGATTTGAAAGGATTAACACCGAAGGAGTTTATAATAGAACAGTTATTGAATACATTTGAACAAGGGATTGGAGCAGTTTATTGGGTAAAATTAGATATAGGAGCCTATTATGCTTGTAGTTATGAAGAATATGTCTTCGTAACCAATAAGGGAATTTATTATCTTTCTATGCAAGTACATGATTAAAAAGAAATAGTGTACTGTTAGACATAATTTAGGATATCTTTTACCCGGTTCTTTGTATGATTAGGGGGGGGGAAATATGATTAGAAACTATGAAATTTTAACAAATACGCCCCCAACATTAGATGAATACATATATTTGTGTTCAAGTGTTGGGTGGAAAGATTTTATGAATTTTGATGCTGCAGAAATTTCAATACGGAATTCTGTATTCTCCATTATTGTTAAAGATAATCATAATATCATAGGAATGGGAAGAATTGTAGGGGATGGTGCTATTTATTTCTATATTCAAGACATAGTGGTTCATCCCGACTATCAAGGAAAAGGTATTGGCAAGGAAATTATGAAGGTCCTAATGAAATATCTTGAAGAAAATGCACCAGATAAGGCATTTGTAGGTTTGTTTGCTTCAAAAGGAAAAGGTGAGTTTTACGAAAAATATAATTTCAGAAATTACTCACCTAATATGACAGGAATGTTTAAAGTGATTTCCGAATGAACTAAGGAAAAATTGGATTTGTTAAATAGCAATTCAATTGGCTAGAGTTTTTTGAAACTTCCACGAGAGGGCGCTTCAGCGGAAGAACGAATTGTTATAACCCATAAAAACATAAAAGGAGTATTGCTTATGACAAAAATAATAATTGAAGACCAAATAGCAAATGACATCCCGATTATAAGTATGTTTCAAGAAGGATTATTAAATTGTCCATTGGTACTGTATATTCACGGGTATGGAGCAGACCGTGAACAAGCTATGGACTTTGGGTATATGCTTGCAAAGAAAGGTTTTTACTACATAAGCATGGATTGTAAAGGACACGGTAAGAGAAAACTAGAAAATGATTGTAATAAATTCTCTGAAGTCTTTCCACCAGATACTGGTTTGGACATATATGTCCATATGCATGAAGTTATAGAACAATCTGCAATAGATATACAAACTCTTATTAAATATTTTGAAAGTAGAGACGAGATTGACTCAAATAAAATAGGAATATCAGGTTTTTCTATGGGAGGATATGCATCATTTTATATCGCAGCAAATAACCCGGATATAAAAGTTGCAGTTCCGATAGCAGGAAAGCCAACTTTTACTAAAGCATGGAAAGACAGCATTCTCTCAACAAATACTTATGAACAATGGAGTAAACAGATTCAGGAAGCAGAAAGAGAGATAGACAAAAGAACGGAGTATTTTCAAACGATAGACCCTTTTGAAAGGTTGAGTAGTTTTTCACCAAGACCACTATTAATAATTAATGGTGATCAAGACACTGATTCTCCATACATCTATTCATTAGAGCTTTATAAAGAATTATTACCAGTGTACTCCGAACATCCTGAAAACCTTCAACTAAGTATGCCTTTTGTAAATCATCAATTTAATTATAGTATGAAACTTGAAGCATGCAATTGGTTTGAAAAGTATCTTGTCTAAGTTGCCTGTTCATCAATAGGGGGCTTTAACTTAACAAGACAAAATTAAAAAGTCGATTCTTAGCGTACAGGAATTTGATTTTTTTAGATTGAAATTTACTTAGCGTATAATATGTGCGTTTTCGGCAGGACCCCTTATAGAAAAATAAAAAGAAGTTATAAATTAAGTATTGGAATACCCATGTTTATATTATTAGGTTTTTCCTATACATATTTAATGAGCATCGGATTATCTGGAGGATATGTATCTTATTCTATAATGGAATTTATTAAATTTAGTCTCCCTATTACTTTGTCCTCCTTAGTTTTCTATTTCATAAGACGAATAAACTGATGTTAATCAACTTCTGATAACGAGAATTATGATAACTTGAATAGTATATAAGCCTTATTTTTAGAGAGGAATGGATAATATGGAAATATACGACTATTTAGATCGAATGCAAGCGGAATTATTAAAACATTCATGTTCAGAGATTGAAGCGAAATACTACGACCTATGCTCCAAATTAGTAGGAAAAGAACAAGCAAAACGAATCCAAAATATAAATTTAAATTTGTTTCAAAGTAAGTTGAAAGATGCCTTTTCTACCTCCCTACATATAGCTAATCAAAATTCCGCAGAAGCCATTTATTTTGAATATGATATGGACAACGACTGGAACAGTACTTTCTTTATTTGCGATGAGTATACAAAGTTATCTGAAGAAGATGATGATTGGGCAAGTGATTGGATTAGTGAAGTAGAAGGTCCTGACTTAAAAGAATTTGCTCAGATTTACGCTGAAAATGGATTTGATAATAATGAGAAAGCACTAGGCACAACATTATATCTTATTGCTAGAACTGTTGTCACATTTAAAAAAATTATTGCAACAATTCATCTCCCAATTTGTATTGGTTATCATGATCAAGATCCAATCATGAGAATCCAAGAATAACTTCTGATAACGATAATTATGTAAATACGAAACCCCTTCAGAAAGTAAACTGAAGGGGTTTTTTCTAGATACATTGAATACAGATAAGTGGGGTTATGTAAACTTTTAATATGGTTTTTAATCTTTGGGCAGGATTAAAATTGTTAAGTAAAAATTATTTATACAAACTAATCCCTTATCTATAATAGATAAGGGATTAGTTTAATTTTGTTGTATGGTATAAACAAAATTGAGTGTCATAATATATGGTAACATGAATATTTATGTGTTTTTTGAATTTTATTTATTCTAAATAAACAAAAAGAACTAGTATCATACTAGTTCTTTTTGTTTGTAGATCCATATTTAAGTAGTAGGGTACTACATATAAATCAATACAATACTAGAAGTAAAAGGATACCAACCTTTGTACAGATTAATTATAGCATAAATTTTCAGAAAAAATATATTTATTAGTTGATTATTTATTCCTTGTTTTATCGTGTTTTGAATGAATATGTAGTTTTGAAATAAAGTCATACCGTTTATAGGGGTCCCGCCAACATAACGCGAATGTCGTACGCTAAGGAATCTTTCATTTAAAAAATTTGATTTTTCCGTACGTTAAGAAGGTTCCATAAACGGTATTTATTATTTAGTAGGATACTTTGTTTTTGGTACTTATAAGGGGTAGCTTTAAGTTATAAAATATTAATCTAATGTTTTTTTAACTTTATTAAATATATTATTGCTTTGAAAAAGTAGAAAAGCATTGCTGCAGTTATTATTTTTTCGAAAACTTTTATAGTTATTTCTAAAAGTGCACTTTGTTTGAAAATCTTTTTTAAAATAAATTCGAATGAAATTCCAAAGATAAAAACTATAGCTAAAAATAATAGTAAGAATATGATTTTGCTAGAGTAAGTAGTAGCTTTGAAAATTAGGTATTCTGGAAAAATAAAAAAATCTATGATTGGACTTAGGGTATTACATAATTGATTATTACATAGGTCTGTTATAGATGTTGATTCTATTATAGATTTAATTATTTTCTCTATAGTTTTCTTCATTTTTTCTCCTTTCTATGTTTTCATAGAATCCTTTAAATTCGATCCTTTAATGAAAATAATAACAAAAAAGTAATAAAAAAACATCTATAAGGGGTAGCACTAACATTTTGACAATTTTGGTACTTATAACGAATCCCTTGATATAACAAAGGATTCGTTATAAGTACCAAAAACAAAGTATCCTACTAAATAATAGGTTCTGTTGCAAAGTTGGAAAAAATATAGAGAAGTCTATAGATTGAGGATTAGCTTTAAGCAACTGCTACTAATTGCTGTAGTTCTTTGTACACTGAAAAGACGGAGCCTGATTGAAGACTTCGTCTCTGTTTATATATGTCCTGAATCGTTTCAATTCCTTTTATCGTACGTGAAGCATGACGAATATTTTGGAAGCCAGAAGACTTGGCAAAGCGCCGTTTTATATGTCGATGATCCTGTTCTATGAGATTATTGAGATGTTTAACAATGCAATGTTTTGTATGCACATAAAAACCGTTCTTTTTTAGTTTTTTGAACGCACAAAGTAGAGCAGGAGCCTTGTCTGTTGTGAGAACCGTTGGTTCCCCAAAAGCCTTCACTAGTCTTTTCATAAACATATAGGCGGCTTGAGGATCCCTTGTTTTACGGAGTTGGATATCCAAAGTGTATCCTTTTTGATCAATCGCACGATAGAGGTAACACCACTCTCCTTTGATTTTAATGTAGGTTTCATCTAAATACCATGCAAAATGTGCTGATTTCTTTTTCTTCTTCCAAATTTGATAGATCAAATTTCCATATTCATGTACCCAACGCATGATTGTTGTTGGATGTACGGAAACTCCACGTTCTTTCAGGATTTCCGATACATCACGATAACTTAAAGAAAAACGGAAATAATAACCGACAGCTACCAAAATTATATCTTTCTTGAACTGTTTTCCTTTAAAATACCTCATGCACCATGCTCCTCGAATCAGTTTTCTTACATTGTAATTTGGCTTAGAAGAAATAGACATACAAAAACGCCATCCTCTCGTTTTGAACTTATATTGAAAGAATAGCGTTTTTTTCCACTTTTAAATAGTCTATTAAGAGTTGTTTCTTGAAACGAATATATGACTTATTTGGTAAACGATAGGATATAAGAAAACCAGAAAGATTAACGGTTTATTATGCATATGGCTAAAATTCCATGTTCCTTCTGATAAAAATAAAGTACCTAAAGTTAATACATACATTACAAAACAGCAAATTGATAAGCTTTTCTGTCTGATATGTAAAAACATTTCATCAATAAAATTCTCGCTCTCTTTTTTACCTTTCAAAATTCTCTTCATAAATAATGATTGCAAAATGATTGTTGCTACAAATAACGAGGTTATAGAAATCTGTTGTTTCTCATACCATTCAAAAGCAAGTAAACCCATAATCACAATGTATAAACAAGTAAATAAGATATTAATTCCATTTTTCATTTGTCTCTACTCCTTATCTAGATTTTATAAATAAATAATTGATCAACCGTTACACCAAGGGATTTAGCTAAATTAAAAGCAAGTTCCAATGTAGGATCATATTTGTTATTCTCAATCGCATTAATCGTTTGTCTTGAAACATGACATAATTTAGCTAAATCTTCTTGGGAAAGCTTTCTCTCTTTACGTAAAATACGAATTATGTTCTCCATTTTTATGAACATCACCCCTAATTTTGTCAAAAACTTTTTACATTATTAGTTTATATAATTCCATTATGATTGTCAAAAGTTTTTTACATTTCAAAAAAACAAACGATAGTCCTCCTACATCTTAGATAGAAAGAGTACCGTTTTTTTTCGTTTTGGAGGTACTTTAAAATATTAGCTTGATAGCGATGTGGTGCTACCCCATCGTGTATATCTGTATGCATCCTCTATATAAATCATAGGGATTGTTTGCATGTTGACTTTGGTTTTATGTACAATAAAGGTAAAGATATAGTCTGAAACAGGAAGAGGAAAACCATGTCCAATTCATTAGTAAATTTACGTATCGATTTTGCATTTAAGCAGTTATTTGGTACAAATGGGAATGAAGATATTTTAGTTGCCTTTTTAAATGCCATATTAAAAGATTCTTTAGAATCACCTATTGTTTCCCTACAATTAGAAGATCCACATTTGCATCGAGAATATGAAGAAGATAAATTATCGATTTTAGATATTTCGGCTACATTAAATACAGGAACAAAGGTAAATGTAGAAATACAATTGAATAACAATCACGATATGATCAAACGAAGCTTGTATTATTGGGGAAGGTTATACACCTCTCAATTGCAAAAAGGAATGCCTTATAGCTCACTTCATAAAACGATTACCATTAACTTGTTAAACTTTGTGATGTTTCCAGAATATGAAGCGTTTCATACAACAGGAATCCTTTGGAATCAGCAACAACAAAAGTTATTAAGTGACGATATAGAAGTTCATATTGTAGAGATTCCAAAGTTACTACAGCAATGGCGCGAAGAGAAAGTTAATCCGTGGGAAGATTCGTTTGTTCGTTGGTTATTATTATTACCAGCGAATGAAGATGAGTATCTCACACAAACATTGGAGGACATTGCCATGAACCAAGATCCGATTTTACAAAAAGCAATGAATAAGTGGGAACGTATGAGTCAAGATTCATCTTTCCGTCAAGCATATGAAGCAAGAGAAAAGGCTTTAATGGATGAGGCTGCAAAGTTTGCTCATGCTCGTAATGAGGGGAAAAAGGAAGGAATTCAAGAAGGGGTTCAGCAAGGAAAAATACAGATGATTAAAGGTATGCATGAACTTGGTGTACCACTTGAAACGATTGCTAAAGCCAGTAAATTAGGCATAGATGAGATTGAACGTATTTTAGAACAAAAATAATCAGCAACAAAAAAAGAACCTATTAATTGGGTTCTTTTTTTTGAGCTATTTGTCAACTCGGGGTACGGAAACAATTCCGGGTATGAGGGGCCAATCTGGAAAAATATTCAATAATAAAAATCGTAGGAATTGATAATTCCTACGATTTTTTGATTAGAATTCTCTAATATTAATTGCAAAATGTGGTTTAAATCTCACTTCAATTGCTTTTTTCTCTTCAGAGCACTGAATATGGAGTGTATCATTGCGAGTATAGACCCGTTCCACAAACTCCATATTTACGTCAAATACACATCCTTCATTATGTTTCTAACTAATATTTTTGCACCAGAACCCAAAAAGCTACCTAATGAAATAACCTGTCTAATTTATGGGGGTCACTTCAAATTGCCGTGCCCCCACAAAATAGACCCCCCCAATAACCCCCGAAAATAAACATTTTTTGAAAAATTTATAAAAAGGAAAATCGACAAAAATCTCTAAAAAAAGGCTCTATACTAGGTTTTTTGAAAATCTCAATATACAAATTAAAATAATATAAATGCCCATAATTATTCCTAGTATTGTTTTATCAGGAAAAATTTCACTTAATTTTCTGAATGAAATTTATCCATAAATATTATTTTTTTACTAATCAGAAAATTATGCTTTTATGATAATATTGGTGGTGCAGCACTGTTGCAAATATTTGAACTACACAATTATCTATATAAGGGGGCATGTGAAATGGAAAAGGAATATATTCATGAAGAAATGCTAGAGCTTGAAGATCTTGAATTAGATGAAGAGGATTTACTAATTCGTGCAGGCAAGACATTAGGTTAAGTTTTAAAATAAGGAGGTTACATATGCAGTTTAACTGTATATGTAACTTTTTTTAAGGTAGGGTATACAGTATGAAAGAAAATAAGATTATTTTATTATATGAAAGATTTATTGAATTAGACTATGAAGAAGAGTTAGATAAAGTACCAAAATTAAAAAACAGAGGGGTACTTTTGAATTTTTGGAAAAAATGGTATGAAATTAGTGAAAAACAATTCGAATTTATTATTTGGAAGTCCATTAATACTGTGGATACTTTAGATGATTTAGTCAAAATAACTGGGACTTTAAGTTTGGCTTTAAGATTATTAAAAGTATTAAAAGAAAGAAATTTAGTTGAAATTATAGAAAATAAAATAAGGTTTTCACAAGATTTAACAAGTAGTATTTTATATGAACCAACCTCTCTTCCTAATACAGGATATGAGAATAAAATAAACAAAAAAAAATATGCTCAATTTAAAGCTACTTGGGATAGTTCGTTGAGGAGAGCTGAAATAATAAATCAAGAGTTATCATCTAATAAAAATATCTTTTTTTGCGGAGATGATGATTATACAAGTTTGGCCCTTAAACAATATAAAAACAGAGAAATAAGTGTAGGAGATATTGATGAAGAACTAATTGAATATTTTAAACATACAAACAATGATATTAAGTTTTATAATTTTGATGTTAGAAATGAAGTTATAGAAGATTTAAGGAATAAGTATGATGCAATACATTGTGACCCTATAGATGATGGTAGAGGGTTAGATTTGTGGTTAAATAGAGCTAATGAATTATTAAAAGGTCAAAAGGGTGATTTAGTTTTTTTAAATATAAGTGTTAAAAGATTAGGTAATAGGGCGGTTTATTTGCAGAATTTCTTGACATCTTTAGGTTTTTATTTAAAAGAAATTATTCACGATTTAAGTTCTTATAAAGTGGCTGAAGAGCCTTACATTGATGAAGAATTAATAAAAAAGGACTTAGATGGCATTGGTTTTTCTAAAGATATATTCCATGATTTATATATTCAAACAGATATGTTAGTTTTTGTACGATTAATAGATAAACCAACCCTTTTTCCGCAAGAATATTATGAGATTAGAAGAAAAATATAAAATAACTGCGAGGTAATATAATGTATGTTTTAGGAGTCAATGGGTGGGACTTTGATGTTCATGATGCAAGTGCGTGTTTATTTTATAATGGTAAATTAATAGCTGCAGCTGAAGAAGAAAGATTTATTCGTCAAAAAAAGGCATTAGATAAAATTCCATATAATTCAATAGCTTATTGTTTAAATGAAGCTGAAATTACCCCAAATGAAGTAGATCATATTGTTATGGGCTGGGATGTAGAACAATTATATTTTGAGAAGTATTCAAAGAAGCTTAACAAAGATGAATGTCTTGAAAAGATTTTTCCGAAGAGAATTTTTAAGAGAGATAAAGATCCTCAAATTCATATGTGTTCTCATCATTTGGCACATGCTTCTGGTGCGTTCTTTAGTTCGGGATTCAATGAAGCTACCATAATAGTTATTGATGGAAGTGGAGAAGAAGAGTCAATAACAATAGCAAAAGGAAAAGGTAATATAATAGAAGTACTAGAAAAATACCCGTTGGAACATTCTTTAGGTATTTTTTATGAAGCATTAACTGTATTTTCAGGTTTAGGGAGGCATAATGAAGGGAAGTTAATGGGCCTATCTTCATATGGGGAAGAAATATTTGAATTTCCTGAAATACTGGAAAATCCTTTGAAACCAAATAAAAATACAGTTAGTATGAATGGTAAATATTTTTCGGTATTAAAAGATTGGATAAAAGTTATTAATAGTATAACAAAGATAGCTCCTAATTATATTAAATATGAATATAATCCAATAGATTCAATACTATTAATGAATTCATCAGTAATGGAATATAAAAATATTGCAGCCTCAGGTCAGGCAGCCTTGGAAAGAGCAATTGTTAAGCTTGTAAAAAAAGCTGTTAATCTAACTGGAATAGATAATTTGTGTCTTTCGGGAGGAGTAGCATTAAATTGTATAGCGAATAGAATTATAGCTGATTTACCAGAAGTGGATAGTTTGTACATTCAACCAGGTGCTTCAGATAGTGGGGTAAGTATTGGAGCAGCTACATGGTTTCTTGCCGAAAATGGTATAGCGCCTATGTTCACTCAAGATCATGTATATTCTGGTCCGGAATTTCCTGATTCTAGTATCTTAAATATATTAAAAAAATATAATTTATCATATATAGAATTAGGTTCTAATAAATATGATAAATGCTCCGAGTTATTAATTCAAAATAAGATAATAGGAAGATTTTCTGGAAAGATGGAATTCGGTCCTAGAGCTTTAGGAAATAGAAGCATAATAGCTAACCCTCAGAGTAGGGATATGTTAAATAAAGTAAATACTATTAAGAAAAGAGAGCAATGGAGACCATTGGCTCCTAGCATCATAGATGAAAACGCTTCTGTAGTATTAGAAGAAAAAATAAATAACCCTTATATGCTGTTAAATTCTACTGTTAAAAAAGAGGTACATCATTTAGTTCCAGCAATAGTTCATGTTGATGGATCAACAAGGGCTCAAGTAGTTACGAGGGATATGAATTCTGATTATTATGAAACAATCCATAACTTTTACCAGAAAACGGGAATTCCTGCAGTTATGAATACATCGTTTAATGTAGGAAAAGAACCAATTATATGTAACCCAAGTGATGCTATTAGGTCATTTTATGGATCAGAGATGGATGCCCTTTTATTAGGTTCATTTTTGATTCTTAAATAAAGGAGGAGAGATTTTGAGAAATAGAAATTATTCTAATCTACAGGATGAAAGGGTAAAGGATTTGGTACTTAATAAAAAAAGTTATCCGTACTACCCAGAATATATACTATTAGACTTAATAAAAGAGGAAACAGTTTTTAAACGAGGAGCTTGCTCAAAGTATATTCATCATGAAGAGTTCAATACATGGCAGGAATATTTTTGTGGGGATTATTACGAAAAGCCTCAGGGGAAAAGAATTGCTTTTTTACAAGTTTGTTCTTGGGCTAAACCATATGACTTTTCATATATTGGTAAAAAAATTAGAGAAGTTACAAATAAATACCCAATGGTTCATCCAATTATTCTATCAAATGCGGGAATTATACCATATGAATACCAAATGAATCCTACTTTTTGTGCGTACGATTGGATGGAAGATATTGAGGATCCAGTAATTTATGAAGAATTAATGAAAGAATATAGGGATAAATTGATACAAAGAATTAGAAGATACCTAGAATCAAATTCATACGATATAGTAGTACAATATGGTATACCGGTAAAAAAATATTCAATGGCTCCTGCAATTAAAGATATTTGTAAGGATCTAGGAATTACTTTTCTTTTAACCCCAGATATAGAAACATATAGAAATAATAAAGGTAAATTAGTCGAGTTAAAGGATTCAGGAGAATTTTATTGTTTAGATGAAGTTTTGAGTAGTATGGATAATTGTTTAAATAAGGTGAGTAGATATGTTGAATCTATCAATTGTAATACCAGCTTATAACGACATTAGATTGGAAAAGTGTTTAAAAAGTATTGATGAAGATGTAGAGGTTGTCGTTGTCTTAAATGGTGCAACAGAAGAAGTAAAAAAAATCGCCTATTCTAGCAATGCAGTAATTGGGGAATTACCTACACCTAATTTAGCAAAAGCTTATAATTATGGAATTGAAATTTCTAGTAAAGATAATGTGTTAATTATGGATTCAGATTGTGTTTTTATGCCAGGTACCATCAATAAATTATTTAAATTATTAGATGCAGGATCTTTGGCTAAAGGAAGGGTGATGTTTTCCTTTAACAGCAAAATTGGAAAAATCATTGCACGTGCAAGACATATACATACTTGCAAAAAAAATGCATATTCACCTCCATTGGCATTTAATAAAGGAATCTTAGCGAAGGTAAATGGATATTATTTTGATGAGAATTTATCTTGGACAGAGGATTATGATTTTGATATTAGAGTTAAATCTGCAAGTCTTAAGATTTTATATGATGATAATGCAAGAATTATTCATCCAGAGTTAAGCATTAAGCAAGATTTGAAAAGTTCATTTAATTATGGGGTAGGTCATGCACGTGGGGTTTTACACAAAAAAAATGGTTATTATGAACCTAAAAATAAAACGAGGTCGATTATTAACTCATATAAGTATATCAAAAAAAAATACGGTTATCTAACTGCTTTCTATCTCATATTTTGGCAGATTGCCTTTTATAGGGGATATAAAAAAGAAATACATTAAGGAGGAAAACAATGCAGCAACAATACGATGAAATTTCTGAATTATACGACATTATCATCCCAGAACCTGATGGTATTTTTGATTTTTACAGTGGTTTGGTAAAACCAAATGATGAAGTTTTAGATTTGGGGTGCGGTACTGGTAGATTATCTTTTATTCTTGCTGAAAAAGGCGCTAATGTAACTAGTGTTGATATATCAGCAGGAATGATTGAAAAAGCCAGTAAGAAGTTAGATGAGATGCCAAATATTAAGGATAAAATAGAATTTAAGGTTTCTTCTGCTACAGATTTTAAGTCTGAAAGAAAATTTGATTTTATATTTATGTCTGGTGGTGTATTTGAATATTTACTTACATCGTCAAAACAAAAATTAGCTCTTAGAAATATTAAATTACTATTAAAAGAAGGCGGGATTTTTGTTTTCGATATTATTACACCTCCAACTATTCTTCCTTATTCTAAGAGAGTGAGTGATGGAGGAAATAGTCCTATTAAAGGGGAGAATTTTAAAAATTATAAAGTTAAATCATGGGATGTCGTAAAAGCAGATCATTATAAGCAAATAGTTGAAACCACTTGTTATTTTGAGGTTTATGACATAGCAGATAATTTTTTAAGTGAAAAAAAATTTAGATTTCTTGCAAAATATACTTTACCATCCGAAATGCAGTATCTCTTAGAAATAGAAGGATTCAATATAAAAAATTTTTATGGTGATTACAATAAAAATCCTTTTGGGAGGAATAGTGAATTTATGGTGTACGAATGTAGGAAGCAAGGGGAAAATTTTAATGATATACAGTGTGAATAGACGCTCTTAAAAAAGTATATTTTTCTAGTGGAAATAAAATGTATCCAGTTAGTATACTCCAGAGTAAATAATTTTTAATTAAAATAATAGGTAAATGATTTACCTGTTCAATAAAGGTGATGCTGAATGAAGGATATAGTAAAAAAACATTTAGTTATAGCGCCACACCATGACGATGAAGTCATTGGCTGTGGTGGAACAATTGCTCAAGCTATTAGTAGGGGTGAACATATAAAAGTAATAATAATTACAAAAGGAGATTTATCTGGAGGTGTAGGGGATTTAAATGAAATTATTTCAAATAGAGAGAAAGAGTGTATAAATGCTTGTAATACATTAGGGATAGAAAAAGGAAATGTTAAATTTTTAAAGAAACCAGACAGATCACTTGTGTATTCTTTAGATTTTGTGGAAGAAATTATTCACGAAATCTCAAAATATAAGCCTAATTTTATTTATTTCCCCCATGATATGGAAAGTGATAGGGATCATCGAATAGTAAATGAAGTTGTATCAGAAGCAATATTCCTGTGTCAATCAGGGTTCTTAAAAGAGAATTGTGCTCCGATGTGTTTACAGTATGAAGTATGGACTCCCATGAAAAACTATCAGGTTGTAAAAGATATTACCAGGTTTATTGAACTGAAAAAAGCATCAATTAAAAAATATGAATCCCAACTTAAAACATTAAATTTAGTTGATGGAGTTTTGGGGCTAAATTCTTATAGGGGTATGCAGGCAGGAGTGCAATTTGCAGAAGTTTTTAGAGTGGTAAGTAAGTAGTAAAAAGGAGAGAGAAGATGGATATCATTGAAATTGAAAATGTATCAAAAACTTTTGAAAGAGTAAAAATTGAAGAAGGATTAATAAACTCTTTCAAGAGTTTATTTAAAAGAGAAAAGGTCAAGGTTACTGCTTTAAGTGATGTGTCATTCAAAATAAAAGAGGGTAAAATAATAGGGCTTATTGGCGCGAATGGTGCTGGTAAGTCTACCTTAATGAAAGCAATGGTTGGGTTAATTAAACCAACTTCCGGGAGAATTTTGGTAAATGGATTTAACCCCCATGATAAGAAGAAAGATTTTTTAAAGTCAATTGGCGTTGTTTTAGGACAAAAAAATCAGCTATGGTGGGATCTTTCCCCTTACGAAACATTTTTATTACATAAAGAAATATATGAACTGTCTGATACAGAGTTTAGAAAGAATGTAGATGAATTAGCTGAAAATCTTGGGGTATCAGAAATTCTTAAATCGCCAGTAAGGAATCTATCGTTAGGAGAGAGAATGAAATGTGAGTTAATTGCTTCAATCTTACACTCACCTAAGATATTATTTTTAGATGAACCGACTATTGGATTGGATTTTCTTGCTCAAAAGAATATTAGAAATTTTCTCAAGAATTATTGCAAAGAAAGAAATACAACAGTTGTAATAACTAGCCATTATTTCCCGGATATATATGAGTTATGTGAAGAATTAATAATATTGAAGAATGGAGAAGTTGTTTTTAATAACAATTTCAAAAAAATAAAAGAAGAAATTAAGAGTTATAAATATATATATCTTAGCTTTGAAAATGAAATAAATTCTCAAGATCTTAAGAAATATGGAGAAGTTAAAGAGTCGGATAAATTTAGTGTAACAATAAAAGTTCAAGATAAGTTAGTGAACGAGACCATATCTAGCATATTAAAAGAATTCAATGTTATTGACTACAATTTGACTGAAATGTCATCACAAGACCTCATTGAAGATATTTATTCAATGGAATCGACTGGAGTGAAAATAACAGTATGAAGAAGTATTTAAAACCAATGATGCTTTCATTTCAAGCGGTTTTTCAGTATCGTATGAATGTTGTATTATATATGATTTTTGGTTTAATACCGCTTGTGGCTTTAATACTATTATGGCATTCTCTCTTTGAAACACAAAGCAATATTCAAGGTTATACTCTTGAAATGATGATTACTTATGTAATAATTGCTAAGTTAATTGAACTTTTACTAATTCCTGAAATGCACTGGTCGATAAATGAGGAAATACAATCCGGTGAATTATCAAAATATCTTATAAAACCATTTTCATATTTTGGATATTGGTTTAGTCATAATTTAGGTAACAAAATTATTCATTTACTGATGTCAGTGATACCGATAATACCGATAATATTCCTGAACAGGGATTATTTCCTTTTGCCTACTTTAAAATATACTTTCCTGTTCATTCTTTCAATAGTAGGAGCATTAATACTATATTATATGATTTATTATTTGATATCACTCTTCTCATTTTACTTTGTAGAGATATCATCCTTTTTCTTTACTGTAGATATAGTATTAGAATTATTATCTGGATCGCTTATTCCGCTTGAATTTTTACCAGCTCCGTTAAATACAATAACTCAGTTTTTACCTTTTTCATACTTAATTCACTTTCCGGTAAATGTATATTTAGGAAATTTAAGTGGCACTGAAATTGTAAATGGATTAATTTCACAAGTGATATGGTCTTTAGTTTTCTATGTCCTTATTAGAGTACTTTGGAAGAAGGGGTTAAATAAATATGAATCTGTTGGTGCATAAATATGATTAGATATTTAAAAATGTTAAAAGCAATTCTTAAAATTAATTTAAGTAATATTATGATGTATAGAGTTAACTTTTTTTTAAATATATTAGATAGCGTTGTTTGGTTCATTGTTACATTAGTATTTTTTAATAGTATATTTGATAGTTTTGGTAATATTAATGGTTGGAATACAAATGATATTTATTTGTTAATTGGAACAAGTGAGTTGATAAAATCTTTGATGTTTACTCTTTTTATTAATAATCTACCGTATATACCGAGTTTAGTTAACCAAGGAAGTTTAGATCAGATATTGTTTAAACCTATTAATAGTCAGTTTCTAGTTTCATTAAGAAAGCTTGATTTAGGGAATTTAGGGAACTGTTTACCAGCCGTACTGTTAATTAGTTATGCATTATTACAAAAGGGAGAGAGTGTTAGTATTATAAATGGATTTTCTTTCTTGGGTCTATTGTTTTTAGGGATTATACTCTCGTATTCTCTGTGGTTTATTTTAATGACTTTATCTATATGGTTAACCAAAGTTGAAGGTATGCATGAGTTATTTCTTGGTACTATGACATTACTTAGATACCCATCATCCTTATATAAAGGAATAAGTCGATTTGTTTTTTTATTTGTTTTTCCTATTGTTATTGTTAGTAATATTCCAACTTATGCTTTAATTGGCCGATTAGAACTAAACGATGTATTCGTGTTAATGGGTTATTCTATTGGATTTTTTATTATTTCAATTTATTTTTGGAAGTTTGCCTTAAGATATTATAACAGTGCAAGTAGTTAAGGGGAGAATAAAATGTACTCTAATGATAAAGCAATAGTTGTTTTTAGTGGCGGACAAGATAGCACAACATGTTTATTTTGGGCAATGCAACAGTTTGCGGAGGTGGAAGCTGTAACATTTAACTACAATCAACGTCATAAGTTAGAAATTGATTGTGCAGCGGAAATTGCGAACGAGCTTGGCATTAAACATACAGTGATAGATATGAGCCTACTAAATCAGCTAGCTCCAAATGCGTTAACAAGAATAGATATGGAGATTACACACGAAGAAGGTGAATTACCATCGACATTTGTAGATGGGCGGAATTTACTATTCTTATCATTTGCTGCTGTATTAGCAAAACAAGTTGGAGCACGTCATATTGTAACGGGTGTATGTGAAACTGATTTTAGTGGTTATCCAGATTGCCGTGATGTGTTTGTAAAATCGTTAAACGTTACATTAAATTTATCCATGGATTATCCGTTTGTCATTCACACACCACTTATGTGGATTGATAAAGCAGAGACGTGGAAATTATCTGATGAACTTGGAGCATTCGAGTTTGTTAGAGAAAAAACATTAACTTGTTATAACGGAATCATTGGTGATGGTTGCGATGAATGTCCAGCATGTCAACTTCGTAAAGCAGGATTAGGTACGTACCTACAAGAACGCGAAGGAGGGAATGAATAATGGAAAACTTTTTCGGATTTCGCATTGTAGAAAATTTGCAAAAAATGGACAAGGATATTCAGCGTGAGCAATTAAAATACCATAATAAAAGAGTAATGGTCAGCAAGGAATTTACATTTGATGCAGCACACCATTTGCACTGTTATGAAGGGAAATGCAAAAATTTACATGGTCATACATACAAAGTTGTATTTGGTATTAGTGGATATGTAAATGACATTGGACTTGCAATTGACTTTGGAGATATAAAAGAAATTTGGAAAAATGAAATAGAGATTTATTTGGATCATCGCTATTTAAATGAGACATTACCAGTGATGAATACGACTGCGGAAAATATGGTTGTCTGGATTTATGAAAAGATGGCGGAAGCATTAACAAAAGGGAATCGAGCAGAAGAATATAAAGGAGCTCGTGTCGAATTCGTACGTCTCTTTGAAACACCAACGAGTTATGCAGAAGTAAGACGGGAGTGGATACTCGATGAGTAAGATTCCTGTGTTGGAGATATTTGGCCCAACCATTCAAGGAGAAGGAATGGTTATCGGACAAAAAACGATGTTCATTCGCACAGCAGGTTGTGACTATAGCTGCTCTTGGTGCGATTCAGCCTTTACATGGGATGGCTCAGCAAAAGAACAAGTTAGACAAATGGCGCCAGAAGAAATTTGGAATGAACTTGTTGAAATTGGTGGAGAAAATTTTTCTCACGTTACAATTTCAGGTGGAAATCCCGTTTTGCTGAAAAATATTCAGTTTCTTCTTACTGTATTAAAAGAGAATGGAATTCGTACAGCGATTGAGACGCAAGGGAGTAAGTGGCAAGAATGGTTACTTCAAATTGAAGAAGTGACAATTTCGCCTAAACCACCAAGTTCGAAGATGAAAACAGATTTTACGATGCTAGATTCTGTTATTCATAAATTAGAAAGAAAAGATTTTAGTTTAAAAGTAGTTGTATTTGAAGATTACGATTTTGAATATGCAGTAAAGGTGCACAAGCGATATCCACAAGTACCATTTTTCTTACAAGTTGGGAACGATGATACGAAAACGGTGGATGATGCAGCGCTTATTAAAAACTTATTACAGAAATATGAACGGTTGATTGAAAAAGCTGTACAGTGTAAAGAAATGAATGATGCAAAAGTATTACCTCAACTTCATGCTTTAGTATGGGGAAATAAACGAGGCGTATAAATAAGAGCATTTTATGAATAAATTAATAAGGTGGAAATAATATATGAGCTTAAAAACAATCCAAAGTGTAGAAATAGATACTGACAAAATTGAAGTAGCAGTAAAAATGATTCTTGAAGCAATTGGAGAAGATATTAATAGGGAAGGTATTTTGGAAACCCCAAAGCGAGTAGCAAAAATGTATAAAGAAGTTTTTCAAGGTTTAGGTCAAAACCCTTCTGAACATTTGTTAAAAATATTTAATGAAAATCATGAAGAATTGGTATTAGTTAAAGAAATTCCATTCTATTCTATGTGTGAACATCATTTGGTACCTTTTTTTGGAAGGGCCCACATAGGTTATATTCCTAATAATGGAAAAGTAACTGGGTTAAGCAAATTAGCTAGAGCTTTAGAAACCATATGCAAAAGACCACAGTTGCAGGAAAGAATAACCAATGAATTAGCAAATGTAATTTTTGAAACTTTAGAGCCAAAAGGAGTAATTGTAGTAATTGAAGCTGAGCATATGTGTATGACAATGAGAGGTGTGAAAAAACCTGGTTCAATGACTATAACTTCGTCATATAAAGGAATATTTAAAGATAATAGTACACTTCGAAGTGAAACTTTAAATTTGATAGAGAGATAGAATTATATCGTTATTATGCTAAAAAAGAACATACAGAACCTATGTTAAATACAAATTTGGGTTCTGTTGCAAAGTTTTCTAAATGAAGCTACACTCTAGAAAAAAGGAATGAGGAGAATCACAAGTGCGATATTTTAAAGGGAAACAGTTCAGGAAAGATATTATTTTGGTAGCCGTTGGCTATTACTGTCGTTTTTCTTTAAGCTATCGCGATGTATCTGAGATTCTACAAGAACGAGGAATTTCCGTTCACCCTACGACAATCATGCGTTGGGTTCATGAATATGGAAGTCTGATCTATCAAGTCTGGAAAGAGAAAAACACAACTCCCCACCATGCTTGGCATTTAGATGAGACTTACATCAAGGTGAAAGGTGAGTGGTGCTATCTATATCGTGCCATTGATAGCGATGGACATACGCTTGATTTCCAACTTCGAAAAACACGTGATCATCAAGCAGCTTATATGTTCATGAAGCGACTTGTCAAAGCTTTTGGAGAACCAACGGTTCTTACTACAGACAAGGCTCCAGCCTTGCTTTGTGCGTTCAAAAAACTGAAAAAGAACGGCTTTTATGCGCGTACCAAATATTGTACCATCAAGCATCTCAATAACCTGATTGAACAGGATCATCGACATGTAAAGCGGCGCTTTGTCAAATCTTCTGGATTCCAAAATCTTCGTCATGCTTCACGTACTATAAAAGGTATCGAGACCATTCATGCCCTATATAAACAAAGGCGAAGTCTGCAAAGAGACTCCGCCTTTTCAACGTACAATGAACTTCAACAATTACTAGCTACTTCCTAAACCTTGTTCCTCATTTACCAACCTGTTTATGCTTTTTTCAAACTTTGCAACAGAACCTAGGTAACTATTTAAAACATTTGAGATCTCGGTAATTGGGTAAATAAAAAATGCCTTATCATTCTCCCTGTAAGGAGGCATGAGGGGGGCACCATACATATCCATCAACTTAAGAAAAATAAAGGCCCCAAAAAAGAAAAAATGAGCCGAACTCTTATGAATAACTGTGAAAAGGTAAAATTTTTGTTATGGGAGGTTTTTGAAAATCTTAGCTTGATAGCGATGTGACGTTACCCCTTTTAGTAAGGTATTTCCATTTTTGTTTCGAAAATTTAATTCTTATAGAAAATTGACCTTTCAAATTCGCCTATAACGAACAAAACGCACTTGCTCTATATCATAAAGTCTTAAATAAGTTAAAACTCGTTTTAGAGGATGATAGAGGGGGATTATGGGTTTTTAGTATACTTCAGCTATTTTAATGATAAGCTCTGTTAAAGTAGATTGTTGATTTTCTTATTCAACTACCATGAAAAACCCTCACGGTATTAATTTAAAAAAAGTGCATAACTAAAGAAGACGTCTTTATTTTATTTTTAAAAAGCGTCCAACAGTAAAAAATTATATTAGTGGTTGATGGATTAAGAGACTTCTTCGATCGATACAGAATACCCTAATTTTTCTAGTCTTCGAACTGAATGACGGACCATTGATACTTCTTTTTGTTTGTCATAATATAATACTAGGTCTAGCATTATTACTTTTTGGAATAAGTTTATTTATTGAAGTATTATAGAGTTCTGACAATTATATTTTGAATTTTTGTATAAATGCTTATAGAACTAACGGATGCTTTAGTTGAATATCATAAAAATAAATAAAAACTAACGTATTAGATGTAAAAAAGCATATAACACGATGGAGGTGTAATGTAGTAAGGGGTTTGTACGTTTTATATACTATCCCTACTACAGATAAATTATGGATAAAGAGACTCTACGAATAAATCTAAGTAAAAAGCATATCCACATGCAAGAACTACTTCAGTCTCTTGTCGAAACCACAACTGACGCTATTTCCATTAGAGACATGCAGGGAAATATACTTATCGTAAATAATGCCTTTGAAAAAATTTATGGATGGACATATGAAGACCTACTAAATGATCCTTATTGCCTGGTACCTGAACAGATAATAAACGAGACGAAAGAAATCTTTCATCCGATTAAATTTTCTGGAGAGAAAATTTCGGGGTATGAGACTATTCGTAAACGAAAAGACGGTAAGATTGTTCATGTATCTCTAACAGGGTCCTATATTCGAGATACCACAGGAAACATCGTAGGTACTTCTGTTATCGCCAGAGATATTACAGATCGAAAAATGGCTAAAGAAGCATTGCTAGAGAGTGAGGCTCAATACCGGATACTAGTAGAAAATACGAACGACATTATAAGTACATATGATGTGAACATGAAAAAAATATTTGTATCGCCATCTATAGAAATTCACTTAGGATATACCTTAGATGAATATCTTCAGGCGGATACTTTTGATTTTATTCATCCTGATGATGTGAAAATAATAGTAGAACTTCGTCAATCAATTTCTATGCATAAGAAAATTTTTCAAATAGAAGTGAGATTAAAACATAAAAATGGATCGTGGGTTTATTTAGAGTCGCGTTGTGTACCGATCTTATCCGAGAACTCTGAGATAGAGAGTTACCTAATCGTTTCACGTAATATTACAGAACGAAAACAATCAGAAGAAGCTTTAAGGAAAAGCGAGGAACAATACAGGTTCATTGCTGAAAATACAGTAGACTTCATTTCTGTAATTAACCAAAATGGGGACGTATCCTATAGCTCACCATCACATATGAAAAAACTAGGAAGTGATCGAATTCTCTTTGAAAATATCCATCCAGACGATGCTCCTTTCGTCTGTGAACGATTTTCATATATGCTAAAAGCAAAAGCACCTATTATCTGTGAATATCGATACAAGCTTGATAATGAAAACTCGGTTTATTTGGAATCAAGAGGAATACCTTTTTTCGGCATAGATGGCGAAAGTCGTCACTTTTTCAACATTACACGAGATATTACTGAGATGAAACAAAACGAAGTCCTTCTTATGAGAACAGAAAAGATGTCAGTTATCGGAGAACTGGCTGCAAGTATTGCACACGAAATCAGAAATCCTCTTACTTCGATAAAGGGCTTTATTCAGTATTTACAACCAGAAATATCAGGGAATCCCGATTTTACTGAGATTATGTTGTCAGAGTTAGAGCGAATCAACTTTATCGTGAGTGAGCTACTTGTCTTGGCGAAGCCACAAAATCTTCATGTGAAGCCGATTATATTGGACAATATCATTGTAAATGTTGTGAAATTTCTTGAATCTGAAGCTAATTTGAAAAATATTGAAATGATGAAACAACTTGAAAGCACACATGTTGCGATCAATTGTGAAGAAAATCAATTAAAACAAGTATTTATCAACATCATTAAGAATTCCCTGGATGCTATTTCATCAAATGGTAAAATCAGTATTCAAACAAGGCTTTTAAGTGACAACCAAGTCCTTATTCGTTTTTCTGATAACGGCTGTGGCATTTCTCCGGAGCTGCTGGCCAGACTAGGGGAACCTTTTTACACCACAAAAGAGAAAGGCACAGGATTAGGTTTACTGGTTAGTAACAAAATTATAAAAGATCACCATGGTAGTATGAACATCACAAGTGAAATCAACAAGGGCACTATTGTAGATATCACTTTACCAATATACAGAAGCTTTTCGTGAAATATATATGGAAAAGTTAGCTTATCGGCTTGTGTTCCCTCAGACGATTGTTTTGGGGGAATATTTTATTTACGTCACGGATATTTTTTTGGATTCGTCCTATTAATAACTTTTTTTAGAGCTATTAAACATTAATGGTTTGAATAATTCCGAAAACCAAACAACGTTATTATGATTTTTAAACATCTTTATTATCTTTTAAACAATTTTATTAGGGGAGCACCACATTGCTATCAAGTTGAAAAATCTGTTGTTCTCCAAAACGATAAAAATAAACTTCGGTGCTATAAAAACACAAAATTTCCATTTAGGGGGTACTTTAAAATCTTAGCTTCATGGGCATGGGGTACCGCCAGCATTTCGGAAAAAACCCACGCTAAGAGCATGCAAGATTTTATGCAGTTTTTCGGCTAATTTAGTAACAAACGGGAACTCTGAAACCCATCCAGGATAGGAATGTATAAAAAAATGAATAGAGTCATAGAAAAGAAAAAGGCGGATTCCTTATGAGAGTAGAAATCCACCATGTCTTTACTACCGATATTGTTGCGTTATGTTAACCGAGCGTGTATGGAATATACACTTTATATTAAACTACTTCAGATAAGTATGTATAAGTAGTATTTTTAAGTTAAAATTGTTAAAATATTCAAATAAGTCATTTGATGATTTACTTCTTTAAAATAAAACACTCATTCCTGAAAATTAACAAAAATTAATGATGAGGAGTTGTGAGTAAGATGAAAACAAAAACATTTATAAATAAGGTAGCATTGGTGACTGGTGGATCACGTGGCATTGGAGCAGCAATTGTCAAACGTCTTGCAAGTGATGGTGCAAAAGTCGCGTTTACTTATGTAAATGCTGAACAAAAAGCTGATGAATTAGTCAAGGAAATTGAACAAGTGGGCGGTCGCGCTTTGGCAATTAGAGCAGACAGTCATGATGTCGAAGCTGTTAAGCGGGCTGTTGTTGAGACAACGGAGGTCTTTGGAAACATACATATTTTGGTTAATAATGCCGCCCTATTCTTATTAAAGTCGTATGACCAATTTACAATAGAAGAGTTTGACCATATGGTCGCAGTGAACGTCCGCGCAGTATTTACAGCCGTTCAGGCAGTAGCTCCTCAGATGGGTAAAGGTGGTCGTATTATCACAATTGGTAGTGCGAGCGCAGACAAAAGTGGATTTCCAGGTCATAGTCTGTATAGTATGTCAAAGGCAGCTATCTCCGGATTAACTCGTGGATTAGCTATAGATCTGGCTCCTTCGGGTATCACTGTAAACAACGTCCAGCCAGGTCCGACGGATACAGAATTGAATCCGGCTGAAGGTCCTTCTGCTGAAGCATTGTCAAAATTAATAGCTCTTGGGCGCTACGGTACAGTCTCAGAAGTTGCTAGCATGGTTGCCTTCTTGGCATCTCCTGAAGCTGATTACGTTACCGGTGCAACAATGAATGTGAATGGCGGATTTATGATTTAATTAGCAAAAAGTTATTAAACTTCCATGTAAAAACAAATCAATGTTTAATTAAACGTAGGTTTTTATCTTTCTGAACATGTATTCATCTTTAAAAAATACTGTAATGATAAGGGTTTGTAATCCTTAGCGTACAATTTTCTCAAAATGATATAGTGACCCCTAAAAGGGAATCCAACTTTTTCATCCAATGAATTACTTAATGTTGTTTTTTCAAAAATGTTGGCAGTATACCTGATATATTAGACTCATTGACTTCCGTTTTCGATAATTATGTGAATACAAAAGTCCCCCAGTCAAACGAACTGGAGGACTTTTAATGGTCTTCTAAATACATTGAATCCCGATAATGAGACGTTATGTTTACTAAACATGTATGGGATATTCATGTTTTATTCTTTTTTATTATTGTTCTGATACCTAATGCAACACATATAATCCCTATTATTTTCATTAGAGTATTGCCTATATCTCCAAGACTATTAACTGTTAAACCAATTAACAAACTTCCCAATAGAATAAGAAATATACCAAATAACATTTTCAATAAGATTAACACCTAACTTCTTTATAAAATTTTTTAAAGTTTTACCCTTTCTTTTAACAATTGGATAGGTTTACATTTTATCCTTTTCTTTTTATGTAGAGTACTCAAGATTAAGAAGTATTCGCTATAACTTCCGCTTTCGATAATTATGTAAATAAGCTGTCCATATGGGCAGCTTATTGTATTTTTTGCTTAGCGTGGGTTTTTTCCAAAAGGCTGACGGTACCCCTATATGCAATTATGCATATATACATTTATTATTCCAATATCAATAAAATTCAATATATAATTAAGGTGTTTTTAACGAATTTATAAGGAGATGCGAGTATGAAGAAAGTCATAGGACTTATAGTAACATTATTTTTATTATTTTCTACCTATGCACCAACGTTTACAGAAGCAGCCGAAGTTTTAAATAAGGTGGGCTGGGTCAAAGAAAATGAGAATTGGTATTTTTACGAAAAAGATGGCAGTAAAAGAACAGAAACAATCAGGGGTACAGCCGAGATACGTGTGAAAATAGGTCATATTCTTACTTTTATTTCCAGATAAAACTTGTGAAGATTATAAATATTGTTTCGTCTATTTTTATTAAGTAATTTGTCTATTATGGATCAACCCTAATCATTCATTTGTTAGCTACTGAAAATACTTCGTTTCAATTGTATAATTAGGGTGTATGATAATAAGTTTAAAAATCATAGAGAAAACCCTGATTTGATTATGTTTGGAAATAAAAGTAAGCCTGTGACTCAAAATTACATGTATCTCGGCTGTATCCCTATAAAGGGTTTCTTTGCCCATCCCCTCGAAAAGGGGGAATAGCAAAAAAAGTTTTAAAAAATGCTGAAAAACAAAGTTTTTTGCCTCTTTGGCCTCACCATACCATTTCGGGAAAATTGTGTCTAAACGTACAATTTTCTTTTTTTGATATGGTGACCCCATGCCCATCAACTTAAGATTTTAAAGTAGCCCCTAAACGAAAATTTTATTATTTTACAGTTATTTATGAGAATTCAACTCGTTTTTTTCGGTTTGGGGAACAGCCCACTTCTTAAGTCGACGGGCATGTATGGTGAAGTCTATTGTATAAATTGGTCAAAAACTGACCTTCCTCAGTTTCTTTAATTCAATACATATGTTTTTTGTCATAGGAATATATGTTATAAATTTCACTTAGTCTAAGAACATCATAACATTCTAAATAGTATGGAGCGTGTATTATAATGAAAAAGATTTTATTATCGTTTATAACATTAGGAATGCTTATAGGATGTGAAAAATCTGATTCGTGTGATGAAGCAAGAGCTATCTACTCTGGAAATTGTAATTCTGCTAATACACTGACAAACGACAAAGCTGAATTACAATTAGATTCCAAATAGTTGCTTTGGTTCTGGTGCAAAGTTTGAAAAAACACAAACCAGTTTACAAAATATAGTTATAGTTTAAGCGGTTCTGAATAATTTCTGCGGATTTGGCAAAACGTCGCTTGATATGCCTATGGTCTTGTTCGATGAACTGAAATTCCTCGTTCTTTCATTATCTCAGATACATCACGATAGCTTAAAGAAAAACGACAGTAATAGCCAACGGCTACCAAAATAATATCTTTCTTGAATTGTTTTCCATTAAAATATCTCATGTATCATGCTCCTCGAGTCATTTTCCCTACAGTTTAACTTCAGTTAAAAAACTTTGCAACAGAACCTTTTAAACCATATAAAAAAGATAATTTAACAGTTGACTACAGCAGTACTTTATTAATTTCAAAGTTGGCGCCCGTGTTTTACTTACAACATGAATTTTCAGTTGACTGTCCTGATGATACGTTACTCATGTCCACTTTAGATGGAGATAACACACAGGCCTATACGATTCAACAATTGGAATTCGAACAACAAGTCATTCAATCTTTAACATCGAAAAATTATACAGGACTATCCTATGCAGAAGTAAATGAGGTTGTTATGGATCTCAAATTCCCAGAGGGTGTAACTTTCTTTGGCCCTCAGGTGACTGTAGAATATGCTCTTTTTCATGACGTTTTAGATATTTGTCCAGATTAATGAAATTTTAAATTGCAACTAATAATTAGTTAGTTTAAATAGTAAAAAGTCGTAGGTAATGGTTCCTACGACTTTTATCATTGAATTTTTTTCCAGAGTGGCCCCTCATACCCAGAATCGTTTCCGTGCCCCTATTAGGCCTCACCTTATCAAAAAAAGAAAATTGTACGTTACGACACAATTTAGACACATTTAAGTCCATACCCTGTACGCTAAGGGTTAAATAGACCTAAGTAAAGTGCTGCAAAAATTAACATTTATGCAACATCTACCGTTGGCTTAATTTTTATAGCGTCATGACGTTGCATATGTTATGTTGCAAATCAAAACTCGAAAATGATACAATATTTGTAGCAAAATAGAAAAATAGACTTATGCAACGTTAGGGGGCAAAAAAATGAATTACGCATATATTCGGGTGTCAACTCCGCAACAAGACTATACATTTCAAAAAAACGAAATACTTACATATTGCAAGGCTAACAAAATTGAATTGTTGGAAGAATGTATTTTTGAAGAAAAACAAAGTGGAAAAAACATGGAGAGAGAACAATTCCAAATTCTTATGCAACAGCTCAATCCAGGAGATACACTTATTGTCTATAAATTAGATCGTTTAGGTAGAAATCTTTCTGATATGATCCGTACGCATGAAAAACTAATCAAACACGATATTGGGGTCATTGCTATTAATGATAACATTGATACTCAGAAGAAAGATGACATGACTACGAAAGTAATGGTTACAATCTTATCTTTATTTGCTGATATTGAACGAAACTATATACTGGAACGAACGCAGGCTGGACGTATGAAGTATGTAGAAAATGGCGGGAAACTGGGGAGAACTCCTAAAATCAATAAGTCTAAAACGGATCTGATACTCGAGTTACTTGATCAAGGAAAAACGAAACAAGAAATTGCTGATTTTTTAAATGTTGATAGAACTACTATTTATCGAACATTAAAGCGAAATGGTTATTAGGAAAATTACTCATAACGAGTGCTATCTATGTATCTAATTTCGTTTTTAAAGAATATTTGTCCATAAAAAATTACACATCCAATTGTTAGATGATGAGTCTAGCAATTGGATGTGCAGTTCACCAATGGGATGCGACTTTTATATCTATTTACACACGTACAGCTGTACCGCTTACTGCAACCATTAACATTCCATCACGGACCACTTCGTAGTCTACATCGATACCAACGATTGCATTTGCCCCTTTTTGCGTTGCAAGTTGTTTCATTTCTTCCATTGCAATGTCACGTGCTTCTTTTAATTTACTTTCATATGAACCAGCACGGCCACCGACAACATCACGAACAGAAGCGAAGATATCGCGTACGATATTTGCGCCCATAATTGCTTCACCGTTTACGATGTCTACATACTCAATAATTTCTTTACCTTGAATAGTATTAGTTGTTGTTATGATCATTCTTAACACGCTCCTATAATCCCTAAAAATTCATTGTTGTTTTTTATTATCTTGTTATTACATGCAAGGGATCTTAACTGTCCCATTTGATCGTTAAATGTCCATACTCATCAAATATATGGTCTCTATATCCATGTATTGTCTCAAGTCTAACAGTTTCATTTACATAAATCTCGCCATTTTCTTTAGCATAGAAGTTGTATTGTCCAAACTGGCTACTGGTACGTGACCAAGCGGTGAATTTTCCTACCGTAGCTTCTCCAGAATCCTCGAAGCTATGCCATTTACCATTGATTTGTTGCCAGCCTGTTAGCATTTTGCCTTTATCGTCATAATAGTATGTCTTACCAT
>NZ_JAKUHD010000031.1:0-34926 GCF_022664325.1 Bacillus cereus group sp. BfR-BA-01310 | reverse complement strand
CTTTTTCATGAAATGAGGAATCTTTTTGTGCCTCCGCTTTATCAACTAAAATTCCATATCGTTCATCTTTTACGATTTCATCTAGACTCATTCTTGCATCCTTCTCATATACAACAAACGATTGATTACCTTTTCCGTCAAAGATGGAATTCTGAACTTTTTCATATAAATCTGGCTTCAAAATGTTATCCAAATAGACATTTTCTCGTTCTCCGTTTTTCTCCATTAAGGAAACATATAAATCTTCTCGATCTGTTTTATCTTGGTTCCATACCGATAAATAATTAATATCTTTCGTAACCCCATCCATCATGTGTATTCTTGCAACTTCATCATCTTGCATACCCTTTGCTAGCACTTCAATTGTAACTAAGTGATTGGGTGTCTCTTTTGATTTTTCTAATGTACTTTCATGTGCTTTTTCCATCGGCATTTCTTTGTTATTTCTATAATTCATTACTTCATCTCGTAACGCTTGTTTTACTTCATCCGATAGATACCTTTTCTCGTTTAATACCTGTTCATACGGTGTCTTGTAGTCCCCATCCCCCATATCCAAACGATCCATACTCACAAGCTCCATTCTCCCAAAATCCCTATCTACTTCTTTTGGAATGGCGATATGATAACGTGTTTTATCATATGGTACATATTCATCTCTTTCTCTTGCTTCTTCTTTTGCTTTTTCAATATTTGTAATGACTTCAGACATTTTTTCATTGGCTTCTCCAAATGGGATCAATTGATTACCCTTAAAATTTTCGTTTTCGCTCCACTGAACTAACATAGTTGGACGATTTATTTCATCCTGATTTAGCGCTGCATACTTTTCTTGATTTGCCATGTTAAATGCATCTATAAATTCTTTATCACTCAATTGTTCTCCACCTTCTACAGGCTCAAACGCTCGATTTCTATCTACTTGCTCCCTTAGCTGGGTAACGGAAACGAGTTCTTGTGTCGTATTACTTAGACTCATATATTCCACCAATAAAATGTTTTTTTCATCCTGTTTTTCATTTCCTTTTGCCATACTTTCCACCTCTTTTTCATTTAATTGTTGTTTTTCTTTTTCCAAAGTATCTTCAATTGTTTCGATAAACTCAATCGAAGTTTCATGTACTTCTTTCAATAACTTCGTTTTATCTTTCATTTCTTTTCCTTGTGTCCAGCTTGCTAAATAACCTAGTGAATATTCACTCGTATTAATTCCGAAATAAGAAGAAACAGCATAAGCGGTCATCTCTGCTTGAAACTCTTTTTCTGGTGCTGTGTAACTCATATGTGTTTCTGCTGTGTGAAGTTTAGCATGTGCCAATTCATGAAGAAGAGTTTTTACATTTTGTAATTCACTGTTTCGCGGATTCAAAGCAACCTCTTTTGTTAAGGTATAACTCACACCTTTTGCGACACCAAGCTCTGCTTTTGGTTCAATAATTTTTACACCGTTTTTTTCCGCAACAGCTTCCATTCCTTTGTACAAACTCTTGTAATCTTTTACGCTTCCTTCTAACCAACGATTCGGAAAAATACGTGGTAGATCTTCAGCTTTTACATTCGTTTGAGACGCATCAAACACATGGCCAACAGCAAAATATAAGCGCCCTGGTTTCACTTCTACGCTTTTAGATTCAATTTGTTTTTTCTCTTCCTCATTTGCTTTAGTTACTGTTTTCCAAGTGCCTTCTTTGTCTTTAAATTTTGCTATAGTTCTGTTTGGAACAAGGATCTGGATTCCTTTCTCACCTTTCTTAACCGCAAACCCTTTTTCTTTCCAAAAAGAAAAGGAACCAACTGCCCTGGCTCCTTCAAATTGACCCTGTATTAATGAAATATTAGATGGTGAATACTGATAAAACTTTGCCATAAACGATAAGTAATCTTTCAAATCTCCTGGTGTACGAAAATAGCCTTCTATGCTTTTTTCCATCTTTTTTGTTAAAGCTTGCACCGCTTCTTTCTTTTCTTCCGGTGATTTAGTTTGATACTTTTTCTTATAATTTTTACTCATGATCTTCCCCTACTCTTTCACTTGCTCTTTGCAATTCCTCCATGTCTTCTTCATTCCATCTTTCATTTGTATCGAAGAACAGTTCATGTGTTTTTACATTAACCGGAACTAACATATTGTCTTGATTCATGACATGGACTGCCAGTTCTCTCACTTGTTCTCTTGTAATTTTAATTACTAATTCTTTATCCTTTACGAGTAACACAATTTCATCTTCTCCAATTTCTTTTATGACCCCTAATGCGATATTTTCATGAAATAATAACATCTAAAAAACCTCCTATTTTTTTATAAAAAAAACAATGTAGCTTACGTTACATTGTTCTTTGATGCCTCATGATCTATACGTTTTTGTCTCGCATGACTAATTCGTTCCGCTACGACTTCCTTTGCCATTTTCACGCCACCGACTTCTATTTTATCCGTAGTAATAATACTCTCTAAATCTAAGTCATTGGCAAAAAAGTATCCATTCATTAATTCAATTAAAACTTGTGTATTTCGATCCGCACTATTTGCACCAAGACGAATTTTTGTTAGCTCACTTTTTAATATGTCATGAAGATTTTTAGAAACAACTTCTGAAATAAAATTCAATGACCATTCTGTATTTTTTGATGCTTGATGTTCCATACAAATTTTCGATATGGCATCGCCAGGATGTGTAATATTATTCTCCTCCATATACTCTTGAACATAGTGATGGACGTTTTCACTCAATGATAACTTCATTCGTACTTTTTCATTCCCCATAATCTAACCCCTTTCGTTTTCATATGCATTTTCCCTTTGCATCCGCTCATAATACTTTTGGTTTTTCCAACTTTCATATTCACTTTTAAAAGCACGTTCCACTTTCCTCATAGAATATTGAATAGATACATTCTGTTGGAATTTTTGAAACGGCTTTGATTTTTTCATGTGATGGATTCTCTTTTGCTCTTTATCGTATGCCTTCATTTCTTGTAAAAAAGCGTTTCCCATTCTTTTATACAGGTCATTGATTTTATTCGTCTTATAGTTTTCATATTGCTTCTTATCATACTTTCCTTCTCCATATGCTTCTTTAAAAACTTGAACTTCTTTATCTAACTTTTGGAGAAACTGATCGTAATCTTTTTTATGATGATGTTGAATATATCTACTGCTTAATTTATCAATTTCCGGCTTCAATGGCTGAATTGTATTGTAGCTATATTGCCACTGTCTTTTATCACTTGGTAACTGTTTATAGATTTGTAAAAACAATGGTTTCAAATGTTGATTGCGCCAATCAAAAACTGAATCTTCTTTTTTACCTCCCACCATGTTGTTTCGAATCAGATCATTAATTTGTTTTTGTTCCTGCTTACGATCTAATAAATTGTTTACGACTTTTCCCCTCATCGCATCTAATGTTTTGGGTTTTCTTTTGCCACGTTCTCTCGTTGGAAATGGTTCAACAGTTGCCACATGAATATGAATGTTGTCCGTATTAAAATGAATGGCTGCTGACCAGGTAGAACTTTTTTCTAACCCCTCCCTTTTTTGCATTTCCTTCATCGCAAGCCGTGTCACATCCATTAACTTTTTTTCATCCAATGTTTTAGTTTTCCCATCATATATGCCTTGTTCCTCAAGCCAAGGATTATGAAAAGAAATGACATCTTGCCACATAATACTTCCATTCTCATGAGCGGTTTTAAACACTTCCTTTAAGGATTTTTTCTCACTTTCTGTTAAGCGATTTGCGTGTTCCGTAAACAGTGCCGATGTCTTTTCTGGATTCCCCATATATTCTTGATAAGTTTCAAACATTTTCGGATTCAGCTTCACTTCACTTTTTGCTTCTTCCCGATCTACATACTCAATATAGTTCTGAAAGGCATCCGAACTTGGTAACACAAACTTTGTTTTTAAAACAACACCTGGTGTGACCGAAGATTGAACAGAAACGGTATTATTCATTTTCAACATCCTGTGTCATGAGTTGTATAAACTCATTCATTTTTTTCATTTCGCTATAACACTCTCTCATTGCATAAATGTTCTTTTCAATTAAATTTTCTAACTCCATTTCTTTTTTTGTTTGCTCTGGCAAATAAGCCGCCATTTCAAGTATTCCTTTTAAAAGTTTTTGTCTTGAAATCCCTTTCTTTTTTGCCATTTCATCAAATTTTTTGATTGCAACCAAATCTATATCTCTTATTTTTAGATGCACAATTTTTGCTCCTTTCTGCAATTGTGGGTAGAGCACCAAAAATAGTGAGAAGAGCATAAGGGGTTTTTGCCCCCACCGAGGGTGTGGGGCTAGGCGGAGCCTAGCAAAACGATGGGGGCAAGGAAAGAGGTTGAATGTCCCCATTACGTCCCCATCTTTTTCGTTACTGTCTCCATCACGTCCCGTTATTTTTTCTAAATGTCCCGTCCATGTCCCCTTCTTCTCCCTCAATGTCTCCATCATGTCCCTATGTCTTTTTTCAGTTTTTATTAATTTCTTGTGCCTTTTGCTCTAATTTTTTGATCTTATCTCGTGCAATTTTTTGTTCTCCTTTAAACAATTCAATGTTCTTTTCTGATGATTTTATTTTAGATTCTAAGGACGCTATTTTAGATTGTGTTTCCGTTTTTTCCGCTTCGGTTTGGTACTTCATTTCATCTTTCAGCCCTTTTACTTTCTCATAAACTGTCTTCCCATTTTCTTCTTCAAGCTTAATTGCCTTCCCATAATTTTCGATCTTTGTTTCAATATCTTTTTTGTCTCTGTCTATAAAATCTAACTCATATGTTTTTTTATCTTCAGCTAACAATTCATCATTTGCTTTTGTTTTTCTTTGATCGGTAAAAATCGTCTGAACAAGTTTATTTGGACTCTTTGTACTTGTATTTTCATCTTCGTACTCGTTAACATCTTGTGTGAATTTACGAATATCCATTTGTTCTTTTTCACTGTTTTTATTGTAAATATCGAAAGCTAAAGCTCCCCAATTCGGAGATAATTCTTTGACTTCTATCACGTAATTTCCGTTCTCTTCATACAACACTTTGACAGGTAATTGAACACCTGGCTTTCCTTTTTCTTGTGCCTTAAATGTAAATCCAGTTTCCTCATATCCTTCTATCCGAAAGCGAATTTGTATAAAGTTTTTGTGTGGATTGTATTCCCTTTGCTCTACAATCAATTTCCCCATTCCCGACAACTTAATTACTTTATTTGTTTCCGTATGGAACAATCTTTCATCGTTCGGCATGTAAATTTTAGATGTTAAAAAAGCGAAAAAACCCAAAAATAGAAAGCTGATAATTGCTAGGTAGATCCACGACTTATTTCTTCTCAAATTGATTCTTTCACTCTTCTTACTGATTGTACCTATCACACTCTCACCTCACCTTTTTTGTTATAAAACTTTCATATTGAGCTCTTCTACACTCGTAACTCGCCATGTTTCCTTTTCTTTTTTTATGATGATTCGCAACACATTTTTAACTTTTTCTTCTCGATTTTGCGTTGAATCCGTCGTGACATTTATAAATTCAGCTAACACATTTACTTCTTCTTGATCGGGTTCATTCTCTTGTAAATAAAACTTCATTTCGATTGGTTTCGTTTTATAGGTATCTCCTAACTCATACTTGTCAGTGGGATAGAATTGTTGTAAAAGTTCTTCACTCATAATGGATTTTGCTTTTTCTTTCCGCTCATTATAGCCTTCTTTTTCTCGATGAAAGGATAATTGAATAAACGTTTCGGCTGTCGATAAATACGTTCTTCTTTGTTGTTCTTGTGCGGAAGGAAGTACCTTATCCAACCGTTTCTTTAAATCTTCATTCTGTCTTGTTAGTAATTCATTTGAAAGTTTTAGCTGTTTTTCTTTGCCATCACTCATTGATTTTTTACTCAAATAGATATTAAAAGCTGTCACACCTACGACTAAAATTACAAACACAATAAACAAAAATTTGCGTTTATCTTTCATTCTTTCAGTCTCCTTTTCTTTTGATTCTTAGAACCTTCTTACATGACCAGTAAATACTTTTTTCCAATACGGATTATTTAAATCTTCAATAGCTACCCCTTTATTTGTTTGGCAACCAATAAAGTGATCCTTATCTATAACCAAACCAACATGCCCATCTTTTTTATAAGTATCAAAGAATATTACATCACCAGCCTTCATATCATTTGGTGATATCCTTTGGCCAATTTGTACTAATGAATCCGTATTAACATCCGTTACAGGTCCTAGCTCTCTTCCTACTTGCTTAAATGCCCAATGTACAAAACTAGAGCAATCAAATATATTCCTATCAATTTCACTTTGCTTTCGTCCTCCACCGAAAACATAAGTACTTTTTCCTATCAATGGACGACCAACATCTACAACTTTTACACCACTACTTCCACCACTTCCTGAATTTCCTCCTCCACCAGAAACGACGGAACCCGGCTGATAATATTTCAAAACTGCATCAACGTACAATATATCGCCATAACACGCGTTATACGGTACAGCTTCCGGTCTAAGGCAATGATACATACCAGTGTGAGCTACTTTTTTGTATTGCTCCTGCGAGAATTTTATGGCTAATTCCTTTGTATATTTACCACCATTTGAGTTAATAAAATCAAAAAATCCTGTTCCAAAATTGTACGCTTGGAGGGCTGTTTTGATATGATCCATGTCTCCTGGACTCGTTACACCAGCTCGCTCTATTGCATGTTTAAATTCCTGTACACCAGCCCAAATGGAATAATCGGGATCTGTAATACAATTGGGTTTTTTACAATATTTCGTATTAAATGCACCTTCCGAACTCTGCATCGGATCACTACCACGTCCTCCGCTTTCTTGCATCATTTGAGCAAGCATTAAAGCGACAAAAGGTTCCACGCCAAACTCTTTCGCATACTTCCGAATGGTTGGCTCCCATTTTAAAACTTCGGGCGAAACATTCATGACTTGCCCTTCACCTGTATACGTAATATCGCCCGTGTCTGTTCCACTATCGCTCCCCATTGCCGCAATAAAAATACTAACGACTCCAAGTAAAAGAAAAGAAAAAAGACCCATCACAATTAACGCTAAAGTGATGAGCCATTTCTTTGGTATTACCTTTAAAACTAGATGCATGGTATTAAGCACCTCCCCCGAATAACATCAATTCTTCGTCTGTTACTTCTACATGAAAGTGAATATTTTTTACAGCTCCAATGCTTAAAATGACATCCCCCGTTGGTAAATGTGGGATTGCTGCAATTTCACTTTCACTTAACTGTCCAGCAAATACTTTTCGTAACATATCTAAACTGTTATTATCTTGTTGCATAATAAATTTGTACTGTGTAAGTTCAAAGAGCTTTTTGATTTCATCAATCATAGCTTGTGAAGATCCTTCCGGTACAAAATCTCGAATCGTATGACTTGCATATAAAAGACCTGCAAAATATTTTCGGTCTTCCCGGCTAAATTTAATTAAAAATTGTAAAGCGTGAGCACTTTCTTTTCGTGTGTTGATTATATGATGTGCCTCGTCAATAATAATGAAATATCGAATGACATCTTCAAAAGCAATTTGCTTTTTGTTAAAGGCTCTTAATTGAGGCGCACCATTTGATATCATTTCATCCCATAGGAGATTTAACACATTAAAGATCTGCGCCTGAAATACCTCTGGTTTAAAACTGGATATATTCCGTAGGGAAAAAGATACGACTTGTTCCTTCTTGAAATCTTCAATTGTAGAATGTCCATCAAATAATTCTGCATATGCTTCTACTAAATTCATAAGATTTAATTCAATTAATTCTAAACGATGGATTCTACTGTCTCCTAAATTCTCATGATGCTTTCTACCTTCTACATCCTGATATAATTCTTTCCGAACAAACGTTAAAAAGTCGGAGAAGATAGGATATTCTTTTGGTTTTCTTGTTGTAATTTCATTTGTTGCTCCTTTTTTATCATTCCATAATTCCATACGAATATATAATTTCCGAAGTAAATTTTCATATTCTTTAATCTCATCATCTTTTGCTTCTGGCGCAATAAAACGATAAAAAGTTGTCAGTTTAGATAAATGCTGAATGAAACTAACTTCCTCACTTTCTGCTGTCTTATATACTTGAAGTGGGTTAATTTGACCTTGCGATCCATCTAATGCAATTGTCTTTCCCCCTAGCTCATCTACCGTATCCGTAAATTCTTCTACAACATCAAAAATTCGAATGAAATGCCCTTTACTTGCATAATCCACGGCTTTCTTTTTTAACAATGTTGATTTTCCAGCACCAGGCTTTCCAACCATTACACCGTTATAACTCTTTCTTTGTTTGTCTTTATGAAAAATATCAAAGATAACATTTCCTTTTGTTTTCGTTGTTCCATAATACGTACCGTATGGATCATGTAAATAAGAATAGTGAAATGGACATCCACCAGCCAAACTGACTGCCGGAATTTCTTTTCCTTTTCTTCGGTTCACATAGTTTTTTTGTGTATCAAAGCTCGTTACGAGTGCATCCCATTCATACTCTTGTTCATTTAAAAAGACAGCTCCTCGAAAGTTATAGGATTCTAATGTTTCCATGATTTCTTTTACTTGTTTTTCTAACTCATCTAATGTTCGAGAGGAGACATAGATACGGATGTGAATACGTTTCATGACCTCACCTTGTTTCAAATCCGTATAAAGAGCTTCCAGCTCTTGAAATTCATTTTTCGCATCAATCCGATCTATATTATCTTTCGCTGTATCATGCCGAACACTTTGCTCACTCATGGATTTATTAATGGATTCAACAACCTCTTTTCGATCATCACTCATCACATCTAATGTTGTAATAACGTTTGGCATATTCATAATTTGCTCTAGCCAAAAATCATTTACCTCTGTTGGATAGTCAAAGACATGAATACAAGTAGCCAATCCATCACCAGTTTGAACGTAACTTTCTTTAAAACTTACACCCCCTTGTGGCTGGACTCTAGCTACTAAATAAGGATTGTAACCTTTCTTCTTTTTAAGTTCTTTTTGTTTTTCCTTTTTGGATTTTTTACTTTTGAACGCAAACATCTCGTTTCCCCCTCACTACCATATATTTTTCGTTCCCAATTTCGCATTTTGATTAAACAATTTAAACATAAGTTCTAACTTTTTCTCTTCATCCACCTCTAATAGTTCAGTAGAACGCTTAATATATCGTTTGGCTGCATCCACACGTTCTTTTACGATTAATTCACTTTCTCCGTAAATAAATAAGAAAGCTTCACGATTTGTTCTTCCCCATTCTAAGAATTGAAGTTCTTTTAACTTCTGGTTTAAAATTCGCTCATATAAAGGATTGGTACAATCTTTAATTTTTTTCTCTATATATCGTTGCTGTTCGGTAGTTTGACATGGGAAGTTTAAAAAGACGAGTTTAATTGACTGTTTGTAGGCTTGATAAAAATAAGCATGTGAGAAAATAACAAATGCTTGTTCTTCGCTATTCTTAGAGAACATATCGTCACCTTCGACTTGAAGGATTTCTAAAAACTCCTCATTTTTTAGTTCAAATATACCATCCTCCGTCATGTCTATGATTTGCATAATTTCTGCAATACTTTTCTTTACCTTTGGTGGTGCTTCTTTCTTTTTTCTAGATAAAAAGCCTAAAAGTTTGGGATTTTTCTTTTTCAAAACATCTTTCTTTGGCTTTTCTTTCTTCTGTTTTTTTACTTTTCTTTCTACCTTTGTTTTTTCTTCCTCTTTCTTTTCGTCGGGTACCACCTTAACAATTTCTTTTGGTTCAGAAAGTGATTCCTTTACATTTCTTTCGTTAAAACGAAATGCCTTTTTCTTCGGTCTTTCTATTTGTTTTGGCTTTTCTTTTTCTATATCTTTTTCGCTGAATAACGCCATATGTGATCCCTCCCTTATTGATCGTTATCAATGGCACAATATGCACCTTTTCTTCTTAGCAATGTAATAATCAATACTTCATACATTCGTTTTTGAGGATTCGTACTTGGTCGCCAAATCATGATAATGGCAATAACCGCCATGAAAATGACGAATGGGAGTTGTAAAGAGCCATGTACAAAATTCCTGAGAATCATCGTTACAACTAATAAACCAATCAATAAGAAAAAATCTATTAGATATAGCACCTTATTAATCCGTAATTCTGTACTGATTTCCTTCGGAATCCGATAGCTTCTCATCGGGATTCCCTCCTTTTCGACAATAAAAAATAAGCGTACGATTACGCTTATTTTTTATCCGTATTATTTTTATTTTTGTTCACTATATCTCTCCAACTTCTACCCGTGTTTTGCCCCATCTGATAAAAACGCTTTGTATTTTGTACCGTTTCTGAATTATTGATTCGTTCTTGAACCCCTCTTACTGTTTGCTTAACGGACGATGTAGTAGAGCTATAGCCCTTTTTAACTGTATCCGTTGCATATTGTCCTAATGTACGTGTTTCATGACTACTACTTGCTGCCACTTCTTTATCACTTTCATAAGGAATACTTGGGCTACTATGTGTCACCGTTACTATGTCGGCTGGTGCTGAGCTACTTCCACTTGGTACTGATCTTGGCGATTCCACAGGTGCCGGGCTACTTCCACTTGGTACTGATCTTGGTGATTCTACAGGTGCCGGGCTACTTCCACTTGGTGCTGGTCTTGATGTTTCCATTGGTGCTGAGCTACTTCCACTTGGTGCTGGTCTTGATGTTTCCATTGGTGCTGAGCTACTTCCACTTGGTACTGATCTTGGCGATTCCACAGGTGCCGGGCTACTTCCACTTGGTACTGATCTTGGCGATTCCACAGGTGCCGGGCTACTTCCACTTGGTGCTGGTCTTGATGTTTCCATTGGTGCCGAGCTTCCTCCACTTGGTACTGGCCTTGATGTTTCCATTGGTCCCGGGCTTCCTCCGCTTGGTACTGGGCTTGATGTTCCCATTGGTCCCGGACTACTTCCGCTTGGTACTGGGCTTGATGTTTGACTTCCTTCACTCGCTCCTTGTCTTACTCCTCCTGCTGCTTGATTTCCTTCACTTGCTCCCTGTCTTACTCCTCCTGCTGTTTGATTTCCTTCACTTGCTCCTTGTCTTACTCCTCCTGCTGCTTGATTTCCTTCACTTGCTCCACTTACTTTTCCAGCTTCCTTCATTTCATCTTGAAGACTTGTTGTTCCTGATTCTTGCCCACTTGCTACCTCTGGTTTTTCATTCCCTTCTTTTTTCATATCTTCTTGAATAGATGGATTACCACCATTCTTTTTATCTTCTTCCTTATTCAAGTTACCTTTTTCCTTTTCTTTATTTGCTACATCATTGCCTTGTGTTTTTTTTTGATCCGCTTTTTTCATTTGATCTTGCAAAGACTCTTTATTTTCGGATCCATTCCCTTTTTTTAAGCCATTTATGATACCTGCCATACCTCCAGCTGCATTTGCGGTTTTTGTTGCTGCAACACCAGCCCCTTTTGCTGCACCTTGCGCTGCACCCTTTGCTCCTTTTCCAATCATATTTCCTAGACCTTTCATTGGTTTTGAATTTGCAAGAGCGCCAATTCCTTTACCAAGTGCGAAACCACCTGCTAAACCACCTGCTAACATACCCCAACTGCTCTTTAATCCAATATCTATTCCAAATAGCCTTTCTACGACTGACGGGCCATCTAGAACTGCCATACTAAATGCGGCTAATGCAATAAGATAAGGTACACCATTTAATTTGTCGTGAATAAACGCCGTTCCCATTATATATAGCTTTAAAGATAGGAATATCATAATTGTTGCTACAAATATATTAAGAATGTTCGATAACACGGCTTTTAACTTTTGACCGTTCGCAACATCTGCTGGCGCTAAAATATTAGCTAACAAGTAGTTAAATGCCAATTCATAAAACAATCTAGCTAATTTAATACTTACCAATAACAACGTTAAACCTGTTATCAATAACGTAAAAAAGATATTCCAAAAGTTCCAATGCCAGCGATAATACTTTTCGGGAAAGAAATCAAACCATCCATCTTTCAATTCTGCTAAAGATGCGACTCCTAATCCATCCATTACCCTTTTATTTTTGAGAATATCTTGACCCCCTTCAGATAACTCCTTATCCTTTGCAAACTCAAAGTCTTTATCTATTTTCTCTGTAATATCTATTTGTCTGATATTTTTTTCAGGAATATTATTTTTCGGATTCATATCTTCTTTCTTTTTCCATCCGTTTTGATCTATTACTGCGATATCCGTTATGTTCTTCTTAATAATTTCATCACTCAATGAGCCTTTTTGTTCTGATTTCACAACGGCAATGGCATCATCTGTGAACTTATCGACCTTTGTCATACCAGTACTTAGTAAGCAAAGCACACTCAGCGTAATGAAAATATTGATGATAATTTGTGATCGATTCATTTGTTTGTTCATAATAAACATGTAGCCAATATATAAAAAAGATATGGCCAAAAGAACGACAAACAATGGATATAACATATCAACAAAATTTTGTATTTCCGGTGAATTAAAGAATCCTTTAATCCCCAGTATGGCATCTGTCACACCTTCCAAGGCATCTACAATTAAAGATAGACCTTGAATTATAAACCACCCTATCCATCGAAATACATAATTAACAATGTCACCCACTTGAAGATAATCCGAGAACTCTTCTAAAGTTTTTAAAATTTCTTCATCTTTCACCTGTTATCCTCCTCCCTTGCTTACTACTGCCCTAATACTTCCTTTGCTGTCCAGTTCACCCTCTCATTCAGTCTGTCGATACGAATAATCAGCTTCCCTTTTTGTTCCCGATCTACTGAAAGGAAAAGAACTGCATCTTCTAGACCAAGAATGACCTCATTTTCTTCTGTTACAAATGGCGAGTAACTATCTAAAATCAATTGCATTTTATCCGTTATTGTCGGTACACACATTCTCTCTTCCTCCTTTATGTTTGGATTCAAAAAAGCACTCAATCATTTGAGTGCTTTTCTAACTCGTTACTTGTTCTTTTTCTTCTAAATCACGTAAGATTCGATTAATCTTGTTTTCGACTGCTTGATAAACACTTTTGTCGATGTGGTCATTGTGAGCTAACATTTGAAATTCACTGTAAAACTCGCCCATTTCTTGCTTTTCAACTTCATCTATTGATTTGCCTAACTGCGCTAAAAAGAACTTATCAACCAGTTTCAAAACCGCTAAATCGGATTCGAAAAATTCATTAACCGTTTTTTCTTTCCAATTTTCAATGGAGAGGGAATCAAATGGATTGTCTTCCTGCTGGAATGCCTCTTCGGGAATGTCTTCATCAATTCCCATCATTGCTGGTTCTTCTATTGGCTGCGGTGACTCTACTGGTGAAGAAGCTTCCTGTTCTGGCTCTGGTGTTTCTTTCTTGATTTGTTCTACCTTTCTTGCTCCTAGGAAGTCTACTATGAGTTTTTTGGGATCTACATCATCATGTAGGGAGTTAATATCTATATCTAAAATGGATTTATCGGTATCGAACTCTACCCCTAGGTACTCCCATCTGTATTTTAAGGCTGTGTCTTCTGTATTATAAATTGGTCGTGGTCTAATTCGTTTCCGCTCATTATCTTGACGTTTTATTACACGAATAACAGCACTTTCTCCTTCTTTAAAACTCATAAGTTCATTTGGTGTTAATAGTGGTCGTTGATCTAGGCTTTCAGTTTTATTTTTATCAGTTGAAAGACCTTTTCCACTTCGGGAAAGTGTGTTAATCGTCTTATTGCCAAGTTTTTTGGACACTTTTTCAGCTGTCTGTTGGTCGTTCGTTAATATATAAATGGTATTCCCACAGTTTCCATCAATGGTATCTGCATCATCTCCATATTTATTTTTCAATTGTGCATATGCCTGGATAACCAGGTTAAAACGAACATTTCTACCGAGACAAACCGTAATAATATTCGCCATTCCTTCAATACTCGGCATATTTCCAAACTCATCAAGGGCAAAAACCACCTCACGGTGACATTTCCCTCCACGAGCGAGGGATGCACCTTTGGCTAATATAAAATAGAGCTGTCTTACAAAAATAGAAGCAATGACATGATTAGAAGAATCAAAGTCTGGTGTAATCATAAAAATAGCAACTGGTTTATCGAAATAATCCACTGTTGTTACCTGTATATCTTCATTTTCTTCTACTACTTTAAATTCTGTATGACCCGTCTTTTCATCTATTTTCGTAATAGAAATGGATGTTTTCTTTTTATCATTTCCCTTTTCATTCAATTGGATTGTATCCCCGACTTTTATTACTTGCTTATAATCCAATGCAAAACGTCCTGTAATATCTGCTTTAATAGACTCCTTTGAGCCATCCGGAAAGACAATTTCCACTCGTTTTCTAGGTGTTATTTTCCCTTTTATCGTTTTTCCAAACCCTACACGTTTTAAATCCACGCTATTTTTCGAAGTCATTTTTGCAATTTCATCGAACGTAAAAATAGAGAGTCCGTTCATTGTTTGGGTGAAGATTCCGCCTCGTGTCGTTCCTTTCGAGAAGTTTGAGGTTGCATATTGCATTTTCGCAACACTATCTGCTGGCAAACCTTCAAAGTATAAATCTAATGCGTTTTGTGGATCTGCTTTTGGATCTACGATAACCTCTTTTGAGCCAAGTTCTGATAACATATTTGCTACTGCATACATTGTAATTTTTTCTTCTGTTCCCTCCGCAATACATTTATCTGTAACGGCTAATATCATGGCATTACACAAGCTCATAGCGCATTGTTGCCAAAACGAATCTTTTACATTTGGGTTGTAATACAAAGTGTGAGAGAGTGTTTTACATAATGCCTGTGCTGTTGAATAATCTCCATCCTTATAGGCATCTCTAACAAGCTGTAACAAGTTATAACTCATAGAATCAAGTGGGTTTAACAAGTTCAAAACTTCAATATGATACCCTCGTTCTTCCAGCGTTTCTTTCGATGCACTGATGAGTTCCCCCTTTGGATCATTAAAAATTAAAGATGGTTTATGTTCCGCTCTAGAATAGACATCAATTGTAGGAAATACAAAGGTTTCCCCTTTACCGGATCGAGTTGTACCAATGATTAAATTATTTACAGGGCTATCATCAATGAATACTTTGTCACCTAGTCGAGAGATAACAACACCACCGCCACCTTTAAATGATTTCTCTCGATCTGGCACAGCTCTGTATTGCTTCTTCAGCTCTTCAACTGTTGTAAAGCGACTAGATCCTTTCTGATGATTATTTAAGTTTTTAAAGGAAGATTTCAGTTTGTATACTGTTCTTGCAATGGTTCCAATCACTACAAGGAAAACAAGCAAGTAGTATATCGGATGCTCTGCAATCGGCATCCGAAAAAAAAATCCTACACCCATATGAAATGGTTTTGGATGTAATAAGTCACTAAATGTTGTTTCTATCAGCTCTAAAGATAAATTGAGTAGAAAATTAGCAATTAAAAACATTCCTACAAACAAAAAAGTACTCAATGGAATGAGTACTTTTTTTTCAGCTAACTTATATTTAATTGAGATTTTATCCTTGTACATGGGTTAGCGAATCCCCCCTTAAACAGTTACATCTGATTTTGATTCTTGTTTTTTTGGATTTGTTGCTTTCTCTGGATTTGTTGGTTTTTCCGGTTCTGTTGGCGGACCTACTGGCGGATCTACCGGCGGATCTACTGGCGGTTTCGGTTTCTCTGGATCCGTTGGTGGATCTACTGGCGGTTTTGGTTTCCCTGGTTCTGTTGGTGGATCTACTGGCGGTTTTGGTTTCTCTGGTTCTGTTGGCGGATCTACCGGCGGTTCTACTGGCGGTTTCGGCTTTTCTGGATCCGTTGGTGGATCTACTGGCGGATCTACCGGCGGTTCTACTGGCGGTTTCGGTTTCTCTGGGTCCGTTGGCGGATCTACTGGCGGTTTTGGTTTCTCTGGTTCTGTTGGCGGATCTACTGGCGGTTTTGGTTTCTCTGGTTCTGTTGGCGGATCTACTGGCGGTTTTGGTTTCTCTGGTTCTGTTGGTTTCGGTTTTTCTGTCCCTGGATTTTCCGTACTACCATTCTCACCTTCCGGTGTAACTGGTGGATTCACAACTGTATCTGGTTTCTTCTCTTGTGGGAAAATATCTCCTATACTCGCTACTGAAGAATCAATATTTTGATCCCCAAATGCAAAATGGTCTCCGTTCACGGTGACTTGTGGCTTATTATCTGTAATAGCTGCAATCACATTATCCTTTGCTGTATCTTGAAGTGTTTTATCTGTTGTTTCTTTATCAAAGAGTGCTAGAACACGAGAAGTGGTTTCATCTCCATTTTGAAGATTACTTACAATAGATTTTTCCTTAAAATTAATTTTTGATTTATCGAGCTCATCGAGTACATAAGCAACTCCATTATCTTTACTTTGAATTGCGTTTTCTGTAATTGCTTCGAAATCTTGTTTGTTCAGATTTTCTTTCTTTTCCTCCGGCTTATTCTTATCTATCTTTTTTGTAATAGCCGGTTTACTTTTTGCTGATTCCTTACTTCCAAACCAACTGCACCCTGTAGTACTTAATATCAATGAACCACCAAGAAAAACAATTCCCATTTTTTTGTACAGATTCTCATAATTTAATGGCATGTTATTTTTTCCCCCTTAGATGTCCTTTAAATCTTTATCAATTTTTTCAATCTTAGCTTTCTTTTCCTCTTCACTTATCGTAGATTGTTGAATATCTCGTTTCTCTACTTCTTTGACCTCTTTCATTAAGTTTTTATTTCCTTGCGTTTTGGCAAAAGAATAACACTCTTCATATTTTTTTAGATTTACAAAAGCTTCAACGATGAGCTTTTCACGTCTACCATCCATATTGACTTTCCCTTTAAGCTTGATTACCTCCTCATATTTCTTATTAAGTGCTGCCTTTTCAAAGTCGATTACATCATTTTTGACATCAATTTCATTGATTTTATTCATGTTGTCTATCCCAATAAAATAAGCAACCACACTTTCTGCAAATTTCGGCTCATATTGTAATGCCTTATTTGCCCTTCCATTTAATAAGTAAGTAAATAAAACTGCCTTCTGACTATCTTTATCTAACTCTGTGTAATTGACCTTATCAAAGTATTTAACGGCTTCTCCATACTGTTGAATGGCTGCCTGTTGTAATCCTTTTACTACATATTGTTCAGAGCCAGCATTTGCACTCGAAACTGGCTCTGAAGAGAATAATTTAAAGGCAAATATGGCACCAGCTCCAATTAACACCACACTTCCTATAACACTCGCAATCATCTTGAATCCTTTTCTATTTTCCTTTCCAGGCTTTACTTGTGTTTTCACTTCATGTGGTGGACTATAATTTCTTTCTGGTAATTCCTCTTGATATTCATATTCTTCATGAAAAGGAGAATCATTGATTTCCCTTTCTAACGTTTCTAACAGCTCCTTCTTTTGTTCCTCTTGTTCTGGATCTAATTGCATCACATTCATTTTTTTAGAAATGTGATCAAAAATATGATCTGCATATCTTGAACCAAGTGATAATGTACCATTATAAATTTCATTAGAATGACCATCTAACAAATCAAAATCAATATGTTCTTGGCGTCCTGCTTCTCTATAAACTCGTTCTAATCGCTTAGTTAAGGTATAAGCTTCATGAAACGAATATTGCTTACCCGACTCAATTTCTGTTCCATTACTACTCTTAAAAATGACAAACATGGCTTCTCCTTTCTCACATTCACTTTAAATCCCATGAAAAAAGGCAACAAAAAAAGCCATACCCTTTGCATAGCTTCCTCATTGCCTTATTTATATTTATTCACTACTTCATCCAAAGAAATGGAAATAAGATTTGACCAAATTTAACATTACTATTTACGCTCTCTGCTAAGTATTGGCATCCCATTACGATAACGAGTCCGGCTGCCCCACCAATAAACCACCAAATACATTTATGTCTTCCTCGCTCACCACCCCAAATTAATAGATAAGCGCCCCAGCAAAATACAATTGCTGTACTCACCATTGCTCCTCTTTGCATCCATGTAATAAATGAATTCCCTGTATTAATTAGACCATCCATCGCATCACCTAACACTAACATTTGAGCTATTGTTTCCAACATATACATTCACTCCCTTTTCATTTTTAGATGCTTATACGTTACTAAGCTGACTTGACTCATTCGGCTTGCTGACTTCTTTTACTTCTGTTGGTGTTGCCTTATAAGCTTGTAAAGCTTTCATGACTAGATCTTGATTTTCTTCAATACATTTCTGATGATGTAAATGAAGCCAATGGCTATAATCTTGACCATTGGCTTTTAATAGGTTTGCTACCATTTCTTTTTCTTTTTTTAATTCCTTTTGTGTAATCGCCACTATATCACCACCTTTCAATGATTATGTGATTACTTCTGATATTGCTCTTTGCAATCTTGAATAAATAATCCTACTTCTTTTTCAAATTCAGACGGTTTAATCTCTTCAAACTTTATTGCTTTCTTCAACTGCCCTTTTTCATAGTAAGCAAGGGTATCACGTTTTTGTGATAAGCCGAAGTCGTGCTGATTACTTGTTCTTGGTACATCCTCTCTACCTCCAAATAATTCTTTCACCAGGATATCGTTTTGTTTTGCTAATTTTCCAACTTTAAAGAGTATATCTTCTCTTGTTTTTTTATCATTATTCAAAATAACAAATCCCGTTCCATCCTCACTCATGAACTTCTTCATTTCTAACGGACTAAGTTCCATTACTTCCCCTTTTCCCGAACTAAAGACAAATGTTGAACCAATACCAATTGCAATTAACAGTCCAACAACAGCGGAAATGATCCACCCTTTACGACTCATGCATGTTCCTCCCTATGTCATATTTGTATAAGCGATTTTGAAGTGTGATGAGACACATTTAAACTTCAACATCTGTCTTTATTTTATAACATTTAAAGGAAAGTGGGAGAAAAAATGGAAATATCATTTATGGCTGGAATGACGAACCCTGTATTGGCATGCGTATAGAAACTAACCCCGACCTAGCTTCTATATGCCCAATACCGCACTACGTTTTTGGCTTGAACGTAGGACCTTATGTATCTACTGTTTGTGATGTTCTTCGCTTCTTCAGAATGTCAACATGGGATATTCCTCACGATTACTGACACAAACAGATCTTTGATACAATGTATTTCCCAGTGGTCACAGATGAGTTTTACGATCTTACTCATCCAACGATAATCGTATACCTACCCCCTCTAGTGACCTTTTGAAGGGAGGCACGCATATATATTGAAAGCCGTATATCATCCTTCTACATCATTGCTCTAAGGAAGAAGGCAATACGCAATATATATCTAAATTGTCAAAGAGCAAATTACTTTGTGCTATGTTCTCAGCACACTTCAAAATCGCTTTTTTATTTACACTTTTGTTTAACAGCTACTAATTCCGCTTTTTTATTTTTCCGTTTGGCAATTAAGTTTTGATGTTCATCCCTAACCGAGCGCACTTGATAATAAATTTGAGCTACCTTTTCGATGCTTCCTGTGCTATTTTCAATTGCGATGGCACCTTTCAGTTCGTATGTTTTTCCATCAAAAGTTTTAACACTATGAGCCTGTGATGCTGCAATATCATAGAATGTGAGCCTTTGTTCTTTTCCCATATGAACGCCTCCTATTTTTGATAAAGAAGGGAGAAAAACGCTTCTCCCTTGTCTAGTTTTCTAGCCATCTATATAGGATGAAATAGTGAACGAGTGCTTTATATCATGCTAGGATTGTTGTGTTATACGAGGTTATAATGCGTTGTGCTGCCTCTATTCCGTATATGTGCTGTAATGCGGATTGAGATCCAACTACGATTGAATGATGAATGTGGTATGTTGCGCTTTCTATTAAAAACTGCTCCATATGAGGGATTGGGTACAAATCATATTGATGAAATACCAGGTGAATTGGTCTTATATTCTTGCATTCTGTTAGATGTTGAAGAAAGTTTGATAACGCTTCCCCTCTTTCTTCATAAGTGCTTTGTTCTGTTTCTACACGAATATAAACAACTACTTTTTGATACCTATCAATTTGAAGTGTTTCATAACCAACAAATAGATCATGCTTCAGTATGTGATACCCTTGTTCTTGCTTTTCCTTATGAGTATCCTCATAGAAAAGGTCTTTTGGATCAAAAATAAAGATAAATTGATCTTTTGCTTCCTTCAGCTTTTCTATAACCGATCTATAAGCTCCAAAACGAGCATTTATGATACCTGCAACCTTTTTTCCCTCACCCATTTCTTTCAACGCTCTAATTACCTTTGTGTACTTCTTAGCTACACTTAACATGATTATTCTCCTTCCTATTTCACTTGTATCTACTAGCGGTTACTGAAACCAAAAATACTCTTTTTGCTCCCCTTGCTTTTCACGTTGATGTTATTCAAGAATGTATAACAATGTGATTATGATCGTGTTCCTTGTTTCTGCTGAATATAAACCCATCTCATGGAATATTTGATACGCTGGATGCTCATTTTCTAACGATTTCACCACTTCTACCAAATACGCCTCACTCTCATATATTTTTTCTATGAACTCGATGATCTTTTTTACATCCAGGTATAAAATACTTCCTGCCAATAAATTCGTTGCCGATTCTATCCAATAGTCATGGTGTTTTTTAGGTTTCATGACAGTTTGAGCAATCGAAATCGCTTGCATCAGTTCTTCAGAAAGACAAGAATTTTTGCGTGGCCCAAATTCTTCCCCAGGTTTCCCTAAATTTTTCATTTTACCGACATGGACTCCTGTCACTACATTTCATCCCCGGTCTAATTTGCTTTTCTACGATTTCTCATTGCAAATACGAATGCTGTTAATGCAAGAGCGATACATGCAAAACCAATCCATTTTAAATATGGATTTTTAGCTTTACCGCCTGTTGTAGGAAGATTTCCTCCTACTTCTTCTACTTTCTCTGGTGTTTTTTCTAGTTGTGGTTTTTTAACAATCTGTTGTGGTTTCTCTGATTGTAATGTAACAGGTTTATCTGTTACTTTTGGTTGTTCTGGTGTTTGCGGTTGTTCCGGTTGATGTGATGTCTCTGGTGTTTGTGGCGTCGGCTGCTTCTGGTCCTTCACCGTGTGCTTAATAATTTCACCATCTTCTTTGATTTCAAAGGAGAATGTTTCTTCGTTAATCAAGTATCCTTCTGGTGCGAACGTTTCTTTATATGTGTATTTTCCATATGGTAATTTTTCGAATTTCGCAATACCTTGCTCATTTGTTTTCCCTTTTACTACTTCCTCTCCTTTCCCGTTATAAATCGTAAACTCAGCTCCCGGAAGTTTGTTATTCCCATTAGCTATATCTACTTTTGTTATTTCAAGTGACCCTTTTGCCTGTGTATTTTTTGCAATTAATTCAATTGTTTTTCCATTCTCAGTGACATTGAAAGGAATTGGACCTTTCTCTAAGATGTAACCAATTGGTGAAGATTTTTCAATGAACTGATACTTTCCAAACGGCAAGTTATCAACTTTGATTAGACCGTCCTTATCAGTTGTATATTCATGAAGTTGCTTTCCTTTTTCATCTAAAAGGATAAACACAGCACCTTCTAATTTCTTATTACCGCCCTGATCTACTTTCAAAAGTTGCACATTCCCTTTAATTTTTGTATTTTCTACAGTAACTGTTGCAACTTCACCAGTCTTTACTTCAAGTATTTGAGGTTGGTCCCCTAATACATAGCCAGTTGGTGCCTTCATCTCTTTTAAAGAGTACCTCCCAGCCTCTAAACCAGAAAGGTTCGCTGTCCCCTGCTCATTGGTAGTAATCGTGCCCATCTTTTTGTTTGCACTGTTGAATACTTCAAATACAGCACCTTGTAAAAGTTCTTTTTGCTTTCCTACTTTTACAACCTTCAATCCACCAAGGGATTTCCAGTTTACCTGTAGATCTGTGCTTACTTTTTCCTCTGTTATTTCTAATAAAACCGTTGCATCCTGTATTTTGTCATTCCCTTTATAGGCTACTGCATGCAACTTAGAAAGATTAGAGGATACTTTCAAGGAAAAAGTGCCACTTGGAGAGGATTTCGGTACAAGGATATGGAATTGTTCTCCTAAATTGAACTGTTGTTTTTCTTCTCCGTTTGTTGAAATAACTTTTGTTCCATTTGGTGCATTAGTTAGTCGAACCGTAAATACACCGTTCTTTGCGTTGCTTTCTATTTGATATTTTTTCGTCTCAAAGTACTCACCGTTTAGTTGTGCTTCTTGATTGTCTGATGGCGTTACATTCATGTACAGTTCTTGTGTTTCCTGACTAGCATCTGCCCCAGCAATAATTGTTATTACAGCTTTGGCAACATTCGCATTTTTATGCTGAACTTCATTAATGTCAATTTGACCTAACGCTGCCCAGACACTAAGTTGCGTTGCATAGTGCGCCTCTTTCCAGCTAGAAACCCCTAGCTCTTCTGGACTCTTTTGTGGATATCCATTTAGAAGTATTCGGTACACAATATTATCTGTGCGTCCCACCTCTGGAAGATCGTTTCCATTTGGACTCTGTTTTCCATACGTTAAACAGTACGCAATTTGCCCATTCGCATTCTTCAATAATTCTGTCCGTAGTTCTTTCCCGTACATGGGGCTATAACTCCATTTCATTTCATATCTCTCACGATTAATGACTTCAGCACTCGCCTTCGTCAACGGAAATACAAAATTCAGAACAACTAGAAGCATACTCATAGCAATGAGTAACATTTGATACGATCGTTTCAACATGACTAACAGCTCCCTCATATATGCAGTTTTCAAGGATCAAAATTGTATTTGAATTACTAGATTTTTTCACTATAATTAATCTTATATAGTTACTTATATTTTTATTAAAACAATATAACTATTATTGAGTTACTTACGAACTCTGTAATACGTTGGTACAAAAAAATATTCTATAGGTTTGTTAAAAAAATGAGCAATCTTTTCCGCTCGTTCTGCATTAAGTCCTGCCTTGCCTTTCTCTATAGAGTGAAGCACTTGAGGACTAATATTCAAAACCTGAGATAGGGACTCTAAAGAATAACTCCGAGCCTTTCTCTCGCATGTTAAAGTCATTAGCTAACCTCCTTTCGGTTATCCTCACGAATATAATATATCACTTTTGGAGTTAAAACAACTATTTTTTAGTTTGATATTGTTTTTTCATCACTTTAAAAGTTAAATAACCTTCTTCAGAGTTAAAACAGATGTATTTCTTGAAAATAAATGTACAACATATCTTAAAGTTAAGAGGGAGGAACAATATAAGAATGAGTATTTTTGGTGCACGTGTGAAAACACTGAGATTAGAGGCAAATTGGAGTATGAAACAATTGGGAGAAGAAATAGGAAAGATCACCGGAACAAGTTTTGCTCAAACTACAGTCAGCAACTGGGAAAATAAAGGTGCTGAACCCCCATATAGCGTTCTAATAGTTATAGCAAACCTTTTCGGAGTAAGTACTGATTATCTGATCGGTAACACTCAGGATATTCAAGATAATATATTGGTATTAGAAGAAAACAAAAATCATAATGATATCAATATAGAGGAAATAAAGGATAAACAAATTTCAGAAGTACCTTTTATAACAAGTGAACTTTATAATGAACTACTTACATTACCAGTAAACAAAAAAGAACAATTAGAAACACAACTTCATGAATATACAGAATTTATTAGTTATAAATATAATAAGTTACAAGAAGAGTATGACAATTTCAGAAAATACATTCAATACGAAATTAAAGCCTCTAGTTCAAATAACTAGAGGCTTTTTTTATTTAAATTCACTAATTCTAACATTAACAATTGATAATTCATAATAATAGTTATAATATATAACATATAAAGAGATTTAACCTTATTATAGTTATAAATATTAAATAAAAAAAAACCCTACCACACCTCATTTTTAATTAGCATATCAGTTTGGCCGCTGAACTAATTAAAAACCCGATTTAAGTAGGGGGTTTATCTTTTATAATTTCTACATATTCATTATAGCATGTGAAAATTATAATGTGAATAAAAACCTCCTATTTTTCTGTATATTGTGGTGGAAAAAATAGGAGGTTTTTTTGTGTTACTTCAAAACTTTTTGCTCAGTCGAGCAAAAGCTGAATTAAGTCCCCGAATTAAACACTTACCCAAAACACCCGGGGCTATTAATCAAGCAATCAAGAAAGTTACTACTTATATTGATAATATTGTCCTAGAATATGAAGGTGTTACTACAAAAGATTATCTTACCAAACGAAAATATGAAGCATTAGAAACTGTTTTATCGTATTTAGTACAAGAAGGATATTCCCAAGTAAAGCAAGATCATATCAGCAAAAAATCAGGTATTTCAAAACCAATTATTAACTACGTGTTTAATTGGTTACAAGACTTGGGAGTGTGCCAACAAATCAAAGTACGAAGGCATGGTAAAATTGCCCCTTCAATTTACATTTTAACTCTACATAACAATTATTTAAAAATCATTGAATATTTCAAGGTGAAATGGGCTATAGCAATTGATGTATGTTCTACTTTCACTAAGTTTTTAGAAAGAATACTCTTTAAAAAGGCTGTTGTATCCAAGCATGAGAGAAAGACTATTTCATCTAACGGCTTAGATATTTTAAATTTTGAAGAACTAGAAAAGCCAAATACTAATTCACAAAATGCTATTGATAGATCACAAGATTTAAATGATTATTTAAGTGAAGATCAGAAAAAAGCATATCGCTATATAACAAGTCAACCAGTAACATATTTAACAGAACCGGACGCTTATACTATAGCCCTAAGAATGCCGAAAAAAATTGACCGTTATCAAAGATGGGATTTCGAAAAATGCGTTGAATGGTTTGAATATAATCAGGCTGAAATAAGTAATCCCGCTCACTTTATAAAAATGTTCGCTGAAAAATCTAAACAAAGAAAAGAGCGTAATTCTAACGTTAAATGTGAAGAAAAATATGAAACTAAATTCAATTTTTACAATTGGATTGATGACCCAAAGCTTGATCCTATCCTGCGAAAATTGAATACAAATCAACACTAATTTGCAAATTAAAAAACATAGCAAATAGCCTTGCTCAAAAAATTATATACAAGCAAGGCTATTTGTTATATCTTGATACATACCCTTTTCGAATTACCGTTTTTTTACATAAACATCTTCTAAAAACCTTCTCATTACCTCAACATTTTATTATTTTTCTTATCTATTTATCCATAAAATTTACACCCTATATAAACCTAAAATTCTATCATTTACTCTCAGTTTAACTTTGAATTTTACCAAGAGTAAATCTTGGAATGCTTGTCAGAGTAAGAGTCACAATTCAAAAATGAATTCTAATGTTTTTATTGAGTTTAAGTTTTTTAAAACAAGAATTAATAAATAAGATGATCTTAAATCAGGCTTAAATTTTAAAAGAAAATTCTATTTCTTGGGGTTATTAGTTTATTTGTTATTATTAGAAGTATTATAAATGCTATTGGATTTGTAGCATATCTCTTCGGTTAGTATAAAAAGGGGTGATAGCCATTGGAAGTCCATGGTTATCACCCCTTTTTATATAATCAATTTTCAGCCGGTATTTCCATCAGCCATTAGATACACTGAGTATTTCTCTAAAGTTGAATTTTCAGTACTTTGAGAGTTTAGTCCAGTTGTAAGAATTCCTACTACCATAATACTCATTAAGAGGATTTTCAATTTTTTCATGTTATTTCAATGCCTCCTTTTCAAAAATCCGTTCCTTTGCTTCATAACTTAAATAGAAATACATACTTGCTTTTTCGAATTTCTTTTTAGCATGAAATTTGACAGCTAATAATTCACTATATTCTTGCACATACTCCCATAAGTTTTCGCTTTTAAAGTAATCCATTCCTGCTAATATTTCCTTTTCTAAACATTCTGTTGGATTACCAATACATAATTCTTTTGTAATGTTAAAACGATATTGATATTCAGTGAGTTCGAGCCTATTTGAAATTTCTAATCCTTTTTCAATAAGTTCTAGTGCGATATCTATTTCGTTTAAATTCATTCGTTGCTTAGCTTCTACAATAAGCGCTTTATAATTATCAACCATTTTTTCATTTACTTCCGATAAATGCCTAATAGCTAAGACAGATTGTTTTTGTTCAGCATACATAAAACCTATATTTTGTCGGCCGATTAAGACATCACGGTCGTTACCAAATTTACTAAATTGATCTATAGCTGAAATAAAGTACTCTTCTGCTAATTTATATTCTTTTAAGTTTGTACATGCTAATCCTAGCAAATTATCACAATAAGCAATTTTGATTTCACAATCTGTATTCTTTAAAAAGATATCTTTAGCAATTGTAACGTACTTGTTAGCTAAAAGTGATTGATATATATGGTAATGAAAAACAGCTAAATTATAATAAAATTCAGCCTTCTCTAATTCATCTGGAATATAAATCAACAATTTTTCCGCTTCGTTATAGTGTTCCTCAGCCAAATTGTAAAGTCCAACTGATTTTGAATGAATTGCTTTAAAAAAGTGATAGTAGTATGCTAGAAAATCTTCAGGATCGGGTGGAGTTTGAAAAGCTTCAATTTTATCAAAACTTTTCTTCGAAATATTTAGGTTATTAATTAAATAGTTAAAACGGAAATCTAAAAGTGAATAATAAAAAAGCAAATTTTGATCACCTGTAAGATTATGAAGCTGTTGCTCAATTTCTTTTTTTAGACGTATGGAATTCTCTCTATTTCTTGCACGAATTTGTAAATACCACTCATTTAATAACTCCGTCAACTGTTCATTCCCCTTTAGTTGTATGTTCATATAATCCTCCCATCACCCCATAATATAATAAAGGGAATATTCTCATAATAAAATAATAGCAGATAAACAAAATATTAAACTGGAAAAGAGAGATGTTTCAACAATAAACTGAATATTATGTAAATTATTCTTTTATCATTAATGCATATCGATATTTGAGACATAGGAGAGGGATAAAAGTATCCCTCCTTAATTCGAATTCTTTGCAATACTATGTATCTCTTTATAAATCGTAATTTATTACAGAAAAATTGAACTTCATTTTAAATCTATATTTATGTATAGAAATAAGACTAAAAATTTATATCTTTTTTTCTTTGATTCTTTTTAATACATTTATAAAATTGTTAAATCATAAAAGGTTCATTGTACCCCCAAAATTTTTTATTACAATAAAATGGTTTACGCTAATAAAAAGACAAACTATTACGGCAATCATATTTTATTAATTACCAGAGGAGCTAGAAGCATTGTATTCATTTCTGCTCGTTTAACTTTATCGATACTCTGTGGATTGACTAAAATCATTCTATTCTCGCCCCCATCTTAACTTTTCCAACCCTTACAACTACATTTCAAATCCACAATATCAAATTCATAAAAAAGTAGGGAAGCTTGCAAAAACATACAAGCTTCCCTACTTTTTCACGTATTATTTAAGTTATTTTTTAAATAATTTAGCGAACCATGATTTTTCTTGTTGAGTAGAGGCAACTAACTTCTTAGTCTCTTGTATTTCACGAATTACTTCTAATAGCTGTTGATCCCTGTTATTTATTTTCCCATCAATATTCTTTTGTTGTTCATCAACCTTATTCAGTAGCATTTGATTAGTTTGTTCTAAATTGTCTATGCGTTTTAAAAGTTCCATATTCATAGCTTTTTGTTCTTGAAAATATATAGATACCTCTTTCATACTCTCATACATCGTCTGAATAATTGGTTTCGTTATTTCGTTGTCTTCATCATTTTCCTCTACTACAATATAATCTACATTTTGTTTTAACATCTGTTCTATTATTTCTGGTGGCTCTTGTGCATCTTTCATATTAGCAATTAATTTAAAAAGCTCTAATGCTTCCTGTTCATATCTCAGCGTTCGCCCCTTCGTCCCAGCGACGGTTGGTAAGTATGGTTTGAATTGATCCCGCCAGGCCTGAAGGGTTGTCCGTGGCTTCCCAAGCATCCTTGCCATATCTGCAAGGGAATATGTTTTCTTATAAGGTTCTTCCCTATCCATTCCATCGTCCTCCCCTCATCGTCATTTGTTGTTATCGATGTCCGACATGTTGTCATTACATTGTTATTGATTATCATCCATGTCGGTCATGTTGTCATCGTATTGTTATTGATTATCATCCATGTCGGTCATGTTGTCATCGTATTGTTATTGATTATCATCCATGTCGGTCATGTTGTCATTACATTGTTGTTGGCCATCATTTATGTCGGTCATGTTGTCATTGTATTGTTATTGGTTATCATCCATGTCGGTCATGTTGTCATTGTATTGTTATTGGTTATCATCCATGTCGGTCATGTTGTCATTACATTATTATTGATTATCATTTATGTCGGTCATGTTGTCATTACATTATTATTGATTATCATTTATGTCGGTCATGTTGTTGTTTTACTGTTATTCATCATCATTTATGTTCGACATGTCGGCGTCTAACTGTTATGTGTTTAATTCGTTTGAAAGAAGGAATTCCCTTGTTTATTTTGAATTTTTTAAGTGTATAGGTTAATTAAATAACAAGTATGATTCAAGTCGTACTTATTATTTAAAGTGTTCTTATTTTTGATTAAATGTGCTAAAGCATAATCAAAAGTAGCACTTAAGTCGTACTTAATGTATAAAGGGGGAATTATTAATGAAAATTGGAAGAAAAGTAGCGGATTTCGGAAATAGTTTTAATAATTTCATGGTTGATGGTTATTATATTGAACTTGCAACGAATGTAGTTAAAATTTCAAAGAAACAAGCTGAGGATTTACTTGTTGATCGTATTTCTAGACCAGAAGATTTACTAGATAGATTACTAATTTCCACTGAAATCGAAGGTGAAGAATCTTTCTATCTAGTTGGGCAATTAGCTGAAGATAATCAATTGGCAAACTCACATGTAAATAAGATGCACGATAAAATTAAGAGTCCTATCCCATACGTAAGCTTTTTAGGAGCAATTGCATATTATCATGCCCTGAACGCTGAACAAGAAGATAATGAAGTTGAAATTGAACACATGAGTATGATGCTTCCAATTTGGCTTTTAAAACGCGAAGAAAAATTTAGCATTGCCCATAAAAAAATGGAAGAAAGATTTATCGGTGAACATAAAGTTAAAGTGTTAACACCAGGAATGGAGAAAGAACTAACTATTACAGTCCATTCAGCAAAATGTAGAAATGAATCAGAAGTTGCTAGACATTCTTTAAAATATAAAATGGTTTCAAAAGATCAGAATACAAATGTAATTAGTATTGAAAAGCGATATGAATCTGAGAGATTCGATGAATATGAAGTAGTTTTAATTGACATTGGTGGCGGGTCTACAGATGCTGTGCGATTAGGTAAAGGGCTTACTACACCTAAGCACAGAGATTCTTTCCAAGTTATCGATATTGAGCCATTCTTAGGATACCTAGAACGCTTTAGAAAAGAAAAATTGATTCAATACTTTAAGGATATAAGAACATTAGAGAAATTTATAGTTAATAATTATAAAGTACAAAAGTATGTACTATCGAATGAAAATACTGGTGAAGAATATGATTTTACAAATGAAATTGTAGGGGCGCTGAAAGAATATGCAAGAATATTAGTAGCTAAGATTCTTGATGTATTCATCCCATCTAGTACGAATACATTATTGAAATTCATTTATATTGGAGGCGAAGCACCCGTTTTAGAACCTTTCATCCGTCTTGCTTTATTGAATCATATGTCTGAAATGGCTGCTAAAAACAATCACTTCTTCTTGAACGATATTATTCAAAATAGCGACAAAGAAGTATTTGCTCCAACTTCACGTACAATTAATCTAACTGCATTAGAATTAAAAGTAATTGATGAAATGAAGGGACAGCTAGCTTAGAATAAAGGGACGTGCTGATAATGGCTAAAAATAGAAAAATGGCATTACATGCTGATAATATGCCTGAAGATGTATATAGGATTCTTAATGAAAAAGCTAATAGTAGACAATTGACAGCATTTGTTGTTGAACTGGTACAAAACGGAAAAAGTTATGAGCAACTATTGCAGAAATTAGATAATGTAGAACAAAGGTTAAATCTTTTAGATACAGTTGAAGATAAATTGGATCTTCTACTTACTAATGGATTTGTTCCCGCACAGAGACAAGAAGATTTAAAAACAGAGGAGCCCATATTGCAAGAAGGTAAAATTATTGACGCTAGGGTCGTACTTGGTGGGATTTCTGAAGAAGATAACGAAGAGATTGATTTCTAACTAGTAAAGAAGACCTTTAGGTATAATCCTAAGGTCTTTTTATATTTATGTGACCTAAAGTCTGTTGAATTGAACTATCCGTCACTTAAAGCCCTTATGGGTTGTTTGAAGTGGGGTTAGCCCACGGTTAATACGAAATTCGTACGGTATCACAATCTTATTTTTGGTTTTTGACATCTAGAAATAGACTTGGTTTTAATAGCAAGAATCCCACTGATGTAAGTCATCTTGACCCTTTAGGGATGGGGGTGTCAAAATGAAATAGTCCTGATATCACTACTATAATTCTCTGTTGAATAGGGAAATATCCCTATTTCTACAATTAGATATTTCCCTATATCTCTACTTTTATTATCCTAAATTGTAACAAGAAGCATAAGATGGCCGTTTTGGTCAACTTATGCTTCTAATATGCACACATCAAAAAAAGATAGCTCAATAGGCTATCATTAGTAGGATACATAATTATCGTTATTGGCATTTATTCAAAAAGATATATAGGGGTAGCTCCCTGCCTATCAACCTAATCACCGAGTATGTTTATTTCTCTAAATCACTGTCCATAATAATAAATAAAGACAAACCCTTTATCCTTAAGATACAAACTCGGTAGTTAGGATAGAGTGGTATAGGTTCTAGACGAAAGGGTTGCTTTCACAACATTTTCCAAATTACGACATAGAATCAAAAAATAATCAAATCACTAAAAAAACGACCTTTCATCTTCTCCTTTACCGCGTTTTACAAGCATCATGAATACAATTGCATTAAAAAGGACTATCTCTCTAAAAGCGAGAGAATAGACCCTTTAAATGTAATCATTAAAAAATATCTAGAATTTAAGATGTTTTACTTGGGACGTCTGCGTACACAGTATGGAACCAATACATTTTTCTAAATGATTTGTATAACATGTGCACCATCCTATCTTAATGGCACCCTTTTTTATTTTATTTAATCCGAGAAGGTGTAATATGTTCTAGCCATAGAATGCCATCATTCTGTTGACTTGGAATCATAATTGCACAACATCCCCAATGTTGTGCAATTATTGGCGTATACATCCAAGATGTTTCAGGACGATTTTTCTCACCTTTTAAATTTACAAATACTTGTGGATGTTGCGCAGCTTTCAAAATTTCTTCGATACTATTGGATTCATGTTTCTCCTTTACATATTAGATTGTGAGGCTTTACCCATTCACTCAAATTGGGGAGCAATTCATTTCTTAAGTTGCTGGCGATGGGATACCGCCAGCATTTCGGAAAAAAACTACACTAAGAGCATGCAAGATTTTATACAGTTTTTCGGCTAATCCAGTAACAAATGAAAACCTTAAAACCCATGCCAGGATAGGAATGTATAAAAAAATGAATAGAGTCATAGAAAAATAAAAAGGAGAATCTCTACTCTCACAAGGAATCTGCTTTTTCTTCGCTACCGATAATGAGACATTATATCACCCTTACATGAATACAATATACATATTACATTTTACCTATCTTACACAATGATAAATATCATATAATGAAAGTAAAATTAGGAAATCGTGAGGGTAATTACATTGAAAAAATTTGCTGTTAGCTATTTAGCTTGCTTGATGTTTTTCTCTATTTCTATCAATATTTTAGCTTATCAAAAACCCAATTATGCAGAAACATGGGGGCCAATTTGGGTATCAATTATTATGTATGTGATATTGGGAAGTATTCCTGTTTTTATAGGTTGTTTATTAGGAGAATTTTTTTATAGAAAAATAAAAAAGAGTTATAAGTTACAATTCGGAATCCCCTTATTTGTATTGTTAGGATTCTTCTATGGTTATTTAGTCCGTATCATAATCTTTGGAGAACATATTACATCTTTAGCTTTTAGTATACCGGACTTTGTGGAATGCAGCCCTATTATGTTAGCATCTTTATTATTTTATTTTATAAGACGATTTTAATTAACTGCCAATAACGAGAATTATGTGAAATATGCCCTTTTTATAAAAACCATTATGGTAATATTTTTATTTTTGGATATATTATACCATTTATTTAGTGGTATAATATGGTTTATATTCTATGGACTGGAGTTGAATGAGTGAGTATTATAAATACAAAAGGTAAAATTAAAAAAACAAAAAGAAAAGTATTAATAACTATACTTACTATGTTAGTAATTATAATTGGATTTGGATATTGGGAATTTTTTAGTTTGCAAGGTGTTCCAAAAGGTGAATTAATTCGAACAGTGAAATCCCCAGATGGAAAATATCTCATTAAGACTTATTTTCATAATGCAGGATCATTAAGTGCGGATGCTGTTAGGGGTGAATTAGTTAACCTTGATACAGATTCAGAGAAAAATATATATTGGAACTATCCAGATACGGATCCATATATTGAATGGGTAAATAAGAATAGTGTTAGAATTGGAGATCAAATTTTAGATATTTCACAGAAAGAAACCTATGATTGGCGTGATGATGATAAGCACGTTAAAGAAACGCCTAAACAATTTATTAGATAAAACATAAAATTAAATTTATTCAATCTTATTTGTTTATCTATAGATAGGATTATATGAGTGAAAAGTCCCTTTAGATCTTCTAAATGGACTTTTTTAGGTTTCTAGATACGACTACTGATAATTGGTGTTATATTAAGGAGCCTCGCCACATCGCCATCAAGCTTAGAAATCGATGGTCCCCCAAAACGAAAAATGAGCTAACTTCTCATAGATAACTGTTGAGAGATAATAATTTTGTTTTGTAAGTCCTTCAAAATATTGACAAAATGGAGATAGTGTTATTTATTGTTTAAGTTGATGACTCTAAGATACCAGTTTAGTTGACCTGATAGCGATGTATCCGTACTCCTAAAAAATTTACCTTTAGCATCAGAGAAATTAAATAGGGTGATAATTATTAGAAGTGGACTAGGTTTCTTGTGAATTTTAAATTAAAGGTCTTATCCAAAGTTGAGAAAAATCCACATATCCAAAATATTCCATCTTAATATTCGTTAAATCTGATGAAAAAGGAATCTGACGTATATCATAGTATAAGGGAATCATAATAGAGGATTCTATCAGTTCTTTTTCAATATTCTTATTTAATGAAGCCCACTCCCCAAAATGTGTATGTTTGTATTTAGAAAGGTGTTTTTTTAGTGATTTATTTGTTTTTAAAACCTTAGCCAATGGTGAATATCTAGCTGTTAAAAAATAATAAAATGATATCTCTTGATTCATCTCGAATACTTCACCATGGATAAAGAGATCGACTTGTTCATTAAGTTTTTCATCCCTAAGATAGTTTTCAAATGGAACCCATTTAACTTGAAAAGGTATATTTTCTTTTTCTAAGATATTCATTAACCATCTTGTTGTCGCTTCTGTATACTGAGTGGCTTTTATAATAAGTGGTTCTTTAAATTCGGGACGTCTTCTTTTTGGAATATTGACTTGATGATCTATGTCTTTCAAACAGCTTTTAATATTTGGGATTTTTTGAGAATCATATTCATGAATATGATTCATATTGTTAGCGATAATAGAATGTAAGTAATTACGAACATCTATGTGTTGAATTGACGAATTACGCCAAGCATTCATAATTATAACACCGAAACCTGAATTCCTTTCTACTTGAAAGGTAGAATTATTTTTATAGTGTTTGGAAGATTGATAAATATTATCAAATTCTAGAGGGACCTGAATAAATTCTACTGTATCTAGCAAAGGGCTTTCTTGAAAATAATCATGAAATGCTATCAATGATGTTTTCTCCTGGTTATTCTCTCCTATATAAAAACCACCGGTTCCTATGATTTGGTCATTATTTTCTTTATAAATGCTTGTATTTATCATGCATAACATTTGTAAACAATAACTACAACTATCTGGATAATGTATATCAATAATTAATGGTGATACAATCTCTATTTTTTCTATGGGTGCCCATAAGTCTTTATAGTATTTATGACTACGTAGTTTTGAGAGACATAGTTTCACGTCAGCCGCTGTTAAGATGGATCCATCATGAAATTTTATAGACTTTTTTAAATATAGTCTAAGCTTAGATTGAGTTAAATCCCAACTGTGAGCTATTTCGGGGAATATGTTCCCCTTTTCATCCATATAAACAAGTCGATTGAAAACGTTCGCGACAATATGTGCACTATGTACATCGGCAGCCTCGAGCGGGTGTGTTGTTAAAAAGGGCTTTCTTCTAGGAATAATTAATTTATCATCCGAATTATGTACATAGCCAAATTTTGAATGCAACTTAGTCATCAAGCGTAGTTTACTGTTTGGAGACCAATTATATAGTAAATATTTACTGCTTTTTTCAACAGGCTGTTGATCCATAATTTCCATTACTTGTGACTCATAGATTTGTTCTATATTTTTCAACCATTGAAGAGAGGAGGAATTTCCTCTGCCTTTTCCAGAAATGAAAGTCAGCCAACCTTCATCCATTCATTTATCATTTTAGCCAAGAAGACTCCTTCCTCAAGGAACGTGAAGGGTCGCAGCCCAGTGAGTAGGTGGGAGATGAATTGGCTTCGGACA
>NZ_JAKUHD010000030.1:0-35429 GCF_022664325.1 Bacillus cereus group sp. BfR-BA-01310 | reverse complement strand
TCTTAGCAAGGATGACGCATAAGTATTTAGGATGGAGCATTAGCTATGGTCTGTTGTTTTTCGATTTAATAGTTGCTTTTTCATCTTATTTCATCATTGGTGCAGAAAAGCTGATGCTGACAATTATTATGTTATATGTAGGAACAAAAGTGATGGAATTTGTAATCGAAGGTTTGAATCCGAAAAAGGCCATTACGATTATTTCTGATAAACCGAATGAAATTGCCGAACAGGTGACTACCTTAATGGACAGAGGGGTTACCGTATACTCAGGTCATGGTTATTACACAAAAACCCCGAAGGACATTCTTTATATTGTTATTAATAAGCAAGAAGTAATGAAGTTAAAACGGATTGTTCAATCTACTGATCCGAGTGCTTTCATCGCTATACACGATGTTCGTGATGTGTTTGGGGAAGGATTTGTTGATATTTCTAAGGCTTAATAAGAGGCTACTTAAAAAGAGTTAGAATTTGTTTATAAAAATATATCTTAATGCGAAAGTATGAGAATCTATTTTGATCAATCTTTTTTCAAAATAGATTCTTTTTATTTATCCCGCTATTTGCGGGCAGTAAGACTCCCACCTCAAAATTCGGCACATGCGAGGAAGTTAGGTAGGAGATTAACTGCCCGTAAAAGCCCGATTGTTGTGGGCTAATAATCAGAGGGGGATGGCCCCCCTCTGATTAAAGTTTTACTTTATCGTAAAATGTTTGCTTGTTGGGTAGTATTTATCAATCTTTATTCCAAAGCTACATTACCATACTAATCCAACTGTATTCCAAACAACCGTGTCATAGCATTTTGTTTTTCTTTTTCTTGCAAAAAGTCCAATTCTTTCTTAATGTAAGAATGTAGAAGGATGAACAAGAGAGGGTTTAATGAAAATGATACATATTTTATTAGCTGATGATGACAAACATATTAGAGAGTTATTACATTACCATGTACAAAAAGAGGGGTTTAAAGTTTTTGAGGCTGAAGATGGAAAGGTAGCACAGTCCATATTAGAGAAAGAAAATATTCACCTTGCGATAGTGGATATTATGATGCCGTTTATTGATGGCTATACGTTATGCGAAGAAATTCGAAAGTATCATGATATACCTGTTATTTTATTAACTGCAAAAGATCAGTTAGTTGATAAAGAAAAAGGATTCATTTCTGGTACTGACGATTATATTGTAAAACCATTTGAGCCAGCTGAAGTAATTTTCCGTATGAAAGCTTTATTGCGTCGTTATCAAATGCTTAGTGCCGACATTATTACGCTACACGGAACGACAATTGATCGAAAAGGATTTGAAGTGAAGTGTAACGGTCAGACGATTTTGCTGCCATTAAAGGAATTCGAATTATTATCGCAGCTTGCTAGTTATCCTGGAAGAACATTTTCGAGAGAAGAATTAATTGAGTTAGTGTGGGGAATGGACTTTGAAGGGGATGAACGGACAGTTGACGTTCATGTGAAACGACTTAGAGATCGTTTCTCAAAACGAACAGATGATTTTCAAATTACAACAGTGCGTGGACTCGGCTATAAGTTGGAGTTGAAATAAGATGAAATCACTGTATTCTAGATTTGTTTTTATGACAGTTGGCATTATGCTACTTAGTAGTATTATCGGTTTTTTATTAACGAATGTGTACTATCAAGTGAAGTTAAAACCGTACAATAGTGAAAAGATTTTAAAGTATGCTGAAGAAGTAAAATCGTTATACGAAAAGCAAAGCGAAGAAAATAAAGAGGCATACTTACAATCTATTGCGAAATTAGGATATGAAATTTATATTGTAGATGATCAAAAGAATGGAAAGCGTATTGGGAATGCGTTTCGTAAGATAACTATTAGTGATGATACAGTTCATAAAGTATTGCAAGGTGAAACGTTTAATGGCGTTTCCACATATCCAACCCGCTTGTTTATTACAGGGTTTTTCGATAATGAATTAATTAATAGTGTAGGTGTCCCATTAAAACATGGTGATAAACAGTATGCTCTATTCATCCGCCCTGACATTCAGCAACAATTTGGTGAGATGAGAATTTTTCTAGCGGTACTACTCGGTTTTATCGTTGTATTAAGTATCATTTTTATAGCGATTGCAGCAGGTTATATCGTTCGTCCAATTCGAACATTTACGAAAGCTACCAAAAAGATTGCAAGTGGTGAATATGATATCGAATTAGATGAAAATCGAAAAGATGAAATTGGTACGCTAGCAACTAATTTTCAAAAGATGACGAAAAGTATAAAAGAATTAGACCAAATGAGACAAGAGTTCGTTTCTAACGTTTCTCATGAATTCCAATCGCCACTTTCTTCGATACAAGGTTTTTCGAAAACGTTACAATCGGAGAATATGAGTGAAGATGAAAGAAAACGTTACTTGAAAATTATTGAGGGCGAAAGTAAGCGAATGTCTAGTCTTTGTAAACAATTGCTGACGCTAGCTTCTTTAGATAAAGAAGAAAAGGTTCTACAAATAAAAGAATTCCATCTACAAAAGCAAATTAAAGACGTCATTTTTATGCTCGAATGGAAGTGGCGTGAGAAAGATATAGCCGTTGAATTTGACGTGCCGGACATCGTCATAAAAGGTGATGAAAACTTACTTCATCAAGTATGGAGTAATATTTTTACGAATAGCATTAAGTTTTCAAACGATGGCGGGACCGTTGAATTTGTTGTAGAAGAATTAGAATCTAGCGTTATGATCTCTATATCAGATAACGGAATTGGTATGGAAAAAGAAGAAATGGACCGTATTTTTGATCGTTTTTATAAAGTAGATACAGCAAGAACGAGAAATATAGAAGGTAGTGGTTTAGGATTATCTATTGTACAGAAGATCGTTGAACTGCATAATGGAAAGGTTTCGGTATATAGTACGAAGGGGGAAGGGACGACTGTTCGGGTTGAGCTTCCTAAATAAATGAAAAGGAAGAGGCTGTTTTTGGAACTGCCTCTTCTTTTTTTGTTGTTAATTTTTTTCGATTGGTCGATATATTTGAAAAATCACCGATATATTGTCACTTACGTGTAAAGTGACAAAAAGTTGTTTGAAAAATGCGAGTCATTCTATTCCATAATTGAGCCAGTTTGTGGGAATAAGACTAGCAGGAAGTTTATTTGAAAATGTAGAATCCCTACAGAGTTATAAGGATTTTATTGAAACTTTAACTATTTAGGGAGGAGATTACTTTGAAGCGAATTGACTTGTTGTTAAACGTTCTAGATTCAACATTCGATAAAGAGAGTTGGTATGCACCGTTTAAACATGCTATAGAAGGACTTACAGCCGAACAGGCTATCTGGAAACCATCTGGAGAGGGAACGAAAACCATTTGGGAGAACGTTAATCATCTCATTTATTACAAAGAGAGACTTGCTGCAAACTTGGAAGGTCGTGAATGGACACATAATCTCGACGGTGATGAAACCTTTTATCTTACCGAACAATCCAATGATGATAAGGAATGGAAGGAAGTCGTTGAACGTTCTGAAAGTGCTCAACGTAATTTAAGACAGGTATTAAGTGCGATTTCCGAAAGAGAGCTTGAGCAAAATTCACTTGAGGGGAAATTACTGGACATCATGCTTCACGATGCTTATCATACAGGCCAAATTATTCAATTAAGGAAAATGCAGGGGTCTTGGCCATCAAATCGTTAACTGAACGTTTTAGTTATTCCATTAAAGGGTGCTATTGTTGAATAAAACTTAGATTTTTAAACGACGTTATTGCTATATTTCTAGTGAAGTACCTTACATCCAAAATTAAATAACTATATTTTTAACCCCGTCCCAAATTTAGAACGGGGTTATGCTTGTTTGAGCTTTTAAAATAAAATAATTTTACTATCTCGACACATTACTGCTCAGATAATATTGTCTTTCCGCTATAAAGCCGCACCTCTCCCACGTTCTTCCTTAAACCGAACCCCAAAAGTATCCGCCGTAATTTCATTAGCTTTCGGTAATGAACGTAATTTCGGATGAAGTAGCCATACGAGAGAAATAAATAAAATCCCGATGCTAGCGAGTGCGAAAATGAGTTGGCTACTAAATATATTTGCGGTGTATCCACCAATTAAAGAACCAAATGGCATAGCGATTGTACCCATACTTCGCATGACTGAATTGATGCGTCCAATATATTGATTTGGAATTACAATTTGACTAATTGTCGCAAATAATATGTTGGTGGCACCAATTGGAATCCAAGCTAGGCCGAATAAGAAAATAGACAGCCATTGAAAGGGTACGATTGTAGAGAGAAACCAAAAAACAGCGCCAGTCGCAAAGCTAATAATGGAGACACGGCCAACATTACGTTTGCCGACCCATGAACTGAATAATGCACCGATGAGACTACCTGCTGATATAGCAGCTAAGAAGAAGCCATATGATTTCACGCCTCCTAAAGAATCAGCGAAAGAAGGGAGTATTGCCATCGTCATACCGATAGAAAAATTGGCAACAACTGAACCGATTAGGAATACTCTCATTAAAGAACGAAAGACGATTGAAAAGCCTTCTTTTAATTCAGAGAAATATTGTTTAGGTGAAAGTGATGTGCTGGCTTCAGTTTGTTTCGGCATTTTTAATGAAATAAATAAAAGGGCAGTAATCGCGAATGTAAAGGAGTCGATTACATATAAAGTAATTGCGCCAAGTAGTGCTACTAATATTCCAGAAAGAGTTGTACAAATTAAATCAATTCCTTGATAAGCAAATGAGAAGAGTGAATTTCCTTTTAATAATTGTGTTTTATTCAGTAGAAGTGGTAAAGCTTTTGATTGTGCGGGATAGGCGAATTGTTCGATAAAGGATACGATGGGCATAATGATGAGTAGTAATTGAACTGTTAGTAGATCGAAGTAGTGTGTAATAGGAATGATTAATATAAGGATGCATTGCAAAACTTGTGTGATTACGAGGGTGTTTTTTATTGACCATCTATCAACGAATGGACCGGTAAGAAATTGTAATGCAGAAGGTAATAATGTAAGGAAACCAGCCAATCCAGAATAAAAAGGATTGCCACTAAGTTTATATACGAGCCACATCGCGGCTACATAATACAAGCTATCTCCTATGTTTGTAAAAATTCTCCCTAAAAATAATAAGAGGAAATTCCGGTTTTTTAATACGTCCATTTTATCTACTCCTTTATATTAAATTTATTCGGTAAAATAAATTTGACCGTTGGTGTAAAAAAAATCGTATTACGATTTTTCTTCTTCTTTAACAAATTGCTGCATTGTTCTCTCAGCGATTTGAAGTGCAGTAGTAGAAATATAATAAGCTTTACTATTTGGATCTTTATCTGCACCTTTTGTGATTTCGTTTAATTCATACATTAATTCATGAAACTTTTTCACCCACACTTGAAATTGTTCGGGCGTAGCATCAAACTCCCAGCAGGATGAAACGTAATTCCACTCAGCTGGATCTTCACTTACTTTTCGTAATGTAAAAGCTTCTTCTGGTGCAGCGAGAATATGGCTTTTCGTTCTTTCTGTCATTTGTAAAAAGATTTGGCGACCTGATTCGCTTAATATTTCTAAATGAGGTAATAGGTCCGCGGCAGGGGTGAAGCCTCTAGCGACAGATTGATAAAACTTTTGAACGATGCCATTCTTTTCTTCTGTATAAACAATCTCTATAAAACCATTCTTTTCTAATTCTTTTAAATGATAATGAATTTTCGCCCTTGGAATGCCGAATTTCTCAGATAGTAGTTGTCCTGTATAAGGACGTTCGCATAGACGCATCATCATTTCGACACGTAGTGGATCGCTTATTGCTTTTAGTTGGCTATAAGTAGTTAGTGTTAACATGGGCTTCAAAATGATCAACTCCTCAAATTAAATTACTCGGTCAATATTATTTGACTGAATTGTATCAAGGATTTTAGGTATTTTCAATAATTTCTGAAAATTTAATCTTTCCTCTGTAATCTTCTGTTCATATTCCGTTCATATTTCTTTTTTATGATAGGTGCATAGAAAGAAAGAGGAAGGAGCGAGCGAAATGTTTTTAGCTCTGCGTGAATTAAAACAATCAAAATTAAGATACGGATTAATCGGACTCATTATGGTTTTATTATCATTTTTAGTCCTTGTCATTTCAGGATTAGCAAATGGATTATCATATGATAATGCTTCGTCCATTCAAAATATGGAGGCAAATAAATTTGTATTAGCGGATGATGCGGAAAATAAATTACTTCGTTCACAAATTAAGAAAGACGATGTAGATAACGTAGTAAATCAAGTAGGCGAGAAAGAGGCAGTTCCGTTTCGCGTGAAAGTTTCAACTTATGAAAAGAAAGATAGCTCGAAAAAAGTTGATGTCGCTATTTTCTCAAGTGAACGTGCTTCATTTTTAGAACCGAAAATTGTAAAAGGTGAGAAATTAGGTACAGCAAATAACGAAATGGTTGCTGACGAATCAATTAAAGAAAAAGGAGTCGATATTGGGGATACAATTATCGATCCTGTTTCAAAGAAAGAATTTAAAATCGTTGGATTTACGAAAGATCAAATGTTTAGCCATACACCAGTCGTTTATGTAAATGAAGATGTATGGGGAAATATCGCACAACCAAACCAAAAAGATTATAGTGCAATTGCGCTTAATACAGATAAAGAAATTAAAAATGCACATGTTATCGACAAAAAAGAAGTATTACAAAGCATTCCAGGATTTAAAGAAGAGCAAGGAACATTAACGATGATCATTGCATTCTTACTTGTTATCGCTGCGCTACTAATCGGTGTATTCTTCTACGTAATTACACTACAAAAAACACAGCAATTAGGTGTATTAAAAGCAATCGGTACGAAAAACTCTTATTTAGCAAATAGCTTAGTCGTGCAGGCGTTATTCTTATCAGTTGTTGCGATGATTATTAGTATCGTCCTTGTACAAGGATTGGAACAAATCTTACCAGCGGGTATGCCGTTCTTATTAACAACACCGATGATTGCACAATATGCAGCAATCTTTATCGTAATTAGTATTTTAGGAACACTTATTTCGTTATACCAAGTATTAAAAGTTGATGCATTAGAAGCAATTGGAGGCGGGATGTAATGACTTCATTATTAAAATTAGACAAAGTAAGTAAAGTGTACGGAGAAGGGAATACTGAAGTAACAGCCCTTCATCCGATGTCGCTTGATGTGAAAGCTGGAGAGTTTATCGGAATCGTTGGTCCTTCTGGATCAGGAAAAAGTACATTATTATCAATCGCGGGTGCATTACTATCACCTTCAAAAGGGGATATTTACATTCGTGAGCAAAATATTACGAAGTTATCAGAAAAGGAAATGACAGACATTCGTTTGAAAAAAATCGGCTTCATTTTCCAATTCGCAAACCTTGTTCCATATTTAAATGTAAAAGAACAATTGCTTTACATTGCAAAGCTAAAAAAAGAAAGTAAACAAGAATCAGAAAAGCGCGCGGATCATTTATTAGCGGCATTTGGATTAGGAGAAAGAAAAAAACATTATCCAAATCAACTATCTGGTGGAGAAAAACAAAGGGTAGCAATCGCTCGTGCTTTCATGAACAACCCAGATTTAATATTAGCTGATGAACCAACTGCAAGCTTAGATTCAAAACGCGCACGTGAAGTCGTTGAAATGATGAAACGTGAAGTGAAAGAAAGCCAAAAAGCAGCAATTATGATTACGCATGATGAAAGAATGCTTGATGTATGTGATCGTATATTGACGCTTAGAGATGGACAGTTAATATAAAAGTTAATACAAAGAAAAAATGACAACCGTACATAAATGTGCGGTTGTCATTTTCATAGATTATTTTAAAATAGTTATAATTGCTTTATTTTGAGAAAAACATTTTAATTTTATTGCGTGTTAATAATAAAAGTCCACCAATGATGGATAACATTCCTAGTGGCACGTTACTTGATTGTTCACTACCAGCTTTAGGAAGTTCTCTAGTGTTATTGTTTGCATTTGTAGTACCAGTATTTGTCTCTGTTTGTTTCGATTGTGATACTTCATTAATTTTGTTATCTACATTTTGCTTCGTTGTATGTAACTCAGCTAATTTGTCGTCAATTTTTTTCTCAGTATGTTTAAAATCGTTTATTTTGATATCTAAGTCTTGTTTTTTCTGTGTTAAATCATCTGAAACAGTTTGTTTTGATTGCTTAATTTCGTTCAATTTATTTATTAAGTTCTGTCTAGCCTCTTGTAACTCAGCTAGTTTATTTTTTACATCTTGTTTAGCTAGTTCTAAGTTAGATGAAAGACTATCTAAATTTTGTTTAATTTTCTTAAGTTCCTCTAACGTGTTACCAGTATTCGGCTTATTTTCTTTTAGCTCAGCAAGTTTCTCCTCAGCAGTTTGTTTCGCTTTCTTTAACTCAGCTAATTTTTCATCTACCTGTTTTTTTACTTCCTTAAGTTCATTAACCTTCTGATCGATGTTCTCTTTATGCTGCTTAATTTCATTCACTTTTTCATCGACTGTTTGTTTATGATCTTTAAGTTCATTAACCTTGTCATCGATATTTTGCTTATGCTCTTTAATTTCAGCAACTTTGTCATCTACTTGTTTTTTATGCTCTTTAATTTCAGCGATTTTCTCATCGGCGATTTGTTTGTCTTGCTGAAGTTTTGCATCTAACTCTTGTTTATGTTGTTTAATTTCGCCGATTTTTTCATCAGCAACTTGTTTATGCTGCTTAATTTCGTTTACTTTTTCATCAGCATTTTTCTTAACTTGGTTAAGTTCATTTAACGTTTGATCCACATTTTCTTTGTGTTGCTGAAGTTTTGCATCTAATTCTTGTCTATGTTGCTTAATTTCAGCTAATCGATCTCCAGTACTTTGCTGAGCAGTAGTATCATTTACTTCCGCATGAGCTGAGTTAGAGCCAGCAATCATTGCTAAAGCTAATGTAGACGCAGCAATCGTTTGTTTTGTTTTCATATTTTTGTACCTCTTTTCTTTCATATGCGTGAGCTGTTTTGTGTAGACTTGAGCATATAGAAGTAGATTATTTTATCATTATATACCATGTGCGACGCCAAGAGGAAGTATTTGCATAATAATCTATGATTATGAAATTTTTATAATCTCTTATTTGGGGGTAGGGGACAAATCTTCAGCAAGATGAATAATTTCTTCTATAGTAGAGTTTACATCCTTACAATTGCGAATAACAAACAAATAATCAGCCTCATTTTCTACAGGATCTACTACATCTTCGTGCAGTGATTCGTCCTGTTGCCGAACGAGTACTTCCTCAAAACTGGAATAGTTACCTCTAAATATATTTGTACTTCGCTGACTACGTGCCACTCTTTCATAAAGTACATCATCCGGAATGTCAAAATGAACTAATATGCGTACATATTCCTCTTTCTTAAACAATTCATTCAGCAAATACATTCGTCCGTTTCGGCTTCTATTTGAGTTGCAAATAATAAGGTGTAAATTTGTATACTCTTTTGCATAATCAACAATGAATTTTGAAAGACCATGCTTCAATGTATTCGGTCCTTCTATTGGCTGCAATTTTTCATAATATGTGTTAATAAATTCAGCTTGGTTGTCTTGATCCATAACGAAAGAGTTAGGTAACTCTTTTTCTAGTTCTCTTGCAAATGTAGTTTTCCCGCTGTGTGTTTTTCCTACTGTAATAATGACTAATCTTTTCATAATGGCCTCCATTTATATTGTTATAAGCAGGAATATTCTGTGTAGGATGAAATCTTCCTGCTAGAGAATATGCAAATTGTTGGAGTGGTGGCGGGCTGAAAACTTGACAAAAAAACTTAATTATGCTATAATTTACCAATATAAAAATGAGGTGTATAATAGGGTTCTCCTGGCCAGGGGAACCCTATTTTTGTTGTGAAAATGAAGGAGTGTATGTGTGTGAAAAAAGGTGAAGCAAGTATAACGTCGTTAGTATCAGCTTTCGGAAGGGCGTATCATAGTGAGTTTGATACCCCTAAAATTTTTGATGATTATGTAGCTAAAGATTTCATTTCAAAAAAAGAACGTAAGGATATTGAAATGAACATGGTTCAAGGGATACATTTTTTCAACAAAGACATTGCGCAGCGGTTTCAAGACAATCCGAAAGAAATATTAAAATGGATTACACAAGTTCAGTTGTCACCAACACCTTTGGCACGTGCGGCATATTGTGAAAGAGTACTGTTACATGAAGTTACACTAGGAGCAAAACAATACGTCATACTTGGTGCAGGGCTGGACACTTTCAGTTTCAGACACCGAGAATTAGAAAACAGTATTGAAATATTTGAAGTGGATCATCCTTCTACGCAGGAGTTTAAGAAGCAAAGAGTGAAAGAAGCAGAACTTGAAGTTCCAAATAATCTTCATTTTGTTTCGATGGATTTCACTAAGGGCTGCTCTAAGCAAGAATTAGTAAATGAAGGATTTGAAAATAAGAAGACTTTCTTTAGTCTTTTAGGTGTTACTTATTACTTAACGAAAGAGGAACTTTCTAGTTTAATAGACTGTTTATTTGCGATGGTTCCAGCAGGGAGTTCTATCGTTTTCGATTACCCTGATGAAAACTTATTTACGGAAAAAGGGTTGTCCAATCGAGTTGAAAACATGGTGAAAATGGCAGAGGTAGGCGGAGAGCCGATGAAATCATGTTTTTCTTACGGAGAAATGGAAGCTCTGTTAGAGAAATCGGGCTTACTCATTTATGAGCACTTATCACCAGAGGACATTAATAAATTATATTTTGAGGGACGAAACGATTATTTAGAAGCTTTTGAGACGGTGCATTATGTTCATGCGGTGAAGAGGTAGAAAACTAAGTAGGCATGGAGAGAAATCTCTATGTCTCTTTTTGATTGATGAGAAATTGGTTTCTGTTTGTCGTTTATTGTTGATAAATCGATATGTTAAGAAAATCGTTGATATATTTCAAGCTACGAACGATATATTTTTAAACAGGAAAGGTGACTTCATCATTTTTCCATGTAATAATAGTATGGTTACATTTACTGTGAAAGAGTATAAAAGGAGCGTTATTGATGAATTTAGCTAAATTCCCGAGAAAAAAATATACAGAATCATATACACCAATTGAAAAGTTAAACAATTTTTCTGAAGCACTTGGTGGACCGACTATTTATTTTAAACGAGATGATTTACTTGGTTTAACAGCTGGCGGTAATAAGACGAGAAAGTTAGAATTTTTAGTTGCGGATGCGCAGGAAAAAGGTGCAGATACGTTAATTACAGCAGGTGGCATCCAGTCAAACCATTGCCGTCTAACACTTGCAGCTGCGGTAAAAGAAAAAATGAAATGTATCCTTGTATTAGAAGAAGGGCTTGAGCCAGAAGAAAAGCCAGACTTTAACGGAAACTATTTTTTATATCACTTATTAGGTGCTGAAAACGTAATTGTTGTACCGAACGGAACAGACCTTATGGAAGAAATGCATAAAGTAGCGAAAGAAGTAAGTGAAAAAGGGAATACACCGTACGTAATTCCAGTTGGTGGATCAAATCCTACTGGTGCAATGGGATACGTTGCTTGTGCGCAAGAAATTATGGCGCAATCATTTGAGCAAGGAATTGATTTCAGTTCAGTTGTTTGTGTAAGTGGTAGCGCTGGTATGCATGCAGGTTTAATTACTGGTTTTTCTGGAACACAAAGTAAAATACCTGTAATCGGGATAAATGTAAGTAGAGGAAAAGCGGAACAAGAAGAGAAAGTAGCAAAACTTGTAGATGAAACTTCAGCTCATGTTGGTATTCCAAACTTTATTCCGCGCGAAGCAGTTACATGCTTTGATGAATATGTAGGACCAGGTTACGCTTTACCAACGCCAGAAATGGTGGAAGCAGTTCAGTTACTTGCGAAAACGGAAGGTATTTTACTTGATCCAGTTTATACAGGTAAAGCAGTAGCGGGATTGATCGACTTAATTAGAAAAGGTAAATTTAATAAAGAAGACAACATTTTATTCGTACATTCAGGTGGTTCACCAGCTTTATATGCGAATACGTCTCTATTTGCGTAAGTGTGAAAAAGCATTGGATATCCAATGCTTTTTGTTTTGAATTAATGTTGAAATTTGATACAATTTCGTGAATATGCGATGATTTTTCAACATTCAACGGTAAACAACGATATATTTGAAGGAGATTGATGTATGACAGAATTTTGGGAAGCAAGTTTTATAGAAAATCAAATGATGTGGGGATTTGAAGCTTCAGATTCCGCAATTTTGACGAAGGACTTTTTCCTTGAAAAGAAAGTGAAGGATATATTGATTCCTGGTATTGGATATGGCAGAAATGCAAAGGTTTTTATTGATAACGGAATACATGTAACAGGTATTGAAATTTCAAAAACGGCGATTGAATTGGCAAGACAAAATGAGCTTAATGCTGGTTTCTTCCATGGTTCAGTTACGGATATGCCTTTTGATAACAAACTGTATGACGGTATATTTTGTTATGCACTTATTCATTTATTGAATAAGGATGAGAGAGAGAAGTTTATTCAAGATTGCTATAGTCAACTAAAACCAAACGGATATATGATTTTTACTACTATTTCAAAAGATGCCCCAATGTTTGGGAAGGGTAAACAACTGGGGAAAGACTACTTCGAGATAATGGAAGGGGTAAAAATGTATTTCTATGATATTGACTCGGTAAAACAAGACTTTGGAAAATATGGACTGATAGAAACTACGGAAATTGTTGAGCCGCATAAAAATATGGAAAGTAAACCTCCATTTAAATTTATAATGATCAAATGTCAAAAAACACCTCTTGAATTCGCATACTAAGTATGCAAATTTAATGGAGGTGTTTTTCGTTAGAAGACAAGAGCTCATTACCCAGAAGAAACAAAGTGGAAAGAGATTGAGATGAAAAGAATAGTTATTCAAACCATTCCAGTATGAGACGATTGGAATTAAAATAGTCAATAAAATTGACAATGAATATCATTTTCACTTACTATAGAATCGTCACATTTAATTAGACATGACTTTTTTATTAATGTAATAGATTTCTATTAAGATGTCACTTTCAAGGACTATCACTAAATCTTTTAAGAATTTAAACGTAAGAAAGGGTAAAATAAAAATGAACTGGAAAAAAGGCGGATTATGGATTATTATTTTTTTCATTGTAAAAGGTACGATTTCTACACTTTTAATTGTTACAGGTGCTAAATATTTTGATTTATCATTTATGCAATTTTTAGTACTAATAATGATTTTATTACTGATTTCTCTAACAGGTCGAAAATTCCTTTATAGACATAAACAAAACAAAAAACAAAAAGAGATAGATATATAATGATGCCCCAGAGACCTTTGGATTTCTGGGGTTTTACTTATTCAATAGTGAGTTTTGGGTTCGCAATACGAATGATACGCTCCATCAGTATTATTGGTTGTAAATCAAAAAGTCACTGATTTTATTGAATAAATAGAAAACACTTTTCTTTTTCTTTTATTTAATTTAATATCAATAAGGGCACCAAAAAAATAGATAGAGGTGCTGAAATGTACGGTATTATTAATTATGAAGTGTTTTTACTAACAGGGATTTTATTAAATCTAATTCCTGGCGCAGACACCATGTATATTGTGGGGAGAAGTATTTCACAAGGTAGAAAAGCAGGTGTGTATTCTGTTTTTGGTATTATTACTGGTTCTTTAGTTCATACGTTATTGGTTGCTTTTGGTTTATCTATTATACTTACAAAATCCATTGTGTTATTTAACACCATTAAGGTTATAGGTGTTATCTATCTTGTATATTTAGGGATTAAAATGATACTTGATAAGACAAATGTAGCTTTCCAAGCCTCATCCAATAAATTGAACATTAGAAAGATATATTTACAAGGACTCTTAACAAGTCTTACGAATCCAAAAGTCTCTTTATTCTTTATTGCGTTTCTTCCGCAATTTATAGATACAAAGGCTTCAGGTCCTATGCCTTTTATCATTTTAGGACTTACTTTTACAGTAACTGGACTATTGTGGTGTTTATTTGTTACTTATTTCTCTTCATATGTCACAAAAAAATTAAGAGGAAATCAAAAGGTAGGAATGATTCTAAATAAAGTAACAGGAATGATTTTTATTGGTATGGGGTTAAAGTTGCTTCAAACGAAGGCTCCTCAATAAACCTGAATAATATAAAAATGCCCCCTTTTAAGAGATGTTATCTTTGATTTAAGCTAATTTCTATATACTAAAAAGCCCCTTCGAATTTGAAGGGGCTTTTGCTTGTTATTTTGGTTTATCTAAAAATTTATTTCATAGTTCATGATCTATGTGCCCTCCAATGATAAGGTCAAATCTTTTCAGTATTACATTTAGAAAACAAGAATAGAGGAATCTAGTTATACCAACTACATGCAGTCTAAGACATTTTTCAACTGAACATTTGGGGAAGAATGTGTTTCTTAACTTAATAGCGATGGAGTAGCACCCCATACCCATCAAGCTAAAAAGGAAAAACATCTCATAACAAAAAATTCTGCATCATTTAAACTCCGGTAACAATTCATATGATCAAGAATGATTGAGCTAATAGATTTTGTTAGATTGCCATCATCTTTTTTGTAACAGAATAGATTCATTACCGTTTCAGACCTATGTATGAATTCATAACCTAACAGTAAAAGGGGGGATGATTAAAGGTATGGCGATTAATGAGGAATCAATTTGTCAACAGTTTGCAAGAATTATCGGCGGCCAAAAAGGATTCGCCGGTGGAAAATGCGTGGCAACAATAAATCGGGATGAAATACAAGCAACAATCTTAGGAAAACGTTTTAGAGTAACAACTTCCTTCTCATTCGAATCAAGAGATAATAAAACTGGACGGGCATTATGTCTAGGCCGGGTAGCACTCTTACAAAAGGAAGTTACTGAATTTGTTGCTACAATTATTAAACAAGGAATAATTGTTTCGTCTATACACAATGAGTGGTTATGTGATGATCCAAATTTAATTTACGTTAATATCGAAGACGTTGATGATCCGCTAAGTTTCGCAAGGAAAGTTAGAAGAGCTTTATGCAATTAACAAGTATCTTTCGTTAAATGAGTGAAGTATGTTGATTAGAATATTTCAGATTGTTGAATGGTTTTATACAGTGAAAGAAGACGTTCCATATTTGGAATGTCTTTTCTTGATGTTTTTATAATTTGAAAGACGAGGGAACGAACTTGGAGGGAGTATGGGAAGCATACAATAAATACATTGAGGGGGCATGTTTGAGAAGATTAAATCAATGGAAAAGGAAATGTTTTTTTATTCTGGGCTATGGACCTATCCGCCTGTTCTAATTAACTAAAAAAAGAACTTTCCCATACCGATTAGACTACTAAGCATTCCGATTCCATTCATGGTGCCTTTTCCTACTGTCAGTAAGTTTCCAAGCATTCCGGGCTGACCGTTACCTCCGTTATTCCCCCATCCCATGGGACTTACCTGTCCTCCCCATCCTGGAGGATTTCCAAAAATACCCCAGTTATTATTGGTATTAAAATTAAAAGCTTTGGCTGGTGGCGATAGTAAAGCGGCAAGATGACCTTGTGCGAACATCCCTGTATGATTGAATGGTTGGGCCCAAGGAAGGGGAGGTTTATGAAAATTAAAACCTGCATGGCCTGGTAATGGAGTCCAATTAGCAGGATGTCCTTGGGGCATCATCCCTGCATAATGAATTGGCTGACCTAAAGAGAAGGGAGGGGGCTGGGGATTGAAACCCGTATAATTGGTTGGTGAATCCCAACCAAATGGATAGACTCGATAACTCCAATCCTCAGGAATCTTCAGACCATTCATTCCCTCAGCTTTAGTTATTTGGGGCTGTAAATATAATGCTGACGTTGAAATTTGGTTACTATATTGCTCCCCGTTTCCCTGTGAATTCAAATACCAATATTGGCTCATAAGCTTATTCCCCTCACTTTAAAAATGTAATGTTAGACTTAGCCTATGTAAAATTCCTTTTTATGGATGGTTACATAACTAGATTTACAAGCCCGTATTTAAAGGAATGGGTGTGTGGTCTTGTTGATTTATCCCGCTATTTGCGGGCAGTAAGGCACCTCCACCTCAAAATTCAGCGAAAGCAAAGCAGCTAGATGGGGGGCTGCCTGTAAAACTCCCACTAATTAAAGTTTCACTTTATTTTAGAAGGGTATGTTCAGTTGCTCCTTTTATTTATTTCAGCCTAATTTAATTTTGGTTAACAAACGTGTTTAAATATTCATTCAAAATCTTATTTAAATGTTTATAAAGGTTTAATCAATAAAAAAGATATTAAAATGTTATGTTGAGCAAGTAGAATTGCTAAAAAAAGAATATCCATTCGAAGAGTTTGGCAAAATACTGCAAGGACAATGTATTCTTGTGCAGATATGCAAACGATTTAAACTAATCAATGGAATTTATAATGAAGGGGCAAATGAATATATGAGTGAAACATTACATAAAAGAAAACCACCATATTTAATGCTTGTAATCCTTTTTATTGGGGCATTTGTTTCATTTCTAAATAACTCGCTTTTAAATGTAGCCTTGCCATCAATAATGAAGGATTTAGACATTAAAGATTATTCAACGATCCAGTGGCTTTCTACAGGGTATATGCTTGTAAGTGGTATATTAATTCCGGCATCAGCATTTTTAATAACCCGCTTCTCCAATAGGAGCTTATTTATTACATCTATGGTGATTTTTATTCTTGGTACGGCCTTAGCGGCTTTAGCACCGAACTTTGGTTTATTACTTACTGGCCGGATGGTCCAAGCAGCAGGTTCTTCAGTCATGGGGCCTTTGTTAATGAATATTATGCTAGTAAGCTTTCCAAGAGAAAAAAGGGGAACAGCAATGGGGATTTTTGGATTAGTTATGATTACAGCTCCAGCAATTGGACCGACACTATCGGGTTATATTGTAGAGTATTATGACTGGCGTTTGCTTTTTGAAATGATTTTACCGTTAGCAATCATTAGCTTACTGTTAGGGATTTGGAAATCGGAGAATGTCATGAAACAAAACAAAAATGCAAAACTTGATTATCTCTCATTACTATTATCTTCTGTCGGTTTTGGCGGTTTGTTATATGGATTCAGTTCTGCAAGCTCCGATGGTTGGACGAATAAAGTTGTCTTAACAACCTTAATCATAGGCGCTATTGCCCTAATTACTTTCATTATCCGTCAATTAAAAATGAATGAACCGTTATTGGATTTACGTGTTTACAAGTACCCAATGTTTGCACTTGCGTCTGTAATTGCAATTGTCAACGCAGTGGCCATGTTTTCGGGTATGATTTTAACACCAGCTTATGTACAAAACGTCCGCGGCATTTCGCCGCTGAGCTCTGGGCTGATGATGCTTCCAGGTGCGGTAATAATGGGGGTTATGTCACCAATTACAGGTAAACTATTTGATAAATATGGCCCTCGGATTCTTGGTATAGTAGGACTTTCCATTACAGCTGTTTCAACTTATATGCTGGCAAACCTGCAAATCGACTCTAGTCACATACATATTATTCTTATTTACACACTGCGGATGTTTGGGATGGCGATGGTGATGATGCCACTTATGACAAATGGCCTTAATCAATTACCAACTCGCTTAAATCCGCACGGTACAGCTGTTAATAATACAGCTCAACAAGTGTCCGGTTCAATTGGTACTGCTATTCTTGTTACGATTATGAATTCTGTAACAAAAACAAAAGCTGAAAGTCTAATAGCTAATGTAGATCCAACAACCTTCACTGAAACTACGAAGGCAATATTAACTCAGAAGGCTTTATTATCCGGAATTCAATATTCATTCTATGTAGCGCTTGGCATGAATGTTGTTGCACTACTATTAGTTTTTTTCGTTAAACGTGTAGATACAAGCGCGGAAGCTGTCGAGAGGTTAAATCGGTAGAGCAAAATAAAACTTTAGATAATGATGCCTACAAGTTTTTTTGCTGATTAGTTAGATAAGGAAGCTTTTATCTGGGCGTTATCAAATCAAAGAAACTTCCAGTGAAATTCACATTGGAAAATATGGACAGAGAATCAAGAAACAAAAGAAGCTGGAGGCATCTATGTATTTGAAGAAAAATAAGCGGAAATGCACAAGAACAGACTTCAAGCATCTGGTGTTAAAGAATTTTTAATACCAATGAAAAGCTAACTCAATTGAATCGTGGCTATGTTACATAATAAGGGATACGCAATCCGGGCAGTCATAAAAAGAGGGGGATTATTGCCCTCTTTTTTAAAATTCTAATTTGGTGTAACTAATAAAGCTATTAGGAGCAATAGTAATAGCAATAGCACATATTGAATTAGCTTTAAATGGAATCTAATTTTAAGGCAATCTAGCTAAGCCGATAATTAAATGAATTTGAATTTAGTTAACGTCGTACTTAGAGTAGCACGCCATACAGAACAAGAACGCTACAATAAATGAAGAAATATCACTGGAGGAATTTATCAAATTAGATATTTCTTCTATAATGTATGGAATGAATTTTGCCGTAGAAAAATAATAGGTAATTCATTTGACAATTAAAATGACCTACTTTAATATATATGCCATAGCATATAATTAGTAAAACAAGCAAATTCACTGTGAATAATTGATATGTTATACCCTTTTATATCTTAATTTATCGAGGTGATATATGAATTTACATGATTTAATAGGCTATCTTGTTCATCGTACTGATGTGAAAATGTCCAATTATTTTACCAAGAGATTAAAGCCTTATGGAGTTACACCAGAGCAGTGGGGGATTATTAGTGTACTTTGTAGCCAAAGGGGGACTACTCAAAAAGAGTTAGCAGAAGCTATTGATAAAGATCAAACTACTGTCGTAAGAATGATACAGTCAATGGAGAGAAAAGGGATTGTAAAGAAGGTTTTGAATGACCAAGATAGACGTTCACACAACCTTTTTTTAACTGAAAAAGGTGACGAGTTAAAGAAAACAATCTTGCCTGTAGTGAAAGACGCTCACCATTTGGTTACGAGTAATTTGAGTGAAGAAGAGATCAAATTATTACAATCATTATTAAACAAATTGTATGATACACGCTATTAATACTTGTTCCTTATTGATGCTATGTTATTTATAAGGAACAAACTCCGTTTTATATATGCTATAGCATATAATTTTGTTTGAAGGAATGGGTAGATAGCTTTATTTTGTATGATATGTGATTTAAGATCAATTTTTTGTCTAGTACTAGTCAAATTTCTATATTGTATATGCTATAGCATATAATTTTTATCCCTTTAATATTGGAAAGGGGAATTTAAATTGAATCAACCTCAATAAGGTTAATCTCAGGAAATAGGGTAAAGGCAGTGGCTTCTATCTGAACAATACTGAGTTTTTATCAAATAAATAAGAAAGATGTGATTACTATTTTAATATTAATTAATATTGTAAAAGTTGTGTTGTTTCTGTTCTTTTTAATGACAGGTACGAAAATTATATCTGGGAAAATGGCAGATGAGTTCAAACGATTTGGTTTACCTTCGTTTTTTAATTTCTTAACTGGGGCTTTTGAGATTGTAGGAGCAATTGGAATGTTGATAGGAATTTGGTTCCCAATAGCAGCTTTATTGGCAGGGTTTTTGTTAGGCGGTACGATGCTTGCAGCTGCCTTAACTCTTATTGTATTAGCGAGAGATCCCTTTAAGAAAGCGATACCTGCGCTTGTTTTATTTGTCCTTAGTTTAGGGATAAGTTTGTATCATATTTTTTAAACACAGCCTAAAGCCGTTAAACTATATGCGTTCAAGTTGCTATCATTTTGTAATTATTTTATAAAAGGGTTTGTGAAAATGCGGGTGAAATTTCAAATGAGTGCAGGAATAATAGCAGCATTCATTTAAGGTATTACCTGCATTCGAATTGAAAAATATTGAAAATAGGAGTGAGTGAAAATGGCATATTTATTACAAATTGATTTTCCGTTTGAAGGTCCTTTTGGTGAAGAAATGGAAAAAGCATTTTGGGATTTAGCAAAAAGTATTAATGAAGAAGAAGGATTTCATTGGAAAATATGGACGGAAAATCAAGAAACAATAGAAGCTGGAGGCATCTATGTATTTGAAGAAAAACAAGATGCTGAAAAATATGGAGAAATGCACAAAAACAGACTTCAAGCATCTGGTGTTAAAGATATTAGAGTAAGAATTTTTCACATCAATGAAAAGTTAACTAAACTGAATCATGGTTATAGTAAATAATAAGGGACATGGAATTCAAAAAAGAAGGGGATAGTCCCTTCTATTTTGAATTCTTCCTTTATGTCTTATTATGCTTAATAAAAAAATCCCTATATAGATAGGGATTCGTGTATTGGCATATAGTTCCTTGGAAAAGGTTGTACTAAGTCTAACATATGAGAGTTCTTACATTTGTGAAATTGACGTGAAAGTACTGTGAAAAAAGTTGTATTAAAATAGTTATTTGTAAAAGGGTACGCCCCTTACTGGGAGGTAAGGGGCACAGGAAATGCAAATTTATTTGTAATTTGCTAAGTTGATTATAACGCATATACCCATCTATACATGTTACAAAATTATGAACAAAACTATAATTTTGTAACTAGGAGTAGTGAAGATTGTATGATTTAAGCTATTTTTAAATGAGTATAACAGAGAAAATGCAAGAAAATCCCTGATAACAGGTCCGTTTTTCTCATCAATTTGGGCCAAGGTGAAAGAAAAAAACAGGAGAACTACCTTATTTCTTTTTATTAATATAATAAAATGTAATTGCTAAATCTAAAGTAATGATAATAATTAGAAGTAATAAGTGTATAAGCGCATCAGTTTTCCCATGTTGCAAAGACTTTATAAAAAAATCCCATTCTGTTTCATAGGAAGGCTCTACCCAATTTCGTTGCAGTCCTAACACCATTCCATTTATGAAAAAGATAACACTTAATAGGATTCTTCCAACAAATACGGCAACTATTTTTAAATTCCAATGTTTTATCTTGATTATATAAAGGATTGGAAAGAGTATAAGTATCCAAAAAATAATAATATAGATTGTATTTACCATTCTCTACTCTCTACTCCTAACAAAATGATTGTTTTTAATATAGGTGAGTTTTCGGGTTGAAGGTATGTTTTATTGCTACTGATTGCGTACTTGCAAAAAAAAGAGCCGGAATTCCGGCTCTTTTTCTATCCCGCAAAAGCCTTCTAATTAAAGTCTTACTTTATCTCTCCGTCTCAAAAAACTCAATCCACTCTCCATCAGGACCAGCGAAGAATATGTAACGTGTTCCATCGGGTAATGTTTCAATTTCTTCTCCTAGTAAAAAGGTTACTTTGTGTTTCTTTAGTCTTTCGATTTCATCTTCTAATGAATCTACTTTGAAGCAAATATGATGTACTTTTCCTTCTGCCGGAAGAGAAGAGTTGTAACCCTCAATTAGTTCGAGTATCGTTTCTTTTGATTCTTCTACGCCTAAAAAAGCGAGTTTTAAGTCTGGATTTGGATGCCCCATACGCTTAATAAGTTGTAAGCCGACTACTTTTTCATAAAATGAGATGGATGTTTCTAAGTTTGCGACCATAAGTCCGACGTGTTCAATTCTTCTGACTGGCATATGCAATCCTTCTTTCTGAAAAATTTATATATAAAATAATATTGAATATTAAGAAAATAAGCAAGATATAATTGTTACAAATTTTAGAGCGTTATATGGTATAGTGAGAAAGTATGTTTGGGGAGACGGAAGGAGCTTATTTTATGAATACAACGACTCAAACTCCTTCATTATCGGAAACGATGAAAGAGTGGCATTATGCATTAGCATATGAAATTAAACATTGGAAAACGATAGGTGGTAGTAAAATCTCTATCATTAACGGTCGTTTCTTATATACAGATTATGAAAGTACAGTATACGTATTTCAGCTTATTTCGGAAGTAAGCTTACCTGAAGGATCACCAATTCGAATTGAGTTCGATGGTGAGGAAGCAACGGGGGAAGTATTATCTGTACATGGATTAGAAATAGAACTGAAATTAAATGATTATATACAAGGTGAAATACGAGAAGCTGTTTTATACAGTGAACCATGGCAACTTTTAGAACAGCTGCAAGAGCGATTGAAAGAAGCGCGTAAAGATAAGCTGAAACGTAATCGTATAAAGCGTCTTGTTGACGGGACGAGCAGTCCAAAGCATATTGAGAAGATGAAAAATCCGAAAAATGAATTGGCGTATCGTTCTTTTTACAATCCGACAACGTACGTGTGGGGGCCACCTGGAACAGGGAAGTCTTACAATTTATCACGTATTATTTCAGCTCATTATCAAAAAGGAAAATCGGTACTTGTGTTAGCTCATAGTAATGCGGCTGTTGACGTATTAATGAGTGAAGTAACGAAGCAAATTGAAAAGAAAAAGAAATGGACACCTGGTGAAATCGTTCGTTACGGTTTTAGCCAACATGAACATATACGAAATCATGAAACGTTACTTGCATCGAGGCTAGTAGAAACGACGAATGGATCATGGGGAGAGGAAAGGCTTTATTTAGAAGAAACACGCCAAGATCTTCGTGAAAAAATACTATCGTATAAGGCGACGTCTTCTGATAAGAAGCGTATGCAAGAAATAGAAAGTGAACTTCGAAAACAAAAAGCGAAAATTAAAGAAGTAGAGAAAGAATATATTGAAAATGCGAAAGTAATCGGTGCGACTTTATCGAAATGTGCAATTGATGCGCTTATTTATGAGCGTACATTTGATTTAGTTGTCGTAGATGAAGTGAGTATGGCATATGTTCCGCAAATCGCATTAGCTGCTTCTCTTGGAAAACGTATTGTCGTTTGTGGCGACTTTTTACAATTGCCTCCAATCGCAATGGCAAACCACGAACTCGTTCGAAAATGGCTCGGTGAAGATATGTTTTATCACGCAGGGATTGTTGAGTCTGTAAATAAATCAGAAGCACATCCCAACCTTTTTATGTTGCAGGAACAAAGACGTATGCATGCGGATATATCTAAGTTTACAAACTCATTTATTTATAAAAATAGAGTGTATGATCATCCATCTGTTTCAGAGCGTCAAGAACTTGCGAAACTACAACCGTTCGCAAATGAAGCCAGTGTTTTATTTGATACGAGCTTAATGGGAGCCTTTTCTTTAAAAGACGCTGCTTCTGGTTCTCGTTTTAATATTATGTCTGGCTTAGTAGCGATGCAAATGATTTTAATTGGACTGTTAGACGGTGTTCAATCTATCGGTGTTGTTACGCCGTACCGAGCACAGTCCCGCTTTTTATCAACGTGTATTAGAGAACTGTTGCAGAGAACGAAATATCAACACGTACCAGTTTTAGCCGCAACAGTTCATAAGTTTCAAGGTTCCGAAAGAGATATGATGATATTTGATACGGTGGATAGTTATCCGCAAGAACGTCCTGGTGTGTTATTCTTTGATCATAAAAACCATCGTCTCGTCAATGTAGCTGTAACGAGAGCGAGAGGGAAGTTCATTCAATTATCAGATTGCCACTATATGCGTAAAAACTTGTCGAGAAAACAAGCGTTATCACAATTAACAGCTCATATAGAACGGCACGGAGATGTGTATGATCGCACGACATCAAGACAAGTGTGGGAGCGAAAAATTTCGAAACGTTTACGCTGGTTTATGGAAATGAATCTTGAGGAGCCGAAAGGACTATTAAAAGATATTTTAGCGGCAAAACGAAAAATTATCATTTCACTTCCAAGTACAAGGCAAGTTGATAAACGAGTATGGCAAGCGTTAATGCGTACGAATGCACAAGTAACAGTTTATAGTGATGGACCAGTTCCATTAAAAAATGTAAAGTTACAAAGGCAAAACAAAGCATTCCCGTTTGTATTAATCGATGATGAAATTTTTTGGGCAGGAGCACCGTTAACATCTCAAATGATGTTTGAAGGTAGTACGGAATTTCCGTATATATGTGCAAGACTACAAGCACCTGAAACAATTGGTGTATTAAAAGGATTTTTAGATATTCGGTAAATTCGGATAGGAATTCCTTGACTTTTAGTCGGAATAAACTTAGAATAAAAATAATTTAATACAATTTTATGAAAATTCTTATCACGAGAGGTGGAGGGACTGGCCCTACGAAACCTCGGCAGCGGATTCTATATGAATACTGTGCCAATTCCAGCAAGTTAACTTGAAAGATAAGAAAGAAGCTCATTTTGACAGTATATTTCAAAGCCTCTTTCTATCTTTTAGGAAGAGGCTTTTTTACGTGAAAATAAAGGAGGAAGAAAAATGGGAGCGACAGGAGTAACGTCACAAAGAAAAAAAATTACTGAAAGTATAGAAAGAAATAAGGAAAGGTACATAAAAACAAGTCATGATATTCATGCGAATCCGGAGATTGGTAACCAAGAGTTTTACGCATCAAGAACGTTAAGTCTGTTGTTAGGAAGTGCAGGATTTCAATTGCAACATAATATAGCTGGACATGAAACAGGTTTTATTGCGCGGAAAAGTTCAGGGAAACAAGGACCAGTAATCGCATTTTTAGCGGAGTATGATGCTTTACCAGGATTAGGTCATGCGTGTGGTCACAATTTAATCGGAACAATTAGCGTTGCAGCAGCAATCGCATTATCCGAAACGCTTGAAGAAATCGGCGGGGAGGTTGTCGTGTTCGGGACACCAGCTGAAGAAGGGGGACCAAACGGTAGTGCGAAGGCGAGTTATGTAAAGGCTGGTTTATTTAAAAACATTGATGCGGCGCTTATGATTCATCCGAGCGGAAAAACAGCTCCAACGAGTCCGTCACTAGCGGTTGATCCACTTGATTTTCATTTTTACGGGAAAACAGCTCACGCCGCAGCTTCGCCAGAAGAAGGAATTAATGCATTAGATGCAGTTATCCAGCTGTATAACAGCATTAATGCACTTCGCCAACAACTTCCGTCAGATGTGAAGATCCATGGTGTCATTACAGAAGGCGGAAAAGCACCCAATATTATTCCGGATTATGCTGCGGCACGCTTCTTTATTCGAGCAGCAACGAGAAAAAGATGTGCGGAAGTAACGGAAAAAGTAAGAAACATCGCGCAAGGGGCAGCGTTAGCAACAGGTACGAAAGTGAAAATTCATCAATTCCAAAATGAAATCGATGAATTACTCGTAACAAAAACATTTAATGACGTCGTAGCCGAAGAGTTAGAACAACTTGGCGAAGATGTAAACCGTAAAGAAAGAGTAGGAATCGGCTCAACCGACGCAGGAAACGTAAGCCAAGTCGTACCGACAATTCATCCGTACATCAAAATTGGACCAGACGAATTAATTGCGCATACGAATGAATTTAGAGAAGCAGCTCGTTCAGAACTAGGGGACAAAGCGTTAATTACATCGGCAAAAGCACTAGCAAATACAGCGTATCGATTAATTACGGAAGAAGGGTTATTAGAGAAGGTGAAGGAGGAGTTTAGAGAGGTGCAGAGGAATCAAGGGTAGGTGTTTTTCCAAAAGATATAAAAAAGGAGTGGATTTACCACTCCTTTTTTATGAGATTTTTTAGGGAAAGCACATGCCCATTAATTTAAGGATTGTATAATGTGGGTAATGATAATAGAGTTATTTAATTTTGATGTAGAAAGGCTCTTTTTTAAGTTGTTTAATTTTCACATTAACATATTGTTCATTATTTAACTTGAACTTAATACGTTCTATCTACTGGTAATAAGACGTTAGTAATGATTTATTAGTCCTTATGTTTTTCATACATCTCTATTTTTTTATTTAGTAAATCTTTACCCCAAACTTGCATTGCTTCTAATACAGGTATAAACTTTTTCCCCTGATCTGTTAAAGAATATTCTACCTTTGGTGGAACAACTTTATAAACTTCTCTGTGTACTAGCTCGTCCTCTTCAAGTTCTCTTAATTGTCTAGTTAAGATTCCTTTTGAGATACCAGGTAACATCCTCAATAATTCATTAAATCTAATAATTTCATTTTTGCTTAAATGCCACAAAATCACGATTTTCCATCTTCCTGCAATTGCATTTTGGGTAACTGTTAATGGACAAATTTCTTGCTGTGTTTCTTCAGAAATCGATTCATCTTGATAACTAAAACGTGCCATAATAAAATCTCCCTTTTACTCTAAGTACTATTTTTATGACTATGTTATTAAATTGTGCCTACTTACATAAATCCTTCTTAAGAAATAGTATATGTAATGTATACAAAAATCAAAAATAACGTTGTATGTAGCGGAGGAGATTGTATGAAAGTTTTAGTAACAGGTGCAAACGGAAATTTAGGTTCTAAAATTGTTGAGTATTTACGTGCTAGATTATCAATTGAAGAAATAATTGTTGGTGTACGTGATGACAAGTCTGAAAAAGCACTTAGCTATAAGGAACAAGGTTTAGAAGTACTTGTAACGGATTTTGAAAATCAAGAAACCTTGTTTTCAGCATTCAAAGATGTCGATCGTTTATTCATCATGTCAACATTTGGTGACTCTGATACAGTTATACGTCAGCATACAAATGCAGTAGAAGTTGCCAAAGCAACAGGTGTAAAACAAATTATTTATCCAAGTGTTACGCGAGCAGAAGGAAATAACTTCTTCCTAGCAGGCATGCATAGAGCACGTGAAGTAGCAATTATTGAATCAGGTATTCCTTATGTGATTCTGCGTAACAACTGGTATGTAGAAAATGAACTTGGTACAATTCAAAGCTGTATGGCTGGTGCCCCTTGGGTGACTTCTGCAGGAGAAGGGAAAATCGGTTGGGTATATCGTCCAGATTTAGCTGAAGCAGCAGCGAATGTTTTGGTAGCTGATGGTCACAAAAATAAGATTTATGAACTTTCTGGTGAAAATTTAACACAACAGCAATTTGTTGGTACATTAAGTGAAGTATTAGGTAAAGAAATTCCTTTATTAGAAGTAGACGATTCTTCTTATGAAGAAATGTTAAAAGGTGCTGGAGTACCTGAAGCCTACCTTCCAATGTTAGTAATGACTCAAAAAGGAATTCGTGAAGGGGGATTAGAATCAACACATACCGATTTGAATTTATTATTAAAACGTCAAGCTACACCATTAAAACAAGCATTAACACATTTATTAGTAAACACAAAATAGAAATAAATCATTTTCAGTGTTAAATAAAGTAGAAACAAACGTAAATGAAAGAGCCAACTCATGTGAGTAGGCTCTTTCATTTACTATATATTTAATTACATATTCGCTTACTTAATGCCATCAGTTTAAACCAACTATCAAAGAAATAGAGAATATTCTGCTAAAATGATAGAGTAAGAATAGAACGGTTCAGGAAGGCGGTTTAACGTATGATTTATGAACTAAGTAAGAATGATTTTTATAAATGTAACGGTATAGTAAATGAAAAAGGACAATTAGAAGTAAAGGCTGTAATTGTAGGAGTTAATCCCGGTCGTATATTTGTAGTTAACATTTCGTCTCCTAATTCAGGACTTATTTGTTTAGCTATACAGGATATTTTCTATTAGATGATGAGGTTTTTGTGTAAATCAATTACATAATCGCCGAATCGTTTTATATGTCTACGATTCACAAAAGAAAGCATATGAGGTGTTCTAAAAATGAAAATACAAATTGTATTGTTTGACGGCTTCGGAGAGCTTGTTTCTTTCGCACCTTTTGAGGTACTTAAAAGAGCGATAGAAGAAGGGGCTCCATTTACGGTTGAACTAATAGCAAGTGAACCAAAACAAGAAATTACGACTTCGTTTGGAGTTACGGTCAAATTAAATGATTTTTTACGAATGGATAATCGTCCAGATCTGCTAATTGTACCTGGTGGTGGCTGGAATCATAAAGCTGAACATGGGGCACGAAAGCAAGCAGAGCTTGGAACCTTGACCGAAATGATTAGAGAGATGCACAACGAAGGAACGATTGTTGCTGGCGTTTGTACAGGAGGTATGTTACTAGCTGCTTCTGGCATATTGGATGGTAAAATGGCGACGATGCACCATTTGGCGCAGAATGAAATAAGTGAATACGGGGCAGAGCTGCTTCATTACAGAATTGTGGATCAAGGGAATATTATCACTGCGAGAGGAGTCACTTCAGGACTCGATTTGGGACTTTGGATCACGGAAAGGTTCGCAAGCTCCAAAATTGCAGCTGCCGTTGAATATAGAATGGAATACGAGAGGCGAGGTGTTGTTTGGGATTAATTTGAGTTCTTTTTTAGACCTGGACGAATATATGTATTTTCAGTCAATCGCTTCAATCCCTTTTATCGTGCTTGAAGCCTTTAGAGTTACGTTATATATTTTAAACATAGAAACAAATTAAAATATCACATATACAAACTATAAAAAGAGAATAAAGGAGTCATGAGATTGAAGAAGACAATGAAAGGTTTATTATGGGGGACAGGCTCGGTATTTGGTGCTTTCACAGCATTTATTACTTATGTGGCAATTAAGAATGTGAAGCATAAGGATGTTGAGAAATTGATGGTGACCAATAATAACGAGCGCGTTCTTAAAGTCGGGAAAGAGTTTAAGGTGACAACGTTTAATATTGGCTTCGGCGGTTTAGATAAAGATCAAGATTTCTTCTTAGACGGAGGAAAGGGTTCGCGCTCTAGTAGTAAAGAGCAAACAGAAAAGAATATCAGCAATATGCTGTCTTTCTTACAAAAGGAAGATTCTGATTTTATATTAACGCAAGAGATGGATGAGAAGTCACTTCGTTCATTTGATGTGAATCAGTATAAGGCGTTTCAAGATGGACTGAAAGATCATGCGTCTACGTTTGGTGATAACTTTAATGTGCAGTGGGTGCCGGTACCAATTAAGAAGCCACACGGATATACGAACAGTGGACTTGGTTCGTTTTCAAAATATAAAGTAGAAGAAGTGACGAGATATCAGCTTCCTGGAAGAGAAATGTGGCTTCGTCAATTATTCGACGTAGATCGAGCGATTGTTGAGCATAAGGTTCCAGTTGATAACGGAAAATATTTACGAATGGTGAACGTTCATTTATCTGCATATGATAAGGGTGGAAACATTCGAAAGCAACAAGTTGAGTTTTTGAAAGAGTATATGAATAAACATTACATAAATGGCGACTATATCGTGCTTGGTGGAGACTGGAATCAACTATTATCTGATGTGCAGTTAAAAGATCCGAGGTTTAAAGAAGACTGGCCAGAGTGGTTAGTACAGTTACCAGAAGATTTCACTGATGGTGGGTTCCAGTGGGCTGTTGATGATACCGTTTGGACAGTTCGTGACAATGTGAAGAGCTATGTTGAAGGTGAGAACTTTGTTACGATTATTGATGGTTTTTTAGTCTCTCCAAATGTGGAGATTGTAAGCGTACAAGGGCATGATTTGAAGTTTGAAAACAGTGATCATAATCCGGTTAGTGCAGTGTTGAAGTTAAATTAGCAAGGGAAGAAACGGGTTATGTGTAAGAAGCGTGTAACCACATGTTGTCTGAAGTTTATACAATATAAATAATCTTGGCTCATTCATTTCATTAACCGGTTCCTGACGTATAAGGTACCGGTTAATTTGTGTCACAGTTTCCTGAAATGATGGGGTGACCCTTCACTGTTCTAGCCCTCATGAAAAAAAGTAAAACCTACTGCACACAAGGGTCCTTTAGTAAAAAGCTTCACTAATTGTTGTGCAGTATATTTTGGTGAATATTTCATGTCATTTTGGAGCCACCAAATTGATATACCAACAACAGAGGAAGTGATGAAATGCAATACCATATCTTTTGGAATATCTAAGTCAAATTCTCCAAGTATAAGCACAATGAAATTTTGTTCAAGGTGATCCATGATAGTATGCTGCATTTATAGCTTAAAATCATGAATACCATGAGGTCCAAGCATGGTTGTATAAAAGTCTGCATGTTTGGCGATACACTCAAATGTGGATTGTAAAATTCCCTCGAATTTCGAAAGTTCTATTTGATGTTCCTGCATGGTCCTTTTAATATCAACTGTTTTCCTTAACTTACCTAAATATAACGTTTTTTACTTTTTAGGATCGTGACTATTCTTAGGTTAATAGACATTGTGTCTCTCGGAGTGTTCGAGAGATTTTTTGTTTTTGGGGTTCTGGTGCAAAAACTTTGAAGTATATGAAAATGGCCTATCGAATTTGGACATACTGATACTAGTACTCTAAAAAAGAACGTGATTGGTATGGAAAAGCAAAATCTATTCAAGTGGAAACATTATCAACCGGATATTATTTTATTAACCGTGAGATGGTACCTACGTTATACCCCCTAGTTTTAGTATATCAAGTGAAATAAAAATATTGTCACACCCATCTCTAACATATTTGTTAAAAAGCATATTAACTTGTTAGCAAATGTTAACTACTACATAACAAATGGTAATGATTTGCTAGAAACACTCTAGTAAAATCTTACTATGATGAATTATATAGTTAAAATTACAAACAAAATAATAACCGTTCATCGTAGAGACATAGGTTGAAAAAATAGTTGTAAGAGATAGTCGTATAAATAAGGCTAATTGGCAAGCAATTGTTTTAAATGTTGTACTGAATAATTAGGTCGCTCGTTATTTTCCTTTATGTGAAAAAATGTACAAAGAATATTTTTTATTGAGAAAATTTTGTTACAAACATTCACAGAAGGTAAATTAATTGCCCCATATCATCAAGAAGAAAGGAGAAATATTATTATTTTGTGTTTTTAGCTAATTACTTCAATTCCGTTAATTATATTAATTAAGTAAATGAAAATTATTAACATCATACTGTAAATTGTATGGGTTACATCATGCTAATAGGACTATTAGCAATTATTATACTTATCACTAGTAAAATTATGTAAAAATATTATCAAAGAGGCGAGAAATTTATGAAAAAGATTAGTAGTTTGATAATGATATTATTACTTTTATGTAATAGTATTATTACTGTTTTCCCTGCAAAAACTTCAGCGAAAACCCTGGAAAATGTCATTAAAGAAACGTATTTAACAAATAGTAATGGGGTAAGACCTTCTAATGGCAGTTTTGGTGATTGGGAGACGGTGCGAGTAAATGTTGAAGTGGAGTTAGAGGATGGCTCAGCTAAAAGTGGTGATACATTTAGTTTTTATTTGCCTAAGGAATTGAAACTTGATAAAGATATAGATTTTGATATTAAAGATCAAGATGGAAATATAATAGGAAAAGTACATGCTGAAAAGCAAACTAAAAAAGTGACTGTAACATTTACTGATTACGTAGAAACCCACTCAAATATAAAAGGGAAAATGTATTTTAATGCTAAGTTTGATAAAGATCAAATAGATGATGGAGAAGATCATAAATTAGAATTTGTTGATGAAAATGGTGTTATTTTCACCGATGAAGTTAATGTTCATGAAGGATCGTTTAATAATCTTGATGAAAAATTGCATAAATATGGATATTTTGATCGCAATGATAAAAATTTAATGCATTGGGTTATACGAATAAATGTGGCCGGTATTGATATCAAAAATGCAATTGTTACAGATGAAATTGGTTCAGGTCATACGCTAGTAAAAGATAGCATTAAAGTATTAAGAGTAAAATTCAAAGTGGAAGACGGAAAACTTAAATACGACGATTTGACTGATGTTACGAAAGCAATTCCGATTGATGACTCACTTCCTAATAAATTCACTGTAAATTTAGGTGATATTGTAGATGGATATGGATATTTTGTTGAATATAATACAAGAATAGTTGGAGACGGCAACGCATCTAATGATTATTCAAATAAAGTTACTTTGTTAGGGAATGATGAAGAATTTGAAAAAGATTCAACAACACACAAAGTTACTGATGGTGGAGGAGAAGGAGAAGGTGAAGAAGGTTCTGTAGAGGTAATGAAAGTAGACTCGAATGATGGTCATTCATTAGCAGGAGCCAAGTTTGATGTCATTCGTTTATCAGATAATAAAATAGTAGGACATCTTACTACAGATAGTAAAGGCAAAGGAAGTTTAGGTAATTTGCCATTTGAAAACTACCAATTAGTCGAAACGACAGCACCAAATGGCTATAAACTAGATCAAACACCAGTAAAATTTACAATCGATAAAACGCACAAGGTTATACAATTAAAAATTGACAATACTCTTTTAAAGGGGTCAGTAGTATTAACAAAAGTTGATACGGAAACGAAAGAAAAATTAACAGGGGCCGAGTTTAAGTTAATAGATGAGCAAGGCAAAGAAATAAAAGAGAACGTAGTAACAGATAAAGAAGGGAAATTGGTAATAGAAGGTTTAGTACCCGGAAACTATCAATTTATCGAAACAAAAGCACCAAAAGGTTATGTATTGGATGGGACTCCATTATTATTCGAGATAAAAGCAGGAGAAACATCAAAAGCAGTAACTGTAACGAAGGAAAACAAATTAGAAACAGGCTCGGTCGTATTAAATAAAGTAGATGCATCAGATCAAAGTAAAGTATTAGAAGGAGCCGAGTTTAAATTAGTAGATGACAAAGGCAAAGAAATAAAAGAAAACGTAGTAACAGATAAAGAGGGTAAATTGGTGGTAGAAGGTTTAGTACCAGGGAACTATCAATTTATCGAAACAAAAGCACCAAAAGGTTATGTATTGGATGAGACACCGTTATCATTCGAGGTAAAGATAGGAGAAATATCAAAAGCAGTAACTGTAACGAAAGAAAACAAATTGGAAACAGGCTCGGTCGTATTAAATAAAGTAGATGCATCAGATCATAGTAAAGCATTAGAAGGAGCCGAGTTTAAGCTAGTAGATAACAAAGGCAACGTAATAGAAGAAAACGTAGTAACAGATAAAGAGGGTAAATTGGTGGTAGAAGGTTTGGTACCAGGAAATTATCAATTTATAGAAACAAAAGCACCAAAAGGTTACGAATTAGATGAGACTCCATTAGTATTTGAAATAAAAGGAGGAGAAACATCAAAAGCAGTAACCGTAATGAAAGAGAATAAATTAATCAAGAAGGATCCTACCATACCTGTGAAACCAGAGGATGATCAGAAAAAGCCATCTGAAGAATTGCCTCATACTGGTAGAGCTGCTACTAACTATCTATTAATAGTAGTAGGTGGCAGTTTAATTGTTCTTGCGGGACTTCTGCTTTATCGAAAACGTAAAATTCATAGATAAAAGTTGATCGTAAAAATAAATATGATAACCTTGAGAAACGATAAAACATTCATTGCTATAAATGTGGCAATGAATGTTTTTATTTTTGTAAAGAGAAATAGAAAGTTATTATATTAAAAAGTAGGAAATATTAGTGAGGAATACAAGTTATTATGTGCAAATTTTTATAGATATATTTTATATATAACTAAAAAGAAGTCGGTGTAATCTATCATAGACTTCTTTTTAGTTCGAATTTTGCATAGAATTATATTTTCTCATAATGTAATAATAAATCATATTTGTTTAAATCAAATTCATTTTAGGAGTACTATTTCTTCTTTCTTGTATTGATATATATTGTTCTAGATAATCTAAATCTTTTATGATATATAGATTATTCTTAAATTCGATAATATCATCATCTTTTAAACTTTTTAATATTCTATGTGTACTCTCTTTTGTTGAAATACCTGCTAATTCCGCTAATTGATCAATTGTTACGTGCATATTTATTATTTTACCATCAGTAGTATCTATTCCAAATGTATTTGCTAGTCTAACAAAGACAGAACATAATGCTCCTTTTTTTGTATGCAAAGCAAAGTCGCTAAACTTATCAATTAAATTTAGTGAATAATTTGTGCAAAGTTTTGAATAGCATTTGTAAAAATAAATATGATCTTTATAAGTATTTTTTATTTCTTCAATCTCTATTGCTTGTACAACTACAACTTTACTACATGCTCTTATAATACCCGGGCTTTTAGCTTTGTATCCCAAAAGGCATTCAGACCCTATAATTTTACCTTTCCCACGTAATTCCGCTTGGATTTTTTTTCCGTCAGGGTTTATTTTTTCAAATCCTACTATTCCATTTTGAATTATATAAACATAATCCATTACACTATTTTCTTGATAAATATAGCTATCCTGATAAAATACATCCTCTCTATGTTTTAGAACTTTTAAAAACTCCAACATTTCATTAGACGCTTCTTTTAAGTTATCCATTTTCTCCTCCGAATTCAATATTAGATATTTTGAAGAAATAGTAAAGTGTATATTCATTTATACAAAATTCAAAGTAGTTTACTTTATCATTATAGTTAGTACTAGATAATAGGTAATTAGTATATAGCATTGATTTATTTTAATAAATATGTTAAAGGTGCAAACTATGGAATAATAATATCTATGAAAAATCTTTCGTATACGAAAAGAGTACATTAATGCTACATTCTTTTCTAATTATAACCCATAAATTTTGCTACATCAGTATATTCATAGATAGATTTTACGGTCACCGTCTGGTACCTCACTCGAAAAGGAAACGTATGGATTACGCTTGTTGATTGTACGCCTAAAGGATATTCCCTGCGAAAATCGACTAAAATCGTAGGAGTTACTTGGATTACCCTTTTTTGAGTAGTGGGGAATGATGTAATTGTATAGAAAGAGTCACCGAGATTGTGACTTTGAGCCGAGTATCTTTTGTTTTGTGTACACACATCCTGGAATTGGAGCTTCCTTATAGATTATGCCAGTGATATTAAAGATGAAAAACCGAAATTAATAAAAGTATTAGAAAGCAGTGAATAGCAGGAGTATGATGATTTTTCGTTATGCTGTGAAACAATCACCATTAAATTCTTCTAGGTGATTGTTATTATAGGGTTGAGTCGAAAATAACTTATGTGATTCTTCTTTTTTATGTTTACTATGGAAAAATTAGTTAATCAAACCTTCTGTGCAATCTGGATCAGCTTTTAGATTTAAAACATGTGTGAATGACCAGAATCCTAAAGATACTGCAGTGGCAATTTAAAATTTCCCGGTTGCGAACGCCCATCCAGCAGATACCCAATGGCTTGCTCCTTGATCAGTTACAATAATTAAAGGATTAATATTAGTGTGCCCATTATCAGCACTTAATGTTTTGGTTATATTTCGTGAGCCTGCGGAAAAATTCATTCATTTCTTATGATGAAATTCCAATCTATAAAGAAGTAAATAGATAAAGTGTCCTGGCCTTTTAATGGGATAGGCCAAACGATATAGTTTCATTTTTGAATATTGTTGTGTATGTGGCGGTACCCCACATCCATCAACTTAAGGATTCAGACTATTCTTGAAGTTGAAAGTACGTTACTATTCTCTTATGTTAATGAGAAA
>NZ_JAKUHD010000029.1:0-35945 GCF_022664325.1 Bacillus cereus group sp. BfR-BA-01310 | reverse complement strand
AAGCTGCCTTCAATTGCGTGAATCCTTGTGCATAAGAACAAATTTTACTCATATATAAAGCTTGGCGCACTGCTTCAATTAATTCGGCTTTGTCAATTCCAAGTGCTGCTTTATCTTTAGGTCCAGATAAAACTTTGCTTGCGTTCACACGCTCTTCTTTTAAAGCAGAAATACAACGCGCAAATACAGATTCCGTGATAATAGGGAGAGATATACCTAAATCAAGTGCGCTTTGGCTTGTCCATTTCCCTGTACCCTTTTGTCCCGCAGTATCAAGAATAACATCCACTAATGGCTTGCCAGTTTCTTCATCTTTCTTCGTGAAGATGTCTGCTGTAATCTCAATTAGATAGCTGTTCAGTTCGCCCTTATTCCATTCAGCAAATATTTCATGAAACTCTTCTGCAGTCAAATCAAGTGTTTGTTTCAAGAAGAAATACGCTTCACAAATTAATTGCATATCTCCATACTCAATACCGTTGTGAACCATCTTTACATAGTGGCCTGCCCCATTAGGTCCGATATAAGAACAGCAAGGCTCGTCATTCACTTTTGCAGAGATATTTTCAAGCATATTCTTCACTTTTTCGTATGCATCCTTCTGTCCGCCCGGCATAATAGACGGTCCCTTCAATGCACCCTCTTCTCCGCCTGACACACCTGCACCGATGAAATTGATTCCTTCTTCGGCAAGACGTTTGTTTCGGCGAATTGTATCGACAAAGTATGTATTACCGCCATCAATTAAAATATCACCTTTATCAAGATGAGGAAGCAGAGAATCAATCGCCTTATCTGTAATTTCTCCTGCATTAACCATTAATAAAATCTTTCTAGGTGATTCAAGTGAGCTAACAAACTCTTCAACCATATGAGTACCAACTAAGTTTTTACCACGGTTTTCCTCAATGATTTCATTTACTTTTTCCTTCGAAATATCATATAGGGCAACAGAATACCCTTTACTCTCAAAGTTAAGTGCGAGGCTTTTTCCCATAACGCCCACACCAACTACTCCAATTTGTTGCTTTGGCATATTTCATCGTTCCTTTCTATGCATGTTACTCTGTCTATATTATAGTATATATACCTAAAGTAACACTTTAATCAAATAATCCATCTTATTTATTTCAATATGCTCCGCCAAGATGCGTGCAAAAGGACATAGGGACACGGCACATCGCCATCAAGCTAAGGTTTTAAAGTACCCCAAAACGTAACTTTTATCTCTATACAGTTATTTATGTGAATTCAGCAGGTTATCTAATACAGTTATTATCTAAACCATCAAATCAAAATGATCGTTGTAAAGTGTTTAATTTACAAGTAGAAAAATAAAAAACCACTTAGAGTGGTTTTTAATCGCGCATTGCTCCTGCCTCTCGGGAGGTCATTGCTCCTTGTCCTTGGCTAACATCTTTTTGAATTTCTTGTTTTACTTTTTGTGCATCAGTTCCCGCAAATTTTTGTTTCATATTAGAACCCAAATTTTCTTTACCTTGCTGATTCTGTAGCATAAAAGTCCTCCTTTATTTATTGATTTAACAATCATATTATTTACAAAAACACTCGGTATATCCCGAGGATTCGATTGAAATTCACTTAAAGTGAAGGGACTTTCGTTTGAAAAATAAACATATATTCGTTGTTCAACTAACGCATAGGTTAGTTGAACATGACAAATGCTTTAAAAAATAGCCTGTATCAATGATTACTTGGTAATCATTGATACAGGCTTTATATTTCAATAACTAATTGTCTTTATATATATTTAATTTAATATCTTTACTGTTAATATTCATGTGTCTTTAATCTGTTGTATTGTTTTGAACGTGCTTGAGTTGAACTTGTTGTAAATATTAGAAATATCTTTTTAGGGATATCTTAGTTTTGAATCCCATTCTACTTACCAATTCATCTTCATTTATTCCTTGCTTAATAAGACGGAGAATAAATGTGTTCCTCATCTGCTGGGCAGAAATACGCCTATTTAACTCCGCTCGTTTCACTTCAAGTCGTATCATCTTTTGTATAGAAACTACGGACAAAGCCTTTGGCGCATCCTTTTCATATACCCATCGATATGTTCCACGATTAAAGTCAAATGCTATAAACAAAGGATTATCTGTATACTGTCTAGGTCTTACAGGTTCCGGAATAGTTTTATAGTATTTGTAGAGCTGCTTCATATCATCCTCTGATAATGATATAGATCTATTTATGCCGTTTTCTCCAGGAACAACTAAGGTATTTCTAGCAAACTGTATATGGCTCATATTAAGCGATACAAGCTCTTGCAAGGATAACCCATAGTTTACTACTAAATTTATTATACAAGCGTTTCTATCCATAATTAGAGGGCGATATTTAGCTTATCTTTCTGTTAATCCCTTTGTTAAGAGTATAATTTGTTTTAAAAGTTTTTCTTCCGCTTCGGTAATAAAATCATTATCACTTAGTGATTGATCAGGAATTAAGGAGAGGCGGATATCATCTAATGGACTATCTATCCCTAAAAACATGTGCAATTTCTTTAAAACCACCCATATTCTGTGCCTTGTTTTCTGGGAATATTTACGCTTGTTTTCTAACTCAGAAAAATACCCCTGATAATCTTCTTGAGATAGTTCACTCCACGATTTGATATGAAAAAGTATCTCATTTACTTCTACCCATTTATAAAAATCCTTAATATCGTATGAATAACGTTGTATCGTAGAATGCTTTCGACCTTTTTCAGTTAAGTAATTAGAAAAGGCTTCTAATGTTTCTTCTAGGCTAATTGTCTCGTTCATTATAATCACCTAATTTATAACAGAAAGTAGGCTGAAGACCAGCTAGTCGCAAAAGAGAACCATTTAAGTCCCTATTATTATCTTCTTTATTTGTTTGAAACACTTCCCAATATCGATTTTAAAATTAAAAATCACCTCATTTTAACATGAAAAAGTGGCATTTTTGTTATTTCTAATATCCGCTAATGCTTATTGCGTGATTTGGTTCCATTGCTACACAACCCCCAATACCCAACCTTAGCTTGATGGGCATGTATGGTGACCCCTATTTGCATCAACGAGAAGGAATAGACCTTGAAAAAACCATTTATAGTTCCACTGATACGCAGAAAAAAAGAGAATGATTCGGAATTTTTTTTACGAATCATTCTCTTTTTATTTTCATATTTTAACATGCTGGATATGCATTAGAACCCAAATAACGTTCTTTTATAATTTGGCGATGATGAAGCTCATGACCAACAATAATGTTTGCTAATGCACGAACCGTGACTTCAGAATTGTTCGCAATTCCCCTTTGTAACCAAGCTTCTTTATCTAAACTTTTAAGCAAATGAACAGTAGACTGACGAACAGCAGTTAAATTCTCAAGAAGATCTTGCATAGATTGCTTATCAAAAGCTGCCCTAAGAACATACATATCATCGTTATATCCAGGAAGTTCTGCTGTCTCGCCTCTTGCTATAGAAAGCAATCGATATGTCATAATACGTTCAGTATCCGCAATATGACCGATTACTTCTTTTATACTCCATTTATTAGGAGCATATCGAAAATGTCCCTCACTATCAGAAATATCCTTCAATAAAAGATTCGTTTCCTTCATTTCTTGCTTTAGAATATGTATGATATCTCCATCTGGTATTAAGTTTATGTACGTTGAATAATACGGGTTATATTCATTTGCTTCTGGTCTCTTTTGCATGCTTATCATCCTTTTTATTTTATCGTTATATACACCTTATCATAAATTATTGTCATATTAATCCGAAAATTTAAATTCTAAAACGAAAAGGGATAGTAAGTAAAAAGTGGAGGCTATTCTTTTGTAGATCAATACTAAATGCATAGCCTCTTTTTATGTATGTAATGAGAATCTACCGCCCTTTGCTACGCACGGTTGCTGGCATATCAAAAACACAAACGGACAAACAATCCTTTGCATTTTTGATATGTTGATTATTATTTACAAAGCCAAATGAATAAGGCTATCATAATACTCAAAAAAAACTACAAAAACTAATCCCCAAAAATCCCTTTGAAAAATCTAATCTTGTTATACATATCCATTTCTATATAAGTTGTATCTTTTAGTACAGCCATGTTTAATCCTCCCAATATTAATTGTTTACTAAAATGAAAAAAGAACAAGCCTCGCCCTGGTAGGGATACGTAGGTTTGTCCTTTTGTATGTGGGTAATGATACATTTAATTACCATTATTATAACTGAATTAACAAATATTTTTAATTATGTTTGATATCTTATTAACAAGCATACTAGTAATAGTAAAATCTATTATAAATATATATCTTATATATTAAAAAGAAATAAAGATAAAACTTTTATAGGTTATCAAAAATAGGGGGAAAACTTACTCGCACAAGGGAAAATTTGATGTTAGAACGTAAAAAATCATAAATAGAAGAAAATGTCCACGTAGACTCAATGATTATTAGACTTTCAATTCTACAAAAAAGCAGAAAGAAAATTATATGTTTCTACATGAAATCGGAAAGAAATTGATACAAATCACATTATATTTATTCAACCATGTAAATAGGGCTTATTTTCTTTATTTTGGTAGATGGAGCAGTATTTAGCGTTCAATTATCCACAATTTGTTCAGATAATGCAGATATTTGTTAACATTACTCAGTATTTACACATAACTCACATTATTATTGATGATTTTTATTAGATGAATTCAACGACACTAGTATTCTCAAGGGGATTGGGAAAATATTATTCACATTTGATCATATTTGTCCTCATATCCACTATTTATATAAATATCCTTTTGATTTTTTGTAGATATAAAATCGGATGTTTTACTACAGGTGAAGAATATTCAATGTGTAGTGTGGAGATTCTTCTATAGGTAGAAGAGGATTTGTATAGAAATGTATAAAAAAAGACTCCATTTTACATGAAGTCCTTTTGATTTGGTATTTATAAATAGAGTAGTAGAAAAGGGGGGTTGATGAAACAAACACGAATAGCCCTCCACTTTCGATTTTTTCAAAAATAGAGAGCTTGTTGCTATTTTTTTATTTCCATTACGGTTAGCACCTGATCTGGAGCTGTTATTGTTACACCAGCACGTACTAAGCGTTCGAAGGTACGCATAAACGCTAGTAAATTAAACTGTTTTGGTAGCTCAATAACACGAAGTTTTTCTTGTGGCAGCTTATCAATTGCTTCGATAAACCATTCACGTACATCACTTGGAATTGTGCGTTCTTTATGGCCACGAACTTTTAATTTTTCACGCATTTCAATTTCTAAAGCGATATATGCATGGAGATTCACTCCCTGATCATATGCATATTTTCTAAATAACGTTTCTTCCTGGTATTTTAGATAATTACGGTGATAAGATTCTTCCGTCACTGGTACCGCAAACTTTTGTTTCAGTAGTGCATACACATTTTTAAACATCTTCTTAATGTTGTGAAGAGAGTACATGGAATAATGTAGACCAAAATTAAAGACAGCTTGTTCACGGTCACTATTTCTCTCTTTTGGTATATGTTGCGCAATAAGAGGGTAGATACCTTCTTTTGCTGCTGTATCAAGAATTTGATATTGAGATGTTTGATGCAATAGTTTTTTCAATGTATATACAATTTTCGTTGGATATCCTTCTTTTCGATCAACCATGTCGCGAAGTCCACGAATTACACTGCGAATTTGACGATGACAAGTATGCTTTAAAACATGAATGAATTTATTGATGTCTGCAGACAGTTCACCGATATTCATTTCTTGTAGGACGGATTCAATGAATTTCGCTTTACGAGCATATGTAGCTTTTGGTGTAAATGGATCCCTATGTTGTTCTTCTCCAGATTCTTTCGTACATAAGAAGTCCGAATGGATAGATAGATATAATGTTGTATATCGTTTGGTATGCTTTACACCTTTTTGCATTTTACAAATTTTAAATAGGGGATTTCCCGTACATGGTAATGCAGTTGTTAATTCTTCGATAACCACATGGATCTGGTGCGGATATTTTTTATGTAAGAAACGATACATTCCACCAAAGTGAGTTTTGTTTCCTCTTTCATCCTGCTTGTCCAAAGAACGCTTTAAAGTTGTTTCTGTATGTTGCTGCATAGCGATGTCTAAGAATAGTTTCTTAGCTGCTACAGATAACTTAAAGAACGCCTTTGTAAATACAACAGGACTAATATATACGTAAGGATTTGCCTTTTCTGTTTCCTCATTCATAAAATGAGTGAGCTTAATTGTATAACGGCCATCAACTCCATTTTCAATGGAAATAATGTTATGTAAGTTTAATTTTTTCAAAGCAATATAGAATTGGGAGTGCTGGATATAAGCAAATTCTTCTTTATATTGCTTGTAATCTTCCCACATCATATGTATTGTTACATTTGGAATGACACCATTTGTAAAGCATTTTTTATGTAGATATAAGAATACTTCAAGATCTGCATTCGTAATTCCATATAATTTATGTTTTCTTCCTGTTTTCTCTGTAAGTGCAGACTTTTCTCGACGTGAAAAAGATGGTTTAGCTTGTTCTACAAAGCCTTCTACATCCGCAATACGTTCTTCGTATGTCATGTGCTGCAGAATATCTTCTAAATATGTATCTTTATAGCTGTAGTATTTCTCCTCAAATGTTTCCACAAATTTTTGCCAAGATTTTAGTGTTACTAAAACTGCGTTTGTTGTCTTTCCATTTAAACTACGCTGATTTTGAATAATAAATGATTTCCCCATCTTTTTCACCTCCGTTCTGCAAAATTCGAAATGTATGCCAAAATACTATAAAATATACCAATTTTGATTATAGCAAAACGAAAAATGATGAAAGGTGCTCCTTTAAGAAGAAAAATAGCAACTTGCAACAGCTTATAAAGCTAGGCGTATCAAGGGATATGAGAATTTTATTGTTTTTTTTTGTGTTAAGGATACCGCAAACGTGTTGCAAGTTGAAATATATGTATAAAAATAAGTGAAAAAACATCTCTTCCCTTGATATATAAGGGAGGAGATTGAAAATGACAAAAAAGTTAGGGTAAGGATACCGCAAACGTGTTGCAAGTTAAGAAGTACAATTACAAATCATGAAATATACCAATTATCGCTGATATGATAGGCTTAATTAGGCTTTTATGAATTACAATAGGGTGAGGATACCGCAAACAGTGTTGCATCTTATGTGAAAAATAAGGGTGAGGATACCGCAAACGTGTTGCAAGTTGAGTTATATGTACATGAATAAGTAAAAAGCATTTAATTCCTTGATATATAAGGGATTAGCTTGAAAATGGCAAAAAAGTTAGGGTAAGGATACCGCAAACATGTTGCATTTTATTTGAATAACTTGCTATAAGTATAAAAAAATCACTTGAAAATTATAAAATAGAACAATTTTTTGTGTATTGTATTAGGTTGAGAAAAAATTATACTGTTGCAAGTTGGACGAAATAGGGTAAGGATACCGCAAACATGTTGCAAGTTGTAGAGATAAGGAAAGAAAAGCGCAAAAGGAATGCAAGTAAAGAGGAATAGGGAAAAGAAAGAGCAAACATGTTGCAAGTTGTAGAGGTAAGGAAAGAAAAGCACAAAAGGAATGCAAGTAAAGAAGAATAGGGAAAAAAAGAGCAAACATGTTGCAAGTTGTAGAGGTAAGGAAAGAAAAGTGCAAAAGGAATGCAAGTAAAGAAGAATAGGAAAAAAAGAGCAAACATGTTGCAAGTTGTAGAGGTAAGGAAAGAAAAGCGCAAAAGGAATGCAAGTAAAGAAGAATAGGGAAAAGAAAGAGCAGACATGTTGCAAGGTAAGCGTCAAATATTCCCCACCTACTATTTGTAAATAATCCCTGAGATAATCTCCTTACATAATACATGTGAAGGTTTATTCAAAACAAATCCAAAATGTTACTATAAAAAAGAACCCTAATCTTAGGGTTCCAATATAAATCATTTAAAGTTTTTTATAAACCTACTTTGTCGCTTTTCGTCCTACTAATACCCAGTACAGAGATAAGCTGAAAAAGACAATCAGTACGAGAATGAATAGGATATTACTAAACATCGAAGCATCCGCATTGTTTATCATTCCTAGGAAGCTTTTTTTCATTGCGGAATGGTCCATCATCGCAGCTGTGTAGGCAATTCCGATTGACATCGCGACATTCAGTGTTAAGTTATAAAATCCGATTGCTGTTCCTGTTTTTTCTTTCTCGATTGTACAAATGCAAGAATTAAGTAATGGTGCATACAAGAATGCAAAAGAACTGGAAAATAAAACCATAGATATTACGAATACAACAACAGAAGTTTTGATAAAGAATCCACCTAATAGTAAGCTGATCATAATGATACACATAGCGAGTGTAATACATTGCTTGCTTCCCATAACCTTTGCAATTTTTCCAGAAAGAGCCCCAACTATAGTCGCTGCTATATAACCTGGAATCAATAAAAGTGAAATTGTATCTAGCTTCAAACCATAAATCTTTTCAAGCAAGAATGGAAATAGGAAAATATATGCTAGTTGTACAGAGTAAATGATAAACGCAACGCCAAGTAATGAGATAAACTGCTTATTTTGGAAGAATGAGATGCCAATAAAAGCTGTTGATTTCTTACTGATATATGTAAGGAACAAGGTAATTACAAAAATAAATAAGATCAGGTAAAGCCAATTGAAGTCTGTAATATATAGTAGTAGGGACGCTGAAATAATTCCAACTAGAAATAATCCTAATACATCTACATTACTATTTTTCGCTTCTTCCTTAGGAAAATATTTTAAAATAAAAGGAAGAGTGAAAAGTGTTACTAAAGATAGTAAAAATAGGTTTGTCCAATGGAAATATGTTGAAACATAACCTCCAGTTAATGCACCGATAAGCTGTGAAAGAGCAAAACTACTTGTACTAAATCCTAAATATTTCTTTTGTTCCTCTATAGGTAAATGCTTTGTGACAAATATGACATATAACGTTTCAGCTGATGCTAAACCAGCAGTTTGGATAATTCGTGAGACAACAACTAGTAAAAACGAGTGTTGAAAAATATATCCCATGACTGAACCGGCACAGATTAAAATAATCCCAATACTAAGAAGTTTTCTAATACTAACAGAATCCGCTAAAGCCGCGTAAACGACAGCCCCAATTCCAATCACAAGGCCAGCTAATGTTGCTTGCCAGCTAACTGTTGTCGCTGAAATTTGAAAATCCTTTGCTATATCAACAGAAATAATCTTAAATGAATTGTCAATTACCAAACATAATAGAAATAACAGTAAGGTAACAGGTACTGCTTTATTGGCACTATATTCCTGAGTTTTCTTCATGCTTACATCTGAATTTATTGTAGACATAGTGATATTTCTCTCCTTTTGTAATTTAGGAAATCGTCTTCTTGAATCATAATTGTCTAACTATAAATTGATGATTGGATGGCCCAGTAGTTTCTACGCCATTTGTTTCATATGCGAGATTTCCTTGTGCACAGTTGTACCCATATTTGTTTTTTCCTTTTTATGATATTTAAAAAAGGGAACGTTTTCATGGATGATTGAAAGTAAATTGATGACACTTTCATAATTACGCGTGGTAACTTTTTACAATATTGTATAGTTGTCTAAAGAACCTGTATACATCTAAAAAAATGACAAGGATACCACATACCTTGTTTGTATGATGTTTACAAGGTAGCATTTGCTTGAATAACGAAAAATATTTTACATTTTGACGACACTTTCTATTAGGGGTACCGCCACACATCCGTCAACATAAGGATTTAGACTATTTTTGAAGTTAAAAGCACGTCACCCTTTCTCATTAACATAAGGTAAACGTAAAGTAACTCTGCATCTAGGAGGTAAATCCGTTGACCACGGCAAGACTTTATCAATTTCTTCTTTATTGTTTAAATCGATATTAGGAAGTGTTTCAAACAAATAAAGAAGATAATGATAGGGACTTAAATTGTTCTCTTTTGCGGTTTCAACCACACTATACATGATGGCACTTCCTCTAGCACTTCGCGGTGTATTTGAGAACATCCAGTTTTTTCTCCCAATTACAAACGGTTTAATAGAACGTTCACTTCTGCTGTTATCGATTTCTAAATGGCCGTCTAATAAAAAGGCTTCATGATGATTCCATTGATTCAAACAATAAGTGATGGCTTTTCCTAGAGCGCTTTTTGGCAAAACAAGATCTTTCTGTTCATGAAGCCATGCCGAAAAAAGGTCCAGAATGGGCCTGCTTTTTTTGACGCTGCTCATATCACTCGGTAGGGTTGACATGTTTGCGTTTCCTTTCAATCGAATAGAGTTGATTACAGAAGTGTAAGCCTTCACTTGTCTTCACTTTTTTCCCCCTTCTGTGAATCAGGTAAAGCTTTTAAGGCTTCATCAAACTTCCGTCTGGCATGCGCCCAACATCCCACAAGAGTGACATCAGGTACTTAATGATAACCGCTATATCCATCTACTTGTAAATACCCTTGAAAACCAGTTAAAAAACGCTTCGGATGTTCCCCTGTTCTTGTGGGCTGATAGTCATAGAGAACAATAGGGATATCCTCTCGCCCCGTACGGTATAACCACAGATAGGACTTGGTTGTTGCGGCCCAACCAGGTTCACGTAAGACTTGGAAGGTTGTTTCATCCGCATGAAGGATGGTTCGAGTAAGTAGATATTCATGCATCCTTTCATACAGAATCGCTAACCATCGATCAGCCCCATATAATAACCAATTTCCCATCGTTTGTCGTGATAGCAAGATTCCCATCCGTACAAAATGCTTTTCCTGACGATAAAGAGGAATAGGGAAAAGAAAGAGTAGACATGTTGCAAGTTATAGAATTAAGGAGAGGAAAGCGCAAAAGGAATGCAAAGTAAAGGAGAATGGGAAAAGAAAGAGCAAACGTATTGCAAGTATTGAATTAAAAAGAAGAAACCGCAAAACTTTTGATTATCTGTTACAATAGATTAAATATAATTGTAGAACAGATTTTTATTAGCAAAACTAATTTGTTGGGATCCATGGTTTAGGGAGGAGTATGAAGTGGATAACTTATTACAAATGTTCCGAGATGCCTTATTGATCTCTGAGCCAATTTATAAATCAAATGAGCCTTTATGGACAAAATGGAATGCATACTTTAATGATGTTGAAAAAAATAATAATAAAGTATTAACTTCATCTTATGCTTCCCCCTCATTTACTGCATTGGTATCGTGGTTAGAGAAAAAGCAAGAGTCCGGAATTACATTATTACAAATTTATGCAAAAATTGATTCTTATAAGGAAGAAATATATACGGAAATTGAAGGATTTATAGAAAAAGAATTTCAGAATGTAGCACCGTCAAATTCCATAATATTAGAAAATGATCAAAATATAGATAAGACAAATATAGTGAACTATGAGGATTATTACGAGGTAAATAACTCTGCTGTTTATTATAAACTAAGAGATGGAATTGCAAAGAATCAATTTGAAGAAGATGAAAATAGTAAAGTTTTACAATATCCCATTGAAACGAAGTCTTCTAATGGTGTTGCGCAACTTTCTTCACACAAAGATGAAGATTTAAGACTTACAAACACTGAAGAAGCGGCTCGATGGAATACCCTTGTTGATGATGTAATGAGTAATATGGATGATTTAACGGCAGATTGTTTAGATGCAATTACAATACAGTGGATAAACGAAGCAAAATCTCCTGATGAGTTCATTGATTTTTCTTATGAGCAAGTTTTAGAGATGTGCAACATTCCAAAGACAATCGTCAAAAATAAAGAATATTATCGAGCTGAAGATAAAATTAAAATAGCAAAGAGAATTGCTGCTTTAGCGAGTATTTTTATCTATTTAAATGATGATAACGAGGTAGTAGTATTAAATGATCGGGATGATGAAGGAGAACGATTAGAATTAAAGCGTGAGGTTATTAAAAGGTTATTTGTATTAGATTCGGTTGTGTTGTGGAGACATAGTGTTACAAATGAATATATGGGTATTGAATCTTGTCGTATTAAGCCCGGCAGCTTTTTAACTAATTACTTATATGGATCAAATAATACAACGGCTTTATTGTCTAAAAAAGCACTTGAATACAATAGTTATAGACATAAATATCATAAAAGGTTAATTCGATATTTAACGTGGCAATGGAGAATTAGACAAATGTATTCATCATTGAAAAAGCCTTATTCTATAGGAGGGGACAAGGGGTTACTATCAGTAATGGACATTCCAAAAGATTGGAAGCCGAATCGTATTAGGGAACAGTTAGAAAATGTTCTAATGGATTTAGAAAATGAGAAAGTAATCTCTCATTGGGAGTATAGTAATCCGCTTGATGAACAACAAATTGGGAAACGTAACTGGTTTAAAAATTATTACGCTAACTTAGGAATAACTATTTTACCACCTGAGGAAATGCTACAATCAATGGATAGGGTAATCGGAAAGAAGAGTATTGAGGAACCACAAGAACAATTACCTGAAGTAACAGTTGTTGAAGAGGTAAGGAAGACTGTAGAATCAGTCGAACAAATAGAGAAGAAGATCCGTGACCAAATACTGAAAGTGCATAATGAAAAAAAAGTAAGCATTCGTGAAATAGCAGATGAAATTAGTATTTCACCATCTACGTTGTCTAGATTTTGTAATTATAAAACAAAACGTCTGTCTAAAAAAGCATTAGAAAAGTTGACAAAATGGTGTGAAAGACAAGAAATATTAGAGAAGATGTAACGTAGACTAAAGACTTCTTTTAAAATAAGTCAAATTAAAAATACACATACATTATGTATGTGTATTTTATTTATTATCAATTATAAGAGGCTGAAATACCTTTATAAGTAGTAATTTTGGCGAGCTAAGGTCCTGGAATTAAAAAAATGATATGGTTATTCTGTTTAATCGACTACAATTAAATTTCTTGTCTTATCGATATGGTTAAGTAACATATGATACTCTTCTTCATACATAGTTAAACGTTGTAGAAGGGATTGATTCTCTGCTTCTAAATATTCAATTTGATTTTGTAAATTTGTTAATTCATTCATTCCTTTATAATTTTGTAGAAAGAGAATAATGTCGTCTAATGTCATAGACAAAGAGTTTGTTTCTTTTTCTGGTTGGGAGGAGGAAATATTGTTTCCAACTTTTTGATTTTGTTTTGCTTGTTGTATTTCTTCTTCGTATTGTTTTCGAACGTATGAATTCCAACGAAATCCGCAAGCTGCAGGTGTCCTAGCTAATTGCTTTGCTACTTCTTTGAATGCAGCTAACTGTGTTCCACCGTTACGAATATTCTGAAGTACTATTGATGCGAGAAATAAATCGTCATCGTTAGTCCAGGAATCTTGTCTTGAAATTACCATTTTTTCAACCTCCCTTATATGTTTTATATTACATATATGCAAGTACTGAAAAGGATAGAAGTTAAAGAACTTCTATTAACATCATTTGTATTTGAAATAACAGATACATATGATAGCTTACGTCCCTCTAAATTATCTGTAAATTGATTGCTTTGAAAATCCCAAAACAAGAAATTATTAGAAGGGATTTTATTGAATATGATAAAATTAGATAAAAATATCAGATGAAAGGTGAGGAAGCAGTAAAGAGGATTACCATTTCTTTTATTTCATTGTTATCGCTAATGATATTATTGAGTGGATGTAGTCTAAATGCTGATTCAAAAACAGATTTGTTTCAATATAAGAATTCATATGTAGGTGACAACAGTGCAGTTGGAAATATCGTAAAACAATTGGCACATAACAAAGAGTTAAATCAAATTTCACTTGAAACAGAAATAACGAAGGCGAATCATGAATTGCTTATTTTACAAAATAGTGATGCTGTTCAAATGGATATTAAAACAATAAAACAAGATTTTGAGCAGTTGCAACACCAAGAGCAAGATTTAATCCATGTATTTCAGACATTAATTCAAAAAATTAGTATTCATCAAGATAGGACGGTGGATATTACATATACTTTTGAAAGTCCATTATAAGAAGGGAATGTACATATCCCTTCTTATTTTTGTTAGGATTAGAATTAACTGTACAAGTAGTTATATATTCTTTGGCTTTGCATAGCTGTAATTGACGTGGAAAGAAAATGGATATTATAAATGCTTATTTTGAAGGAGATAAAATTACATATACGTTGTCAATGAGGAGATTCTGTATCAATTTACGGTAAATTCTTACAAGTGAAAATTGTTTATTGACATCTAAAATGTAAAGACCTATACTTTTGTTAGCGATTTCAATGATAATGATTTTCAATATTGATTATATTTCATTTAATGGAAATTGTTGATATATAGAAATGAGGGGTTAGCATGAGGTGGAAAGTACGTACTTTTTTACTAATTATGTTATTAGGTTTCATAAGTTTTCCATTCCGTGGATTTGCTGCAACAGCGGCAGAAGATTTAGGGAAAGCAAATAAATCCGTTATACAAGCACTTCAGTTTGTACAAGAAGGGGATATAAATGGAGCTTCCAAACAATATGAAGCCTTTAGGTCCACGTGGCTTTCAATTGAAGATGGAATTAAAAAACAATCTTCACAAGCGTATCGCGATATTGAAGATGCGATGGGGCAGGTGCAATTTGCGTTTGCTCAACAACCAGCAAATAAAGAAAAAGTAGAGACAGCACTTCAAAAATTAAAGGACGTAGATGATAAATTTATTGCCGGTAAGTTCTCTGCTACATCTACTCAAAAAGACGAGGGAAATACAAAAAAAGCGGATGTGGCCAGCTTGATTGTTCTTTTAGATGATTCGCTTTCCAAAATCGATAAACATGATATTAAAGGAGCGAAAAAGGATATTGAGACATTCCGCTCTTCATGGTTGGATGTAGAAGGCGTAGTGTTGACACAGTCCTCCAAAATATATGGAGATGCTGAGCGTGATATGGTTACTTCGTATGCTATGCTTTCTTCCGATTCTCCTGATATAGCAGGGGCTAAACAAACAATCGAAGACATGCGGAATTACTTAGCGCCGCTTGTTGAGAAAACGAGCTACAGCATGTTAGATGCAACTACTATTCTATTGCGAGAAGGATTGGAAGGGCTATTGGTTGTTGTAGCGTTGCTCGGATTCTTGAAAAAGGCTGGACATGAAGAAAAAAGCAAATGGATTTGGATTGGTGTTGGAACAGGGCTTGGCGTTAGTATCATTCTCGGTGTTATTGTAAATATGCTTTTCTCCGCAGGGGCATTTGGAAGTAATAACTTTCTCATTGCTGGATGGACGGGAGTATTCGCTGCAGTAATGCTGATGTACATGAGTTATTGGCTTCATAGTAAATCTAGTATCGCGGAGTGGCAGCGGTATATTCGTAGCCAAAGTACAAAAGCATTGGATACAGGAAGTCTCTGGTCATTAGCGATTCTGTCATTCCTTGCGGTATTTCGTGAAGGAACAGAAACCGTATTGTTTTTCATTGGTATGGCATCTTCCATTAAAATATCAAGTCTGCTAATCGGCATTGCGCTTGGAGCTTTTATACTCATCATCCTATCGTATTTAATTTTAAAGGTAGGCTTGAAAATTCCGATGCGTCCATTTTTCTTAGTTTCAAGTATTCTCATGTTTTACTTGTGCTTTAAATTCACAGGAATGGGTATTCATGGCTTGCAACTTGCTGGATTATTGCCAGCTACGCACCTTTCAATTCCGACTATAGACTTTTTCGCGATTTATCCATCATGGGAAAGTACGATTCCACAAGTCATTCTTCTTGTGGTTGCAGTAATACTTGCAGTATGGAATAAGAAAAAAGATACAAAATTAGAACCACAACAACAAAAAAAACAGGCACAATAGGAGGCAACGATATGAAATCTCGTAAATTAATTTTTCCAGTTATAGTAGCAACATCTCTAGCATTGGGTGCTTGCGGAACGCAAGGAGAAAAGAAAGCTGAAAGCACGAAAACTACGGAGCAGGCATCTGAGAAAAAAGCAGTCTCTATTGCTGATGGAGCAACTAGTATGAAACAAACTGTGAGTGATTTGAAAGCTCAATTACAGGCAAAAGATGCTGCTAAAGTAAAAGACGATGCAGAACAATTAGAGAAAACATGGCAAACGTTTGAAGATACAGTAAAAGAAAAGAATGCTGATTTATATGAAAAATTAGAAACACCGCTTCATACAATCGAAGCAGGTGCAAAGGTTGAACCGCTTGATGTACAAACTTTAAATAAAGCAGCGGAAGATTTAGATACTGTGTTAACTGAAGTAGGAAAATTAAAATAATAAAACAAAAAAGCATCTTATCGAATAAGATGCTTTTTTGTTTTATTAATGCAATGTTCTAAAAAATTGTTCTATTGTATTTTATATTCATAAATTCCAGAAAAAGATTTACTTATCTTTCCCCATATATTTCTTATACTGAAAGACGGATTATATAAATTAATATGCCTCCAATACTAAGATAATGCCAAAAGCCAAGCAATCGTCTCATAATTGCTTGGCTTTATAATTCAAAACTTTTATGAACTTATTTTTCTTCATACCAAGGATTTAAGTGAATGAGTACCTCATATACTTCCGAATCCTGTTTCATAATCGCTGTTTTTATCTCTCTACAGATATCGTGTCCTTGTTGGATACTTAAATAGGCTGGGACACTAATCCTAACATCGATTAAAATATAGTGCCCATGGTTGCGCGCGCGGATTCTATCAATTCTTTTTACATATGGATGTGCAAGAATCATTTTCTTATATTCACTACATTTTTCATTAGGAAGACCACCTTCCATTAATATATATATAGCTTCTTTTCCCATACCAAATGCAAGCTTTAATACAAAAAAAGAAACGATGATTCCAGCTAATGGGTCGCCATAAGCTGCAAATGGGATTGGATAGAGATTGTTTAGTAAAGCAATTCCAATTCCGATTACAGCTGCAATGGAAGCATAGACATCAGCGAGATGATCATAAGCAGTTGCGATAAGCCCTTTACTGTTTGCTTGTCGACCGATTCGTATTGTATATACATATAAAATTTGTTTCCAAATTAAAGAAATAATAGCCGCTATAAAAGCAATCATATGGGGCTCAGTTGCTGGATGAAACAATGCTTTTATTGATTCATAGGTCATAAATAAAGCTGCAAAAATTAAAATAATAGCTACAAATCCTGAAGAAACGACTTCAGCTTTTCCGTGACCATACGGATGGTCTTCATCGGCAGGTTGATTTGAGATTTTCATTGATCCTAAAGATACTACAGATGCTACAACATCAGCAGCGTTATGAATACCATCAGCTAATAACACCTGACTTTTGGAAAAGATTCCAACTGTTATTTTAATGAGAGTTAAAAGCACATTACTTATAACACTAATCCAGGCTGCAAATAAAGAAGATTTCTGACTTTCATTCATATTCCTCTTCTCCTTGTTTTTTAATTCTAAAATGAAACTAGTTTATTCGGTTGGATATTCTTGTTAAATTATCTATCTCTTCGTCAGGATATTCTTTAGAAAAACAAACTACATTTTAGAGGATTTAAAATCCTTTCATACCTTATCAAATTATAAGTGGGTGGGTCTATACAAACATTTTTGCCTAGAAATAGATATTTAGGATGAGACTTACATTGTTTCTTTAATACTCATTTTTTTGCTTAATGCAAAAAGTGGTATCGAATTGTTATGCTTTGTTCTTATGTAATTTAATGGGTGATTTCAAGTTGCAAACTAAAACAATTCATGAAAGATTTCAAAGTGAGTATCTTCCATATATACTCGAACAGGTAACGCAACAGAAAAAAGAGCATGTGGAATCAGAAATAGAAAAAAGGTTAAAGAAAGAAATGAAAAATTTAAAAGATACAAATAAAAAATTAGATGAGAAAATCGTAAAATTAAATCAACAAATCAAAGAATTAAGCGAAGAGATTAAATCTTATTATGAGAAAGAAATAATTGAAGATGAAGTATTGGAGTTCATGAAGATTATCATGTCACATCGTACCAATAAAATACATGAACTGAACAAAGTAAAGGATAACAAAATTGGATTGCAGGAACGCATTGATCGTATCGCGCAGACTATACAGCAAAAAAATATCTTCCGCCACATGAGGTGCTCAATAGGTTTATGAAAAAAATGTAGATATACAAAAGTTAAGAGCTTTTTTATTGCAGTTTTTCAAGCTCAGATTATACATACAGGAAAGACAATGTTTTGTTCTGATGAAGAACGGAAGATTATTTTTGAAATGAAAACTTTAAAAATGTATTCAAAATTGAATGAGGAACGCCAGATAGTATTCGATGATATAAAGAAAAGAGGTTCTATATATGAAGAATGAGGTTATTTTAAATAAAATTTCCACAATAGAGCGTTGTATAAAAAGAATCCAAGATGTGTATGGAAATGCCCTTGAAAATTTAGAGGATTATACAAAGCAAGATTCAATAATATTGAACATACAAAGAGCTTGTGAAGCGAGTATTGATTTAGCGATGCATATTGTTGCTGGAAAAAAGTTAGGACTACCTCAATCTAGTCGAGAGGCTTTTGATTTATTGGTTACAGCAGGTTTACTTTGCTCAGAGCTAGCAAATAAGTTAAAGGCGATGGTTGGATTTTGTAATATTGCTGTTCATGATTATCAAAGTGTAAATTTAGATATTGTTCGTCAAATTATTGAAAAACATTTAACCGATTTTAAACTATTTACGAAAGAAGTTATGGGGATATTAGAATTTTAGGCAAAAGAACAGAATAATGAAGTTGAGAAAGAAAGTAATTCTGAGGCTTCCGAACCAGCTATTGAAACGATCACTTATTGTCGTAAGAAAAAACGCGGTCATATGGATGAGTCTGTCCAAAACCCTCCGATTGAAATGGTTGAATATCGTTAGCCTAATGAGGAGCAGGTTTGTTCGTGTTGTAAATGAATTATCACACATTGCAAATACATACGCGAATAGCAGTAGTAATGTTGAGGCAAGTATGAAAGAGCAAGAAATGTATGTACAAGATATTGCAGAACTAGCAACTTCTTTAAGTTGGTTATCACAAGAGTTGCAAGAATTAATTGGAGAGTTTAAAAGCTAATAGAATAAATTAGGTGTAGGATTAATCCATTTGAAAAAACTTTCTTGATATTGGATAGAAGAAACTGTATATGTATCAAAGAAGGCACAACTATACATAAGGGGACTCATTCTAATTAGAATGAGTCTTTTTATTAATTATTATTTATATTACGTAAATTATGGGATTACTTAAAAAAATGTAAAACGTGAGCGTTCGGGTTGCATTTCTGATTGAGGTAATTATCTCTTTGATAATGTAACAGTGTATTTAAAGTGTCTCTTGATTACCTATAAAAACTCATTGTATTTGATATACGGCCGATAGAAGCGTAGATAAATGAGTTATACAACTAAAAGAATAATTTTTTTGCATATTTTATTGGAAATAGAGCATGATATTACCAAAATCAATGGAGGTGTGTAAGAAATGCAAATTCGCGAAAATAATAATTCAAATGAAATTTTGGTAGCAGCTGCAGCAAGTGCTATTGAGCAAATGAAGTATGAAATTGCTCAGGAGTTTGGTGTTACACTTGGACCGGATTCAACAGCACGAGCAAATGGTTCAGTAGGTGGGGAAATTACAAAACGCTTAGTGCGTATGGCGCAAGAACAGTTATCAGGGCAATATAAAATTCACTAAGAGAAAATATGTGTTTGAACCAAAAGATAGGGAAGGGGTGTGAAAGTATTATTCACACTCCTGTTTTATCGTGTATAGGTAAAGTGTTTAAATCAACTAAATGGCTAACGTTGCTCATTTGATGGCAGTTAACTTTTTAGATGTACTCCAACAGTAGAGTAGTTGATTCATTTAATGTTTTAAATGGAGATAAATTAGCATCCATAAGCTAAATTTCACGGGGAAATAGAAAAACCACCCTTAATGAGTGGTTTCTAATAATTATTTTTGGATTATACATTTAAAATTAGGCGATAAGATAATTGGGCAAAGCTAAATCAATAAGAGATACTTTATACATTTCTATTATTTTGGTTCTGGATAATGATTGTAGTACGAGATTCTAATAAATTCTTGGTAGACATTTGTTAATTTAGTATCTCTAAGAGCATCGTTGAATCTTTGCATACGTACACTACCTTGAGCGTAGCCTCCACCAGGAGTATAAGGATTTCTAGCTTCAAAGTCATCCATAAATGCTTTTAATTTTTTATAGTCTTGAGATTGATAGAAAGCAGCGGCTTCTTCAGGAGTAACATCAAAGTAAGAAGATGTTGAGTTATAAGAAGCTGCTTGAGCAGTAGGTGTCTCTAGCATAGTTGCAGCTCCACCAAACATAGTAAGTGCCATAGAAGACACAATGATTTTTTTAAACATAATAAAACCTCCACATAGAATATTTGGATTAATAGTAATCCTGTAATCATTATAGTTACACTGAAAACAGTTATCAAATGCAATGTTGCATAATTTATGATGTGAACGAGAAGTCCCTCAATCTCTAAATGAAGGAATGTAACAGGGAATTAGTAGGTTAAAAGTGGTATACATACTATTTGGGTTAACAAGAAAACCAAATAGAAAGGCTATTTTTAGTTGGAGAAATTTAAAAGACTCTGTCATTAAAGACAGAGCCTTTCAAAAAGGAATGACAGTTGATAACTGAAGGTACCATTATATTACCATTATTGGGATTTGAATTCCATTCGCTTTGTGTTGAGAAATATAAATTCTATTTTGTAGAAGGTGAGATGAAGAGATGCTTCTTATAGATTTTGCAATACGAGAAAGCAAAAGTAGAATTTTAATTCGTCTTTAAACAAGGGACAGAAGAATTACTTTTGCTTAGCAAAGCATGTTAAGTGTCATTCAAAGTCATATAATAGACTATAAAATAATCCTTTCAAAATCAAATATAGTCTGGCTAAAAATTAGAGGGCATCAATTCATTGAAGCAGTAAAAAAACTGTTTTCAGGATAGGTGTCCTTTTTGTTTTAAAAAGAGTATATATTTTCTCAACAGGACAAATGGTAATCATCTATAAGTACTACTTATAAGGATAATAGGAAAATAGAAATTAATAATAAAGGAGAATGCGAAATGATAACATTAGTATCTGATAGAGATCTAGCTGAAATCCGCGAAGAGGATGTAGATGTATTAAAGGTAATGGCACATCCGGTTCGATTACAAATTGTAAATGAATTAATGCACCATAAAATGTGTAATGTTACACAGTTAACGGAAATATTAAGACTCCCGCAGTCCACTGTTTCACAGCATTTATCAAAATTGAGAGGAATCGTACTCCGTGCAGAAAGAAGAGGATTAGAGATGCATTATTATATTAATAATGCTAAAGCTCGTCAGATTGTAGGAATTTTAGGCTTGTAAGTAAATAATATGCAAAAAAGTTCCCTGTTATAAAGCAGGGAACTTTTGTATGTTTATCAAAGTGCGCACCATTACAAAAAACATGAAATTTAGATAGGATGTCAATCTAGAATTAGAATATTTTTATATAGAGCGAATGGGGGAAGGGATGAGCAGCAGCTACATTACATCGTGAAGGCAATCTATAGTTAAAATGACACACATGTAAAATTGCATACAATCTATCCTTGATACCTAAATAAAAATGTAACTATAATGATTACATTGAATAGATATCCAAATTATTTATTTACATAGGATATCAATGGTAGTGATAGAAAATATATATGAAAAAGATAATTTTAGCTATTTCACTTGATTTTGTTCTACCGTATGAAAATAACACGTATGAAATAGTTCAAATTGTTCAGTAGTATTATGAAATTTTGAGTAATAGAGATACAATCGTTAATTCTTATTAAGAGAATTTATAGCGCAGGAATTATTTTAACACCATGAAATGCAAAAAGGGCCAGCTAAAAAATCAAAGCAAGCTCTAGCAGAAAGCTTATGTTTAAAAATCCAATTGTAACGAAAATTCGTCAAGCAGCTCCTTTCTTTGAAGCAGAAGAATATCATCAACATTTTTATCGTTTTAGCCAAGAAGACTCCTTCCTCAAGGAACGTGAAGGGTCACAGCTCAGTGAGTAGGTGGGAGATGAATTGGCTTCGAACAAGGGATGGCATGAATTCATCTTAATTGTTCGACATATATAAAGTGTTACTGGACAATTTGCTATGATCACTTCACTATCTATCGAATGTATGTTTGGTGTATAATAGACATATATCGAAATGGAGGTGAAATGAATGATTATCAATAAAGCATATAAATTTCGTATATATCCAAACAAAGCACAAGCAACTCTAATCAATAAAACGATTGGTTGTTCTCGTTTTGTATTCAATCATTTCCTATCTCTATGGGATAACGCATACAAAGAAACAGGAAAAGGTTTGACATATAGTACATGCTCTGCCAAACTTCCTGCCATGAAGAAAGAGTTTGTTTGGCTAAAAGAAGTGGATAGTATTGCTATTCAGTCGTCTGTTCGCAACCTTTCGGATGCTTATACACGTTTTTTCAAAAAACAAAACAGACCCCCGCGTTTCAAATCTAAGAAAAACACCGTACAATCTTACACCACAAAACAAACAAATGAAAACATTGCCGTTGTGGGAAACAAAATTAAATTGCCGAAACTAGGTCTTGTTCGATTTGCCAAAAGTCGTGAAGTAAATGGACGTATTTTAAATGCTACGGTTAGACGGAACCCTTCTGGTAGATACTTTGTGTCATTGTTAGTGGAAACAGAAGTGCAAGAATTTCCGAAAACACAATCTTACATTGGAATTGATGTAGGACTAAGAGATTTCGCCATTTTGTCAGATGGAACACCCTATGAAAATCCGAAGTTTTTTCGATCGTTAGAAGAGAAATTGGCAAAAGCACAGCGTGTTCTTTCTAGAAGAATGAAAGGATCTTCCCGCTGGAATAAACAACGAGTAAAAGTAGCTAGAATTCATGAATACATAGCAAATGCTAGAAAAGATTACTTGGACAAAATCTCAACTGAAATCATCAAAAACCACGATGTTATTGGTATAGAGGATTTGCAAGTATCGAATATGTTAAAGAATCATAAGTTAGCAAAAGCGATTAGTGAGGTATCATGGTCACAGTTTCGAACTATGTTGGAATATAAAGCAAAGTGGTATGGCAAACAAGTCATTGTCGTATCGAAAACATTTGCTTCAAGCCAATTATGTTCTTGTTGTGGATATCAAAACAAAGACGTTAAAAATCTAAACCTACGTAAATGGGATTGCCCTTCTTGTCATACACATCATGATAGGGATATTAACGCAAGTATCAATCTAAAGAATGAAGCAATAAGGCTTCTAACCGCAAGGACTGCGGGGTTAGCCTAATAAATTAAAGTTCGATAGAACTCTTTACTTAGGAATCCCCCACTTCTAAACGAGGTGAAAGTGGGGGTAGTTCAAAAAAAGAACCCGGTGAAATATGCTCAAGAGCGCAAAGAATCTGGTCGTGAAGACTTTATTAAAGAAAAATGGCAAAAAAATAATAAATAAGTGTTTAAAGGTCTATGAAAAATAGTTTCATAGACCTTTATTATATTTCGATATAAATTTTCTGCTTACTTATTCTGTTCATGTTTCAACTGCAACGCAATCAAACTCGCAAAATCATGCACAAGTGTGGCAGCTAAAAGGGACGTGATTTGCGCTTGATCATATGGCGGTAATACTTCTACTAAGTCGAAACCAATATAATTAAAACCGCTTAATGCTCGCACCATGTCCAGCGTCTCTCGACTATTAAATCCCCCTACCTCTAGCGTACCTGTACCAGGCGCACAAGATGGATCTACAAAATCAATATCAAATGTTAAGAAACATGGTGTATCACCAATTGTTTCTCGCATTTGCTGGAGAATGCTTTCAAAACCACGATTGCATAATTCTGCTGTTGTAATGACGTTATAACCTAAATCACTACTAGCTTCTATATCACCAGGATGATTCAACGTTCCTCGGATTCCAATTTGAAATACCTTATCTGGTTGTAATAATCTTTCCTCATGTGCACGTATAAATGGCGAACCATGCCAATATTTTTCTTCATAATACGTATCCCACGTATCTGTGTGAGAATCAAAATGAATCATCGCGACAGGGCCATGAACTTTAGCTGCTGCACGAAGACTTGCTAATGTAATAGAATGATCTCCGCCAAGTCCTATTGGAATGATTCCTTGCTGCATTAATCCAAAAACAGCTTCTTCAATTAAATCATAGCTACGATGAATATTATGTGGGATAACAGAAACATCCCCAATATCAATTGCATTTGTGTCATCAAACGGGTATACATGGTGAATTGGATGATAGGGAAACAACGTCATAGATGCTTGACGAATTGCTTGCGGGGCAAAACGCGCACCAACGCGAAATGACGCAGCTGTATCAAATGGCATTCCTAAAATAGCAATTTTTGCTTGATCATTACTAGAAGGTAACCTCATAAATGTACCTGTCGTACAAAATTCTGGTTTTACGTCGGGTGTGAGTGGATATTTCATTTTGCATTTCCCCCTTTTAAGCATAATTTTTCACATTTAAGGAAACTTCCCTTAAATCATTTTTTCTTTTATTATGCAAAAATTGTGCCATGTAAAAAGGGATTCATTACTTTCTCTCCTTGCTTTTTGGCCTATGCAAAATAGAATAAACCATACTATAATGCATAAAAAGGACGTAAACGTAAAGTATCTCCCAATATTTTGATTCGGAGGTTTATTAATATATGTTATTGGAACAACGATTCCTATTTTAGTGATTTTGATTCTATTTTTGGACCTATGTTTAATTCGTAAAAATTGATTTATGGGCTGCTTTTAGAATTCTTTCTAAAAAAGAAGTGTAGCTGTATAAAAAGTTTGATTAAAACTGTAGTACTATTTGTAAGTATATTGTTTATAATCCTAGACATAGTAACTATGCTGAACGGATTCGGTATTGATTTTGCTACTATTTAATAATAGGGGCAGTTAAAAGAAAGGATGTCAATTAAATGCTAGGCTCATTGTATACATTATTAGGTTCAAACTTCTTTTTGGGACACTTTGTATCATATCTAGCTTGTAACAATAAAGACGTGGTATGAGATAAAGACTGTTATGATAGGGGAATGAGGGAACGAGAGTAGTTTTTCGTGTTATGTCCGTATGTAAACTATTTCTTCATGATTTTGGTCATTTTCATAATAAAGTTAATCATGTGGTTAATTGAAGGGTTTACAGACTAGAGAGGGGGGGAGGAACTGGTATATTTAATTCTAATATTTTTGTTTGCAGTTGGATTATATTTCTTAGTTTTCGATAACCCTTATATAACTATATTTATTATATTTCTTATAATGGTAGGGAAGTCATTATATGACAGTAGAAAGAACAAACAGTAATCAAGACTACAGGAGGGAGTTTGCGAGTAATAGTGATTTATGTGGTTCTACTGTTCGAGAAGGAGATTACGGACAATCGAAATATATGTGAGAACATTAAGGGGGTAGCCAAAATACTACCTCTTTTTTACTTATAACCTACCATGAAACTAATTTTTGATATGTATCCAATGTACCATTCACCTCTATATGAAATGCTAGATCAAATATTAATTTCGACGAAAATAGAAGATGCCCTTTTATTTGTTAAATTCACAAAATGAAAGAAAAGTGTCTCTACAGTTCATACTTGTATATACACTTTTCTTTCAAAAATATCTTTATTTATGTCACGAATTTAAATGACCCACCAGGTAGCACCATTAAAACCGTCAAAACATTGTTGTAGTACCATTAAAACCATCCATTGTTGTAGTGCCATCAAAACAATTAGAGCAACCACCGCAACCACCGCAACCACCACAACCACCACAACCACCACAACCAAAACCAAAACAACCGAAGCAACCAAAACAACGGAATCCACCACAACGGAATCCACCACAACGAAATCCACCACCACAACGGAATCCACCACCGCAACGGAATCCACCACCGCCACAGCGACGAGCATCATCTTCAATATAGTAAAATGGATATTGGTTTTGCTGGTCCCAATATACAACATTTCCAGACTGATAATCATTAAGGCTTAACGCTTGTAGTTCTTGTTGAAAATTATTCATTTTCATGACCCCCGTTTATAAACTAAAACCCCATCGATGCTTTCCTATATTTCTGTTCGCTAAATCTAAGTAGAAATAGCGCTATAAACTAAGTTCAATACGTACACCAATAAAATATGACCTATCACTAGATGATGCAGCTTGTTCATATGCCTATTTTTAGGTTGTTTTTGCTATGGGCTCATTTTCATAAATGGAAATTATAAAATTTGAATTTAAACAATAACATTTAGATTTATGTCATCATTTTCTAGTTCTATAGCTTAAGCGTGGTAGTTTTTTGCGTGATATCTTTTAGTCATAACCTTTCTTTAAAAGTTGCCTTTGAATTAGGTTGCTTTGAAACAACAAAAGAATTTTTTAGTATCGCTCATAAAAAGTCAGAGGGAAGGTGTTTTGAATATAAAGATGTGAAGTATCTTAAATTCTTTAAAAGTTAGAATCGTAGGATAAGTGGTAGATAGAGTAGTAGTTTGTTATTGGATATGGATTTTAGTATTAAAAAAGAAGTATGGGAGTGTAACTTGTGATAAGTTTTGGTGCTAAAAACCGGCAAGTAGGTGGGGGGACATATATTCTGGCAAGCTTTATATATTTAATTTATGAAGCAATTTCAGCGATAGCTTGGTCTACACCTCGTTATAAGTATTATTTTAATTTTATTAGTGATTTAGGTGTACCGATGTATGCAGTTTTTGATGATCGGATTGTAAACTCGCCGTTGTATTATGTGATGAATTTTGGCTTTTTTGCACATGGTATCTTATTTTTATGGGGTTTTTGTATAATCATGAATCTATTCTCTGTAAGAGATAGAACGGTTATCTTGGGATTATCTATAGTCCATTGTATTGGAATTATAATGGTTGCAATTTTTCCAGGTTATGATTATTGGGGATTAAAATATCATTTTATAGGTGCTGTAATGGCTATATGTGCAGGGAATTTTGCTCTGCTATATACAGGACTAGCATTAAGCAAATGTAAGTATTGCAGAAATTTTTCTCATTTAAGTGTGAGTTTAGGAGTAATAGGAATCATTAGTGCGTGTTTGTGTAAATTCAACACCCTTAGATATCCAGCAGTGTTTGAAAGAATATCTGTTTATACAATTATGGGATGGGACATATTGTTTGGAATACTTCTAATAAAGGGGGTGTATGGAAATATCGTTCGTGAATCTAAAAAGTGTGTAACCTGAAAATAAAATTTAAAAGTAATCATGACTTTATTCTAAATAGGCAGTTGTTTTTTTTGAAGAAAAACAATAAAAGTATATATTTATTAGTCTCATCTAATAGATATATACTTTTATTTTGTTTGTGATTTAAATTATAACTTCCCCATTTCGGAAAGGCTCGAACTTAAGACCTCCACGCTGTCAAGATAAGAAACATATATTTTACGTTTCGGGAATATCGAGAAAAAAGTTAGTCGTATCAAGGTGTATAGGGGATTCTATATTTTCTTATGTAAATTCTGTAGCGTAGAAAAATGAAATTTCTTGACCAGAATCTTGGCCGATTTTTACTTAGTTTCTTATGAGTTTTTTTGAAGAGTGATCTAATGGATTGCTTTTTTTATTAGGAAGTTTATTGAAGTAATGGATTCACTTGTACTTTTGGTGCCTGCCCCCTGATGCATTAAAGTTTTAATATACTGGGGGTGGGATGGATGTACCCCTATCGTGCGATTGATATAGAAAGGCACACATTGGATATTCAACTTCGTAAAAAGCGAGATCATCAGGCCGCTTAAAGTATTTTTATTATTTCCACTGTCTACTTGACAGGAAGCTGTTCAATCTTTTTGCAAAATGGATTCTTTTTATTTACCGTAGAATACGGGTTAACACGATATTTTTAATCAAACTTTATTTTAAAGCTACAATAGTATCAGTATGTCCAAGATTTAGAATTTACTTGCAATTGTCCTGAAGTATTTGCACCAGAACCGTTTCCATTGCATTTTCATTTATAGAAGTAAATCCAAGCGTTCCAGAGAAGTTAACTCCCTCAAATCTTCTATGCATTGCTTCATCCACCTATTTCACACCTCCTCCCTTCAAAGGTTTTGTAGTAGTGACCATTATTAGTCACCAATATAGGTGACTAATAGGTTAAATTCCTATTGTTTTTTCATGAGATCCTCTCATTTAATTATTAATGTCAACTTAAAAAAAACCTTTATTTATAAGCGTTTAGCATTAGTCACCAATATTAGTCACCAATATTGGTGTCTAATATGTTTAATGTACAATATTTTCATGAAATTTCTTCATCTTCGGTATGTATTTAACAGAAAAACGACGATAAATTAGTAGCTAATATAGCTAAGGCCTTGCGTATCAACGCTTAGCGATTGGTCACCAATATTGGTGACTAATACATAAATATTAAATTTCGTAATCAATACATTTTTTCTTCGGCATCTGATTTATTTCTCTTCATAGATCCTCTTCTTTACAAGTCTTGCTATAACGCATAGTACTATTTAATTTTTAGTACCTGTTTGCTATATTGTTAAACATCTAACTGTTTCTCCTTGCTAACTCCTCTATATCTTCTTCTCGTCAAATGTATATATACTTTGAATTTACTTTTCGTACATAAGATTTTTTTCTGTAATAGATTCCAACGAACTCTTTGACGATTCTTCAATAAAATATAAACTAATCAACTGTTCAAGTAAACGTCACACAAACATATATAAATAGACTTAAGCACACATATCTAGACATGTGTGCTTAAGTCTATTTTTGGGTGCATAACTTAAACACACATACCATCTGTTTCAATAAACCTTTTAATATCAACGTTTTTGAACTATCCTCACTTCTTTTTTTTGAGTGAAATTACAATACTTAAAAACCGCAACTAAATATATCTGAAAACCCCTTAAAATTTGGAATGTTTGTATGTATAATGCTTCATAACTCTCAATACAAAATTCATGTTGTTTTCGGCCTATTTTGTTTTCATAAATTACGATTCAATTCCTAACAATATATAAATTTATATTTATTTTCCTTACTTCAATTATATTTTTTTAATATATTGAATGCCTTTTACGCTCTCCTACTAAATTTCAATGTTTACACTTTAAATTGCGAGGTGCTTTATGAAAAAAGAAGATTGGGTAATCAAATACATCACAGGGAAAAATCATACTGGAATATATTTAGGTATAAGTGATGTATATACATTATTTTTTTTATATGAACAAAGGTTGTTGACTGTAAGGCAGCTAAATACCTTCTTTAATTACTATCATGATCAGCCAATGAACTATAATGCCCTCAGAAACCGTCTTAATAAGATGTGTAAATTGAAAATAATCAAAAAAGATAATTACTACTTAAAAAAAGACATGGCTATGAAATGAGTATGTACTCTATAGGCGATAAAGGGCTTTGCATTCTTGAACATGCTGGATTTGTTACAAATAGTAAAAAAACCTATATGTTGGACGAAGACAATATGAACATACTCTTGGTGTAAAAGAAGTAGTTATTCGAACTATTGATTTAGAGATAAATAGAAAAGGTTGGTTCTGTAGCCAAAAAGGAGAAAATCTATATGTTTTTAAAAAACTTATAAACGAATATGGTATTTCAAATGTAGCTCCATTTTCGAAATGGTCTAGAATCCCAAAGTTTATTTATGAATCTGAAGAATGGGAAACTTATATTCAAGACTATAAAAGCAGTGGATTATCCAAAGGTGTCTGGTGTCAAAAACAGAACCTACGGGTTCATCGGCTATATTACTGGCTGAAAAAATTATCGCCTGAAACTGAAAATCAAAATAAAAATGAGCGTGTAAATTGGATTTCTATGAATGTCCCTGTCATAGAAGAAAACATACATGCCACCATTCGAATTCGCATTCAAGAAACAACCATTGAATTGGATATACCTTTTATTCCACAAGTACTCCTACAAGTGATGCAGGAGGTGAAACAACAATGATGTCAGAAATCGCAATTGAAAAAGTATATCTTGCACAAGGGGCAACAGATTTACGTAAATCAATTGATGGACTAGCGGCTGTTGTAAAAGAAGAATTTGAGTTAGACCCCTTTTCTTCTTGTTTATCTGTTTTTTGTAATCGCTCACGCGATAAACTAAAAATTCTTGTTTGGGAGCATAATGGTTTCTGGCTGCACTATCGCAGATTGGAAAAGGGAACGTTTTATTGGCCAACTGGGCATCCAAGTGTGCCACTTACCATATCAAGACGACAATTGAGATGACTTCTTGATGGATTGACATTTCAACAAAAGCGAGGGCATCAAGCTATACACGCGAGAGCCATTCTATAAAAACCATATATATAAAAGGAATTTGTATGATTTTGTCGAATGGATTTACCTATGAAAACAACACTTTCACATTCAAACCAACCCACAATTGAATCACTTCAAGCTCAAGTAGAGGAACTCACGGCAAAAGTGAGATGGTATGAAGAACAGTTTCGTCTTAGTCAACAAAAACGGTTTGGTACGTCTAGCGAAAAAACACCTAATAATCAACTCGCTTTAGAACTGTTTAATGAGGCTGAGAAAGAAAGTGATTCTGAAACACCCGAACCAGCTGTTGAAACGATCACCTATCGTCACAAAAAGAAACACGGTCATAGGGATGAGTCTGTCCAAAACCTCACTGTGGAAACGGTTGAATATCGTTTACCGAATGAGGAACAGGTTTGTTCGTGCTGTGGTGGTGCTTTGTATGAGATGAGTGTAGAAGTCCGTAAGGAACTGACGATTGTTCCTGCGGAAGTAAAGGTGACGGAACATAAGCGATATGTATACGCTTGTCATAAATGTGAATTAGATGAGGTATCCACACCGATTGTAACAGAAAAGATGCCGGCACCTGCCTTTCCTAAAAGTATCGCTTCCCCATCAATTATGGCGTATATTATGACACAAAAATATGTGGAAGGATTGCCTCTTTATCGTCAGGAAAAGCATTTTGAACGGATGGAGATCTTCTTATCACGACAAACGATGGGAAATTGGTTATTATATGGGGCTGATCGATGGTTAGCGGTATTGTATGAAAGGATGCACGAATATCTACTTACTCGATCTATCCTTCATGCGGATGAAACAACTTTCCAAGTCTTACGTGAACCTGGTCGGGCCGCAACAACCAAGTCCTATCTGTGGTTATACCGTACGGGGCGAGAGGATATCCCTATTGTTCTCTATGACTATCAACCCACAAGAGCAGGGGAACATCCGAAGCGTTTTTTAACTGGTTTTCAAGGGTATTTACAAGTAGATGGATATAGTGGTTATCATCAAGTACAGGGTGTTACTCTTGTGGGATGTTGGGCGCATGCCAAACGGAAGTTTGATGACGCCTTAAAAGCTTTACCTGATTCACAGAAGGGGAAAAAAGTGAAGGCAAGTAAAGGTTTACACTTCTGTAATCAACTCTATTCGATTAAAAGGAAGCTCAAACATGTCAACGCTACCGAGCGATATGAGCAGCGTCTAAAAAAAGCAGGCCCATTCTGGACCTTTTTTCGGTATGGCTTCATGAGCAGAAAAATCTTGTTTTGCCAAAAAGTGCTCTAGGAAAATCCATCACTTATTGTTTGAATCAATGAATCATCTTGAAGCTTTTTTATTAGACAAAAATAAATATAAGATGGAAGTATAGTGCGAAAATGTAATATAAAGTTTAATCAGAATAGAAAGAATAGTAGGTTGATTTGATTAATTTGAAAGGTTGAATGATATGAAAAGTAAAATGAATAGAGAGGAACTTATTGAACTTGTACAAAAGATCTATAATCTGGATTTACCAGAAACAGAACATAGCGAATATGTGAATCAATTCAATAATAGTGGTGTTCCGCATCCAGCACCTAGTAATTTAATATTTTGGAATGATATAGAATTAACACCTGAAGAAGTAGTAGAGATTGCATTAAATTATAAGAAAGATAAAGAATAACTGAAACAAATAGATAAAAAATTGACTTGTTTTTATATAAGGCTGTGGTAGGAGGAGAATGAGATGGAAAGTTCAAAAGTTGTATTATGTATACCTGGTTTATGGAAGAATAGAAGTGAACTTATTGAAGCGATTATAAGAAAAAGTGAGGGATATATGTTCGCTGGGAATTATATGGGTAAACTAGGGGATTCAAGTATTTTTTTTGAAGTTGATATATATGAACGTGATGAGCGGGTAGCAGAAGCTTTTGAAATTGCTGGATACAATTCATTTACTGAGGAAGACCTTGATCTTATTAGAAAACATTCTTTAACTTTGTATTTAATTGGGGACGGAGGTTCCCTTGAAAAGGTAAGGAAGTTAGTTGATGCTGCAAATGCACTTGTAAAAGCTGGAGGACTGGGCGTGAAAGTTGAATCCTCAGGTACTGCAAATACAATCGAAAGCTGGAATGATATGTATCATACAGATGATGCAGTCCAATTATTCAAAGCTTTTGTAACAGTGATTGAAGAAGAGGATTTTTACTATACATGTGGTATGCATTGCTTTGGGCTCCCGGATGTAATTACTTTTAAGGATCAAGTAACTCCACAATACGCTCAAGAATTAATGAACATTTTTTGTTTATATAATCTTATTGAAAAGCCTAGTTTGACGGATTATTCTACATTCAGTATAGATGCAAATAGTCCTCATTTCATATTACAACATACAGAGTGTAGACATTTTTCAGAAGATGAATTGTTTTATAATCAGTATGGAATTTGGGCGTTAGTAAAGAAGGAGTAGTATAAAAATTCTCCGTGAATTCGAGATAAATGAGTGTAGAGCTTGTTAAAGCAATTTATAGGGAATATAAAAAATGACCTAAAGTATTTGGTAATTATGGTCGAGGAAGTTGCACAAGCTGAAGACGCTTTATAAATAAAGCTTCCAGGTAGTTATAAAAGATTTCTTTTAATGTAATGGATTTAGAGCAGTTGGTGAGGCGGTTATTTTAAAGTTAAAGGATGCGGAATTTGTTGTGATAGGAATAGATGGTGCAGGAAATCCGATTTGTTGTAAATAACAAACTGTAAAAATGATGGGAGTTGATATGGATACTGGTGAATAAGAATGGAGTACTTCTAATTTAGGGGCATATTTACATAGGCATTTACTGAAGAGGTATAAATCCATTTTTGATGATAGATTTGTAGGGAGAAAATTAAGTGAAGTAAAGGGGAGTATGCGTGTCTATTAAGAATACAATGCAACAATACTTTAGGTTAAGAATAAAATTGGCGCACGAAGGTTTAGATTTTCTATTAAAAACACCAGTTATTGAAGAAGTGAATCCTATTCTTTATGATGGGGAAATAGATGAGGAGGGCTATATTCTATGGAAACCAGTAGAAAAAAAGATTGTACACGACTTTATTCATTTAGAACAAGAAATGGATATTCACTTTCATCAAACGGTTATTACGTACTTTAATTCCTATTGGTTTGCTGAATTAAATGGTTTTTATAAAAATTATTATATTGAATTAGAAGCGGTATTGCCGAATATTGAATTGCATTCATTTAAAGAACGGTTAAAGGGCTATAAGGGGAACCACCAAGAGAGATTAAAACATATCCCCATAGGTAATGAAGGTAATGGAATGTTAGTTGTGATTGACAATGAAAATGGGAAAGTTAAATTAGAAGATTTTGAGAGAGGTTCATTTGAAACGATTTCAGAAAATATACAAGAATTGATTTCAAATTTACGTTTGAGGAGGTGATCAGCTTTGAAAGCAATCATGCAGCATTACTTTGAAAGTAGTGGGATGCTAATTCTTATGAACAATCGTACTGGAGAAATTGTTATAGAAGATTTTGAAACGGAAGAGTATCGGCATCTGAGTGCAAGTTTAAAGGAACTCCTTTCTCGATTAAGCTTTCGGTGAATTTGGTAGTGGTTTGTTGATTTTATATCTGTTAATTGGTGTGTGTTGTTATAGAAAGTAAAGGGGTGTATGTATATGACAATCCAGTTTTGTAAGGAAGTAGTTGCATACTTAAAACCAATTGTAAAAGAGGATCTTGATGAAGAGTGTTTTACTTTATTTGAAGAAAGTAGTCTTGTCCATACATTTTTTAATGAAGATTTAATGATTACCTTTTTAGTTGAAGATAATCAAAACGCTTATTTTCAATATGTTCAAAATAAGCATATATCAGGAGAAGGATTGGATGAGAAGCAGTTATTAGAAATCGGGATAAATAATCTTTATAAGTTAGCAGATGAAAAAGAACTACGGGTTCACACGCTAACGGAAGAATGTTTTGCCTTAATTCTTGACGGAAACTTCGAAGCTAGCTTAATTGTTTTAGATGACTTATGGGATCACTCCTTAAAAGAATTCATATCAAATGGGTATGCGGTTGCGATACCAGCAAGAGATATTCTTATCTTTTGTGATAGTAATGCTAGTAACGGAATTGAAAAAATGAAAAGTATAATAGAAAAGGTTTGGGAAGACGGAGACCATTTACTTATTGATAAAATTTTAGTGAGAAGTGAGGAGAAATGGAGTTATTTATAGTCATCCAAAATATTCAAAAATAAAGTCGTACCTATTCTAATAGAGTGAGTATTTGGGATGAAAAAGAAGTGCTTGTGAAAAGAGGGAGAAAATAAGTGGAAAAGTTTATTAATAAGATAGGGGATAAAACTTTCATTGCTCAGGCAGAAAAAATCTTCGAAGTGCAGGTAGAAGGGTTATTTCATTTTTTAACTGAAGTAGAAAATGATTGTTTAATAGATGGATTTTCTATACAAGTTGGTTGTTCGATTTATTTTCTTGATAAAAGGGAAGATGGATTTCATATTATCGTACATGATTATACGAAGAATCCATTTGAAGATATGACAGATGATTTGACGATTTCTTTATGGATATTATTAACACAAGTGAGTTTTTTAAAACCATTAACAATTGAAGGGGAATTGCTGCGCTTTTGTGACAAAATTGTTGTTGCCAAAAATGTATTGGAATTAGATGATATTTACTTAGAAAGAACAAAAGATTGTGAAAAAGGTGACTCCGGTTGGTATATAGGTCCTATTAATGATGAGGATGATACAGAAGAGTACGAAGCGTTCTATGCATATGAATTATTAAAATTGAAGCCTTCTCTGATTCAAGTATTAACATTGCCTTCTGGATATCTTGTAATCTTTGAAAAAGATGTAGTGAAAGCAGTGGTAGATGAAAAAAATGTGAACATTTTGGGCAGGGGAAACGATAGATAATCTAGTATAGAAAAAAGAGCGAGTTATTTGTTGATGTCAGTATCTCAATAAATTTGTAGAGTCGAATTGAGATAGAATAAGTAGAATTACATAATGGAGCAATTACTTAGGGAGGAACATTCGTGGCTTATAAAGACAGTTTATTTCATGTGGTGAAAGATAAAGTTATATTAATCATAGTTATTTTACTTTCTGCATTCCATATATTAAACTTTGCAGTTACATATATATTAAGCAGTTTTGAGAATTCGACTGTATATAAAGATTGTAAGGTTTTTGTACAAAAACTCCAAATTTCTTGTAAGCAATCTCCTAGAAATAGTATTATGCTAGAAAATGTTTGATTGACATGGGAAAGTTTGTTTAAATGAAAGTGACAAGAACCTGAATGCATATTATTAATAATAAGAAGTTATCTATGGTGCAATTCCAATTTTTATTTAGACT